>CAYWUV010000063.1:0-34785 GCA_964461235.1 uncultured Bryobacterales bacterium | reverse complement strand
CCCCGGTGAGACGCTAAGAGCCCACTTGCGCCTCGGAAATTTAGAACCGCTGTTCGATGGCCCGTTCTCTGGATTCTCTTTGCCGATCCATGGTCGAGTTCCTTCAGAGCTGAAGCAGGATGCGGAGGCAGTCTGGATCGAACCGGTGCCGGAACAGCTCGCGTCCGCCAGCGAAAGCAACGGGAATATCATTGCCGTAGCGGACTCGCAGTTCCGGATCGGAGTCGATGTCAACCTCTTCCAATTCGGCTTCAGGCATGGCTGTGGCGAATTCCCGCTTGGCATCGTCGCAGAGGCAGCAGCCGGGACGGGAGTAGATGATCACTCGATGCACGCCGAGTATCAGTATGGCAGCAGCCCTTACCGATCGACGCTCCGAGGATCCGCCAACTCCGCTGTTTGGCACGGGCCACGTTAGCCCCGCCAAGTGCGCAGCCAAGTCCGGCGACGCGGACGCAGGAGAACGATTCCAATGCCCGCCACGAAGCCCCCGATGTGAGCCCACCAAGCGACGCCTCCCCCGGAAGCGCTGGCTGTCCCGCTGTAGACCTGGATGGCCAGCCAATAGGTCAGCATCATGAAGGCGGGCAACTGGACGGTGGTCCAAATGATGATGAACGGTAGCAGGACCGTAACGCGGGCACGCGGGAAGCGAATCAGGTAGGCCCCCATCACCCCGGCTATTGCGCCGCTGGCTCCGACCATCGGAATGTTCGAGAGAGGATCGGCCAGAAACTGCACGACGGCTGCGATCGCTCCGCACGCCACATAAAAAAGCACGAAGAAACCGTGCCCTAACTCGTCCTCGACGTTGTCCCCGAAGATCCACAGAAACCAAATGTTGCCTATGAGGTGCATCCAGCCTCCGTGCAGGAACATGGAAGTGAGGATCGGGAGCAGGCCGGCCAAGATGGGCGCTTCGCCGGTGAGGGCCGAGGTCACCCGAGCCGGAATGACCGCGTAAGAGCCGAGGAAGGCCAGCTTGGCTGCGGGCGATTCGACCCCTAGAGCGATCTGATAAATGAAGACCCCGACGTTTGCGGCTATTAGCAGCCAAGTGATGACGGGAACCGTAAGGCGCGGCGCATCGTCACGGATCGGGATCATTGGGCAGCCCTGCGTTTAAGCCTTCGGCATCCGGTCGGCGAATTCAGGTCTCGAACGACGCTCCCCTCGCTGAATGAGCCGATTCGCGGCATCGACACCCTCGATCCCCCCTTGTGCGCCGAGTGACTTGCAGTTCAGGGCTGCCATCGCGTTGGAGAATTCGAGGGCGTCGTCGATCGAATAGTTCTTGACGACCGCATAACAGAAGGCGCCGTGAAACACGTCGCCCGCCCCCGTCGTGTCCTGGCAGTTCACAACGAATGCCGGCGAATAGTGGAACTGCCCCTCCGAGAGGGCCAGTGCTCCGTACGATCCCAAGGTCATCGCGGCGACCCTCATGCCGTACTCGTGCTGAATTAACTCCAGCGCCCGGAAGGGATCTCTCTCGCTGGTCCACTCCACAGGGAAACTCGTACTAGCAATCAGGTAATCGACATAGGGCAGGACCCGGTCGAACCCGCGATAGATCGTATCGACATCCACAGTGACAGGAATGCCATTCTCCCGAGCAATGCGCGCCGCACGCTCCACGGCAGGCGTGTCGTGACCGTCGATATGGAGAACCTTCGCACAGCAAATCTGCTCAGGGCCGATATGCTTGGGGACGATCCGCAGACAATCCGGACGCTGCCACAGCACCGTCCGCTCTCCGGTCGTTTGATCGATGACGATATAGGCGGACTGATTGGGGCAGTTGTGCCGGAGCTGGACATCCGAGATATCGATCCCCGCCCTCTCGAGGCTCTGAGTGAGGATCCGGCCGCCCTCGTCGTCGCCGACACCGCCGATGTACTTGGTCCGTAGGCCGAGCTTCGCACAGGCCACCATCGCGCTCGCGACCTGGCCCCCGGGGGATCGAATCTCCCTGACGAACGGGGCCTTGCCGCCATAGGCGGGAAACTGGGGAACGAGCAGCAGAGTATCAGTGGCGTTCAAGCCAACTCCGATGACGTCGAACGTCTTCTCCATGGACGGTTTCCTATCCCTAAGCCGGGGCCGGTGAATTGGCGCCCTGTCTGTCTATGTGACTACTCGGCAGCCAATCGGGAACGAAGATTCCATGGCCTGCAGAGTCTGGCGGCCATGCCAGCGCCCCGTGCGTTCGCGGCATGTTCATTTCAAAATCTCGTGCGGCCCGTCTTCAACCCAGACAGCTGGCGGAACGAAGAGGAGCCCGGCTCGGATGCGAATTGGCATGCCTTCGGCGGCGGGGTAGCGACTGGCAAGCGCGCCCACACCTGCAAAGTAGCACGGAGCCTAAGCGGGAGCTTTGCTTCCGTGCCGTTGCTAAACTCCTGTATTGATGGCCCGCTACCTGACGCAGGCTCGCGCGGACAACTCCGCCACGAGCGGCTGGGGCCAACGAGTCGTCTCGGCGGCCGCTCTTGAAGGGGTGCAAAAGGCTTGGGCGCAAACGGCCCGCGACCAAGCCTGGCTCAATCGCCAGCACCTCGAACTCTGCCGGGTTCCCGCGCCCACCTTCCGCGAGTGCGACCGGGCAGACCACTTGCGGCGCGTGTTCGCAAGCCTCGGCCACCGACCGAGAATCGATCCAGCAGGAAACGTCGTCGTCCCGATCGTCCACTCTGCAAAGCTCCCTTTCATCGCTGTCACGGCGCACATGGACACGATCCTCGCCCCCTCCCGCCCCTCGGACATCCGAGTGGACGCGAATGGCACGATTCGGGGCCCGGGCGTGACCGACAACGGCACGGGCCTCACGGCCCTGGTCGCGCTGGCGAAGATTCTCGCTCACCCACTCGTCACGGACCCGCGTCGCAACACCCTGCTCGTCGCGAACGTCGCTGAGGAAGGCGAAGGGAATCTCCACGGCATCCGTTACGTTGCGAACCAGTCTCGCTTCTCGGATAGCATCGATCGGTACATGGTGCTTGATGGCGCGTCCATCAGCCACATCACGACGGCCGCTCTGGGCAGCAAGCGTTTCGAGCTCTTGATCGAAGGACCCGGCGGGCACAGCTGGAACGACTATGGTCGTGCGAATCCGATTCACGCGCTCGCGCGTGCGGTGGACCTCATGACGCAGGCCAAACTCCCGCTCAAGCCGCGCACGACGCTCAGCGTTGGGGTGATTCACGGCGGGACCAGCGTGAATGCCATTCCCAGCTCCGCCCGGGCCAAGATCGATGTCCGGTCGGTCGACGAAAGGGAGATGGTCAAGACGGCCGATATTGTCGAGGACGCCGCTCGGATTGCCGTACAAGCCGAGAACCGGCGCTCAAGGGAACGCCTGACCCGTTTCCATCTCCGTGAGATCGGGAGTCGCCCGGCTGCCGGGAGGTTGGCGCAGAATCCAGTGGCGGACTGCTTCCGGGCAGTGGACGATCACCTGCGGATTGCTTCCGCATTCGATTGCGCATCGACGGACGCCAACGTTCCCCTGGCTGCGGGCGTACCGACGGTGGCCGTGGGATCGGGAGGCCGCGGCGGAAACGCTCATGCGCCGGGAGAATGGTATGACCCGCAAGGCCGGGAACTGGGATTACGACGGTTGATCCTGGCTCTAGCGAGCTTGCAGCAGCAAGCGTGAGAACCGCCGGGCCACCAGGAATTGCCCCGGGGACCGTCAGTTGTACCCCTCGATCCGTCCTGTAGCATGGAGCCAGTGAAGTCCTCGAAGCCTCGACGGCTGATCGTCGGTGTCACGGTGGTGGCCAGCCTTGTCGGCGCGGGCGTCCTCGGTGCGCAGGGCCGCCGGATCATGATCGGGGAATCGATCCACGTCGGTCCGGGCGAGGCAGTGGAAGAAGCCACCTGCGTCGCCTGTTCGATTCACGTCGAGGGAACTGTAACGGGTGATGCCTTCGTCGTGCTGGGTACGCTGGAGAACCGCGGGGCGCTCGAAGGCGACGCAACCGTCATTGGAGGAACGCTCGAGTCCTCCGGTTCCGTGCTGGGCAAGTCGGCAGTCATTGGAGGAAACATGCGACTGCTGTCGGGAGTTGGAGGCGACGCCATAGCAATCCTGGGCAGTATCGAAGCGGCTTCGTCGGACGCGTCGATCGGAGGAGATGCGGTCGTGGTACTCGGACGGCAGTCCGGGATTTCACCCGAGAGCGTCGGCGGCTCGATTGAGCATGTGGGCGGAGAGCGATTTGGCCGTCTGGTTCTCTTCGGTTCGGTGATCGGCCTCGTGGTCTCGGTGCTGGTGATTTTCGCGACGCTGTTGGCGTTGAACACGCTTGCGTACCTCATATTGGGGACGCGCCGCGTGCAGACCATTGCGACCACGTTGAGCGGCAACCCTCTAGCCTGCCTCCTGAGCGGTCTGGGAACCTCCTTGGTGTTGGCGGTCGTGGCGGTAACTGTCGCGATCCTCTTTCCGGTCGCCGTGCCGATCCTGGCGGTTTTCCTGCTCCTGTCCGTGGTCGGCTACACCGGGGCCACCTATAGGATTGGGCGCAACCTGTTTCCGAATCGGTCGCAGGTCGTTGCCACGCAGTCGGCTGCAGCAGTTGTGGTAGCCATTCAATTGCTTCCGGTGGTGGGGTGGCTTGTCCTGCTTGTCGTGTGGAGCGTTGCAATCGGTGCGGCCGTACTGAGTGGCTTTGGCACGTCGGCCGACTGGCTCGTCGACCGTGCGATCGGCAGAACGCGGTCCCACCGGCTCGCGGGTTGATACCCGCACGGCCGGCGGAGGCAGCAGGCACGTTGCAGCACGATGAGCACCATTCACGTCGTCGGAAGCCTTAACGTCGACTACGTGATCTCGGTGGGGCGGATCGCCAAGGCCGGCGAGACCATCCACGGTGGCGGCCTCAGCCGTTATCCAGGTGGCAAGGGGGCCAATCAGGCGGTTGCGGCAGCGAGACTCGGCGCGCCGGTGCGAATGATCGGGCAGGCGGGCGACGACGACAACGGGCGATACCTGGTGCGGAGCCTCGCCCGCGCAGGCGTCGACACGTCAGGCGTAAGCCTGTCGGGGCCTGCCAGCGGAGCGGCCTTCATTCAGGTTCTCCCTAGCGGCGACAACACGATTGTGGTGTCGCCGGGCGCGAACGCGGCCTTGACCGCGGAAACTGTCTGCAAGGAACTGGAGGCCGTTGGCAAGGACGATGTCGTAATGTGCCAGTTGGAGAGTCCGATCGAAGCGATCCAGACGGCGCTTCGGGTCGCTCGGGAGCACGGCGCTACGAACATCCTGGACCCAGCTCCGGCACGCCGACTCCCTGCATCGTTCCTCCATCTAGTGGACTTCCTGACTCCGAATGAGACGGAGGCGGCCTACCTGCTCGGCCGGGATTCGGCGCGCGGCCGGGACGCACTCCACAGCCTGTCCCGTCTAGGGGCGAAAGAGGTTGTCCTGAAAATGGGCGCGGCTGGGGCGTGGATTCGGGACTCGGGGCGTGCGCGCCAAATCCCTGCCTATTCAGTCGAGGCGGTGGATACTACGGCGGCCGGGGACACTTTCAATGCGGCGCTGGCCGTCGGATTAATTGAGGAAAGCCCGTTCCCAGATGCGGTCCGATTCGCCTGCGCCGCAGCTGCGATCAGCGTGACGCGACCCGGAGCGCAGACATCGTGCCCGAGCAGGGCCGAGACGAATGCGTTGCTCCGAAGTACCGAGACAAGGTAAGCCGAAGCGTTGCGAATTATGGCCCCGGCAGTCGCAGCCGCCTCGCAACATGCCGAAATTCACGAAGCTTGATAGGGTGGATAGTTAGATACTTGCCTGCACGCAAACCCAAACCAACCCACGAAACGAACCCGTACATCGACAACCCGGAAGACCTAGCCCGCCTTGCCCAGGCCCTAGCGAGTCAGGACCTGATCGCCTTTGACACGGAGTTCCTCTGGGAGCGCACCTACTCCCCAAGGCTGGGGCTCATTCAAGTCGCTGATTCCGCCTCGACTTGGATCATTGACCCGTTAGCCATCCCGCCTAAGGAGATGGAGCCTCTTGTGGAGGTCCTGGTTTCCCCGGACACCCTCAAGGTCGCCCACGCGGTCGACCAAGACCAGATTTGCATGGTCCGCAATTACGGACGAGTCGCAGAACCGGTGCTCGACACAGCCGTCGCCGCGGCGCTGACAGGCATGGGCGAGCAAATCGGGCTCTCAACCCTCCTCAGCAAGCTGCTCCGGATTGAAATCCAGAAGGGGTACAGCCGCACGAACTGGCTGAAGCGGCCTCTGCCAACTGAAATGTCGAAGTATGCGATGGAGGACGTCGCCCATCTTCCGCGGGCAGCCGATCTGCTTCTCAAAAAGCTGCGCAAGCTCGGCCGCGAAGACTGGGCCATGGAAATCTCCGCGAAGGCCGGGGAACTGGCCAGCAAACAGGTGGATCCCGCCTCGCTGGCTCGGAAGCTCTCGGAGGGCAGGCGCCTGGAATCGACTGCGTATTACGTGCTCAAGGAACTCATCGCATGGCGCGAGGAAGAGGCGAGCCGACTTGATATACCCAGGCGCTGGTTGGCCGAGGACAAGGTCCTAGTCAAGCTGGCAATCGCGCGCCCATCCAAGCCAAACCAACTGGCCGATTTCCGCGGCCTTGCGATCTCGAACCGACCAAAGAGCGCGCAGCGCGTCCTTCGGGCTGTCCAGGCAGGCTTGTCGTCCCGGTCCGACGGATATCAGCGGCCCCAGAGGCTGCGCAGCGCCACACCGCAGGAATCCGCCGCGCAGGTCGTACTGAGGTGCTTTCTCAACGCACTAGCCGCAGACCACCTTATCCCGCCCAAGCTGCTGGCGGACGACAGTAGGATGCTGGCATTGATTCGAGGCCGATTCGAGAGCGTGGAGTCGTTGCGCGAGTCCGGCGTCCTGGACCAGAGGGTCGTCGACCTCATCGGAAAGGAACTCGTGGCGATCCTGAACGGGCGGCGGGGATTGTGCCTGATGGACGGAGCCGCCACCCAGATCGATGTCTCGGGCATCCGAATCGACGAGGTGTCGGCACGCGAACCTGCATCGGAAGCTCCTCTCTGACCAGTATCGTAATCGGTGCGGGGCACGGAGCTTGACGAACTGCACCCAAACCTCCGAATCAACGCTCGTTCGCCCGGCAAAGTACGAGGTTGTCCTGGTCGAGGTTGTGGGACCAAATGAACGAGGCACTGCCGAACTCTGCGGCATAGTCCCGGTACGCTCTCTGGTTGGTGACGGCGCTCGCGGGATAGGTCGATGCCGCATGCCAAGCGGAATCATCGAATCCCGGTGACGCCCAGTCGTCTGGCACGCTGTAGTGCAGCGCCTCGCACGAGGACGGATCTCGTTCAATGCAGGGCGGCCGTTCCGGGCACCCCGAGGTATCTGGGCCGGGCTTGACGCATGACGGGTCCTCCAGCGGGCTGATGTAGAAGGCCCTGCACTTCCAATGGCTGCCAGTCTCCGTCCCGTCGCTGAAGCGGGCGATAAATCCGCCATCGCCGACATTCCAGCGTTCGTATTCCATACCAACGCCGAGATGGGTGCCCCAATCCACCAGCTTCACGGCGACGGTGTACGGACGCCGGGCTTGGAAACGGACCACGCCGGAATTGAACGGAATGAAGCCGACTGGATCGCGGGCGACGATCGTTCCGTCGACATAGAGCTCGTAGTAGTTGTCGCCGAAGAGATAAGCGGTGACCTCCTCCCCGTCAGGGTCGATCACTACGGTCTCCAAGTCGTCAAGGTGGGAGGGATTGTGCCCCGTCCCCGTGCAATCGTTGTAGAGGTCGGTCGGATCAGGCCCTTCCGCCGGAGTCGTCGGAACCTGCAGGCGCGTGCCATCTTCGGCGACCACCGTTCCGCAGCGCGCTTCCATGAACCGGCGAGTGCTGCCCGTGCACGTTTGCGAGAGGTTCCCGCACGAAAAAGTTTCCACGGCGAGACCTCGCGTGACAATTCCCTCCTCCCCAGGATCCTGGGCCAGCAGCGCCGTGACTGCGAAGGCTAGTGCGAGTGATGGGAGCCGCATCCTGAATAAGGTTGCCAGACCGGCCACGTCGTCTGCCACCCGCCGTTCGGGTCGGTGGAAAGCTCAAACGAATCAGCGGACCGGTTCGTACGTGCCCCGAGCAACGAGGCGGGCCGGGCCGGTAAGGCTCACACCGTCGATCCAGTCAACCGTCATGATGCCGCCCTCCGTCCGGATCGTGGCGCAGTCTCCGACCCAGCCATGGTGTCGGGCTGCCACGGCGGCCCCCAATGAACCGGTGCCGGAACTCAGCGTAGGACCGGCTCCCCGTTCCCAGAAGCGGACATCCAGTTCGGGCCCTTCGCGGGCTTCAGCGCGCACGACCACGAACGATACGTTCGAGCCGTTCCGAAAGTGAGGGTGTCTCTCCAGCGCTGCTCCAAGCCCCTTCCAGTCGAAGCCGAAGGACTTCACCCGATGCACGCACTGAGGGTTCCCAACGTCCACGATCGTGACCAGATGCCGGCTGCCGGCCGCATCCAGCCAAAGCGAGTCATCAACGACATGGCATGCCCCGACGTCGGAAGTCATCCGAAACTCAAAGTCCGGTGGAACGCAGCGAATCAGTTCCACCTTCCTTGGTCCGGCCCCCGTCTCAATCAAGAACTTTGGCGGCAAGGCCTGGCGCTCCGCCAGGTACGCGGCCACGCAACGCGTCCCGTTGCCAGAGATTTCGGCTTCGCTTCCGTCGCAGTTCCAGAGGTGGGCCTTGGCGACCGCACCAGGGATGTGCGAGCGACAGACGATCTCCAGCCCGTCCGCGCCAACGCCGAACTGCCGGCTGCAAATCCGCTCTGCCAAGTCCGGCAAGTCGGCTTCGGCGAATCCCAGCCGCTCAAGATCTGCAAGCTCCACCACAAGGAAGTCGTTCCCTGCCCCATGGAGCTTGGCAAATGGGAGCGTTTGCATTTCCCTTTTATGTTAGGGAGGTACCGCAAGAGACCGCCGCGTTCGCACGATGAATCAATCGTCTGGAACAGCTCTGGTGAAGCCCCGAGGCTGTCCCGGAAACCTTCCTGATCAGCTTCGCCGTGATGCCTTCGATCTGCCGGGAGTGCGGGTTCTGCCACTGCCACACCTGTGCGGCCGAGAATGACGAGCCCTGTCAGTGGACCGAGGCCGATTGCTGGTCTGCCTGCGCAGCCGACACTCCTGCCCGGGACCCACGCCCCGCGAGGCATTCGCTCTTGGTCGCCCGCGGTGGAACGACGCAGGCCCGCGCCCTCCAGGAGCGCTTCGAGCCCAGCCATGAGCTGCTCAAATGCGGCCATCTGCCTCTCCAGCGCTCCAATCCGCGCGCCCAACTCGTGGCACAGGGACTGAAGGTCGGCGCGCACTTCGGAGGGGAGTCGGCCGGTTGACGTCAGCGTCAGTGCGGCCAAGGCGACGCCCACGCTCAGGATGCCGACCAGCTCCGGGCTCAGGCCCTAAGGCTATCAGCTGGGACGCTTCTGTCACTGAGACGATCGTGTTCGCCGTAGGCACCTACCGCGGAAGAATGGACCACCTCGTCGCCTGCGCCGCTTGTTCCCCTCGCGGCTCACTCCGCGCAGTTCTTGCTCAAACTCTCCTGCTCGCGGCCATTCTCGCAGCACCGCGAACCAGTTCAGCGCGTACGCCCCCCGAGTTGGTCGCCAGCCTTCAGGGGACAACCTTGGAGGTCACCGCAACCGAAGGATCACCGGAGCCGAGGAGCATCAGAAGCTATGCCCAGCGCCTCAACGCCCGCTTGATCCGGGCCGGTCGTATGGCAATCACGCTGTCGGCGCGATGCGGCCGCGAGACAGGGTCATTGCCAGCCTCCTGTTGGGTGACCTTGACGCCGATGGAGCGCCCGACTTCGTTCTAGTCCGTTAGGCTGGCTACAGTGGCTGTCTTCTTGCAGACAGCTTCATCGCGGGTGGACTGCGGTTGACATTCGTCGGCCTTGTAGCGCGCCTGCGCCCCCGGACGATCCGTCCATCCAACTGCAACGTCTTGGGCGGCGACAGCACACGCCTCCACGACAATCTTCGGGCGCGGGTGCCCCGCCGTCCAGGAGACGGTCCTCTTCCGAACGTCCGGCACCACGCCTCGAGGCCTCCGTATCCGCTAGGAGCGGGTCTGGAATCGGGTCCAGATAGAGTGCCGTTCAGGATCGATTTGGCCATGCAAGACGTCTCGACGCTGCTAGGGCCGAGCAGCGTCGAGGGAACGGCGCGGCCCTGCGCCCGCTAGTACCAGGTACCGTCAGTGCCTCGCTAGGATTGTCCGGAGAGCCCAACGGCGGGATCCGATCCTGCTGAAGGGCAATCCTAGAGTCCAGCCGCCCCTCAGGATGGCCAGGCAACCCACAAACTCCCAGGCCGACCGGACGCTCACACGGGAGCGCAGGATGTGGTTGATACTCTGTCATTTCACGTTCTATGTCCAATCCCCTGACGACGATTCGATTCGAGATTCCATTCGACGAGATCCGCGCCGAGCACGTCGAACCGGCAATCGACGAGTTGCTAGCCGATGCGCGCGCCTGTCTCCAGGCCCTGATCGACTGCGAGGAGGCACTCACGTATGCCAACACACTGGCCGCCCTGGAAGCAGTCGGCGAGAGGCTGGAGTACGCGATGGGCGTGATCGGGCACTTGGAGAACGTTGCCACCTATCCCGAACTGCGGGCCGCCTACAATGCGGTCCAACCCAAGGTCAGCGAGTTCTTCTCGGCGATTCCCTTGAATAAACGCGTCTGGGGTCGCATCCGGGCTTTCGAGGGGTGCGAGGAGGCAATGCGGCTCGGTCCGACCCAACGGAGGTTCCTGGCCAAGACGGTGCGCGATTTTCGCCGAAGCGGTGCCGACCTCGATCATTCGAGCAAGCAACGGCTGCTTGAGGTTGATGTCGAACTCGCGCGGATTACGACGAAGTACGCAGAGAACGTGCTCGACGCCACGAACTCATTCGATCTCGTCATCGAAGAGGAATCAAGACTGGCGGGCCTTCCGAAACGAGCTGTGGACGCGGCGAAGGAGAGCGCGGAGCGCAAAGGCAAGCCGGGCTGGCGGTTTACCCTTCAGGCTCCCAGCTACCTGGCAGTGATGACCTACCTGGATGACGAGGAAGTGCGCGAGCGGATGTATCGGGCATTCACGTCCAGGGCGGTTGGCGGTGACTTCGACAACACCGGGAACGTTATCCGGATCTTGGCCCTGCGAAAGGAAAAGGCGCGCATGCTCGGCTATGCCAACTTCGCGGACCTCGTTCTCGAGGAGCGGATGGCCAAGTCCGGCACGAGGGCTTGGGCCTTCACTGACGACCTGCGGGCACGCACCTTGGGTGCGTTTGAGCGGGAGAACGAAGAACTCGAGGAATTCAGCGGATCCCAAGCAAGGCCGTGGGACTTGGCATATCAGGCCGAGAAGCTTCGGAGGGCTCAGTACGACTTCGACGAGGAAGACCTGCGTCCGTATTTCCCATACGAAGGAGTTCTGACCGGTATGTTCCAGATTTCAGAACGCCTGTTCGGCATCCGCATTTCGAGGAGGGCGGGCATGCCCGCCTGGGCCCCCGGAGTCGAAGCATTCGACATCCACGACAAAGACAGCAGTCATCTCGGTTCGTTCTACACCGACTACTTCCCGCGGGAGAACAAGCGCGACGGTGCGTGGATGGATTCACTGATCACCGGCGAGGCAACCGAGAACGGATGGTCGCCGCACTTGGGACTTACCTGTGGCAACTTGACCCCTCCGAGCGGAGGCAAGCCCGCCTTGCTGACGCACCGTGAGGTGGAGACGGTCTTCCATGAATTCGGCCACCTGCTGCATCACCTTCTAAGCCGCGTCGAAGTAAAGAGCCTAGCCGGCACGAACGTCGCTTGGGACTGGGTCGAACTGCCCTCACAGATCATGGAGAACTGGTGCTGGGAGCGGGAGGCTCTGGACATGTTCGCGCGGCACCACGAGACGGGGGCACCGATTCCCCAGGATCTCTTCGACAAGCTCAAGCGGGCAAAGAATGCCCGTAGCGCCAACGCACAGATGCGCCAGCTCGGTTTCGGGGCGCTCGACCTAGCCCTCCACACCAAATTTGATCCCGATGCCGGGACCGACGTTCTGGGCTATTCCCGCGACATTTTGCAGCGGCACTCTCCGGTCACACTGCCTCCGGATAGCGCGATGGTAGCGTCCTTCACCCATCTGTTCGCGAGTCCGGTGGGCTACGGCGCGGGCTATTACTCATACAAGTGGTCCGAGATGCTCGATGCAGACGCGTTTACCAGGTTCGCCCGTGAAGGCATTCTCAATCCAGAGACAGGTGATGCATACCGTCGGACCATCCTCGAGCGCGGGAATAGCGCCGATCCCGAGGAACTGTACCGCGCATTCATGGGACGGGACCCCGACCCGGAAGCCTTGTTGCGACGTTTGGGACTCGCGCAATGATCTGAACACACACGCTGTGATAGCCCTCGCCGAGGTCGCAACTTGGAGCCTGATGCACTGATCTCCTCGACGTACCTGCCGGACCGGGATTTCTACGTGCGACCGACCCCCGTCGTGGCCCGAGAGCTGCTCGGAACGGTCCTGTGCCACTATACTCCCGACGGCCTTCTGGCGGGACGGATCGTCGAGGTGGAGGCATACCTGGGACGCGGCGACCCTGCCGCTCACAGCAGTGCTGGTAAGACTCGCCGTACAGCGGTGATCTTCGGGCCGCCGGGACACGCGTACGTATATCGGATTTACGGAATGCACCATTGCCTCAACGTAGTTGCGGAGCCGGACGGCGAACCTGGATGCGTGCTTGTCCGCGCCATCGAACCCATCTGCGGAGTCCGGGCGATGCAAGCGCGCAGGAACTCGCGACGCCCGATCGACATCGCCAACGGTCCGGGCAAGCTCACGAGTGCATTGGCCATTGGAATGGAGGCCTACGGAGCGGATCTGCTCGAAGGGTCGCTGACAATCCGTTTGGCCTCTGGGCGTTCGCCGAATGCCATCTCCACGTCGCCGAGGATCGGAATCACGAAGGCCACCGATCTTGCGCTGCGGTACTTCGTCGCGAACAGCGAGTACGTCAGTCACCAACGAGCCCTCTGACAGGACTCCTCTCGCAACGGACGATTCTTGCGTACAAAGTCAGGCTTCAACCGCGATGTGCTTCGAACCGGCCGCGCCTCCCGATCATCGCTGCCAGCTCTCAATCAGGTAGTGGCGCAGCAGAACCGGTGCCATCAAGGTATTGACATCATCGTACACTGGTACCAAGCCGTTCCTCCCAAACGTTAACGACGCCCTGAAGCGATCCGGCGTGATATACGCGAGCAAGTCCGACGGGACGGCGAATTCCTGGATACCGGCAATCCGGCTCTCAACCGCAATGCCGCGATCATCAGGGTTCCATGCCAGGATCCACCCCCAGTCGCCGAAGCTGGGCACATTGTCATGGTAGGGCAGAGCGTTATATCCGGCACTCTTGATGGTCCGGAGTATGCACAGAAAAGACTCTTTTGCATGGTAGGGAGACGTGGATTGGACAGCCACTATTCCCTTCTCAGCAAGGACACGACGCAGTCTGAAATAAAACTCACGACTGTACAGTTTTACGAGTTCAATCGAATTAGGATCCGGGAAATCGACAACAATTACATCATATACACCGTCTAGATGATCAAGAACCCTGTCTGCGTCAACCGTGTATACACTCACTGAAGCCGCTTTCTCCAACGTGTCACCTGAATCAATCTCGCGACTGGTCGCATACTCGTAGATCGGCGTTGCAACTGCTTCCGTCTCCTCCAGAGGAAGAGTGCCTGCATCGACACGGGCATCTGCGAGCGCCCGCTCGTTCAGCTCGGTCATTACGTCATGGCTCTTGGCGAACTCGATCATGCCCGGATCGATGTCGACCAATCTCACTTCTTGCACTTTGTCGTATTTCAGGATTTCCCGAAGCGCCAGCCCGTCACCTCCCCCAAGGACCAGAACTCGACTGCGGCTCGACGCGAGCGCCATGGCCGGATGAACCAGCATCTCATGGTAGATGTGCTCATCGAGACTCGAGAATTGGAGGTTCCCATTGATATACAGCCGATAATCCGTGGGATCAGACTTTCCGGTCAGTACGATGTGCTGGTAACGCGTTGTGGCCGAAAACGCTATCGGCTCGCTATAGAATCTCTGTTCTAGCAATTGGTTCCAGTCCCTGTTCTCGCGGTAGCCGTAAGCAAGCGCAAGGGCCGTCGCTACAATGGCGATCACTGGGCCTCGTTTTCGTGAAGCAGCGCCCCGATGTGAAAAATAGCCGTACGTAACAAGGGCTACGAAGAAGTTCATCCCAGCCACGAAAAAGCTGATCTCCGTCAGGGGAAAGTACCGCAGCAGCACATACACCCAAACAATCGCACCGATGAAGGCACCGAGGTAGTCTGTGCTGAATACGGACGCGATATTCGATTTGAGCTTTGGGATATAAGTGCGGTTAATCCGTAATACTAGAGGAATCTCTAGCCCAATAAGGAATCCAATAGAAAGAACGAAACAGTACTGAACCAAGATGAAATGTGTGTCCATTGACGCATATGCTGCATAGACAGTGATCGGAGAAAATCCGCCGAGAATAGCGAGTCCTATCTCGACGAGTAGGAACTTCTCGATCAATTGATGATCATTGATTCTTCGTTGGGCGATTCCAGCTAGTCCCATCATCAGCATCATTAGTGAAATAATCACCGAAAACTGTTCAATGCTATTTCCTAGAATAAACGTTGCAACAGTACTGAGAATACACTCGAAAATGAATCCGCTTGCACCCGTCAGAAACATCGAGCAACCGAGCAGGACAGTCGCGATTCTTGGGTTGACACTACCTTGCACTGACAAGCCTTTTGTGAGATGGAAACTAAACCCCGGTTCGGGAACTGATGTGTGCCAACCTGCCTCGCTTAGGTAATGCCGGGAATCGCTTCCATGTAATGAGATTCATTGTGGCCCTCGCGTGTTGGTAGAGGCCAATTACGAGTGCTCATACTAGCACGCGCGCACTGTTGGCCGGCGGTACGATAGGGCTTGGCCGGCACGTTATCCAGACGGAGAATGCTGCGGTCGGCCGCCGCTGGCGCGGTCGGGGCCGTAGGAACGACAGCATTCCTGTTTCGCAAACCGCGACCTGTGGCGGGAGCCTTCGTGGACACCAGTCACGAAGTCGGCCATGCCATTCGGGACAGGAATCCGATTCCATCAGACCAGGACAGGGCGACCGTGCCCGTCGTCATTGTCGGGGCCGGAGTGGCGGGGCTGACGGCAGCTTGGCGGATGCGGCACCATGGCTTTGAGGACTTCGTCCTCCTGGAACTGGAGGGCGCTGCCGGCGGGAATTCCAGATCCGGGCGTAACGAGGTGACCGCCTACCCCTGGGGAGCACACTACGTACCAGTTCCCGACAGGCGTATCCCGCTGGTCGAAGAGCTGTTCTCCGATCTCGGAGTCCTCGTCAACGGGGACTGGGACCCGAGGCATCTGTGTCGCGCCCCCCTGGCAAGGCTGTTTTTCGGAGGTGAATGGATTCGAGGCCTCGAACCGCCTGCCTCGGCCCCACCGAACGATAGAGACCAGTTCAACCGTTTTTGGGATCGGATGGACTACTACCGGAACGGAGAGGAGTTCACCATCCCGATCGCGCCGGCCCCGAAGACGGCCCACTTGGATCGAATCTCGATGAAGACTTGGATGGTCGAAGAGGGTTTCTTCAGTGAGCGGCTGCGCTGGTACGTGGACTATGCCTGCCGCGACGACTACGGCTGCTCGTACGACGAGGCGTCAGCATGGGCCGGGATCCACTACTTCGCGGCCAGGGCGGAGGACGATTCGCGGATCCTCACGTGGCCCGAAGGCAACGGCTGGATTACGAAAAAACTCGCGACTGCCGTTGCACCGCAACTTCGAACGGATGCTGCCGTCCTACAAATTCGGGAGCGAGAAGGGCAACTCGAGGTCGTGACCAAATCGGTCACATACGAGTGCCAAGCGATCATCTTTGCCGCACCAGCCTTCCTCGCCCCCTACCTCATCCCGCACCTTTCCGGTTCTCTGCTGGCGCTTCGCGAGTTTGTGTATTCGCCCTGGTACACCGCGAACTTGGTCATCGACCAGGAGCCCTCCGCGAACGGCGTCGGGCCCGCTTGGGAGAACGTCATCTACGACTCGCCGGGTCTCGGCTATGTGGTGGCAACTCACCAGTCGGGTCCAGGGATGGTGGCTCCGAGCGTTTGGACGTACTACCGTGCACTCGCGGGCCGGGACCCCCGCGTTGCCCGGCATGCCCTGCTTACAACGAACTGGATCAATCGAAAGGAAGAAGTTCTCGAGGATGTCGGGAAGGCACATCCGGACATCCGGGACTGCGTGGCACGAGTGGACGTCATGCGCTTCGGCCACGGGATGATCCGACCGGTGCCGGGTTTCCTGAACTCAACGGCAAAGCAGTATCTGTGCGCGATGGAAGGGCCCGTTCAATTCGCAAACTCGGACCTCAGCGGAATCTCGATCTTCGAAGAAGCCCTGTACCGCGGCACAAGGGCAGCCGAGCGCACCTTGCGGCGCCTAGGGTACCGCGAACTCGAATACGCATCTCCATGACGGTCGGGCGGAATTCGCCGCCGTCGCACGTGAAGTGCCGGGATCCCCATCCTGCCCTATGCCACGAGCGAGCCGATCATGATCGCGAGCGCGACCTGCGCGCAGACAGTTACCGACGATGCGGCAACGTTCCGGTCTCGCTCGACCTCGGTCTTCAGCGTCGTGTTCGGGAGGAACGCCTTGTCAATCAGACGTTGGAACATCACCAACAGCACCATGCCGACTGCACCGCTGACAGCGAATCCTGTGATTCCCTCGGTCCAACCGGTGAATGGCCCGGAAACAGCGAAGCCAAGCACGATGCCCAAGGACATCAGGGTCCCGCCAAGGATCAGGCCTGCAGCGGTGTTCCCGTTCTTGATCTCTCCTAGGCAATCGAACGGAGTGAGCCACTCGTAAAGGAACGCGAAGGCGACCAGAGCGACTTGCCCCATCGCGAAGAAGGCTAGGGATGTTCCCCAGCCGCCGCCTTCGCCATGAAAGGATCCGTAGGCAATCAGGCCCGTGGCGACCAGAATCCCGAACTCCGCGAAGCCAACCGCGAGGTTTCCTTGGTGGAGTTCCCGCGCGTTATTGAGATGCGCCAGCACCACGCGTTCCGCCAAGAATTGGGCGACAAAGAAGAACACGAGGAGCACAACGCAGTACCCCAATATCTCGATCGTGTTGTCCCGGATGGCTTCCCAACCGTCCGAGAACCGCGCAACACCCCCGCTCACGACACCAGCCAATCCGAAGCCAAAGCCGACTCCGAGCCCGCATTTCCGCAGGGCGACTGCGAGGTTGCTCTCTTCTTCGATCTGGTGGTCGACGGTCAGTTCCCGCGAATCCTCCATCCCGCTCCCGAGCAAAGCGGCCCGGAACAGCCAATCGCTCGCCTTCTTCGCAAGCAACAAGACCAGGAAGACCAGAAGCGTGTCTGCAATGCCCTGGATCAGCATTTCCGCAACTTCAATCACTGTTGGATCCCCGCTATTTCCCACTGGCCCCGAAGCCCCCGAATGACGTCCCACGAGTCCGCGGACCGGCCCCGCGCACCGTCGACAACGGGCGGCGGAATCCTCCGGTCCTTGCAAAGGTGGAGCCTTGCATTCTGGGCGAAGTTCTGGTCGTCTGACTGCCTGTTCCCCAGCGAGGCGCCTCCGGACTTCCGCCGTAGTACGGACGAGCGCCGCGGTAGCCGCCGGACCACATGTCCCATTCGCTCCGTCCGTACCGAATCGGTGACCCGAACATCGTCGAATAGAACATGTAGGCCGGGAGCCAAGCCCAGACCGACCCACCCCTGCCGTCCGAAGCCCAACTCCCGTAGTGGGGATTGCCGACATACGCCATACCGGGAGGCGCCGCGTGCGTCAGTCTCTCGGATGCGAAGGATCCGTAAGGCTTCGACTCCACGTCCATTCCCAGATTGTCCAGGTTGGCGAAGAACAAGTCCTCGGTGACCTGGGTCCACTCCGATTCTGTCGTCGCCCCGTCTTCCTGAATCAGGTACTTGTGAAAGTACTTCGACTCGTCGCCTTGCACCCAATACTCGGCCTTGTTGTCCCCCCTCGGCCACTGCTGGAGCGGGTCGATCCCCAGGCCGTTCCAATGCGCCTCCTGCGTCCCCGACCTCAAGGAGAACCGGGACCCGAAGATCGAATACGAGAATCCAGCGAGTGTCCCTTGGACTCCGGCAAGATGCTCGTAGGATTCTTGGCTGACATTGCTAACACGGAAGTCGAGCAGGTGACTAGTCGGGTAGTCTCGGCCGTCGTCCCAGCTCTCCCGCCGAATGAGGAGACCGTACTCGGTTCTCATGTCGATCAGAGTTCGGGAATAGCTGACGTCGAGTTCGGCGAGCTTTGCGATAAGGTCCGGGACTCGCGTCACAAACTCCTTCGAATTCCGCGTCACTGTCTCGCAGGAATCCCCGAACACCGCCAAATCGAAGGCATCCCCGGAAGATCGCTTCCTGAACTCCGCCGCCGCTTGCTCGAACGCCGTCTCGGACGCTGCAAGCAATCCAGTCAAGGGCGTGACGAGCGCGTCGATATCGTCAGCGCGAGCCGGGTGGTCTTGCGCGGCCTGACGCGACCTGAAAACAAGGGTGGGCCCCTCCTCCCGCATGCCTGCGAGCGCGACCTCGCAGTCTCGCATCCTCGCATCGGCTGTCTTCGAAACGTCGACCAGAAAGTCACGCCGGTCCAGCCACTGTTGCGCTGACTCGCGCGAACTCGCCAACAATGGCGCAATCTTCCGCAATGAGCCCTGCACAGCGCTGGCGGTACGCGGATCGTCCTTCTCTATCGCGGGAGCCACCTCGATGTCAAACACGCCCTTGGCAGCATCCACCTTCGCTCTAGCAGCCGAGAAGTAGCTAGCCCATTCCTCGCGCTCCGCATAAGGGCGTAGCTCTTCGTAGTCGGCCGATTGCGGAAAAGCACTGAACTGCCTTTCCGAACTCTCGATGCGCCGGAACTCCTCCTGTATCCCAACCCCCATCCGCGCGGCCTCTCGGACCAAGGTCTCCGGCAAGCCCGCGCAGCCGGACAGGACCATGGCGACGAACACTGTCGCGACGTTGGCGTTTCGCGTGACCATCTGTATTCCGTTCTCCCGCACCTCAAGCGGCCGCTAGCACGGCGTACCGCGAGTCCACCGGCACGGTCTCGACCAGTTGGATCGTGGTCACACTCAGCACCACCAGCGCTTCCGACGGGTAGGAATGGGCAGTGCGTGCCAGCACACCTCCGTCGGTCGCGGCGGCCCACACCAAGGTCTCGGCCGCGCGGTCCCCGTCGAAGGCATCGGGGAACCGATATGACAGTCCGAGCTCGGACGAAGATCCGGTGGCGTGATCAATCAGGTATCGCAGAAAATCAAGCTGTTCACCCGATCGATTCCAGTCCACTAGGCTGGCTTCAAACCGATACCGTGCGTCCCGAATTCCACGGTATTCGACGACCGGGTCTCCCGGCTTCCAGAGGGCAACAGGGCGGCCCCGGGAGGGTGCCTCGCACGCGAGTAACTCAGTGAGCGCGAGCGCTCGCCCCCGAACCTCCATCACATGGCTGGATCCGATGATCGACGCGTCAACTCTGAGGTCGTCACGGCCCGCCGATCCGTTTGCGAACACGGTGGGGCCGTGCCAGTCAACAGCCCCCGAATACAGACGCAACCGTAGTGCAAGTGCGGACGAGTCCTTGTACGAAGCCTGCGTCACTCGGGTCCCTTCCGGACAATCACCTCAATGGCCTTCGGATCCAGATAGCTGCTGAGGATGACATTGTGATCATAGTTGACGTCGGCGTCCCCCCATTCTTCGACGCAGATGAATGTCCGACGGTCAGGGCTTGCGAACAGGTACTGGTGAAACCCCTCGCCCTTCGATCCTCCGTCGCGGAAGAAGGTCACCTCGGAGTCCTCGTGATAGCGGAATCTCGTGCCGTTGTACTGCACCTCGCCCGTTTCGGCTTCCGCGATTTCCCACAGTTGCTCCTTGCCCCGCAGTCCCACCTGCTCGAAGCTGAGATTCTCCCGGGAAACGTAGACGGACACTTCGTCTTCCTTCTCCCATTCCAGATACTGGGTCTTCCCATCATTCAAGCGATACAGCGACAGTTCTGGCCATCGCACTCCGTGGCGCTCGTAGACGTTCATTCCCTTTACGGAATAAGAATTGCCCTCGAACCCGATGTAGCCGCCAATCCCGACATCCTCGATCGAGGCCTCGTGGCGCTTTGACCGAGGGATGGGCTGCGACATCCCCCGAATTTCTGCGAACTGCTCCTTGTAGCGCTTGCGCTCGGCGGGCTGCAAAAGGACATGCATCGAAGTTGACCGGCAATCGAACTGATTCTATTCCGAAGGGGCCTCCAAGGCTCCCGGGATCTCGGCAGGGGGAAGCTCCCTGGCGGCTTGCAGCGCTTCGACCTTGGGTTCGAGGGCGGCGGACATGCGCGACAGCTCCGCGATCCCAGACTTCGCCTTCTCGGTGCCAGCCGCCCGGATCTGCTCCATTTCATCCATGGCCGAGACCAGCGATTCGTAAGCGTTCTTCACCCGGTCCAACGCGATCACTGGATCATTCTGCATCTGCCCGATCTCCTGGGTCTGCCGGCCAATTGCCGCGGCATTCGCCTCGAGCATGGCCGCAGTGCTGTCCTGAACCTGCTTGACTGCACTCGCAATCTGCTTCTGGTTCGCGAGCGCAGCTTGGATCGCCAGCCCCACTGTCAGGAGGCTCTGGGTGACCATGACCGTTCGATCGATCTGCTCGCAGAGAGTGTCGTTGTTCTGCAGGGTCATATCGATCGACGCAAAGAACTGCAGGTTCACCTGCTCCATCGTTCGCAGGTCCTGGACACGCATCGCCACCCTATGCGCCATGGACTGGAGCTTCTGGCGCTGCGCCAAGTCGGTAACGTCGGCAGTGCCGTCCTCGATCCGTTCCATCAGCAGCTCTCCCACGTAGGCAGCTTGCTGAACGCCCCGCTGGGCCGCCTGGACTTGGTCGTAGAGTTGCTCGAGTTCGGCACTGTCCTGGAGTAGCTTGTCCTTGCCATGGCGCAACCCGTTCATGATCTGGTCGATCTGAGTTTGCACCGACTCGTACTTGACCGCGATCCGCTTGAGCACCTTGCCGACGCCCGGAGCCTTTCCCAACCACTTCGCGACCCCACTGGGTTGGCCAAGTACCTGCGGATTGATCTCGTCCATCGTGTGGCGCAACGCAACGAGGGTCCTAGGGATTTCTGCCCCCTCCCCGTCAATTTGCGACAGCAGAGTCCCCACCCGGGTCTTCAGTAAACCAATCTCGGTGGACGCCTTCTGCTGCTCCCGCACACCCATAGCGCTGACCTGGCGGCCTAGCTTGCGGTCAGCGGGATCCGAGAAGACAGCCAAGGCAAGTTGCTCGGCCTTTCCGGCGAGCTGTTCTCTGGAGCCGTCATCCATTCCGGAGGGTGGCTTGGGCGCGATCGTCGCTGGAGTTGCTTCCGTCGCGTCGCCGCCGGACTGAGTGGGGTCGCCTGAATTCATCTGTTCTCCCTAAAGGCCTTGGACGAACCGCGCCCGCAAGAACGCCGCCTTCGCCTTGAAATCGCCCATCTTCTCGTTCCGCACCAACTCTGCAACGTTGTCGATTTCCGCTTCTAGGCCGTTCAGGCTTCGGAGGATCTCGCCGCCCGCTTTCTCCCGGTCGGGAGGTGCGAGTGCCAAGTACGGATTCGTGATCTTCCGCAGGTACTGCTTGGCCATTTGGTTGAGGGTCCAAGTCAGCTCATGCTGCGGATGGCGCTCGTTCATCTCCTCAAGCAGGCCGCGCAGCTTGTCGATGATCCCTTCCAGCCGGGACAGGACATCCTTGGCGACCCCCTCTTCCCGGATACGGATGTTCAGCGCGACCAGCCCGTCGAGCATCCCCAAGAGTTCGCCCCTGGGGTCAGGTGCGGACGTCGGGACCCTTGACTTGCGCTCCCGGTACCGAAGGATGGCATGCGTGACCACGGTAGCGACAAGGGCGCCGACCGCAGCCGCAATAACGGTCTGCAGAAACACATACGCGAGCGTGGCTGTGAGCAGGCCCGCGAGCGCCAATAGAATCCACCGCTTTGTCGACCCGGTCACGCTAACTGTCACGTGTGCCTTTCCAGTATACGGACGGGGCTGGGACCACCGGTGCGCGAGGATGTCTGGCCGGCCCTTGGCAGCGCGATCAGGTCGGAATGCGGATGGCCGTGCCGGGTCACGTGCCGATACAGTCTCGCTCCGATTGCCTCCGAGTCCGGACCAGAGGCCCGAGTGATCCGCAGCCAGGTTGCGCAGGGGCCGTGCGGAGGAATACCGCCGCCGGAAGAGGCTTTGGATCCTATTCCGGGTGTCCGGCGACGATTCCCGATCGTCGTCAGACAGAAGTTCCCGAAACCTGGCTCTTTCCCTCGTTTGGGTGTTTTCGAACCAGTTGTTCGCCTTGTAATCCCCTATAATCGAGTCACGTGGAGGACCCGAGGACGGCAACCGATTCCACGAAGATCATCTTCCACGTTGACATGGACGCCTTTTTCGTGTCGGTCGAGGAGCTTACGAAGCCGGCTCTAAAGGGATTGCCGGTGGTTGTGGGAGGCAAGCCCGGTGAGCGCGGCGTGGTAGCTGCCGCATCGTACGCAGCGAGGAAGTTCGGCGTCCGGTCGGCCATGCCGCTCGCGGAGGCCGTCAGGCGGTGCCCCCACGCAGTGTTCCTGGAAGGCAATCCACACAAATACCTTGACTATTCGAAACGGGTCAAGGGAATCCTCCAACAGTTTTCTCCAGCGGTTAGCATGGCTTCAATCGACGAAGCCTATCTCGACCTGACCGGGGCGAAGAAGCTCTTCGGGCCTCCCATGCAGGCGGCGCACTCGCTGCACGAAGCGGTCGCATCAAAGACTCACCTACCCTGCTCGATCGGCATTGGATCCTCTCGGATAGTGGCTAAGATCTGCTCGGGCCTCGCAAAACCGAACGGCGTGCTGTATGTGGCGCCGGGGGCGGAACCCGCGTTTCTTGCGCCCCTTGAGATTGGTCGAATCCCTGGTGTCGGAAAGGTCATGGGAGAAAAGCTGAAACGCCTGGGTGTCAAGACCGTCGGCGACGTGGCGAGCCGCGACGACGCATTCCTGGAACTCCACTTCGGCAAGCATGGGCCGGAACTCGCCCGGAAGGCCCTAGGGCAGGATGCAGGTGCCTGGTTCAGCTCCGATTCCTTCCCAAACGATGTACCCAAATCGATCAGCCACGAGACAACATTTCCCTCGGACACGCGCGATCCAGTCCTGATTGACGCGACACTGGCCAAGCTCTCCCAGTTGGTCGCGAGGCGCCTTCGCGAGCATGGCCTCTGGTCGCGCACGCTCCAAATCAAAATCCGGACCGGAGATTTCGAGACCAGCACTCGTGCAAAATCCCTTGAGGAAGCTACGCAGCTCGATTCCGTCATACTCGAGACCGTGCGCTCGCTCTACCAACGGAACCGGCACCCGCGGAAGGCGATTCGCTTGCTCGGAGTTCACGCCGGCGCGCTTCAGGCCGCGCCGCACCACCAGGAGGAATTGTTCGACGGGGAGAGCCACGACAAGATGACCCAAGCCCTTCAGGCCGTGGATCTATTGCGCAACCGATTCGGCGAATCGTCTGTGGGCCTCGCAGCGGCGCTGGGGCACGGACGCATGGAGAAGGTCCACGAGAACCCCGCGGGACTAGCCGGGAGGTCGGCCAAGTCCAAGAACAAAGCTCCTGACCGGAGCTAGTTCCGCGCCCCTCAACCAGACCGGAACGGCAGAACACTCTCTCCCGGCAGGAACGGAGCCTCCACCCCCAGCTTCGCAGCAACCGCCTCAACATCCGCCTTCGACCAACTCACTGCGGAATGGGCAACGCGGCCGTCCTGCTCAATCAGAAACACTGTGGGAACGTTCGTCAGGCCGAATGCGTTGGAGACCGGAAAGCCACTGTCTTCCGTGTCAAAGACAACTCGTGTTCGATACCCGAATTCGGCGTTAAACCGCTCGGCATCCGAGGGCGTGTCCTGACAGATCGCGACGGTTTCGGCGGATGTCCCCTCCAAGATCTCGGCGAATCGGTCGAGAAACGGCAGCCCGTACTGACAGGTCGGGCAGTCGGTCTTGAAGAAGGTGACGAGAACCGGACCTGTCTCGATCCGGCCGCGCAAGTGGAATTCGTCTCCGTCGGCGTCCGAGAGCCTGAAGTCAGGAGCGATTTGCCCCGGAAGGAGCGCCGCCATGCCTCCCATGGTAGCCGTCCTTCGCCGCTAGGGGCGCAACATCCAATCGAGTCCCGTACCCGCCGCACAGGAGCGCCTGGCCGCTCCCGGACCCGCAGTACAATAACTCTGACGATGAAGAAGCCCGTCCTGGCGGCGATTCTCTTCGGTGCGTTGATCTTGGGCCTGGTGGTGTACTCGTCGATGGGACTCCGCCAATTCACGTTTGAGGTCTGCATGGAGTACCAAGGACGGACCAACTGCGCGACGGCTTCGGGTACCACCAAGGAAGAGGCGATCCGCACGGCGACCGACACGGCTTGCGCAACGATTTCCGCCGGCATGACCGAGAGCATCCAGTGCAGCCGCACTCCTCCGGCAAGCATCACACCGGTCGAGTAGGACGTAGGACCGAGCAACCCGGAACCATCCGCCGTTGGATCGGAGTCCAGTCCGAGCACGGGACCCAATCGCAGACAGGCGAATAGTGTCGACTGAACACGAATCCATCCCTTCCGAACTCGACTCCGACTCAGGCCTTCCGATTGGCCCGCGGCTCGGGAATCCGGAACCTGCCCGGCGACCCGAACGAGTCGTGCTCAGGGGGCGTTACGCGAGGCTCGATCCTCTCGATCCGGCGTGTCACGGCGACAATCTCTATGCTGCCTCGACGCCTTCGAATCGCAAGGCGCTGTTCCGATACCTCCCGGAACCGTCGCCGGATTCTCGCCGGAGCTTCGACGTCTGGCTAGCCAATGCCGCGACCTCGGCCGACCCACTCTTCTTCGCTGTGACGGATCTTGCCACCGGCCGTGCGGAGGGCCGGCAATCTCTGATGAGGATCGTACCGGAACACCAGACCATCGAAATCGGGCACATCTACTGGGGTCCCAGGATCGCGCGCAGCCGAGTCGCGACCGAAGCTGCCTTCCTGTTCGCCCGATATGCCTTCGAAACCCTTGGGTACCGAAGGCTGGAGTGGAAGTGCGATGCACTCAACGCCCCGTCTCGGCGATCGGCAATGCGCTTCGGCTTCACCTACGAGGGGCTCTTCCGTCGAGCCATGATCGTTCGCGGCCGCAGCCGGGACACAGCATGGTTCGCGATGATCGGGGAGGAATGGCCGGTCTTGCGAGCAGCGTACGAACGATGGCTTGCGCCGACGAACTTCGACGCTCAAGGACGGCACAAGTCAAGATTGAGCCAACTGACGTCAGCCGCTCTTTCGGCGCGGCGCGGCTCCTGTTGAGACGCGTCCGAGCGACCAATCGAGGTCAAATCGCTTGCAGCGGAAGGCTTCTGGTTCCGAATTCGCCAGCGAGGCAGCCCCTGGAGTCGCGGGAAGCGAAACCGATTCCTGCGCGACGGGCCACGAGACCACTTTATATACTCTTGGCATGACCCGCAGGAACTTCGCCTCGGCCGCCGGCGTCTCGGCGCTCGTCGCGGCCCGGACACAAGGGGCCAACGACCGTATCGGTGTAGGAATCCTGGGCTGCGGCCGGAGAAACCTCCTGGGCCAGATCCTTGAATTCCGGGACCGCGCCAATGCAGAAGTGCGCGTCGTGTGCGACATCTGGAAACAGCACCGGGAAGAAGCCGCCGAACGGGTCCGGGAGGCATCCGGCAACGGCCCCGTACAAGTTCACGACTATCACGACCTCCTCGCCCGCGATGACATCGACGCTGTCGTCATCGGAACGCCGGACCACCAGCACTGCACGCAGTTGATCGACTCGATGCGCGCAGGCAAGGATGCGTACGTCGAAAAACCTCTGGCGATGCACCTCAAGGAGCTGAGAAGGGCCTATGACGCGGTCAAGGCTTCCGGTCGGGTCGTCCAGATGGGCACGCAGGTTCGCAGTTTTGCTTCCTCTGTTGCGGCCAGGGAGTTCGTGCAAAAGGGAGGGTTGGGCACCATCTTCAAGATCGAGCAGTCCCGCAACTCATACCGCCCCTACTGGTACCGCTATGCGGAGCGCGCTCTGGATGAACGAGACACGGATTGGAAGCGGTTTCTCATGCATCGCCGTCAACGTCCCTGGAACGCGCAGCAACATGCCGGCTGGTTCGGCTACCGTGACTTTTCGCAGGGGCCTCACTCCAATCTCGGCGTACACTTCTTTGACCTCGTGCACTTCATCACCGGTTCCGGTCCCCCGGCCCGGGCAGTGACGATGGCGGGGAATTACTGCTGGAACAAGGATGGATTCGATGTACCGGACTCGGTGGAAACGACACTGGAGTATCCGCAACAGGGCTTCCTCGTCCGCTATTGCTCGACCTTCGGCGTCAGGGGAAACAGCTACTTGAAGTTCTTCGGGACCAGGGGCGAAATGGACGCGACTCGATGGGGCGATCCCTTCGCCGTTAGCGGTAGAACTGTTGAGCACGAGGATCGTATTTCGAAGGGCCAGACGATCACCGAGATGGAAAGCACGCCGCACATGCTGAACTTTCTCGAATGCGTTCGGTCTCGGCGAACCCCGCACGCTCCAATAGAGGCCGGCTACGACCATTCCGTCGCCGCTATCCTGGCGGACGAGAGCTTCGTGCGGGGACGCTGCGTCGAGTATGACTCCAAGAATCGGCGGATCCGAGACAGCTGACGGGATCGCAGTTCACCCGCCCAAGAGCGGGGAGCCGAACCTAAAGGGCGTTATCGGGCCTGGTTTCGTGACAACTCCAGCCATTGTCCCGGCAACCTTGGCCTTGCTCTGCTTGGCCACCCCTGCGGTTGGACAGTCGTCGCTTCCGGGGACTGTACCACTCGAAGCCAATAGCGACCTTGCGGAGGAGATGGTGGAGGGGATTCACCGCTATCTCGACCGAGCAACCCGGGATGCTGCAGCGTCCCGGAGCCGCTTCTGGAATCCGGACTACGACTCTCGGCAAGCCTACGAACGCTCGGTCGAGCCGAATCGAAGCCGATTGAAGACCATCTTGGGCTTGGTGGACGAGCGCGTCCCCATCCGCGCAGTCGAGTTTGTCGCCACGACGAACCACCCCTCGAAGATTGCCGCCGCGCAGGACTACGAGGTACATCAGATCCGGTGGGAGTCGCTCCCCGGCATTTATGGGGAGGGCTTGCTGATGCAGCCATTCGCGACCCCGATCGCCAGAGTGGTGGCCATTCCAGATTCCTCTTGGCCGCCCGAAGACCTCGCGGGGCTCACCGACGCGATCCCCGCGGAGGCACAATTCGCGAGGCGTCTGGCAGAGAGTGGGTGCCAAGTGATCGTGCCAACCTTGATCGACCGAACGGCCCGCTGGACAGGGCTTGAAGGCCACCGGCAGACAAACCTCCCGCATCGGGAGTTCCTGTACAGGATGAGTTACGAACTCGGGCGTCACTTGATCGGCTACGAACTCCAGAAGGTCCTCTCGGCGGTCGACTTCTTCGAGGCCCGCAACCGGGCCCGCCCGGCACCGATTGGAATCATCGGATACGGCGAGGGAGGGCTACTCGCCCTGTACGCAGCGGCCGTGGACACGCGGATTGACACTGCGGCGGTCAGCGGCTATTTCCAGGAGCGCGAGGGTCTCTGGCGAGAGACCATCGACCGAAGTGTATGGAACCTTCTGAGAGAGTTCGGCGACGCTGAAGTCGCTAGCCTGGTGGCACCGCGCACCTTGGTGATCGAGGCGTCGACAGCTCCTGAGGTCCACGGCCCGCCCCCTGCAACCGAACCTGGAGGTGACCGCGCGGCATCCGGACAGATCCACTCCCCGCCACTTCGTTCCACGCGAGCGGAGTACGCCCGTGCGCGAGCAGCGTTTGAGGCACTGTCTGCCGCCGATCGGATCCACCTCGTGCCGGAACCGTCGGCCCCTGGCTCGGGCGAGACGCTCGAACTCTTCATCGGGGTCGGCTCCCCTCCCCCTACCGACAACGCCCCCGACCTGCTCTCGTCGCCGGACGATCCGACTGAGAGAATGCGGCGCCAGTTCTACCAGATCGTCGACTTCAATCACAGACTCGTGCGCGCGTCGCCCAAGCGAAGGGCGGAGTTCTGGTCCAACGCCGAGCCGTCGTCGGTCAAGGCGTGGACTCGATCCACGCGCTTCTATCGGAACTATGTGTGGGATGAGGTGATCGGCCGACTTCCCGATCCGAGTCTCCCAGCCCGGCCGCGGACGCGACGAATCTACAACCACGACACCTTTACGGGCTACGAGGTGCTGCTTGATGTGTGGGAGGACGTTTTCGCATACGGCATTCTCCTGATCCCCACGGACATTCGGCCCGGAGAGCGTCGACCGGTCGTGGTCGCCCAGCACGGTCTCGAGGGCCGACCTACGGACCTCACCGACCCGAGAACCGACCATCGCGCGTACCACCGTTACGGCGCTCGCCTAGCCCAGGAGGGGTTCGTGGTCTACGCCCCGCAGAACCCTTATGTCGGTCGGGATCGATTCCGCCAGATCCAGCGCAAGGCCCACCCACTGAAAGCCTCTCTCTTCTCATTCATCCTCGGCCAGCATCAGCAGACCTTGGCATGGCTGAAGACTCTTCCGTTCGTTGACTCCGGGCGGATCGGCTTCTACCGACTCTCGTACGGCGGAAAGACGGCGGTCCGTGTCCCGCCGTTGCTCGACGACTACGCACTCTCGATCTGTTCGGCGGACTTCAATGAGTGGGTGTGGAAGAACACTAGCACCACGGACCATTACAGCTACCTGTTCACGCAGGAGTACGACATGCTGGAATTCAATTTCGCCAACATCGTCAATTACGGCGAACTGGCCATGCTGATGGCTCCGCGGCCATTCATGGTGGAACGGGGACATTCCGACGGCGTCGCTCCGGACGAGTGGGTCGCGTACGAGTTCGCGAAGGTGCGCAGATTCTACAACCGTCTCGGACTGGGGGATCGCGCCGAAATTGAGTTCTTCGACGGCCCCCACGAGATTCACGGCGAAGGCACGTTCCGCTTCCTGCGAAAGCACCTCGGGCTCGATTGAAGCGGCGGTCAGAGCCCGCCTCCTTCGAGAACACGCCGCAAGAGGAACCGGCGGCACCATCCACCCAGCTGTTGGCGAAAGCCAATGCGGGAGGCCGCGGGAGCAACGATCGCAATCGCGGATCGTGAATGTCAGCCTAAGATCCGCGTTCCGACCAGAACGACGAGAGCGAAGCCGAGTCCTACGGCCAGCAACGTGGAACCGAGCAGCCTCTCCTCGTGCAACTGAAACCAAAGGTAAATCCCGGTCAAGCCCATCAGCAGGAGCCCGGTCGAGGTCAGAAAGAGGACCCCACCCCAGAGGTTCATCGTGGCGTCTTCATGCCAGAAACCATATAGAAAGTGCATTCCCAACAGGGTTCCGATGAAGCTCAGCCGACGCTCCGTGACCATTGCTTCGGTCGCACCCACTTCATACTGGATCTGGTGGCTCACCCCCGGGCGGCGAATCACGAACCTGAACATCCGGTCCTGTTGGGTGTCGATGCGAACAAGATCCCCTCGCAGGCCGTGCTCGCGGATCAAGAACATGCCGAGCGCCCGCGGAGTCTTCGCGCGGCCGGGGTCAACAGCGTACGTCTCCTCGGTAACCGAGGGACGGGAGGAGAACCAGGACTGGTGCGCAATCCGAACCGAACTCAGCAGGTACACAGCCAATGCCAAGGTGAACGCCAGCCCCAGTACAAGGTGGGTGTTTCTCATCAAGTGGTACACGAAATCACCCCAGGACGACTACCAGGGCGGTGACCGCCACTGAAGCTAGGCCGAGAATCCACCACGCCCAACCCAGACCAGGGCGCGTTGTGAGCCACATGTAGGCTCCTGACAGGGTCATGAAGGCTACCGCCCATAGCGAGAATTCGTTGTAGAACCCCCACACATGAACGATCCAGCCTGGATTGTGCCGACGGATCGTCTGCATGTGCATCGCGTTGAGGAACTGGCCCAATCCAGCCGGCACCCGGTCCACTCGGATCCGGCCCTCGTCTTCCAGCAACACTATGCGGCGACTTCCGTTCGGCGTGTAGTAGGCGACCTCCAAGCGTCCCTCCGGGTCTCGCCGAGGCCTGCGGCCCGGCTCGATGAATGGCAGACCAGACGCGACGATCATGGCGTCCGCAACCTCTTGGTCCGTAGCGGAACCGTCGACCTGGAACTCGATTGATCTGACCTCCGGCTCGCCGGGTCGGCGCTCGCCAATCGGCGGGAGGAACGAGGCCCAGATCCCGACAATCCCCCAGACCGTAAAGGCCGCGTAGCTCAGGAGCCCTGAGTAAGTGTGGAGTGTCTTCATCCACCGGTACATGATGATTCGCCACACAATCGGCCGCAGGTGACGATGCGATTGTAGGGCACGCTACACTAGCCGCCACCAGAGAGGCAAGGGTCCGAGATGCGACGCGTTCGTCAGGAACCTGGAGCCAGATTTCGCAGCTTGGCAGGGTGCACCGTGGCGCTGTCCGCGCTCCTGACGGTTGGAGTCACCCGCGGCGAGACGTTCGTGGCACACGTCAGCTTCGGCCACGGGGAGGATCCGCCCGAGGAATGCACCGGTACGATCCGGGCAATGGGGGCCAGCGTCACGGCGCTAGACGGCTGGCTCCTCGGGGCCGGGGATCGCATCGAATTGAATGCCTTCCGCTTCAAGACCATACATCCAGTTCGTCGCGAGCCGGTCCGCAAGGGCATCGTCGTTGAGGGGACGGCCGAACCTGGTGGCTCCATCGAGATCCGGAGCAATCTCGGTAGCTTCTCGTTCGGATTGGACAAGCCAACGCCGGAAGGCGGCCTCGAATTCCTGGGCGGCATGGCCCGGGTCTCCGTCCTGCCGTCCGCCCAGCAGCTTACCGATGATTCCCGCTACGACGACTACCCGTCCGTCGCGGTCGCGCCAGACGGCACTTCGTGGGTGGTGTGGCAATCATATAGCGGCGGTCGCGACGAAGTGCGGATCCGCAAGCTGGACGGGACCTGGCGCACCTTCAGCCGTGTACCCGGAATCAGTGGGGATGTCTGGCGACCGCAGGTCGCCTTCGATGCCGCTCTCCGCGTTTGGGTCGTGTGGTCACAGCAGACTAAAGGAAACTTCGACATCTACGCCCGGGCGCTGGACGAGAAGGACGGAACTTGGGGAAATCTCATGCGGCTGAGCTCACGCCCGCATCCGGATCTCAACCACCACCTGATTTCAGACGGCCGAGGCTGGCTGTGGCTAGTCTGGCAAGGCTTTGAGGGCCGCAACTCGGATATCTTCCTGCGCTACTTCGATGGCAGTGAGTGGTCCGCGGAAGTCCGTGTCAGCGAACACCCGGCGAGCGACTGGGAGCCTCAGGTGGCTGTCGACCGGGACGGGACGGCTGTCGTGGCCTGGGACAGCTACCGGAATGGCAACTACGACGTGTTCCTTCGGAGGTTCGCCAATGGCAGCTTGGAGCCGGTCATTGCGGTTGCGGACACCCCTGATTTCGAGGCGCACGCTTCGGTGTCAGTCGACCTGGAGGGACGAATCTGGGTGGCCTGGAACGAAGGCGCCCCGAACTGGGGGAAGGACGCTGGGCCAACGATCGACCCCCGATGGATTGCGAGGGAACGCGAGTTGTGGACGTCTTGGATTGACCGACCTTCCAAGCCTGGAGCCCGGCTGTACGAATCCAGGAAGATCAACCTGTGCATCTTCGACGGAGACAGGCGCAAGGTACCGAAGGCGGGTCTGGCCGCGACTCTTGCACGGGCCCGGATTCCCGACCATGATTTTCCCAAGCTGCTGGTCGACCCCAGCAGCGGCCGGATCGCGATCTTGTTCCATAGCTGGAATCACGTTCGCTGGACGGACAGCCTCGGATTCCGGCCTGCGTATTGGGAGCACTCGGTGGTCTTCTACGAGGGCGACCGCTGGTCCCCTGTCCAAACGATGCCGCGCAGTTGGGGGCGCATCTCCGCCCGCTCCGACGCTGCATTCGGTCCGAACGGCAGCTTGAGGGTCGCTTGGACGACGGACGGACGGCTGGAAGAGCGCCCAGTCCGTGAGGTGACAGCCAACATCCTTACAGCACGCCTACAGTCGGTCAAGGGGCCAGTCGCGATGGCGCTGGAACCCGCCAAGCCACCCCGTGGCGTCGAATCCGTCCCAGTGCACCCTCGAGAGAGCGACGACGTGGCCGCCATTCGCTCGTACCGCACCACCATTCGGGGCTCGGAACACCAAATCGTTCGCGGCGACTTGCACCGTCACACGGAATTCTCCTGGGACTCGAGCGGCGGGATGGTCGACGGATCGGTGATGGACTTCTATCGCTACATGATCGACGCAGCCGCGATGGACTTCGGAGCAGTTACGGATCACAATGCGGGCGGTGACAGCGAGTACTGGTGGTGGCTCACGGAGAAAACCACTGACCTGTACCATGTTCCGGGAGCCTTCTCCACCCTCTATGCCTACGAGCGAAGCGTCGAGTATCCGAACGGCCACCGCAACATCTTCCACGCTCGGAGAGGCGTGCCCGTTGTGTCCTTCTTCACCAGGCCGGACTTTGACCGCCCGCGACCCCTGGTCGCCGCCAGCCGCGGCACGGTGCTGGAGAACGATACCGAATTGCTCTTCGAGTCCCTGAAACGCACCGGGGGAATCTCCATACCGCACACACCCGGATCCAACATGGGTACCGACTGGCGTGATGGCGACCCGGAGGTGGAGCCTGTCGTGGAGGTCTTCCAAGGCGATCGCGTCTCATACGAGCATCCCGGTGCGCCGCGAGCCCCGCGCTCGGCGGAGGACAGGCCGATCGGGGGATTTCGAGAGGACGGATTCGTCTGGAACGCCTATCGGAAGGGCCTCCGTCTGGGAATGATCGCAAGCTCGGATCACTGGTCGACCCACATGTCCTACGCGATGGTCTTTACCGAAGCCCACACCCGGAGCGCCATTCTGCAAGCCATCAAGCGGCGTCGCACCTATGGCGCCACGGACAACATTGTCCTTGAGTACCGGCTGGACTCGCATTTCATGGGCGAGGCCTTCCAGTCCGAAACCGTTCCCGCACTGGCGATTCGCGTAGTGGGCACGAGCGCCATCGCGACCATAGATGTCATACGCAATGAACAGGTAGTGTATTCGGGCCACCCCGGCCGACGGGAAGTGGCCATGACATATACCGACAACGACCCTCCGGACGGTGATTTGTACTACTACGTGCGCGTGGTACAGGTTGACAGAGAAATCGCATGGGGCAGCCCGATCTGGATCGAACGGACTGGCGCGGCTGGTGGAACCAAGTAAACAGGCTTAGACGCGTGACAAGCCATTGCCGAGTTCCGGCTCGGCGGCCCTACCGGCTATGGGATCTCGCAGACTCCGGACGACAGTCGGGGAAGCAACAGGCACCACGGGCCATTATCCAGACCCGGCAGAGTGAGCGGCGATGGGAGCCGCCTAAGACGACGAAGAGATCTTACAGGCCGACGCTGCGCAGGACTGCCCCTCTGCCGGTTTCCCCAGCGTCGGTGACTTGGTGGCCGCTACCTCCCTTGAATGCGAGAAGGGATCCATTTCCTGTAGGCCGAATCGTCGATTGATGACGGCCAAGGCCGGGCACCCCGCAGTGCGAGTGGTACCGCTCCCAGAAAATGGGATTCCATGACGGCGAGTCTTGCCGAACGAGTGCGATTCGTCTCGCATGGCCTAGACCATTCCGAGGGCCTGTCCTTCGCTCCCGACGGCTCTCTCTCCGCAGGAGGAGGGGCTGGGCAGATCTACCGCATCGACCTCGGCTCGGGCCATGCGGAGACGATCGCCAGCACGGGAGGGCTTACGCTGGGCATGTGCGCTGACGCTTGAAGCTGCATCTTCGCCTGTGACGCTGGTCGCAACGAAGTCATCCGGATCGAGCCGAACGGTAACGTCCAGATCCTATCTGACGGGAATCTCGACAATCCAAACGGCTGCGCGTTCGACGCTGCCGGAAACCTGTTCTTCTCAGAGTCGGGAGCGTATCATCCGATCAAGCAAAGTGGGCGCCTGCACGTCGTCACTCCGGATGGCGAGGCGCAGTGCATCCACCCGAGCCCGCTGCGTCTTACCAACCACATACTCTTTGACTCCGGCCTCTCGTTAGTGTACGTCGTTGAGACCACCGGACCGAACATTCTGGCCTTCCGCACAGAAGGTCGACATCTGGCGAGCATGGATCCGGTTCGACGGATCCAACTCGATCCTGGCAGCGTACCCAACGGGTTGGCGGGAGACGAGAAGGGAAATCTGTATGTTGCGTTCTACTCTCCTGACCAGATTGGAGTTATCCACCCCAACGGCTCGTTCGAAATACTGTTCCGCGGTAACCGTTCGAGCGGGACGGGAGAGAGTTGGAAGGCGTGTGCGCACCGCCGGGTCTCGACGGGCGTTTCCGGCTCGTTAGTCCGGCCGCGGAGCGTCGCCCC
>CAYWUV010000062.1:0-35701 GCA_964461235.1 uncultured Bryobacterales bacterium | reverse complement strand
AGTACATGGGAATCATCGTGACTTCCCACAGCATGAAGAACAGGAACAGGTCGAGTGCGGTGAAGACGACGATCATCGCCCCCTCCACCAGCAGGATCAGGATCATGTAAGCCTTGACCTTGCTCTCGATGGCGGTCCAGGACGCAAGCACGCAGAGCGGACCCAGCAGCGTTGTAAGCAAGACCAGGATCAGACTGATGCCGTCAACACCCACGGCATACTGGATGTTGAAGTTCTCCATCCAACCGGTCCGCTCGACGAACTGCATGCCCTCGACGGTCGGATCGAAGCCCCACCACAGCCCCACGGACAGGCCGAGCGCCAGCAGCGAGACCGCCAAGGCAACGCGACGGACCCACGTTTCGCCCCGAACGAACAGCAGGGCTACGATTCCGGCGAACGGAACCGCGATCAACGTGGTGATCAGGTGTTCTGTGAGGAGTGATGTCATTGGGGCCCCTTCTCGATCGCGACTCCGTCAGTTGGCCAGCAAGTAGGTAAGGGCGATCGCAAGCGAAAGCCAGCACACGATGATCACCAGATGGTGACGCAAGGTCCTGGGCCCGATCCGTTGCAGCGCCTCACCGGTGTCGTCCGCGAGCCTGCCGATCCTCTGGACGGTCTCGTCCGTGCCACGCCGGTCAACGACATGCCACAGCCAGCCCGAAATCCGCAGGAGCGCGTTCGCGGCCGCCCGGGGACCGCGATTCACCAAACCCGTTTCGGTCAGCCGCTCGAGCCAAATTGCCGTTGCCGTCACGAGGCGGGCGACCCCGTACACCGCCGGGTCGATCACGCGGCTCTCCGCGGACCCCTCAAGCACCCGGGCACCCCCTCGGACCACAGTCCCCACTTCATGGACGCTCCGGTTGATGATGCGGTCATCGAGCTGGTGCAGCAACCAACGCGAGACTTTCAGGGTCGGGTTGACGGCGACCACCCGGTGAATCTCGTCGAAGTAGAGCTTGTTGAGGAAGAGCACGTACGCCGTCTTGACCCATTCGCGCCGACCGAGGGGAGACGTCGCGGGCCGCAGGTGGCAATAGTATGCGAAGCACCATCCCAGAAAGGCAACCCCCAGCGATACCGCAAGCGCTAGCGTCAGGCCTGCGGGTTCCGTCTCGGCCGGCAGCGCGCCCAAGGCCGGCTCAAGGAACTCGCTGAATCGCGACCAGACACCGGCCAGTAATGCGGTCACCACGATGCCGCAAACGGCTAGGCCCGGCAGATGGGCAGCGGAGAGCAGTCTCGGATGGGCTTGGACGGACTTGCCGACCGCTTCGCCGAACAGGGCGAAGACGCCGCGGAACGCGTAGACCGCAGTCAGGAATACCGCACCAAGGGCGACTACCCAGAACGCGATTCGCGCCGACGGAACGTGCTGCGAGTTCCAGAGCTGCTCGTACGGCCCGGAGAAGAGCACCAAGGGCGGGACGCAAGCAAGCAGCAGGGCACCCGCTGCCAAGGGCCGGGCCCGGCTGGGGGGCAAGCTGCCGCCGCCATGCGCGTGGCCGCCTGTAGCGAAAAGAGAATCGCCGGTGGAGAGGAACAGGTATGCCTTGAGAAATCCGTGAGCCAAGAGGTGGAAGATCGCGGCTCCGAACGCCCCGACGCCGCACGCGAAGATCATGAATCCGATCTGGCTGATCGTCGAATAGGCCAGCAGTTTCTTGATGTCCGACTGGGTCAGGGAGACCAAGGCGCCGTACAGCGCAGTGATCGCCCCGATGATCGCGATCGCAGCCATCGCTGGCGGCGCCAGCAGGACCAGGGGACTGAGCCTCGCGAGAAGGAAAGGTCCCGCGTTCACCATCGTCGCGGCATGAATCAGCGCCGAGACCGGCGTCGGCGCCTCCATCGCGAAGGGCAGCCACACGTGCATGGGCACCTGTGCCGACTTCCCGATCGCCCCGCTAAGCAGGCAGAGCGCAATCAGAGTGTTCCGCTCGATCTCGAGCCCGAACGCGCCGAGGGTCTGCCCCTGCATGGCGGGAGCCTGAGCAAGGATTTCCTGAATGTTGAGGGTCCCGTAGGTGGCGAACGTGAGGACCACGCCGAAGCCGAGGCCGACGTCCATAACAGCGTTGACCAGGAACGCCTTCGTCGCGGCCCGGCCCGCCTCCGGCCTCTGGGCCCAATGGGAGATCAGGAGGTACGAGCAGATTCCCATCACCTCCCACGACATGTAGGTCACCAGCAGGTTGTCGCTCATGACGAGCATCACCATGGAGAACGTGAACAGGCCGATGACTGCGAAGAACTTCCGGTATCTCGGATCGCCGGTCATGTACCGGGCCGAGTAGACATGGACCACGAAGCTGACACCCGTGACCAGCGGCAGCAGCAGCACTGTGAGCTGATCGGCATACAGCCCAACCGTGACGACAAGGTCGCCGACATCCAGAAATCGGTAGAGCGGGATCGTGATCGGTCCGTTGCGGGCAACCTCCGCTAGCGCCCCGATAGAGAGCGCGAAGGACACCCCGACCGCGGGAATTCCGACGCGGTGACTTACCTCGTCGAGGCGACGCCCGCCCAGAGCGAGGATAACGAAGGCCGCGAGCGGCAGGCCGGGAATCAAGGCATAGAGCAGCATCCTAGCCCAAGACCCCCATTGCGAACCTGATAGCCGTCATGCAAGTCACATCCCAAGGGAGGCTGTGGCATCCACCAGCAGCCTGACGACCTGGTCGTTCCAGATTCCCAGCCCGACGATTGCCGCGACGAGCACCGCCATGGTCGCGCGCAACTGCCATGGCATCTCGGCCCGGTCCGCCGGGGAACCTTCGCCCCCGGCGCGAACGAGCTTCTCGAAGACCTGGGCGAAATAGCCCAGCGTAATCAGCGTGGTCAGAACGATCGCACCGGCCGCGATGTTATTGTCCGCCTCCAGGGCACCGAGCAGGATTCTCAGCTTTCCGAAGAACCCTCCAGTGGGAGGCAGGCCGACCATTCCGAGGCCAACCGCCATGAATGTCACGATCGCCCAAGGGTTTCGCACATGGGCACGGCCCAGCTCATCCAGCGTGGACGCCCCGTACCGCAGAGCCAGAAAGCCGGCCAGAACGAACAAGGTGCACTGCATCACCGCGTCGTTCAGCAAGTAATACATGGCCCCCGCCAGCCCGGTCTGGTTGGCCTGCCCGATCCCGATCAGCACCAGGCCCACATGAGAGATGCCGCCGTAGGCGAACATCCGCTTCAGGTCGCGCTGGCCGAGAGCCAGGCAGGCACCCGCGACGGACGCCAAGATGCCGAACGTGGAAACAAGAGGGAATATGGTCAGCGACTCGCCGCCGGCACCCGGCTGCATCACCCAGTAGAGAATCCGAGCCCAGACCAGAAGCGCGATTTTCGTCACAAGGCCGGCGAGCAGTGGCACGGTCGGGGCCGGTGCGTCGCTGTAAGCGTCGGGAAGCCATCCGTGCAGCGGCATGAGCGCCATCTTGATGGCCAGTCCGATGAACATGAACATCAGCCCGCCCATAACCGCCTTGGAGTCGAGGAGGCCCGGCAGTCGCTGGGACAGGTCGGCGATGTTGAGGGCGCCGGTCGCTGCGTAGAAGTACCCCACGCCCAACAAGTAGAAGACAGTCCCCAAGGCGCCCATCACGAGATACCGGAACGCCGATACCAATGCGCGGCCGCCCGGGACGGCCACGAGGGCGTAGGCGGAGAGCGAGACCACTTCCAGGAACACGAAGATGTTGAACAGGTCGCCCGCATAGATGGCGCCGCTGAGACCGGCTACCAGCAGCAGCACGATGGTGTAGTAGGGGACTGCCCGGCCCCCTAGGGGACGACCCCCAAGCCCGTCCGCGAACAGCAGGCAAAGCACCCCGAGCCCGCTCACGGTCGTGACCATGGTGGCAGCAAGCGAATCCGCAAGCCATTCGATCCCCACGGGAGGCAGCCACCCGCTGAATGAGTACCGGACCGCTCCATGAACGGACACTGACCACAGGCTTGCCACGGACAGCACCGTCATGCAGCACACGGCGATCAAGGCAAGCGGGCGGCATACAGCCGGGCGTCGATGACCTGCCACCGGCATCGAGATTGCCGTGGCAAGCGGTGTCAGGAACACCAGTGCCGGGAGATGTTCGGTCATCCGAGCTTCTGCAGGACCTCGTCCTCGTCGAGGCTCCCGAACCTGCGGTAGATTCTGGAAACCAGTCCCAGAGAAACACCCAGCGTCGCAATCTGGACCACGATCGCCGTCAGCGTCAGCACTTGCGGAAGCGGGTTGACGTACTCGTCTGCGACGGGTGCCTCGATCCCGCTCAGGATCACTGGCACGGTGGCACCGTCCTTGGCACCCGTCGTCACAAGAAAGAAGATAACGCTCGTCTGGACGATGTAAAGACCGATCAGCTTCTTGACGTAGTTGTGATGGGTGATTGTGATGTACAGGCCCCACAGCAGCAGCAGGACGAACGCGACAAGGTTGGGCCGGCGCAGGGCCGCCTCGATCAGCTCAAGCATCGTTCTCTCCGGCTGCGACGCTGCGCGACAGACTGAAGACGATCGAGACCGCCGCGACGGCGACGTCAAGCGCCACGCCGACCTGGGTCATCAGGATCCCCAAGTACCGACGGGCGGCACTGTCAAGTCCCGGAATCGGGGCTTGAGAGTAATTCAGGAACTCGCCGCCACCGATCAGGCACAGACCACCAACCGCGACGAAGAGAAGCAGGCCGACACCATCACCGGAAAGCAACCGCCTTGACCGCTGCTCCGCCGAACCGCCCTCTCCGAACACGATCAGCCCGAAGATCAGGCTCGCCGCGATCATCACCCCCGCGACAAAGCCCCCACCCGGCCCGTACTGGCCGAAGAACAGGACGTACAGGGCAAAAAGCTGCACTAGGGGAACCATGAGCGAGGCCGTACGCCGGACGATCACGCTGCCGAACGGGGAATCGATCATTCCGCATCCCTCCTCAACAGAAGCCAGCAGGCAATGCCGGAGGTGAAGACGACCACCGTCTCGATCAGGGTGTCGAGGACGCGGTAGTCCATGAGGACGGAGGTGACCACGTTGGGAGTGCGGGTATCGGCGAGGCTGTTCTCGATGTAATGGGGGGACACGTGCAAGCTGGCCGGGGACGCAGGATCACCGAAGGCGGGCAGGTCGTTCGCCGCGTACAGCAGCAGCAGGCCCAGAAGCGGAAGCGTGATCACCGCGATGATCGGCGGGGGCGGCCGTCGGATGCGAGTGTCCTCTGGAGAGGTTCGGAACAGTGTCAACAGGAAGAACACGGTTGCAAGCCCGGCACCGACGACGGCCTCCACGAAAGCGACGTCCGCAGCGCCGAGCCAGGCCCAGACCAGCGCGAGGAAGAAGCTGTAGGCCCCCAAGATCAGTACGGCACTGATCAGGTCCTTGACGATGATCGCTCCGCCAGCCGTCAGGATCAGCAGGGCGAGCAGTGGCAGCTCGAACGAATAGGTCACCGCCGGTCCTCCGCGACAGGCTTCTCGCCGGACCGCAGGGCGGCACGGACGGTTGCGTGCGAAATGACGGGATTCACCAGGAACAGCAGCGCGAGCACGACCAGAATCCGGAGGGTGTTGGTGCTGAATCCGTGATACACGGCAAGTCCCGTCAGCAGGAAGAAGGCGCCTATGGCGTCAGTCAGTGCGACCGCGTGCGACCGGGTGTACACATCCGGGAGCCGCACCATGCCGACGGCCGCAACGACCAAGAAGAACAGGCCGAGCGAAATCATCGCTGTCACGACAACGGGCACTACGTCCTCCACCTCTGCGTCAGGTACTTTGCGATCGCCAGCGCGCCGACCAGGTTCAAGAGCGCATAGCCGGTCGAGATGTCAACGAACATTTCGACTCGTTCATAAACGGTTCCGATCACGATGAGCAGGATGATCGCCTTAGTGGAAATGCCGTTCAGTCCCAGGACGCGATCGAAGAGCGTCGGTCCCCGGATAACCCGGTACAAGTACATCACGATCAGGATCGCGATGACATCCAGGACGAAGAGGAGGCTCATTCCTGCCCACCCTCCACGGGAAAGACCCTCAAGACCATCCTCTCGAGTCTCTGGCTGCTCACGTCCTCGGTTGACTTCTCGTCAAGGGCGTGCACGATCAGTTCGTCGGTATCGGCCTCGACAGTGACAGTGCCAGGGGTCAGCGTGATCGAGTTGCCTATGAGGAGAACCGCTTCCTCGCTGCCGAGACTGGCTCGGTGGCGGAAGAGCACGGGTTTGATCGGCAACCTTGGATGGAGGATGAGGTAGGAAATGTGGACGGCGCTTACGAACATCCGACCGAAGAGCCATGGAATGAAGAGCAGTGCGTTCCACCAGCGGATGACGTAGCTCCTCTCGGCCCGAAGGTCGCTCCGGAGCAACGCGACAAGGAAAGCCGCAGCCAATCCAACCGCCATGTGGAAGACGTTGAAGCTCTCCGAAAGCAGCAGCCAAATGATGAACAGAACGACTGTCCAGTAGGCTAGGCGCTTGGGATAGCGGGGATTCATCGCCGTCAGCTCGCGGCCTCGAGAGGCAGTCGGTCCCAGGTCGAATCCGTACGGTATCTGTGGAACTCGCTCCGGTCGGCGTCGAAAGCCAGTAGGTTCACCCACTGGTTATGAAACAGCGTCTGCAGGATCTCGTGCTTCGCTATGATCCCGGAAATCCTCTCCGCCGGAGCATCGATTATGGCTAGCAGGCGCATCGGCTCATGGTATCGGCGCGGCCCGTCGATGACGCCCTGCACGGGCAAGCCGCCCTGCAGGTCGCCTTGGCTGCCCAGCATCACCCCAACGCCGCCGACCACGTTGTGGATCACCTTGCTTCCGCTCCCGTACACCCAAGGATCCACCGTGGAGAAGTAGTATTCCATGTTAATCCACTCCCCGACGATAAGCGGAGCGGTCATGATGCGTTCGAGAATGCCGCCGTCAGGGTCGCTGGCAGGGTCGTAGGAATGCAGGAACACCCGAGCCTCCAAGTCCAATCCCTTCGTCAGCCACCGCCGTCCGATCAGGAACGCTGCGTTGCTGGAGAGTCCCCATTCGGGGCGCGGGTTGGCCCAGTCCACGCTGCGCCCGATTGCGTGGAGCACGGCCCGGCGAGGACTCAGGCCCCTCGGAGCCCCGGGCAGCTTGGCGATCCGCTCCCTGACCTGCGCTTCACCGGCCGTGGCCAGGTTCCGCTCGAGCCGGCTGAGCTCTTCTCGGTGGCCGGCCGGCACGTCGACCAGGTCGTAAAAGGAGACGCGATCCGTGGCGGTCTCGTGCTTGCCTGCGACGAACCATACGTCGTCAGGAATGGAGAGGCCGCTCTCGGCTACAGCCCGGCGGACCGCGGGGTCGTTCGCCATCGACGCGAACACACGGGCATTCGGATCGCCATGCGCGCCCCCGCAGGCACCGCAGTTGTACGCCGCTGCGTATGGGTTGTTGTCGGACTCCGAGCCATGTCCGCAAATGATCACCAGGCGGGCGATCGGGTCGGTCAGCCCGATCATGCGCAGACCGCCTCCGACAAATCCCGCCCTTTCCTCGATGGTGAACCCACCGGGCCCGACCGACTCCACCTCGGCCGTGTCCAAGGTGAAGCTCGTCTCGAACCGGGTGCGGAACTGCCCCCGGATCCGGGAGCGGAGCGCGGCGTAGGACCGTTGGAACAGGGTCTTGCCGACCAGGGCGAAGCTGAACAGGAGGCCGAGGACGTCAACCAGCACGAACGATCCGAGGGGGTGCTGCTTGAGGTCGTGGAAGAGTTCGTCGCCGAGACGACGCCACCGCGTTCCTGAGGCGTACCTCCCCAGCGGCCGCTCCTCTCCGGGACGGGGCTCCTCGTCGACGGCTCGGGGCGGCTTCAACAATACGGGACACAGCGCCAGTCGGTCAGGGCTGTCGAACGCCTGATGACTGAAGGGAACGCCGAAAAACCCCGCATAGCCGAAGGTCTCGTAGGCCCCGGAGGCCTCGACGTGTCGCCGGAAGGGCTCGGAACGGGCATCGATGCAGAAAATCAGCTGCGCGTCCGGCCGGAGGCCGGCCGTCCGCTCCTCCCGTTGGTGCCCGGCCAGCTTGCCCGTCAGGTGGTCCGCATAGGTATCTTCGTAGGCCGCCAGCCACGCCGGCCCGTGGCGATCCTCAGGAAAGCTGTCGAGCCATCGCAGCAGGGTCTCGGCACCGTCGCCGCCCAGCTGGTGGACCTCCCCCGGCGTCAGCCCGAGGCCAACGGCCAGTTGGTACAGCCGCCCTGCCGCGAGTTCGCGGGAGCCCGCCCCGCCGTCGCGCGCCGCGCGCTCGCGAGCCCAAGAGCGAACGCCTTCCAGCGTACCGGGAATACCGAGATCGTTCCGGCAGGAGGCCGCAACCAGCTCGACCTCGTAAAAGAGCCTCACGGCCAGGTAGTCCACCAAATCGATGGGATGCTCGTGCTGGGCCGGGTACTGGGGGTTCTCGCTTCTCCAACGCGCGAAACCGGTCCAGCCTGGAAGCTGCGCGAACATGCGCTCCTGATACTCGGCCCATCGATCCGCGGGAATGCCGAGCCGCTCCAGTCCGTCCCGCACCCACTCTTCGGCCGTATCGGGTAGCACCTCCACCTTCCTGGAGAAGTCCGGAATCCCCAGGAACCGCCCCGATCGGTCGCGGCGCGCCAAGTCTCGCCAGCTCCGATAGAAGCCCTCCTCCCGGGAAGGCATCCCCCAGCCCGCCATGCCCTCGTCGAGGAACGCGGCCGACCACTTGATCATCTCGTCGTTGATCAAGTCCACCACCGGGGCGCCGCCCAGCGCGGCGACCCAGTCGCTGAGGGTTCGCGTCGGCGGCAGGTCGGGCGTCCCTCCGTTGTCACTGCCCCTGAGTTCGGAACAGGCTTGGGTCGCGGCTGCAAGCAGCGCTGCCGTGCCGTCCTCCCTGGCCTGCCACGCCAATACCGACGGCGGGGCCGGCTCGGTGCCTTTCGTCAGATGAACCCAGATAACCTCCTCCAGGGCGAGGGACCGGCCGCCAGCCCGGACGGGTCCTTCCGCGATGCGCGGACCGAAGCGGGCCAGTGCTCGGCGCAGGTGCCTGTCCTGAATCCGCCCGGCGCGCCAGAAATCTCGGTACTCGCTGCCGGAAAGGAAACCGGCCCCTCCGATCATCCCGGCCGCCTCGCGCACCCCCTGGTCGAACGGAAGTTCTTCGTAACCGCGTACGGGGTTGCGGTAGGCGAAGGTCTTCAACGGCCAGATCTGGGCAGCCGGGCGGGCGGCCTCGAGGACCTGCTGACGCAGTGCCTGAACTTGGTTGGAACTCATGGAGGTATTGGGTTCAGGCGTTCAGGACTTCTTTACCCGGGCCGCAGTGGGATCGTCTGAGAAGGGGCGATGTCCATCCAGACCCCGGATCTCGAGACGGGCTCCCTCTTCTTCGAATTCCTGCTCCATTTCGCGCAGCCTGTCCATGACCGTGTGATCGACAAGAGCGGTCCCAGACAGGTCAAGCCGGACCGGATCCTCGCCCTTGAGCGCCTCCAGCCTCTTCTTGAGGCCGATCCACGTCGAGAACACCGCCGAGTCCCTGACGGCGACGGTGGGGGCGTCCCCGGAGCGGTCGATGTCGACACGGAGCCGGAACAGCGAGGCGACCGGAACCCCGTTCACCAGGTGGATGAGGACCTTGACCACGATGCCGATGCCGATGCCGAGGAGCAGGTCGGTGGCCAGAACGCCGACGATGGTGGCCACGAAGATGACCAGTTGCTCGCGACCCACGTGGTACATGTGCACGAACTCCTTGGGCGAGGCCAGCCGGTACCCGGTGAAGACGAGCATCGCCCCAAGGGCGGCCAGCGGGATCTGGTTGATCAATGCGGGGGCCAGAGCCACGAACACCAGCAGGAACATGCCGTGGTACATGTTCGCGAAGCGGGTCTTCGCACCGTTGTCGATATTCGCCTTGCTGCGGACGATCTCGGAAATCATCGGAAGTCCGCCCACGAACGCGGAAGCCGTGTTTCCGACGCCGATCGCCAGCAGGTCCGCGTCGAGGTTCGTCTTCCTCCGGTACGGATCGATCTGATCCACCGCCTTGGCGCTGAGCAACGACTCGAGGCTGCCGATCAGCGAGAACAGGATGATGTACTTGACGCCCGTCGCGGTCGCGACTCCGGAAAAGTCCGGGAACGTCAGGGCTCCGACCATGTTGAAAGGTACAGCGACGAGGAATTCGGATCCTAGGCCGTAGTGGAGTCCCATCGGCACGGTAACCAGGACGACCACGAGCGGTGCCGGTATGGCCCTCAGGCCCGGTATCTTCAGGAACGGATACCCGAACATGATGACGAGGCTGATGATGCCGATCAGGCCCACCTGGGGATGCATGTCGGTGAAATAGCTGGGAATCCTGGCCAAGAGTTCGAGTGGCGTCCCTTCTGAACCCAAGCCGAGCGTGACGGGCAACTGCTTGGCGAAGATGATCACCCCGATCGAGGCGAGCAGGCCGTGGACGGCAGCCGGGGGGAAGAACTCTCCCAGAATGCCGGATCGGAACACGCCGAAGAAAATCTGAATGACGCCTGCCACGACGCCCACACCCAGGGCAAGCCGGTACGCCTCCATGTCCGCGGCTGGATCGCGGCCTGCAGTGAAACCGAAGTCCGTCACGCATCCGATAGCGATGACAATGAGCCCGGCCGCCGGGCCCTTGATCGTCAGTTCGGAGTTGCTAAAAACCGTACCGACAATTCCGCCAATGATGGCGGTGAAGATCCCCGCAATCGCCGGGTACCCACACGCCAAGGAGATTCCGAGGCAGAGGGGGAGGGCAATGAGGAATACCAGGAATCCCGAAAGCAAGTCGGGACCCCAGTGGCGCCGGAAGCCGGAGCCGTTACCTAGCGGGACTTCTTCTGTCTGGGTCATTGAGAGAATCTATAATACCCGGATCGGCCGTGTTGTCCGTGAGAACGCAATCTCGTAGCCAACGGTCCGCCGACCATTCCGCTAGACCGGTTCGGCCGGAGCAGTCAGAGGTGGCGCAACCTGAACGCTCCCTAGTTGGTGCCTGCGACAAAGCCCCCGGATTTTGAGCCGGAAGCCATCGGAACACTATATCATGGCCTCATGGTGGCTCGGTCATACAACATTTGGTATTCGTTCTTGGCTGACTACTGAGTTAGGATCGGCGAATGTTTGCACGAATCCGCCCGAACCGGTTGGATTCCCGGCAAACCCCGGTCTGCCAACCAAATATTCGCTCCGAGGATCTGGACATAACGTTCTTGCGACCAACAAGATGCGATTTTTGTCGCAACCACTAGTTAGTGGCGAACCAACCGACCCCGGGGTTTCATCGATCTGAGTCTCCTTTCCCGAGGACGGCGTCGCCGGAGCCAATCACTTCAGCGCCAGCAACGATCAGCGGATCCGGTTGCTTGACGACACTTGGATCCTTGTTCGTATAGGGCAAAGCGGTCAGAAAGTGCCGCATGCAGTTCAGGCGTGCTCGCTTCTTGTCGTCGGACTTGATGATCGTCCACGGAGCGTCGGCGGTATCCGTATAGAAGAACATGGCCTCCTTCGCGGCCGTGTATTCGTCCCACTTGTTGAGGGACTGGCGATCGACAGGCGACAGTTTCCACCGCTTCAGGGCATCCTCTTCGCGGGCTTGGAATCGGCGTCTCTGTTCCTGGCGGGTCACGGAGAACCAGTACTTGAATAGCCGGATCCCGCTGCGCACGAACATGCGCTCCAATTCGGGCGCCTGACGCATGAACTCCAGGTACTCCTTGGCTCCGCAAAACCCCATTACCCGCTCGACGCCGCCGCGGTTGTACCACGAGCGGTCAAACAGCACGATCTCGCCCCCCTTGGGCAAGTGGCGGACATAACGCTGGAAGTACCACTCGGTCTTTTCGCCGTCGGTCGGCTTGTCGAGGGCCACCACACGGGCGCCGCGCGGATTGAGATGCTCGGTGAACCGCTTTATGGTCCCTCCCTTTCCGGCGGCATCCCTGCCCTCGAAGAGAATGACGATTTTCTGGTCCGTCGCCTTCACCCAATCCTGAACCTTCAGTAGCTCGACTTGCAGTGCGGCCTTCGCCCGCTCATAGGGCCGGCGGGAGAGCTTCCGCTTGTAAGGGTACTCGCCGGTCTCGAAGAGTCGGCGGATGGCGGCAGCGTCCCGGTCCGACGCGGCCGGACTGGGTGAGCCGACATTGTCCTTGACCGCGACGGCCGGGGTCCCGTGTCCATCCAGGGCAAACCCGCCGCCATCCCCGAACTTGGTAGTGTCCTGTTCCACGGAAGCACAGACTATCACGTATTGTCGTGCGGCACTCCGGTTCGCTGTTGCCTTCTCTTTCTCGTACAGAGTTCGGAACCTTGGGTGGCCGCGAGTTCGTTCCATGCCGGCGGAACACCTAGAGCGCCGGGGTTGCTAGGCCGGTCTGGTTGAGGCAAGACCGTTCGCAATGTCTGCCACGCTTGCGGTCCGGACGCTCTCACCACCCTGACGACCCGTCCCTGGATTCCGAGGGACAATCGTTCCGGATCAGGAGCGCGGCTCCAGGCGGATTGGCCTCGATTTCAGGGGCAAAATCCAGAATGGACGCCCGGCCCATCGAGTCTGCAATTGGCAGGTTCACGTCGTGGAGAGTGCATTCCGGAAGGTCCGCAGACCCTACGCTTCCGATAGGCCAATCCGCGACGTGCTCGTGCAAGCGCGAACAACTGACGCTGAGACTCTTCGTGCGTACTTGTGTACTTCTGTTCGTCCCGGTCGATCCGCGAGTGCGTCAGGCCACTCCGCCAGCGCCTTGCGATTCGAAACCAGCAGCCGAATCCCCATCGATTCCTGCGGCGTCGTAAATCGACCTCAGCAGGCTGTGAACGCCCTTCCAGGCAGGCACGATCAACTCCTTCCCCGCGTTGCGGCGGGTTCTCGAGATCATTTCGGTAACGGCGTGGGTAGCTGCGCTCGAGACCATCACGCAAAGATCAGCGTTCCTTATGGGGTCCTGCAAGCTATCCGACCAGACCTTGTCATGGAACAGCCTGACCTCGGCGCTCGATTCGATTGCTTGGATTCTGTCCCGCGCAGTCAAGGCTGCTGGTCTTTGCAGACTGTAGATGACGATTCGCTTTCCTTTCAGGAATTTGGACAGCTCTTTCGAATCCTGGGCCGATTCGGATGCGAGCGACGCTCGGGCTGCATCGTCGCTGCTGGCATCAAGGAACTTCCTGATGTCGTTCAACATCTCCTGGTGCTTCGATGCGAGGTGAAATCCCGACTCTGACACGTAGCGGTCGATCGTCTCGAGGTAGATGGCGAGGTGCTCTCGATTCGCGCATCGGTTCAGGAGAAATGGGACTGACAGTTCCAATGCCCATTTCACGTGCGGCAGCGTTGCCTGTTGCGCCGTCAACTGGTCGGCAGTATTGACCAACCGCAGGTATTCACCGTTGCTGGGGTTCGCCTTGAGAATCATTGAAATCAATGAGAAAGCGATTGCTCGGGAATCCTTAGGATCCAGGTTCTCGCGCAAGCCATGGTCGAGGATCGCAAGGTAGATCACCTTCCACTCTTGGCGACCCTTCATCGGGTCAGAATTCAGGTACTCCACGAGCGCCAGCAGCGTGTCGCGCGGACGTTCGATCAAACCGCACTTGAGCTTCTGGGCAAGCGACTTCGCGAAGCCGTGGGGATCGCGGAACGAACTCGTCGCTGGGCAGTTCGGCACTTCTGCAAGATTCCAAGGCAAGACGCTTTCTGGGTGGGTGGAGTCTCCTATTCGCTCCAACCAAGCTTCCCATCCGCCCGTCCAAACCGCGCTCCGCGCTACAGCATTGACCGGGCTACTCATGGGCTGGCTCTCGGCGGGGGGCTCAACGGCCTTCGTGCCAAGGGGCTGGTCAAGGCCGCTCCTGCCGGAGTCATTGAGATCGCAGTCCGCAGGAGGCTTGGCTGCTACCGTCTCGCTTGCGGGGGCTGGGCCTCCTCCTCCAGTTTCACTGCGTGGCGGCGAATCTACGTCCGGGACGGGGTGCCCGGGTACGTCAGGCTGGCCGCTGGCAGAGGGGTTGGCCTTCTTGGCGGAATCGGTAAGGGCATCGGCATCGGCGAGCTCGGCCTTGTAGTCCCTGGAGGACTCGAAGGTCCAGCCGGCTGGCGCAACTACCTCGAGAATTCTCCGCTTGGAGTTGGTTGCTTGGCGTACGGCCTCCGCTATGCCTGCGTGAAGACTCTCCTCGCGTGCCTCGGCCTCCATCTGGACTTGGAAATCAGCGCCGTCCGGGGCTTCCAAACCGAAGAGTTGCTCGCGCTGATTCGCCTTGGTGTCCTCGAACCTGCGCCACCGCCTGAGCTCCTGCTTCAGTTGGTCTTGCACGCGATCGATGTCTCGATTCACCTTGTCGTCGGGCACGGACCACGGTTCGCGGTACGCAAGCTGCCATAACGCCTGCACCCCCTCTTGGATTCCCCCCAGCCACGACGCGCCGAATTCGCCGTCACAGGCCGTGAGGATATCGGTTACCCTTCCGAGCAGGGCCTCGCGTTGCCTGATGCTGATCGCAGCGGCGATCTGTGACCGAAGATCTTCAAGCCGGCGTACCGGCTCAAGCAAATCGCCGAGTCGGTCAGGGTCCGGGGAACTGGACTTCAGATTGGTCGCGACGTCGATGATTTGCTCGCAGGTACGGTTCCACTGCTCAAGCGCCGGCTCGGTGCCCGGCGAGGCGGACAGATTGTCGCTCGACTCCGGGTCCGCAGGCTCCGACATGCTCTCAGACGAGGCGCTCCCAGCGAAAGCGAACTCGCCCTCGAGCCGCGCCGTTCGTTCCGCGGCCCATTTAAGGATTCTCACGTCGTCCAATATCGTTGCGACGGCGAACGTGGCAAGCACGATTGCCTCGTGGCGATCGGAGGAAATGGCGTTCCACCGGAGGATGTCTTTCCGAAGCGCGGGCCAAGCCGCGAGTGCGGGCACCTCGAATTCCGGAAATCGCCACGAGTGGCGGAAGCCAATGATGCCTTCCAGGGACTGTTCGACTAGATCGATGTCGATCTCGTGCTCGAACAGGCTGGGGTCATAGTGCTTGATCGCCGCGTATTCGAGCGAGGGTACGTAGTGCCTCTCGCTGACCGGTCGTATGTCCGGGGCCAGTGGGCAGTACAGTTCCCAGATTTCCCGCCGGGCATCGGGTTGGCCATAGAACACGATGACCTTCCTGGCGATTCGCTGGGAAGTGCTGAGTCCACGAAGCTCCAGCGTCTTGTCACGTAGATAGGACTTCACCGTTTCGGAATGCAGGATCGGCTGCCAGTCCTTGCGGTTCGAGAGACCCAAGAGCTCCTGCAATTTCTTGAGTCGGTTCTTGCCGCCCGCCACGCATGCCGGAAGCCCCTCCGGCAGGATGTGCCTAGACTGGATCATTGGTCTCGCCTCTCCCCGGCCCGATGATCGTGCAGGCACGCCACCCGGGATGGCCTAGGAGTCAGAATCCACTCATGCGGAATGCCTCGCAACACATACCGATGGATTGAGACCGGATCCTGAAGCTCTTGCGAGCGCCTCGCCGCCAGCATCGAACCATTCTACGCATGCCGCCGTATCAACGAGCGGAGTTGTCGAGGCTCGACGATCGCGCGTAGGCGTGGCTCGACCCTAGAGTGCTTGCTTCCGGACTTCATTCAATTCACGAGCCAAGGATCAGGAAGGACTGAGCGCAGAACTCTGCTACCCGCGCTCCTGCCGATCCTGCGGAAGCCCGACGCTGTGTCTGGCCCTCCGACTGAAGTCCCGGGATATCGCTACCTAGCGGCCTGCGGCCGCTCCCGAGAGCTGGTTGCGACGGGCCCAGCAATCGAGCAGTATCGGACGGGGCCGAACGAAACGACGTGCGGCGTAGGCCGCAGATCCGCCCGGCATTCCGCCTTCAGTCCTGCCCTGCCGGTTTGGTTTCCTCATTTCTGATCGACCAGATCCACCATTGAAGGGGGCGTCGAAAGCCGCAGCCGCACTGGCCACGCACGAGTTGGCACGACGCCCGTTGTACCCGAGGCGAAGCCGCAGATGAAGCTGGTACCGGGCGGCAGTGAAGCTGGTACCGGGCGGCAGCTTCCAAAGAAATGAACGCAGTGTGAAGCTCCGGCCGGGCGGTCACCGTCACCAGTGATGTGCTCCCGATCAACCCGCGAAAAGCGTCGGCTGTCGCGCGCTCTTGTCTGTAGAACACGTCAAACGCCGTTCGGGAGGCCCGGTGTCATGCCAAACTGGCCATCAGTAGCCGTCTGAACAGCCGTTCTAGGTTTGAGATGAGATGGTTCTCGAATGGCTCTGCCCGTTCAGGACTTCTGCGACAGGCGACGCAGCTCTCAGGCTCTCGGCGAGCCGGGTCACGAGACGCGGTTCGTGATCTATCAACGTCGGCGTCTGGACGACCAGGGTGGTTTTTCGCGTAGAGTCTCTTTCCTACCTCCATGCGGTCGAGCACTACCGCCCGCTCGCTCCAACGGACCGAGCCATGAACACGGCGTTATCGCCTATCACCCGCATATTCATCGCGCGTCGGAGAGAGCAATTGTGGCAGGCAAGAAACCAGAGTGCTATGCGGAACAAGCAGACCGGTTCGCTTCCTTGGAAGATGCCCTGGCGTGCTTGATAAGTGATTTCAACCTCACTGGTTTCGCGGCACAACACGATCAGCAGAGGCTATTCTGATGGGCATCAATCTGGACGCAATCAGAACGCTGCTATGTGAGCGTCTCTGTGAGGAGGTGCGAGTGGAACGGCGCCCCGATGGAGCGGTGATGGTGCGGACTCGCTTCGAGTTTCCGGATGGGGATCGCTTCCCGATCCACCTTTCCGAGGCAGCATCCAGCGGGTTTCGCCTTTCGGACCGGGGACACACGCTGATGCGTATCAGCTACGAGCACGACGTGGACTCATTCATGGAAGGGTCTCGGAGGATGATCCTCAAGCGCATTATGCGAGAGACCGGGCTTTCTTGGGACGGAGATCAGGGAGCGCTATGTCTCGATACCGCGCCCGAGCGGCTACCAACCGCGATTTTTTCGTTCGGGCAAGCGCTAACGCAAGTGTATGACCTAGCCTTCCTTTCTCGTTCCAACGTGGCCTCAACATTCTATGGTGATCTGACGGATCTTCTCTTTAGTCTGATTGACGAAATGAAGATCAAGCGCGACTATATCCCGGACGTACCAAATGCGAACGCGTATCCGGTGGATTACCGGATAGAGGCGAAAGGCGGAGTCCCGCTCTTTCTGCATGGTGTGCCCAACCGTGACAAGGCACGCTTGACGGCGATCATGCTATCCCATTTTCACCGGCACAGGCTGCGCTTTGAGTCGATTCTCGTCTTCCAGAACCAAGCCGAGATTCCGAGGACCGACCTCGCGAGACTATCCGACGTTGGCGGCGACATGATCTCCTCACTGGGGTCGCAGGAAGACCTCTCGCGCAAGGTCTTGCAACGCGTCGTGGCGTGACGGTCCTCAGCGCAATCGCTGGACACGTTCGTCATTCGGTTCGGAAGACCTGGTGGAGACGACTGAATAGCGTGGATGTCTCGGTGGAGCCTCGCCGAGAAGGAGCCGATTCCAGCCTTGGCCGCAGACCCGCCCGACAATTCTTGCAGTGGACGGAGAGGCCCCTATCGTAACGCCAATAGGACCGACTCGCCCGCCAACTCCAAGAAGCGTTGGGGCATGATCCCGATCGCCACGGTCAGCACGCCGCTGCCGATCAGGGCGACCCTGGTTCCCAGTCCTAGCTCCAGTGCTGCGGGCTTGTCGCCGCTGCCGGTCAGCCAGCACGCCCGGATCACCCGGAAATAATAGTAGGCCGCCACCGCCACGTAGAGCGCGGCGAACACAGCGAGCACGTAGTAGCCTTCCCGCAGCAGGCCCAGGAAGATGTAGTACTTGCCGTAGAACCCCGCCATCGGCGGGATGCCCGCCAGGGACAGCATGAAGATCGCCATCAGGATCGTGTAGCCCGGTGCCCGGCCGAAGAGGCCGTTGAGGTCGTCCAGCTCTTCCGCGGCCTCGCCTTCCCGCCGTAGCGCGGCGACCAGCGCGAAGGCCCCGTAGTTCATGAAGACGTAGGCCAGGATGTAGACCGCGACGCCTCGCAGACCCGCTTCGTTCGCAGCCACCAATCCGAGCAGGATGTAGCCGCCGTGCGCAATCGAGCTGTACGCCAGGAGCCGCTTCAGGTTCGACTGAGTGACTGCCGCCAGGTTGCCGACCGTCATCGTGATCAGGGCGATCGCTCCCAGCAGCGGTACCCAGGATTCCGAAGCGCTTCCGTAGGCTGACAGGAAGATGCGGATCATCAGCGCGAAGGAGGCCGCCTTGGACGCCACCGAGACGTAGGCGGTCGTCGGCGTTGGCGCACCTTCGTAGACGTCGGGGGCCCACATGTGGAACGGAACGGCCGAGATCTTGAAGAACAGCCCGACGGAGGTCGAGATGAGCGCGAGGATCGTCGCCCAGTCACCCTCGGGCCTCGCGGCCACCGCCTCGCCGACCTTCTCGAGGCTGGTCGAGCCGGAAATTCCGTACAGGATGGAGAATCCGTACGCGAGCAGACCGCTGGAGAAGGCCCCCAGAATGAGGTACTTCATCGCCGCTTCGTTCGATTTCTTCGAGCGGCGCAGGAACCCGACCAGGACGTAGAAGCTGAGCGCCATCGTCTCGAGCGCAACGAACAGTACGACGAGGTCGTTGCCGGTTGCCAGCAAGGACATGCCCGCCTGGGCGAACAGCAGCAGGGCGTAGTATTCCCCGCGGTGCTCGCCCTCCGACTCCATGTAGCGCCCCGAGAGGATCACCGCCAGCGCCGCCGCCATCACGAAGATCAGGTTGAAGAACACGCCGAAGCCGTCGACGAGGACCGATCCGCCGAGGCCAGAGAACGCTCCGCCGGATCGCACGTCGGCCAAGTGCTCCAGCACCACGAGGGCGACGAGAGCCTCGCCGACCAGCGCCGTGAGCGCGTTGAGCCAGCGCTTGCCGGTGCGCCGGATGAGGAACGCGTCCGTCAGCAGGATTCCGCAGCCGAACAGGCAGAGGATGATGGCCGGCTTGAGGACGTGAAAGTCGTTAGCGGTGAAAACGAGGGCGTCCATTACTCACTCGCGGGAACGTCAGCCTCCAGCAGCCTGGACAGGCGCTCGGAGTCCATGGGCACGCCGGCCTCGACGCGGCTGAAGTAGTCCGGGTCGAGGCGCTCGACCAACCGGTCCGTCGGCGCCTTGAGGATCTCGAAGAAGGGCTTGGGGTAGAGGCCGACCCAGAAGCAGCCCGCAATCAGTGGCGCCATGACAACGATCTCGCGCAGGTTCATGTCCCGCAGGCCCTCGTTCTTCGGATTGGTGATCGGACCCAGCATGACCCGCTGGAACAGCCACAGCAGGTACGCGGCACCCAGCACGATTCCCAGCACGCCGAAGCCGGCCCACCACACGCTGACCTCGAACGCTCCTCGCAGGATGGTGAACTCCCCGATGAATCCGTTCAGGCCGGGCATGCCCATCGAGGCGAACAGCGAGATCGCGAACAGCACGGTGTAGACCGGCATCCGGTTCGCCAGGCCGCCGTAATCGGCGATCTCGCGGGTGTGCCGCTGGTCATATACGATCCCGACCGCGAGGAAGAGCAGGGGCGTGGAAAGGCCGTGGTTGAAACCCTGCAGCATGCCGCCGGCAATGCCGTTCGGGTTGAGGGCGATCAGCCCCAGGGTGCAGAAGCCGAGGTGGCTGACGGAGGAGTAGGCCACGAGCCGTTTCCAGTCCTTCTGCATCAGCGACACCAAAGCCCCGTATACGATGCCGACGATTGAGAGAACAGCGACCATCTGGACCGTGAATTCGGCGGTGGCGCCCTTCGGGAACAAGGGCATGGCAAACCGCACCAGGCCGTACAGGCCCATCTTCAGGAGGATGCCCGCCAGGATCACCGACCCGGCCGTGGGCGCTTCCGTGTGGGCGTCGGGAAGCCAGGTGTGGAACGGGAACATCGGCACCTTCACCGCGAAGGCGATGAAGAAGCCCCAGAAGAGCCAGATCTGCATTTCGGGCCCGGTGTAGGCCGCGACCCGCATCAGGTCCTCGATCGCGAAGCTATAGAAACCGAACTGCTCTTGGTGCTTGAAATACACCGTTAGCATGGCCAGCAGCATCAGGACCGAGCCCGCCAGCGTGTAGAGGAAGAACTTGATTGCCGCGTACAGGCGCTTGCCGCCGCCCCAGATGCCGATGATGAAGTACATCGGGACCAGCATGATCTCCCAGAAAACGTAGAACAGGAAGATGTCCAGGACCATGAAGACCCCGAGCATCCCCGCCTGAAGGAAGAGAAAGAACGCGTAGTACTCCTTGACCCTGTCCTGGATGGAGGACCACGAGCACAGGATCGAGAGCCAGCCGACCACCACGGTCAGCAGCACCATCAGGTAGCCGAACCCGTCCACTCCCAGGTAATACTGCGCCCCGAGGGCCGGTATCCACTCGAACCGCTCGACAAGTTGGAAGTCGCCGTTGGCGCTGTCGAACGCCTGGATCATCGGGATCGTGACCAGCACCCCGAGGACCGCGAAGCCGTTCGCGACGTAGCGGATCAGATCCTTGCTCTCCTTCGGCAGGCACATGACGGCGATCATGCCGACCAGCGGCGTCAGCCAGATGATGCTCAGAATGTGTTCGGTCATGGTGTCGTGCGATCCGGACGGTCCCGCCCGCTCTCCCTTATCTGAATAGGTAGTACCCCGCGACGATCCCGACCCCGATCAGGAACAGGAGCGCGTAGTTTTGCACCAGGCCGGTCTGGAACATGCGGACCGGATACGAGACGAGCTTCACCCCGAACCCGATCACGTTCACGATGCCGTCGACGACCCATCTGTCAAGGAACATCGTCACGCTGGACGAGAAGCGCGTGAGCAGGCCGGTCCCGTTCACGGCCCCATCGATGACCTTCTGGTCGAATCCGACCAGCGTGCCGCCACCGCCCTTGGCAGCACCCCGTACGAAGAGCGCGTCATAGATCTCGTCGACGTTGTACTTGTTCAGGAGGATCCCGTGGAGTGGCCGGCCGACAAGGCGGTGCATTGGCTCGCCCGCGTAATTCCTGGTCCGGAACATCCGCGTCGACAGCCAGATCGCGGCCAGGGCCAGCCCGACCGAGAGGGCCATCAAGCCCCACTCGAGCAATGCGCTGTGGTGCTCCGCACCCGCGCCGTGCGCCCCCTCGACCACCACCGAAGTGCTCAGCCAGTGCTCCAGGCTCGGCAGGGCATCGTGGACCGGGCCGAAGACCGGGGGCGTGCCGATCCAGCCTGCCAGGACGCTGCCGGCCGCCAAGATGATCAAGGGCCAGGTCATCGAGCGCGGCGACTCGTGGACGTGAGTGCCGGGAGCGACGCGATCATCGCCGTAGAACGTCATGTAGATCAGCCGGAACATGTAGAACGCCGTCATCATGGCGGTCACCAAGCCCAGAGCGTACAGCAGGGTGTGGTGCGAGGAGTAGGCCTTCCAGAGAATCTCGTCCTTGGAGAAGAACCCGGCCAGTCCCGGGATTCCCGCGATGGCCAGGGCCCCCACCAGCATGGTCTTGAACGTGACCGGGATCTTGTCCTTGAGGGCTCCCATCCGGCGCATGTCCTGCTCCCCGCCAACCGCGTGGATGACGGAGCCGGAGCCGAGGAACAGCAGCGCCTTGAAGAAGGCATGCGTGTACAGATGGAAGATGCCGACCCAGAACGCACCCACTCCGCAGGCCAGGAACATGTAACCGAGCTGCGACACGGTTGAGTAGGCCAGGACCTTCTTGATGTCGTACTGCACAAGGCCGATGGAGGCGGCGAAGATCGCGGTCAGGCCTCCGACCACGGCGACAACCAGCATGGCGTTGGGCGCCAGCACGAAAACCTGGCTGGACCGCGCTACCAAGTACACGCCGGCCGTCACCATGGTCGCGGCGTGAATCAGGGCGGAGACAGGGGTCGGGCCTTCCATGGCGTCCGGCAGCCAGACGTGCAGCGGGAGTTGGGCCGACTTGCCCGTCGCGCCGACGAAGAACAGGAGGCCCATCAACGTGAGCGGGCCCCAGGCTTGCTCGGCGTGGAAGCCGCCAGCCTCCAGCGCGGGGCCGATCTCCGTGAACTGGAGCGTGCCAAGCGTCGTAAAGGTCAGCAGCATGGCCAGAATGAAGCCGGCGTCTCCCACGCGGTTGACGATGAAGGCCTTGTTGGCAGCGTCCGAAGCGGACTTCTTGCGGAAGTAGAAGCCGATCAGGCCGAAGCTGCAGAAGCCCACTCCCTCCCAGCCGACGAACAGCAGTGCGTAGTTGTTCGCCAGGACCAGAACCAGCATGAAGAACAGGAACAGGTTGAGGAAGCCGAAGAACCGGTAGTAGCCCCCGTCATGCGCCATGTAGCCGGTCGAGTAGACGTGGATCAGGAACCCGATGCCGGTGATTACCAGCACCATGACTGCGCTGAGCGAGTCCAGCAGGAAGCCCCAGTCAGCGGTGAACGCCCGAACCCCGACCTCGGTGCCGGAATCCAGCCCGGCGAGCCAGGTCCACTTGACGACCTCGTAACTGTGCCCCTCGACTCCCTGGAGCTGAAAGATCGCCCCGACCGAGACGAGGAACGAAAGCAACACCATTCCCGGGCAGAGAATGTCGATGATCCTACGGCCCGCGGAAGGATGGTGATGGCCCGCGTGGGCATCGTCCTCGGGCGGACCTAGGGGATGCTGCTGGTCGAGTCTCCGCCCGAACAGGAGCATCAGAACCGCTCCGAGGAGCGGGAACATCGGGATCAGCCAGATACTTTCCAGGAAGAACACCGAACTCGCTCCCTACCAGCGCAACAGGTCGATTTCGTCCGCGTGGACAGTGTGCTTGTTGCGGAACAGGGCAATGAGAATGCCCAGTCCGACGGCCGCCTCCGCTGCGGCAACTGTGATCACGAAGATCGAGAAGACCTGGCCGTGCACCTGCTGCAACGAGGTGGAGAAGGCGACCAGGTTGATGTTGACGGCGTTGAGAATCAGCTCCACCGACATCAGCAGCACCAGAATGTTCCGCCGGGTCAGAATGCCGACCACGCCGACGAGCAGCAAGAGCGTGCTGAGTACGACGTAGTGGGTGGTAGTGACTTCCATGTTCGTTGCGCGCCTAACCTACGATTCGGTGTCTGGAGTGCGGACCTTCGACATCACGATCGCGCCGATGATGGCGACCAGCAGCAGGACGGACGCCAACTCGAACGGCAGCAGGTACTCCCGGAAGAGGACGTCGCCGACCCGCTCCGAGTTCTCGGACAGCGACCCGGGCCCGATCGGTTCCGCAAGGCCGGGGTGGTCCAGCGATCCAACACCGCGGACTACGATCACCCCGAGCATGGCGCAGACCGCTCCGGCGCACACGAGCGCGACCCACTTCTGATTGGAGAAACGCCTCTGCGTGGCCTCCTCCTGCAACGGCACGAGCATGATCACGAACAGGAACAGGACCATGATCCCGCCGATGTACACGATGATCTGCACGCCAGCCAAGAACTCCGCCCCCCGTAGCAGGAAGATTCCGGCCACGCCCAGCAGCGTGCTGATCAGCCACACGGCGGAGTAGACCACGTTGCGGCGGGTGATCGTCATGATCGCGCTGCCGAGGATGAGTGCCGCCAGGACGTAAAAGAGGACGGTATCGATCAGCATGGAGTGTCCGCGGGGGCTAGGCGGGCGACAGACTGTACAGCATATCATCTACCGGGAGCGGCATTCCCACGCCTCCGGGCTAGCTCCATTGGTGGCGCAACCGGGACCGTCCGCTGGCCCGTCAATGGGTGTAGCGGGAGGGAAGCGGCCCTTCTTCGAGCATCTGCCGGTCCCAGATCTGGCCTTCTCTCGTGTAGGTTGCCAGTTCGAAATCCTGGGTCAGCTCCAGCGCATTGACGGGGCAAGCGTCCTCGCACAGGCCGCAGAACATGCAGCGCGAGACATCGTACGTGAACGTCGTCAGATCCTTGCGCTTGGTCTCCGGGTTGCGCACCGAAGTGACCACGATCAGCTGCTCGGGGCACGCCAGCGCGCACAGGTTGCACGAGATGCAGAGCGTCTCCTCTGTCTCGGGGTGCGTATTCAGGCGCGGCGCTCCCCGGTAGCGTTCGGCCACCGGGGGCCGCTGGAGCGGGTACTGCTCGGTCACCACCTTGGACGGGGCCTGGTTCTTGAAAGTCGTCCACAGGCCCTTCAGCAGGTCCGTGAGCAGAAAGGTCTTGATGAGGTTCGCCATGGGCTACCCAGCCTCCATTATCGCAAGCCGCGTCTGAATCCGTCCTAGCCCCGGACAAGGAGCTGCACGATCCCGTTGACGATGAGGCCCATCATACTGATCGGGATCAGCCACCTCCAGCCCACGTCCATGAGCTGGTCGTAGCGGAACCTGGGGAATGTCCCGCGGTACCAGATGAACAGGTAAACCATAACAGCCAGCTTCAGGGCGAACCAGAACAGGCCGATGAGGTAGGGATTGGTCAACGGCAGCACGAACAGGCCCGCAGCCAGGAGGAAGGCCCCGGCCAGGGCGAGCATGACCAGGCGGAAGCCGAAGACGACCTGCTTGGGCACCCCCTTCAGGCACCCGAGAGCCATCAGGCCGAACATAGCCGCCGGAAACGCCGTGTTGAGCGGCATCTCCAAGGCTGCGACGTTCGGGAAGGGCCGCAACCACCCTCCGAAAAACAGCGTCACGCACAGCGCGCTGATCACGACGATGGCAGCGTACTCGGCCAGGAAGAACAGCGCCCAGCGGAATCCCGAGTACTCCGTGTGGAAGCCCGCCACGAGCTCGGATTCGGCCTCCGGGAGGTCGAACGGTGCGCGATTCGTTTCCGCCGTCCCGGCAATGATGAACAGCACCGTCGGAATCAGCATCAGTCCGAAGTTGTCAAACGCACCCCAGACACCGCGCTCCAGCTGCGACCTGATGACGCCCTGCATCGAGAGCGTTCCGGCGCACATGATCGCGGTCACGGTCGCGAAGCCTAGCGGGACCTCGTAGCTCACCATCTGGGCCGCCGCCCGCAGGGAACCCATCAGGGAGTACTTCGAATTTGCCGACCAGCCGCCCAGGATCAGGCCGAGCGCTCCCACGGAGGACATGGCCAGAATGAACAGGATGCCGATGTTGACGTCGGCAACAAAGAACCGGTCGCTGAGGGGGAGCACGGCGAAGGCGGATAGCGCGGTGAAAGTGGACAGGACGGGGGCGAGCCAGAAGATCCACTTGTCGGACCGGGAGGGGATGATGTCCTCCTTCAGCATCAGCTTCAGGGCGTCCGCGAGCGGCTGGAGCGCGCCGTAGGGGCCGACGCGCATCGGCCCGAGCCGGACCTGAAAGTCTGCCAGCACCTTGCGCTCGGCGAGAACGATGTACCCCGCGATGAGCGGGAAGACCAGCACGATCACCGCCGTCAGGATGATCGGCGGCACATAGGGGTTGTCGAGCAGCTGTTCCATGGCAGGTCCTAGCGGTCCACTTCGCCCAGCACGATGTCGATTGTCCCGATAATCGCCACGACGTCGGCGACGAGAGTGCCGCGGCACATCTTGTCAAGGGCTCCGAGATTGATGAACGAGGGCGGGCGCACGCGGACGCGGTAGGGATTGAGGGACCCGTCGCTGACTACGTAGTATCCGAGCTCTCCCTTGGGTGCCTCGATCGACACGTAGGCTTCGCCTGGCGGTGGCTTGATGACCTTGCCGACCTTGCCCTTGATCGGGCCCTCCGGGATGGTGCCGACAGCCTGGCGAATGATCCGGCAGGACTGCCCCATTTCGAGCATGCGGACGATGTAGCGGTCAAACGTGTCGCCGTCCTGACGGGTCGGGATGTCGAAGTCGTACTGCTCGTACCCGCAGTAGGGCTGGGCCTTGCGCAGGTCCCACTCGACCCCCGCCGCACGCAGCAGCGGCCCGGTGACACCGTAGTCCTTGCAAGCGGCGGCGTCCAGAATGCCGACCCCCTTGGTGCGCTTGACCCAGATGCGGTTGCCCGTCAGGAGGTCGTGGTACTCCTTGACCTTCTCTTCCATCAGGTCGCAGAAAGCCAGGCACTCCTTCTCGAACGTGTCATATGTCTCGTACTGCAGGCCGCCGATCCGGAACGCGTGGGTCGTGAGGCGCGCGCCGCAGTAGTTCTCGAAGATCTTGAGCACTTCCTCGCGCTCGCGGAAGCAGAGGAAGACAGGCGTGATGGCCCCGATGTCGAGTGCGTGGGTGCCCAGCCAGAGCAGGTGCGAGGCAATCCGGTTGAGTTCGGTGAGGATGACGCGGACGGTCTGGGCCCGGGGTGGGATCTCCACGTCGAGCAGCTTCTCGACGGCCATGCAGTAACCGAGCCCGTTCGAGACGGCGGCCACGTAGTCCATGCGGTCTACATAGGGCGCGAACTGCTGGTAAGTCCTGTTCTCCGCGATCTTCTCGACCCCGCGATGGAGATAGCCGATCACGCAGTCGGCGCCCAGGACCGTTTCTCCGTCGAGGTTGAGGATTACTCGCAGGACGCCGTGCGTCGACGGGTGCTGCGGCCCCATGTTGAGGACGAGTTCGTTGCTGTCCAGTAGGGTCTCGTCCGTCGCAGGGGGATGGGCGAGTGTCGTCGCTTCCATTACTGTGCGCTCTCGATCTGGAGATTCTCGCGGACCCAGTCTGCGTCCTGCTGCAGGAGCGAGTACTCCTTGCGCAACGGGAAGCCGTCCCACTCGTCCGGGAGCAGAATGCGGCGAAGGTTCGGATGGCCTTCGAACTCGATGCCGAACATGTCGTAGACCTCGCGCTCGAGCCAGTCGGCGGCACTGTAGAGCGGGATCGCGCTCGGGGCCTTCTCGCCCTCGGCGACCATGGCCTTCAGGCGCACCCGCTCGTTGGCTCCAAACGAGTACAGGATCCACACCACATCGAACTGGCGTTCCCGCTCCGGCCAGTGGACGGCGGTGATGTCCACGAGGTAGTCGAAGCCTTGCTCGTCCCTGAGGAAGGCCAAGGAGTCCCGTGCACTCGCGAGCGAGCCGACCACGAGCTTCTGACCGCCCAGGATGGTTGTGCTTTCAATTGCGTCGCCGAAGCGTTCCGTTAGTGCAGCGGGCAGCGGCCCCTCCCATGGCTCGGAGGGCATTTCTGCAGGCTTGCGCTTGACCGGCCGGCGGGCGGGCCTGGCCGGACGAGCCGCGCCCCGCTCGCGGGGCGGTTGCGGCGGCTTGGTCCCCTGGGGGGATTCGGGGTCGGGCATAGCGACTGCTCGGGCGGCTGGCACTTGCGCCGAGCCACGGTAATCTATCGCAGCATAGCAATTCGTCCCTATGCAAACTGGATTGCGGGCGAACCACCAGGGGGGGCCTCAGGAGAGCCGCTCCCGAGTTGAGCCGGACCTGTCTGTAGTCGGCTGGGAGTGTGCGCTCCCCGCCGCGTAGCCCCGACTGGCCGGAACCGAATCGAGGTCAAGCCCCGCGAAGCAGTTCGGTCGCCGCCGAGAGGGGGAGTGGGGCGGACCAAGATAAGCGGCGGTAACGCTACTCACGCCCCATCCCTTGGTGTTCGGAGTCGCGATCTGGATTGCCGCTGCCGAAACCGCAGTGTGAGAATGGGAGGCGCAGGCTACGCTCAGGGAATACGTCCGGTTGCTCCAGCCGCCGACACCGCCAAGACGCTCCCGGGAAGCCGTGCAGGGCATTGCATGAACTCCTTCTCAACCAAAGACTCGCTCTTGTGCCGCGGAACGACCCATCTGTACCACCGCCTGCCCAGTCTCGGCAGAGAGGCGTCGAGGCTGCCGTACTCGCTCAAGATCCTGCTGGAGAACCTCTTGCGATACGAAGACGGCACCAGCGTTACACGAGCTGACATCGAGGCTCTGCTGGCTTGGGATCCGCAGTCGGCACCGGCAACGGAAATCGCCTACCGGCCGGCACGCGTGTTGATGCAGGACTTTACGGGCGTACCCGCGGTCGTCGACCTCGCGGCAATGCGCGACGCGATGTTGCAGATGGGCGGGGACCCGGGAGAGATCAATCCGTTGCAGCCCGCCGACCTCGTCATCGATCACTCGGTGCAGGTCGACAGCTTCGCCTCCAGTGCCGCTCTATCTCTCAACAGCGTGCTGGAATACCAGCGCAACCGCGAGAGGTACCAGTTCCTAAAGTGGGGCCAGAACGCCCTTCGCAACTTCCGCGTCGTGCCTCCGGAGACGGGCATCGTCCACCAAGTCAATCTCGAGTACCTCGCCAGCGTGGCCTTCACCTACGACCGCGACGGCGAGCGGTGGGTCTGTCCGGACACATTGGTGGGCACGGACTCGCATACCACGATGATCAACGGGCTGGGCGTCCTCGGCTGGGGAGTCGGCGGCATCGAGGCCGAGGCGGGCATGCTGGGGCAGCCGGTCTCGATGCTCATCCCTCAAGTCGTGGGTTTCGAACTGACCGGCCGCCTGGCGGAGGGAGCGACGGCAACCGACCTGGTCCTGAGGGTCGTCGAAATGCTGCGGGCCCACGGCGTGGTAGGCAAGTTCGTCGAGTTCTTCGGCGACGGTCTGGACGAGTTGCCGCTGGCGGACCGGGCGACGATCGCCAACATGGCGCCCGAGTACGGCGCTACTTGCGGCCTATTCCCCGTGGACGCGGAAACCCTGGCGTATCTGCGCCTCAGCGGACGCTCCAGCGAGCAGGTCGAGCTTGTCGAGGCCTACGCGAGAGCGCAGGGATTCTACCGGGAGTCGGGGGACGCCCCTTCCCAGTACTCGGACGCCCTCGTCCTCGAGATGGGGGATGTCGTGCCGTCCATCGCAGGGCCGAAGCGCCCGCAGGACCGCATCGCTCTCACCGATGCGCAACGGTCGTTCGCAAGGGTCCTCGGGGAGACCGTGACGGCCCCCGAATCAGGAGGCACCTCTGGGGAAGCAGCGGTCGCTGAAACCGCGAGAGGCGTGACGACGGTCATTCGCGGTTCGGAGTGCGAGCTGCGGCACGGCGCCGTTGTGATCGCCGCCATTACCAGCTGCACCAATACATCGAATCCGGCCGTCATGGTGGGAGCAGGACTCGTGGCGAAGAAGGCGGTCGAGAAAGGGCTGCAGGTCAAGCCCTGGGTCAAGACCAGCCTCGCTCCCGGTTCGAAGGTCGTGACCGACTACCTGGCGAAGTCCGGGCTGGACACATACCTGGACATGATCGGATTCCATCTGGTCGGGTACGGCTGCACGACCTGCATCGGCAACTCCGGCCCGCTGCCGGCGGAAGTGTCCGAGGCGATTCGGGAGGGAAGCCTGGTGGTCGCGTCGGTCCTGTCGGGCAACCGCAACTTCGAAGGCCGGGTGCACGCGGAGGTGCGGGCGAATTACCTAGCGTCGCCCCCGCTCGTCGTGGCCTACGCCATCGCAGGAAGCATGGAGGTCGACATCACGCGGGACAGCCTGGGGAACGACCTGGACGGTAACCCGGTTTATCTGCGGGACCTGTGGCCATCCGCGAAGGAGGTCTCGGAGATCACGGGCAGCGTGGTCGACTCCGACATGTTCCGCGCGAGCTACGGAAACGTCTATGCCGGCAGCGACCGGTGGAGGGAGCTCAAAGCCACGGACTCGGCCCTGTTCGAGTGGGACGAGACGTCGACCTACGTGAGGCGGCCACCTTATTTCGACGGCATGGGCCCGGAGCCCGGCACGGTCTCGGACATCGTGGGCGCACGGGTGCTGGCCGTGCTGGCCGACAGCGTGACGACCGACCACATCTCCCCTGCCGGCGCGATCAAGGCCGATAGTCCAGCCGGAACGTACCTCCAAGGCGAGGGAATCGCCCCCAAGGACTTCAATTCGTACGGCTCGCGCCGTGGCAATCACGAAGTCATGATGCGCGGGACGTTCGGGAACGTGCGCCTGCGAAACCTTCTGGCGCCGGGCACCGAGGGCGGGTGGACCCTCCACCTCCCCGATGGCGACCTGCTCTCCATCTACGACGCCGCAGTACGGTACCGCAATGAGGGCACGCCGCTGATCGTGATCGCCGGGCACGAGTACGGTACAGGCTCGTCCCGGGACTGGGCCGCTAAGGGGCCCTCCCTGCTGGGTGTCCGCGCGGTCATTGCGGCCAGCTACGAAAGGATCCATCGGTCAAACCTGGTTGGGATGGGAGTGCTGCCGCTCCAGTTTCTGGACGGAGAGGACCGCGATTCGCTCGGCCTTTCCGGCCACGGCATCTTCAATATCACCGGCCTGGGCGACGGTTCCGCGAAGAGGGTCCGGGTCGAGGCAATACCCGACGGCGGCGGCCCGGCCATCCGTTTCGACGCACGGGTGCGGATCGACACGCCGAAAGAGATCGACTACTACAGGCACGGCGGCATTCTCCAGTACGTGCTGCGGCAGATGCAGCGGTCGTAGCCCGCATTGAGGGGACGAGCGAAATGGGCTGCTGGCAGGACAACCTGCGGGTTGTCCTGGTCTCGTCTCGGAACTCCCTGAACATCGGCGCCGCCGCCAGGGCGATGTTCAACTTCGGATTCTCGGACCTCTGGTGCGTGCGTCCTTACGAACCCGCCTTCCGAGCGGCTCGCTCGGCGGCGGGTGCGTCGGTAGTGCTGGAGCGGGCGAAGGTCACGTCCGACCTGGCCGAGGCGCTGGGCGACGCTGAATTGATCGTGGGAAGCACCGGGCTCGAAACCCGTAAGCAGAGGCACGTCCGCCGCGAACTCCCGGCCGGGGCGATTCCGATCCGCACGCACCTCGAGACCCGCAAGGCCGCGCTCGTGTTCGGCTCTGAAAAGTTCGGCCTCTCGAATGACGACTTGAGCCACTGCGACTGGGTGCTGTCGGTACCGACAAGCGAAGCCTGCCCGTCGATGAACCTGGGACAGGCGGTCGCCGTTTGCTGTTACGAAATCGCCCGGAACGTGGCCCCTCAGCCGAGCCTGCAGACCCCTGCGAGCGTCAGTGCAGGGGTCCGGGAGCGGATCCTCGGCATGCTGCTACCGATCCTTGACGTTGCAGGGTTTCTCCGGGACGACGGCGTTGAGGAGCAAACCAGGAAGCTGAGGCGGTTCGTGAATCGCTTGCGGCTCGCGCCCGAGGACGCCCGGATGCTGCAGGCGATTCTCCGCCAGGTCGATTGGAAGCTGCGCCATCCCGACGTAGACAGCAGTTTGGGCGATCCATCAGGCCGCACGCCCTCATAGCAGGTGGTCGGAGATCGGAGCAGGTCGCTTGGGTCTGGGTTTGCGCGGCGCCGGGGCAGTGGCCGGGGGTGGTTCGGCGTGGGCACGGCTCGGCGCTCGCTTCCGGACGGGGACGGAGCTGCCGACACCGAAGAGACCGGTGTAGTCGCCGTACCGGAAGACCCGGTTGCGACGGTAGCCGGTCACTTCCTCGAGGATCCCGAGATCCACCAGGCGGCGGACCAGTGTGTTGGCCGCCACGTATGAGGTGCCAGTGGTCTGCTGCACGTCGGCGACGGTAGTGAGCGGCTGTTGGAAGAGTCGGTCGAGCACGACGAGCCCTTTCGAGACGGCGTACCCGAGCCCCCCGGCCAGCCCCTCGCGGTGCTGCTCCCGCATCGCGACCAGGCGTGAGATCGTCTCCACGCAATCGGCTGCCGATTCGGAAACGCACCTAAGGTAGAAGGCGATCCAGTTGTCCCACGAGTTCGACCGAACGACGGAGTCGAGACTCTGCCGGTACTGCTGTTCCTGACGGTGCAGGAATCGTGCATGACCCAAGACCGTGCCGCACCGGCGGTACAGCAGGACGATCGCGACGAAGCGCCCTGCCAAGCCGTTCCCGCGGCCGAACGGGCCGATGAGCTCGACCCTCGCCTGGGTGATTGCTACGCGAACGATCTCGGGCAGGTCGGAACGCTCGCCGTGCGAAGCCAGAATCGCGTCGAGCAAGTGGGTCCCGCTAATGGCGGAGTCCCCCTCGGAATGCTCTCTGGCGCGATAAACCGCAGTGACGATTCCCGCCAAGCGATCCGGGTCGAAGGCAGTGCCAGTCTCCCCCTTGATCGCCTCTTCCGCGCTACGGACTGCCAGCATGGCGAGATCGGCAGCCGGACGGTCCTCCGGGGGGAGCAGCTCGGCCTGGAGCGCCAGCAGGTCAGCCAAGGAGACCCGCTCCCCGTCGAGAATGCACGAGGATGCAACTTCGGAGCGGACCTGCATCTCGCGGAACGTATCGGTCATCGGAAGCGCTGCCAGAGCGCCGTCAAGGCGGTCCAGGGCACAGCCCGCCTCCCAGAGCAGCGCCTGGTGCTCACGGCTCAGTTGGATTGAACCGGCGGACGGGAGGGTCTCCCGGTCGCGGGTCCGCGGGCCGGCTGACTGGTCCTGCCTGACGCTCTCCGACGGCGTCATGGCCGTCCTGCGCGGCGTCTTCGAACCCCGAAGGCCGGAACTTCCGGGCACTTGGCTGGACGGAACACCTCAGGGCCACAAATCATATGAAAACTATAACATAAATTGAGGTCTGCCGACTCGGATAACACCGTCTCGATCATATAACAGTTAAGATTTATCACCGGTCAGGCGTTTTCCGGTTTCCCCCTGCCATAGCCGGACTTCCGGCGTCCGGAGTGTACAATGACCTGTTACTCATGGCCAGACTCCAAGACACGCCCGAGGAGGTAGCGTTCCGGATGCGCCTTCGTGCATGGCTCGAAGCCAACACTCCTAGCATCGAGAAGCACGACATTGCCGCATTGAAGGCCTGGCAGCAGAGACTGTACGAAGCGGGCTGGCTCGGGCTGACTTGGCCTGCGGAGTACGGCGGCCAGGGACTCGGCTTTCGCGAACAGGTAGTCTACAACGAAGAGGCTGGCCGCGCTAAGGTGCCGCCAAGCATCAATAACATCGCATTGATGATCGCCGGCCCCGCGTTGATTGCCATCGGAAACGAGGAGCACAAGCAGCGGTACCTGAAGCCCATGCTGACCGCCGAGGAGATTTGGTGCCAAGGCTTCTCGGAGCCGAACGCAGGTTCGGATCTCGCCGCCCTGCAAACCCGAGCGATCGACGACGGGGAAGACTACATCGTGACCGGCCAGAAGATCTGGACGTCCAACTCGTTGATCGCCGACTTCATCTGGCTCCTCGTGCGAACTGATCCCCAAGCTCCCAGACACAAGGGGATCACCGCCCTGATCGTCGACATGAGAAGTCCGGGCGTGACCGTCAAGCCGTTGCGGCAGCTTACGGGCGAGGCCGAGTTCGGCGAGATCTTCCTTGACGAAGTGCGAGTCCCCAAGGCGAACCGCGTCGGACCGGAGAACGAAGGCTGGATGGCCGGCATGAAGACCTTCACGCGCGAGCGCGCGAACATCTCGATCAGCCTGAGCGTCCGCCTCCGGCAGCAGTTCGACAGCCTGCTCGACGGAGTCCGCGACCGCGACGTCCCGCTGGATCCCCAGCTTGCCCGTGACGTCGCCCAAGCCTACGCGGACAGCCAGTGCCTGACGATGACTTGCGAGCGCCTCTCCTCCCGGCTGTTCGGTTTCGAGTCGTCGATCGTGAAGGTCGCGTGGGCAGAGATGAACCAGCGGCTTCAGAAAGTCGGGCTGTCCACGCTGGGACCGGACGCGCCGCTGCTCACGGGAGGCGGCTACGAACAGGCCTCGGACTCGACATCCTCGTGGGGCACGGAGGCGCCGGCTGCGAACGGCGACTCGTTCGAGAAGACCTGGCAGTTCGGGTACCTCCGGTCCAGAGCGAACACGATCGAGGGGGGAACGTCTGAAATCCTGCGCACGATCATCGCCGAGCGGGTGCTCGGCCTGCCGCGCGGATGAGAGGGGTGCCGACGTGGACTTCAGCCTGAACGAGGAACAGATGCTGCTGCGGGACTCCGCGCGGGCCTTCCTGAACGCAGAGTGGCCGACATCCCAGTTGCGGCTGCTAGTGGACGACACCGACTCCGAAGTCACGACCGAGTCCCTCTGGTCGCAGATGGCGGACCTCGGCTGGGCCGGACTGCTGATCAACGAGGACAACGGAGGCCTGGGCCTCGGCATGTTCGATCTCTCCGTGCTCATGGAAGAGGCCGGACGGCGCCTGATTCCCGGAACGCTGCATGCAAGCGGGATCCTTGCGGCGACCGCTCTTGAGTTGGTGGGCAGCGACGACGCGAAGAAGCGCTACCTGCCCGATCTGGCCGAAGGGCGCACCAAGGCCACGGTTGGTGTGTACGAGGCGGGTTCGGGGTGGACGCCGATGCTTCTTCAGCCCGTCCGGAACGGGAGCGCGAGAAAGAGATTCGTGCCGGAGGCGGCAGCCGCCGACGTGATCCTGTTGCTCAACCGAACCGGCGGAAACGCCGTGGAACTCTGTGTCGCCCAGGAACCAGTGATCTCGAACCTGAATTCGATGGACGTGACCCGCCCGCTCTTCGAGGTAACTTGCGAGTCAAGCGCGCTCGAGCCGATCGGGACGGGTACGATTGCGGACCTGCAGGCCGCCGTGGACAGGGCTACCATCGCTCTCGCAGCGGAAATGGTGGGCTCGGCAGCCGAGACGCTCGATATGACTGTCGAATACGTCAAGAGCCGCAAGCAGTTCGGCCGCCCGATCGGCACGTTCCAAGCCGTGCAGCATAAGGCCGCCGATATGCTGATCAGCATCGAGAAAGGTCGCACCGCCGCCTACTACGCTGCGGCCGTCGCGGACGAGCAGCCGGAGCGCCTCGGGGAGGCGGCCTCCGTCGCGAAAGCAACTGCGAATTCAATGCTCGTGCATTGCGCGGAAACCGCCATCCAGCTGCACGGCGGCATCGGATTCACGTGGGAGCAGGATCTGCACGTATACCTCAAGCGCGCCAAGGCCAGCGAGTGCACGTACGGAGACACGAAGTGGCACCTGGATCGGATCGCCCACGGGCTCGGCCTCTCTTGACGGCGGATGCCATCGTCCGTACGGTCGTGACACTGCGATTATCGGAAGGCTCATTTCACGGGGCTACGGCCGCTGGACTCAGGGAATGCACCCCACTGTTGTGGCGGAGCCAGGATTGATCGTCGCGATCGGTTGACGAATCGAGCCGACGAAGGCGGCAATCGCTTCGTAGCATGGGTGAAAGGTGGCGTCGGAGGAGATTTCGGATGCAGAAGGTGGCGTTGAGCCGAATTGTTGAATCCGGAGTCTTCCAATGGCCCTGGACGGAGCCCCATGGTTTGCTGGTAATTCGTGGAGCAGCAGGCGGCGGCGCACTCTGTCTCGAAGGGTTGAATCTCTACGGTGCGGGGGGAGGAGGAGGCGGCGGCGGCGGCCAAGCAACTGGCCTGAAGCACGCAGAAACGACATATCGGGCATCGGGTGGCGCTGGCGGCGGCGGCGGGGGGCAAGCGTATCTCCGGCGGAGGGCCGCCTTGCTTCAGACGGCGGCGATGGTGGCAAGGGGTTTCCCGGAGAAACCCGGATCGTTGAACTTGCGGGTTTGACCCTTGGCACCCGATTCGAGATCAAGATTGGCAAAGGTGGTGGTGGTGGCGGCGGCGGCGGAAGGGGCTACGAAGCAAGTGACGCAGGTGGTGCCGGAGCGAATGGATTCGTGCTTTTTGTTCCCCGGTCTAGAGTGAACGGAGATTCATAGTGCCGGCAGGATACGCAGAGTGAGGTGGTCCGATGTGTTTAGACCACTGGTCGGTGAAGTTAAGGTGTACTCC
>CAYWUV010000061.1:0-35860 GCA_964461235.1 uncultured Bryobacterales bacterium | reverse complement strand
AACCCCGGTGAGACGCTAAGAGCCCACTTGCGCCTCGGAAATTTAGAACCGCTGGCTGGTCGGATCGGACATTGCCCGGTGGACGGCGCTGTCGGTACACTCTAAGGCGTATGTCCAGAATCTCGATCCTCCTGCGGATCGTCAGTCTGTCCTTGCTGGCCAGCGTCGCAGCCACACCCGTTATTGCGCAGTCGGCCCTCTCGGAAGGATCGGACGAGGCGGCCCGGCCCAACCTAGTGCTGATCACGGTGGACACGCTTCGAGCGGATCACCTCTCCTCATACGGCTATCACCTCAGAACCAGCCCCGCCATGGACCGCTTGGCGGAAGAGGGCGTGCGCTTCCACCAGGCTTACACAGCCATTCCGATGACGGGGCCGTCGCACTTCTCGATGTTCACGGGGCGGTACCCCCAGGAGCATGGCGCGCGCATTAACGGAGTTGCGCTGCCAGGCGACTCGAAATTCCTCACCATTCCGCAGGTGCTCCGGCGGTTCGGGTACACCTCGGGGGCGTTCGTCAGCGCTTGGCCTCTCATTGGCCGCCTGACCCGCCTGAACCGGGACTTCGACTACTACAACGAGGATCTCGAACGTTCCTACCAGGTGTTTCACTCGATGCGCTGGGCCGAGGACGTAACCCGCCCTGCCGTCCGTTGGCTCGAAGACCACAAGGACGAGAAGAACGTGTTCTTGTGGGTGCACTACTTTGATCCGCATGAGCCCTACAACCTGCGGGAGGAATTCGCGGACCCGGAGCAGATCAGGGAACCCCCTTCCGGCCTCCCCGAATACAAAGCTTCCGTGCGCGAACGGATACGCCGCTACGACTCGGAAATCGGCTATGCGGACAAGTACATCGGAATCCTCCTTGATCGGATCGACAAGCTGGGCATGCGGGACAACACTCTGGTAGTGTTGCTTTCGGACCATGGCGAGGGTCTCGGCGAGCAAGGCTTCGTCGGGCATGGACGCTGGCTGTACCAAAGCACGCTGCGCGTGCCTTGGATCATGCGCCTGCCGGGTCGGATCCCGGCGGGAACGGTGATCGCCCACAACGTGTCGACGATGGATCTCGCCCCAACTTTGCTGGACTTGGTCGTTCCCGAGTTCCGCGACGGGACCGAACTCTCGATTGCGTATGCTGGCCGCAGCCAGGTGCCCACCGTCACGCAAGGTACGCGGATGCAGTCCCGTTCGATCCGGTTTGTCTCGTTCGAAGGCAAGAAAGGCTTCATTCCTTCATGGATCTCGTGGGTCTGGGGGCCGAACTCGGGACTGCCTTTCCGCATCGGCAAGCTGGAGGGTATGGCGAAGGCGATCTGGACTCCGCGGGAAAACCAGTTCGAGTTCTTCGACTTGGCCAACGATCCGTTCGAACTCAATTCAACGGTCATCGGCAAGGGCGACCGACGCTACAAGTTCGAGAGCGCGGCATTCGAGCGCTGGTTCGACTCCACAAACCTCGCCGAAAGCGAGGCCCGCCTTACGAAGCGGGACGCCGAGATCCTGGAAAGCCTGGGCTACATCAACCGGTAACGCGACGCACGGCGGCCCGCTCAGTCCGATTGCTGCGTGCCTCCCGCGTCCGCACCGGGCGGCCTTGACTTGCCGGCGGCGTCCGGGTCCGGAGCGTCCGGCTGGGTTACCGATTCCTCGCCAGCATCGTCCTGTCCAAGGCCGGACTCGATGGCCTGCAGGATTCGACCGGCCGATTCGTCGACTCTGAGTCGGTATGCCGCCAGTTCTTTCTTCGCGCTGGAGGATTCGTCGGCGAGGTGTAATGCAGCGAGGATCGCAAGCTGGTACCGCTCCGCACCGGGCAGCGCATCGCCGAACCGGGCGATTGTCTGATCCACTTCCCGCGCTATAGCCCGGGTGTGTTCGGGATCGGCCCCGGCGAGATTGTAAGTGCGCCCGTGGATGACGACCTGGGTCCGTTCCGTGCCGGCCACGGCCCTCAGCCTTCCCGCTCCAACTCGTCGATGCGCCTTATCAGCGTTTCGACTCGCGTCTTGATCGTGCTGCGCAGGTCATCGCCTTCAACCTGCTTCTTGAGCAGCACGATCTCCAGGTCCCGCTCACGGACCCGCTCGCGGAGCGCGCTGGCTTCCGACTCCGCCTCCCTGCGGCCCTGGCGGGCCTCCCGCAGTGCCTCGGCCATGGAGAGGACCCGGCGTTCCAGTTCGTCGAGGCTTGCTAGCTCGTGCCCTTCGTTCGGAGTTTCCGGTGGCTGCTGTTGCATTCCCGCACCTTGGGACTCACCATGATAGTGCAATCGCTGGAAGTATCTCCAGAATCATCGACTTGCATGATCGCTTCGATACGAAGGGCGTCGTGGTGCGCAAGAGAGGACTTGAACCTCCACGGGATTTAACTCCCACTAGGACCTGAACCTAGCGCGTCTGCCAATTCCGCCACTTGCGCACGGGGCGGGAACGGCCCGGCCGACAGTCGCGCACCGGGCTCCAGACTCCATTGTATGGCATCCGGGAGGCGTCGCGGAGGTTCCGGCGAGGCCCGAGAATCAGGCCCTGCCGTCCACGTACTCGCGCAGCCCGTCCAGGGTCACGCCCGACCCGAAACCGGGCAGGTTCGCGCTGGGAACGCGAGACAGGAACAGGGCATACTCCACCGTGACCGAGGAGCGCGCGGGAATCCAGCCGATCGTCCTTTCGCCGAAGAGCGGCCCGCGCCCGATCGCCTCGCGCCTGGTCTCGGGGAACGGCGATGCCCCGAACTCCATCCCCCTGGTCAATGTCCGGCCGTTCCACGGGGCGTGGGTTCGCGAGAAGTTCTCCTCCCAGATCCCGAGCCAGGGGAAATCATCGCGTCGCCACACGTAACCGAACAGCGTCTCGGTGCGCGGGTGGTATGCGGCAAAGAACCCCTCGTCGAGACGGGGATCCATCAGATGGGCAGTGTACGCTCCCGACACCTCGGCCCGGACGGTCCGCCGCATGTCGTCAAGCCCCCCTGCAGCGAGGGGCGCCATGGGCCAGTCGAACTCCGCACCCGCCACGAAGCGGTCGGCTCCCGGGGCGAACGTGCCTTCCATCACCTTCGAGCGCGAGGCAGACATCTCGACAATCGTCTGCCCCTTCTCGAGAAACGGCGGTCCGAGAGTCGCATGCTGCGTCCAGCCAACCGGCCGGTCGATCCCCGTCAGATTGGTCGCGGTCTCAACGATTGCGACGCGACCGCTTCCAGCCGGCAGTTCGAGGCGGCGCAAGAACTGCATGCCGGCAAGCGGGAGATCGGCCCGTGCCTCAAGCGAGCCGTCCCCGGACTCGACCTCCCAGTCAACCGAAGACGCCTCGCCGTGCACACCCAAGCCCGCCGCAGCTTCCTCGGCGGAGGGCACGCCGAAGATGTCGAAGCAGAGGTTGTGCCCTGCGATCCCGGCCAGCAATCGCGCGTCGACATCGCCGCCGAACCGCGGGTGGGCCGCGGGATCGTAGACTGATGGGTCGACTGTCTCCCAAGGCGGGTCCCACAAAGGGTTCACGCCATTTTCCTTGAGAGTGACCGCAGCGATGTGTCCCCCTCCCGGCAGCAGCGTCAGCCGGAGGCGATCGTTTTCCAGATGGACTTGTGGACGGCTGGCGATGCCCATGGTTGCGCGCCGAGGTGCACAAGAATACCACGCAGCGCCGGAATGATATAATCGGCGAGCGGCCCCGACGCCCTAGCCAGGCAAGACGGGTCCGGCCCTGCCTCTAGTCCCGATCTTCGACAAGGCTCCATTGGTGCCCGGGGATGGCTAGCGGCCGTCGAGGGGCCATGAGGTCTGCAATGAAGAAATACGGGCTCCCCTCGTCTCAAGGACTCTACGATCCCCGCTTCGAGCACGATGCCTGCGGCATCGGGTTCGTCGCGGACATAAAGGGGCGTCCCAGCCACCGCATCATCGAGCAGGGTGTCGAGGTGCTCGTCAACCTCACGCACAGGGGTGCGTGCGGGTGCGATCCCGAAACCGGCGACGGTGCAGGGCTATTGCTGCAGATTCCCGACGGCTTCTTTCGCAAGCGTGCCAAGGAAGCCGGCTTCTCGCTACCGGCGGCCGGCACCTACGGCGTCGGGATGGTTTTCGTCTCGCCGGACGGGCGGGCCGGCCGGGAGGCACGCCAGATGGTCGAGGAAATGGCCGCTGCCGAGGGGCTCGATGTGCTCGGCTGGCGGCGTGTCCCGACGAATTCCGCAGCTATCGGCTGGCTGGCGCGCGAGAGCGAGCCCCATGTGTACCAGGTCTTCCTTCGCCCACCGAAGGAAGCCCATCTCAGTGGGGACGCTTTCGAGAGGAAGCTGTTCGTCCTGCGCAAGCTCACCGAGCAGGAAGCGCTTCGACGCGAGATTCCCCGCTACTACCCGGCGACCATGTCCTCACGGACCGTCTGCTACAAGGGCCTGCTGCTGGCCCCCCAGATCTTCGGCTACTATCCCGACCTGGGCGACTCGGACTTCGAGTCCGCAGTGGCGCTGATCCATCAGCGGTTCTCGACGAACACGTTCCCTACCTGGGAGCGGGCCCAGCCGTTCCGCTACCTCGCCCACAACGGCGAGATCAACACGGTCCAGGGCAACGCCAACTGGATGCGGGCACGGGAGGCGACCCTGGAAAGTGACCTGTTCGCGGGCGACGCGCACAAGATCAAGCCGATCATCGACGCGTCCGGTTCCGATTCCACGCAAATCGACAACGCGCTGGAGGTGCTGATTCAATCGGGCCGCTCGATCGCGCACTCGTTCATGATGCTGATCCCGGAGGCCTGGTCCTCGCACGAGCATATGGAGGAGTACAAGAAGGCCTTCTACGAGTTCCACGCCACGATGATGGAGCCGTGGGACGGCCCGGCCTCCATCGTATTCACGGACGGGCGATTCGTCGGCGGCTCCCTCGACCGGAACGGCCTGCGCCCGTCGCGGTACTCGGTGACGTACGACGATCTGGTGGTCATGGCGTCCGAGACCGGGGTAATCCCCAACATAGAGCCCGCCAACGTGCGCATGAAGGGTCGCCTCCAGCCGGGCCGGATGTTCCTGGTCGACATGCAGGAGGGACGGATCATCCGTGACGAGGAGATCAAGGAGACCATATCGAAGCGCAGGCCGTACGGGCAGTGGCTGCGGAAGCACCTCATCGACCTGAACGACCTGCCCGAACCGCCAGCAGTCGAGGCAACGGACCTCGAGACGCTCCTGCGCCGGCAGCGGACGTTCGGGTACACAGTCGAGCACCAGCGGATGCTGCTCGCGCCGATGGCCTGCAACGCGGCGGAACCGGTCGGCTCGATGGGGATCGACATCCCCCTAGCCTGCCTGTCGGAGCGGCCCCAGCTGCTGTTCAGCTACTTCAAGCAGTTATTCGCCCAGGTGACGAACCCAGCGATCGACCCGATCCGGGAGGAACTGGTCATGTCGACCGTCACCTATGTCGGGCCACAAGGCAACCTGCTCGGCGAGCGCCCGGACTACGCCCACGTGGTCAAGGTCCACTCCCCCGTCATCGATAACGCGAAGCTCGAGAAACTGCGCAATCTGGGTCCCGACGTGCGGTTCGGTTCGACCACGCTTCCGACGATATTCCCGGTGGCGGACGGGCCCGCCGGGCTCCGTACGGCGCTGGACCGGCTGTGCCGCCACGCCGAGGAAGCTGCGGACCAGGGCTCCGGAGTGGTGATCCTCTCGGATCGAGGGGTGGACAAGGACCACGCACCCATTCCCTCACTGCTGGCCTGCGCGGCGGTGCACCATCACCTGATCCGGACAGCCAAGCGCAGCAGGGTCGGCATCGTGATCGAGTCTGGCGAGCCTCGGGAGGTGATGCACTTCTGCCTGCTGATCGGCTACGGCGCCAACGCGGTCAACGCGTACCTCGCGTACGAGACGCTCGAGGAAATGCACGCGGTGGGCGAGCTTGAGAAGCCGGGCCTTTCGGTGCAGCAGGCTCAAGTCAACTTCGAGATGGCACTCCGCAAGGGCATTCTCAAGGTCATGTCGAAGATGGGTATCTCGACTGTGCAGTCGTACCACGGCGCCCAGATCTTCGAAGCAATCGGCCTGGCGAGCGACGTCGTGGACGAGTACTTCACCGGCACGACCTCGCAAATCCAGGGGGTCGGGCTCGAGACGCTGGCCGGCGAGGCCCTCGAAAAGCACCGCTACGCCTACCTGCCCGTGTCCGAGGACATCACCAAGCTGCCGGTAGGCGGGGAATACCAGTACCGCCTGCGGGGCGAGCAGCACTTGCTGAACCCCGACACCGTGGCGCGGCTGCAGCATGCGGTGCGGAAGAACAGCTGGGCCACCTACGAGGAGTACTCGCGCACGGTGAACGACCTCAATCGGCAGCTGTGCACGCTCCGGGGTCTCTTCGACCTGAAGAAGGCGGACGAGCCCGTGCCGCTGGAAGAAGTGGAGCCAGCCTCCGAAATCGTGAAGCGGTTCTGTACCGGCGCTATGAGCTTCGGCTCGATATCGGCGGAAGCCCACGAGACGCTGGCCAAGGCCATGAACCGCATCGGCGGGCGCTCGAACACGGGCGAGGGTGGCGAGGATCCGGCCCGGTACGAGGACGACCGCCGGTCGAAGATCAAGCAGGTGGCATCCGGACGCTTCGGAGTCACCGCCCACTACCTGGCCAACGCGGACGAATTGCAAATCAAGATCGCCCAGGGCGCCAAGCCGGGCGAAGGGGGCCAGCTCCCCGGTCACAAGGTCGACGAGACAATCGCCTGGCTGCGGCATTCGACGCCCGGCGTGGGCCTGATCTCGCCTCCTCCGCATCACGACATCTACTCGATCGAGGATCTCGCGCAACTGATCTTCGACCTCAAGAACTCCAACCGCAACGCCAACGTCTCCGTCAAGCTCGTGTCGGAGGTGGGAGTCGGAACGGTCGCCGCCGGCGTGTCGAAGGGTCACGCGGACCTCGTGCTGATTTCCGGGCACGACGGTGGGACGGGAGCCTCCCCGGTCAGCTCGATCCGGCATGCCGGGACGCCGTGGGAGCTGGGCTTGTCGGAGACCCAGCAGGTGCTCGTCATGAACGACCTGCGCGGCCGCATCCGCGTGCAGGTGGACGGCAAGCTGCAAACGGGACGCGACGTAGTGATCGGTGCCCTGCTCGGAGCGGACGAGTTCGGCTTCTCCACGATGCCGCTGGTCGCGATGGGCTGCATCATGATGCGCAAGTGCCACCTCAACACGTGCCCGGTCGGCATCGCGACGCAGAACAAGGAACTGCGCAAGAAGTTCGAAGGCACGCCGGAGAACGTGGTGAACTTCTTCTTCTTCGTCGCCGAAGAGGTGCGCCACTTCATGTCGGAACTCGGATTCCGGAGGTTCGACGACATGATCGGCCAAGTGGACCGCCTGGACGTCCGCGAGGCCGTCAACCACTACAAGAGCAAGGGCTTGGACTTCGCCCGGGTATTCTTCGACCCTCCGGTGGATCGCTCGATCGCTCGATACCACTGCGAAGGACAGGATCACGGCATCGAACGCCAGATCGACAACCAGCTGATCGAACTCTGCCGGCCGGCCATCGAGGACCGCAGCCCGGTCGAGTTCGCTTACGAACTCCGCAACACGGACCGTACGGTCGGCACGATGCTGTCGCACCGGATCGCGAGCCGATACGGCTCCGATGGCCTTCCCGACGACTGCATCAAGATCCATTTCTCCGGCAGCGCCGGTCAGAGCTTCGGGGCCTGGACCAGCAAGGGCATGACCCTCCAAGTCCGCGGCGACGCAAACGACTACTTCGGCAAAGGGCTCTCGGGCGGACGCCTGATCATCTCACCGCCTCCTGGCTCGACCTTCGTCTTCGAGGAGAACATCATCATCGGCAACGTGTCGTTCTACGGGGCGACAGGCGGGCAGGCCTTCGTGAACGGGATGGCCGGCGAGCGCTTTTGCATCCGGAACTCGGGCGCGCAGGTGGTCGTCGAAGGCGTCGGGGACCACGGCTGCGAGTACATGACCAACGGCCGCGCAGTGATTCTGGGCGAGTGCGGCAGGAACTTTGCAGCCGGAATGTCCGGCGGGATCGCCTACATCCTTGACGAACGGGGCAACTTCGAAGAGCGGTGCCTGCAAAATGCCGACGTCGACGTCGAGCCCCTAGAGCTGGAGGCCGACCGCGACCTGGTCCGGGACTTGATCGAGCGGCACGTGGCCTATACCCGCAGCCCGAAAGGGCAATGGGTGCTGGAGCATTGGGAGTCGATGGTGCCGCGGTTCCGGAAGATCTTCCCCCGCGAGCTCAAGCGCGCGTTGCGCGAGCGCGAGATGCGGGCGGCAATCAAGGCCTGATCGCTGCCGCGGCCGGCCTCCGGCCTCGTTCACCCGGGAGCGGACGTACTCAGAAATCGGCGTTCCCGGGGGTACGCGGGAACGGGATCACGTCCCGCACATTAGCCATCCCGGTGACGTAACTGATGGTTCGCTCGAAGCCCAGACCGAAGCCGGCGTGCGGAACGGTCCCGTAGCGCCGGAGGTCTCGATACCAGCCGTAATGCGTCGGATCGATGCCGCATTCGCCGAAGCGGCCGTCGAGCACTTCGAGCCTCTCTTCGCGTTGGCTCCCGCCGATGATCTCGCCGATCCCGGGTGCCAGCACGTCCATTGCGGAGACCGTCTCTCCTCCGTCATCCAGGCGCATGTAGAAGGGCTTGATGGCCTTCGGGTAGTTCGTCACGATGACCGGGCGGCCCACGTAGTCCTCGGTCAAGTAGCGCTCGTGCTCCGACTGAAGGTCCGCTCCCCACGCCACGGGGTACTGGAACTTGCACGGCGCCTTTTCGAGCGCCCGCACAGCCTCCGTGTAGGTCATCCGCGCGAACGGCCGGTCCACCAGCGTCCTCAGCCGACGGACCGCCTGCGCGTCGATTCGCTTTTCGAAGAACTCCATGTCGTCGGCCCGGTCCTCCAGCACGGTGCGGAACACGTGCCTCAGCAGGTCCTCAGCAAGGGCGGCGTTGTCGTCGAGATCGGCGAACGCGGTTTCGGGCTCGATCATCCAGAACTCAGCCAGATGCCTGCTCGTGTTGGAGTTCTCGGCCCGAAACGTCGGGCCGAACGTGTACACGCTGGTGAGCGCGAGGCAGTACGCCTCGACATTCAGCTGGCCCGAGACGGTCAGGAACGTCTCTTGTCCGAAGAAGTCCTTGGAGAAATCCGGGCGGCCGTGATCGTCACGGGGCAGGTTCGCCAGGTCCAGCGTGCTGACACGGAACAGCTCTCCCGCTCCTTCGGTGTCCGATGCGGTCACGATCGGCGTGTGGATCCACAGGTAGCCGCGCGAATCGAAGAAGTCGTGGATCGCTCTGGCCAGGCAGTGGCGCACGCGGGCGACTGCCCCGAACGTGTTCGTGCGAGGGCGCAGGTGGGCGACCTCCCGGAGGAACTCGAAGCTGTGCCTCTTGGGCGAAATGGGATAGGTGTCCGGATCGTCGACCCACCCCTCTACCCGGACAGCCGTAGCCTGGAGTTCAACGGACTGGCCGCGACCCCTCGATTCCACCAAGCGACCTTCCACGGTCACGGAGCAGCCGCTGCCGAGGCGGAGGACCTCTGAGGCGTAATTGGGGAGCTCGCCGCCCGCAACGACCTGCAAGGTCGCGAAGCACGAGCCGTCGCTGACCTGGATGAACGAGAACCCGGCCTTGGAGTCACGCCGGGTGCGGACCCACCCTTGGACGGTGACTGCTTCCCCGACCGCTACGCAGCCGCTCAACAGATCGGCTATCGCCTGCTTCGCCATACTGAATAGTTTGCAGGATCGGCGGGTTTCCGCCGCGAGCCGGGTCGGGCTTCCCCAGAAGCCCCGCCGACCATGGCCGCGCCCCGGCATCCGTCCGGCACGCCCAGCGACCTTGAGAAATGAAATCGGACAAGACCCGGGTGGCCATCGTTTTTGGAGGGCGTTCGAGCGAGCACGAGATTTCGATCCTTTCCGCCGCGTCGGTGATCGCGGAACTGGACGCCGCCAAGTATGCAGCCATTCCCGTAGCCATCGAGCGAAACGGGATCTGGCTGGACGCCGCCCGCTCGGCCGCGCTTCTCCCAGACGAGGCCGCGGACCGCTGCAGCCTGGAACCTGTCGAAATCCGTCACGAGCCCGGCTGCTCGAAGGGCTTTGATGTTGTGTTCCCGGTGCTCCACGGGCCCTTCGGCGAGGACGGACGGATACAGGGGCTCTTGGACCTTGCCGACGTTCCGTACGTGGGCTCCGGCACACTCGGGTCCGCTTGCGGGATGGACAAGGACGTGACGAAGCAAGTGTTGCACCATCATGGCATTCCGACGCTCCGGCACGTGGCGGTCCGATGGGCCGAGCGCGCCGATCAAATCGAGAGGGTCGAGCAGGAGATCGGGTACCCGGCTTTCATCAAGCCGGCAAACCTCGGCTCGTCCGTGGGCATCACGAGGGTGACCGACAGGGGGAGCCTTGCGGCAGCGCTCAGGTACGCCGGGGAATTTGACGACAAGGTCATCGTGGAACCGGCAGTCGACGCCCGCGAGATCGAGTGCGGGGTCCTAGGGCTTGAGGACCCCCAGGCGTCGGTTCCGGGAGAGATCGTCACGCGACAGGGCTTCTATGACTACGAGACGAAGTACCTGACGGACACGGCTGAACTGCACGTTCCGGCCCACATCAATGCCGAGGAGGAGCGTGCGATCCGGGCTACGGCGATTAAGGCCTTCGTTGCGCTGGGGTGCGACGGCCTGGCGCGGGTCGACTTCTTCCTGGAGAACGGAACCGGCCGGCTCTTGGTCAATGAAGTGAATACGATGCCGGGCTTCACATCGATCAGCATGTATCCCAGAATGTGGGAGGCGAGCGGCGTGCCTTATCCGGACCTGCTCGGACGCCTGATCAACTACGCCTTCGTCCGCCACGAGAGCAAACAACGCCTCCGATTCGACCCTAGGTAGACCCTTTAGGACTGCGACCAGAGAGATTGGAGCGATTCGAGGGAACGCGCGGGCTCGGTCCGGGGGTCTCCTGACGAAAGCACGTAGCGGCATCCGCAACAGGCCGACACTATCCGGATAAGACCCTTACGGCGGTGAATCGCGTGGAATTGAGATGCCACGCCGAATCCGATGACCTCATCCGGACGGCGCCCCACATTCTTTGCAGGAATCCGAGTGACAATGAGGCAGGAGCTACGCGGTGGAATGGCTCAGGATCAACAAACGGATCCGGGCCAGGTCTTCGTGGACCGCTGGTTGTCACCTGAAGTCTCTGCACTCACCGCATTTCGATCGGCCGGCCGCGTGGCAGCGCCACCGGGCCAGCCGCTGCCGGCCTACTCAGCGCCGGCTGGCAGACGCTCTAGCAGTTCCCGGATCGTCAAGGAGCGCCCGGGATGCAGGAGGGTCGGTGCGATGGTTGCCAGAGGGTGCAAGACGAATCGCCGCTCGCACATTCGCGGATGCGGAATCACGAGTCCCGGCTCGTCGATGGTTCTGTCCTCGATGACAAGGATGTCAATGTCCAAGGTCCGCGGCTCGTTGCGGGTCCCCCGCTTGCGACCGCAATCCCTCTCGATCCCCATCGCTGCCGCCAGCAACGCGTGCGGGACCAGATCGGTTTCCAGGCACAGGCAGGCGTTGAGGAACATCCCTCCCTCGGAACAGTCGACCGGTTCCGTCTCAATCAGCGGGGAACGGGCGAGGACAGTCCCACAACTCGCGAGCGACCGGATCGCGTGCTCCAGGTTTTCAGCCCTGTCGCCGACATTCGACCCGAGTCCGACGTAAACCCTAGCCATCCCGTTCGCGCACCACCTCGACCCCGGCCCACGGCACCCCGAAGCGGGCCAGCGCAGACGGCTTGCGCACCCGTACGACAACTTGACCGGTCGGGTACTTCGCGAGCAGCGCGGTCGCGATCGCTTCCGCGAGCGACTCGATCAGGGCATACGGTCGCTGGCCCGCGATACCCTCGGCATCGTTCCGTACCGACACGTAGTCGATCGCGTCCCCAACGGAGTCGGACCGGGAGGCGGGCCGGACGTCGCACCGTAGTTCGACATCGACGAGAATCCTCTGCGGCTCGCGACGCTCGTCCTCGGTGCAGCCGACGCGAGCCTGGAGCGGAATGCCCGGTATGAGCACCCTATCCCTCAACGGACACCTCCCTGACTGCATCGACGACCTCGAGAACCCGCCGGCACGGCTTGACGTCGTGGACCCGCACGATCGCCGCACCGTTCAACACACCCGCAGCGACAGCAGCCAGCGTCCCCTCCAGGCGCTCATGCGTCGGCAGGCGGCTGGGCAAGCTGCCCAGGAACGACTTGCGGGACGGACCGATGAGTACCGGAAACCCCAACTGGGCGACGGCCCGCAGCCGCGCCAGGATCTCGAAGTTCTGCCGTGGCGACTTGCCGAAACCCAAGCCCGGGTCAACTGCGATCTCCTCAATGCCCGCTCGTCTGGCGAGCAACGCCCGCGCACTCAGATAGTCCCGGACTTCCGTCACGACATCCGTGTAGACCGTGTCCCTCTGCATCGTCTGCGGCGTGCCGCGCATGTGCATTACAACAACGCTCGCCCGGAGCTCCGCGGCAACTTCGACCATGGCCGGGTCCCGCAGTCCCCCGACATCGTTAACCACGGCGGCACCCCCCTCGATGCAGCGCCTGGCGACTGTCGGTTTCCGGGTGTCAATGCAGATCGGAACGTCGGCCGCGGAGGCGAGCGATTCGATCACCGGCAGGACCCTGCCAATCTCGGTCTCCTCGCTCACTGGGATGGCCCCCGGCCGCGTACTTTCCCCCCCGACGTCCAGAAGGTCCGCCCCCTCGGCAATCATTTGAAGTCCCCGCTCCACGGCGCGCCCCGGATCCAGGTACCGTCCGCCATCAGAGAACGAGTCCGGCGTGACGTTCAGCACACCCATCAGAAGCGTCCGCGGAGAGTCGAAGTACTGGCCTGCAAGCGCCAACCTTCCATTGTCCCCTGCCCCCGGAGGCCGTTGCCCTCGGGCGCCGTAGGCGCTCTGATATCCTTGCTTTGCGATGAGACAGACCCGCCGTGAAGTCCTCGGAACGCTCGGCGCCGCGGCTGCGGCGACCGTCGGATGCGGACGGGGTTCGGATGCGGAGCCTCCCCCTAACGTTCTATTCCTGCTTACCGACGACCAGCGGTTCGATATGTTCGGCGCCGGCGGCAATCGCGTCATCCGCACGCCCAACATGGACCGGCTGGCGAACGAGGGCGTGCTGTTCACCAACAACTACGTCACGACCTCGATCTGCGCGGTGTCGCGCGCCTCGTTCTTCACAGGCCTCTACGCCCGCTGTCACGGCATCCACGGGTTCCAGACGCCCCTGAGCGAGGAGCAGCACGCGCTCAGCTACCCGGTCCGCCTGCGCGATGCCGGCTACCGCACCGGCTTCATCGGCAAGTACGGTGTCGGGAGGGCGCAACACATCGAGGACGCCGCCTCACGGTTCGACTACTTCGAAGGCTGGCCTGGGCAGGGCCAATATCTCGTACCGGGACGGGCCCACATGACCGAGCACCTTGGGAACCAGGCCGTCGAGTTTCTGCAGGGATCCACCCCGGACCAGCCCTGGAACCTCTCGGTGAGCTTCAAGGCCCCGCACGTCCAGGACAGGGTCGATCCGTATTTCATCAACGACCCGATGCTGGACGACATGTACGACGACATCCGGCTGCAGCCTTTCCCGCACATGGACGGATCCTACTACGATTCCTTGCCGCAGTTTCTCAAGGACAGCACTGAGAGCCGGATCCGCTGGGTGCGGCGCTTCGGCACGCCCGACAAGTGGGAGGAGTCCGTGAAGCGATACTACGCCCTGATCCACGGCGTCGACATCCAGATCGGACGGATGCTGGAGACGATTGCCTCGATGGGGCAACTCGATCGCACGGTCGTGATCTTCACGGGCGACAACGGCTTCTTCCTGGGCGAGCGGGGCTGGGCCGGCAAGTGGTACATGCACGAGGAGTCGATCCGAACGCCAATGATCGTCCGCGATCCGCGCCTGCGCCAGAGGGCCGGCACGCGGCGGACCGAGATGACACTCAACATTGATGTCTGCCCGACGATCCTCTCCGCAGCGGGTCTCGAGGTGCCCGACTGCATGAACGGCCGGGACCTGATGCCGCTGGCAAGAGGGGAATCCCCCTCATGGCGGAGCGAGTGGTTCTACGAGCACCTGTTCGAGCACCCCGCCGTACCGAAGAGCGAGGGGGTCCACACCGGCGACTGGAAGTACTTCGTGTATCCCGAATCGAACCCTCCGTACGAAGAGATGTATCACCTCGCTGTCGACCCGCAGGAGACCGTCAATCTGGCGGGATCGGGCGAACACGCCGGGACGCTCGCGAACCTGCGCGCGAGGCGAGGGGCCTGGATCAGCAACCTGGAGTCCTGGCAGATCGACCGGCCCTGGTCCGAGCCGGCGGCGGAGCCGATCTGACGTCCGCCCGGGGAACGGGCTCCTCAGGCGATCATGCCCTCAAGCGGGGAACTCGCGCTCGCATACAGCCTTCGAGGCATGCGCCCAGACTCGTAGGCAAGCCGGCCGGACTGCACGGCCAGCTTCATGGATTCGGCCATCTTGACCGGATCGTCGGCCATGGCGATGGCGGTGTTCATGAGAACTCCGTCGGCTCCGAGTTCCATGGCCTTGACAGCGTCCGAAGCGGTTCCTACCCCGGCGTCGACGATGAGCGGCACTGATGTGATCTTCTCCCGCAGGATCCGCAGGTTGGCGGGATTCTGCACGCCGAGACCGGAGCCGATCGGGGCAGCCAGAGGCATCACCGCTGCGGCGCCAGCGTCCACGAGCCTCCTGGCCACGATCAGGTCGTCGCTGGTGTAGGGAAGCACGACGAACCCCTCCTTGACAAGCTGTCTCGTCGCTTCCAGCAGACCCTCCGTGTCAGGGAACAGCGTCTCCGGATCGCCGATGACCTCGAGCTTGATCCAGTTCGACAACCCGACCTCGCGGGCCAGCCGTGCCGTTCGAACCGCATCATCCGCCGTGTAGCAAGCCGCCGTGTTCGGCAGGATGAACATCTCATCCCGTTCGATGTAGTCCAGCAACGACTCCTTGGACCGGTCTGTGAGGTTGACACGCCGGACTGCGACGGTAACCATCTTTGCGCCGGAGACCCGGTGGCACTGCCGCATCTGCTCGAAGCTGGCATACTTGCCGGTCCCGACGATGAGTCGGGACTCGAACTCCTTGTCCGCAATTCGCAGGCTCATAATTCGATGGTAGCCTGTACGGTCCGGGCGACGGGCACCATTGACGCGTCCTTGGCTGCGAAGATGACAGCAGGGCCATGTTCGTCGACGAGGCGGTCATCCGGATCAGGGCCGGCAAGGGCGGAAACGGCTGCGTAGCCTTCCGGCGAGAGAAGTTCGTCCCCCGTGGCGGGCCCGCCGGCGGGGACGGCGGGGACGGCGGCAGCGTGGTGCTGCGTTCGACGAAGCGCATCAACACACTGACCAAGTTCCGGTTCCAGCCGGAGCAGAAGGCCGAGAACGGCCGGCACGGAGAGGGAAGCAACTGCACTGGAAGGACGGGCAGGGACCTGGTAGTCGAGGTGCCCGCCGGCACGCTGGTCTACGATGCGGGTACCAGCGAGCTTCTCCGCGATTTCGACGGGCCCGACCAGGAGTTCCTCGCGGCGCAGGGCGGCCGGGGCGGCCGCGGCAACGTCCACTTCAAGTCTTCGACGAACCGTGCCCCGAGATTCGCCGAAGAGGGCACCGAGGGCCAGTCGGCGACTCTGAGCCTCCAGCTCAAGCTGCTCGCCGACGTGGGCCTCGTCGGGTTCCCTAACGCCGGCAAGTCCACGCTCATCGCACGAATCTCGTCGGCGCGCCCCAAGATCGCCGAGTATCCGTTCACCACGCTCCAACCGAACCTCGGCGTCGTCGATCTGGGCGACTTCGACAGCTTCCTCGTAGCGGACATACCCGGTCTGATCGAGGGCGCGCACGAGGGCCACGGACTCGGGGATCGCTTCCTGCGCCACATCGAGCGGACCAAGATCCTGGTCCACCTAGTCGATCTAAGCGACGTTGCCGGCACCGATTCCGTCCGGGACTTCGAGGTAATTGTCCATGAACTCTCGAGCTTCTCGGCAGCGCTGGCGGACAAGCCGTGCATCGTGGCCGGCACCAAGCTGGATGCAGTGCAGGCCAGGACGCGACTGGACGCCCTGCGACGGCACTGCCGGAACTCGGGCCTGACGTTCCGGGCCATCTCCGCTGTCACCGGTGAGGGCATCAACGAACTCATCCGGGAGATGGGCTCTCGGGTCTTGGAGGTGAGGCAGGCCGAAGTGGAATCGGCACTGAATGGGAACGGAGCCGACCCGGAGGATCTGCTGTGAGGATTGCCCTGTTCGGCGGGACCTTCGACCCTGTCCACCAGGGCCACGTGGACGCCGCCGTTGCCGCGGCTAACGCCTTTTCGCTGGAGAGGATCCTGGTCGTGCCGAGCGGCCGGCCGCCGCACAAGGCGTCCGCTTGCCGGGCACGGTTCGAGGATCGCTTCCGGATGGTCGAACTGGCCTGCAATGCGGACCCGCGACTTGAGGCGAGCAGGCTCGAGGATCCCCAGGACGGCCAGGGCCCGCACTACTCGGTTGACACGATCGAGCGCGTTGGTGCGAGCGTCGCATTCGAGCCCCCGCTACGCTTCGTCATCGGAGCCGACGCGTTTGCCGATGTCGGCACGTGGCGTGCCGCGGAACGGGTACTTGCTGCGGTCGAGTTCCTGGTCGTCGCCCGTCCCGGCAGCCCACGTACTCTCCCGGACGCCCCTGTTGCGCCACGAGCCGAGTTCATCGAGTGCGCCAATCCGGCCTCGGCCAGCCTGGTCCGCCATCGTGTCAAGATCGGCGGGACGCTGGCGGATCTTGCTCCGCCGGCGGTCTGCGCGTACATCTGGGAGAAGGGGCTCTACCGCGCCTGACTGGACTCAGTCTGGCGCTTGCCCGGATCGCAGCCTCGACTAGAATGGTGCGGTGACCTCGCGGCGCCATTTCCTGACCCTGTTGGCTTCCGCCGGCCCGCTCTCGGCAGCCTCGCCGACGCATTGGCCTCAGTTCCGGGGACGCAGTTCCCTAGGAACGTCGGACGACGATCCCCGGCTGCCGGAGGCGTGGAGCGCGACGGAGAACGTGCACTGGAAAACTGCCCTGCCCGGCATGGCCTGGGCCTCGCCGGTCGTATGGGGCAACCGCGTCTTCGTGACGAACGTTGTCAGCGAGGGCGAGGTGGAAGCCGTCAAGAAGGGCCTGTATTTCGGGGGGAACCGGCCGGACATATCGCGGGATCCACATAACTGGCTTGCGCACGGCATCGACCTCGCCTCCGGCGAGATCGCCTGGGAGACGCGGCTGCACCATGGCATTCCCACGGCTCCCCGCCACCTCAAGAACTCGTACGCGTCGGAGACTCCGGTGACCGATGGCGAGCGGGTCTACGCCCACTTCGGATACCTCGGGACATGGTGCTTGGACACCGACGGCCGGGTGCTCTGGAAGCGGGAATGGAAGCCTCTGCGCGTCCGTTACGGGTGGGGCACAGCCGCATCGCCGGTCCTGCATGAAGGCCGGCTGTACCTAGTGAACGACAACGAGGAGCGGTCCACGCTGACGTGCCTCGACAAGGTGACCGGGACCACGATCTGGGAGGTGGAGCGCGACGAGGGGAGCAACTGGTCGACCCCCTATGTCTGGACCAATGAGCAGCGCACCGAGATCGTGACCACCGGAACGGACAAAGTGCGGTCATACGATCTCGACGGCAAGCTGCTGTGGGAACTCGGCGGCATGTCCTCGATCGTGATCCCGGTGCCCTTCGCGGGTCACGGGATGCTCTACCTGGCGTCGGGGTATGTCGGTGATGAGAAGCGGCCGGTCTTCGCAATCCGGCCGGGTGCCGGGGGCGACATCAGCCTCCGGGGCGGAGAGACGGCAAACGAGCACGTCGCCTGGTTCCAGCCGCAGGCCGCTCCGTACAACCCGTCGCCCCTGCTGTACAAGAGTCTCTACTACACGCTGTACGACCGGGGCTTCCTGACGTGCCATGACGCGGTCACCGGCAGGGAAGTCTACGGCAAACGGCGGCTGGAAACGGGGGCGAACGCCTTCACGGCGTCCCCTTGGGCCTACAACGACCGGATCTTCTGCCTGAGCGAGGACGGGGACTGCTTCGTGGTGGAGCACGGACCCGAGTACCGTCTCATCCGTAAGAACTCCCTCGGCGAACTCTGCATGGCGACTCCCGCCATCGCGCAGGGAAGCCTGATCCTTCGCACCGCCGAACACCTCTACCGGATCGGCGGATAAATCCCAATCCCGCTACGGCTTGGCGACCGTCAAGGATCGCAGCCGTCTCATCCGGTCGGGGCTCCGCAGGGCCCGCAGGGCCTTCGCCTCGATCTGGCGGATCCTTTCGCGCGTCACGGAGAATTCCTGGCCGATCTCCTCGAGGGTGTGCTCCCGGTCGCATTCGATACCGAATCGCATGCGCACGACCCGCTCCTCCTTCGGGGAGAGCGTCTTGAGGACATCGCCGGTCTCGTCCTTGACGTTGGAATCGATGACCGTGTCCATCGGAGAGTCCACCCACTTGTCCTCGATCAGATCCCCGAGGGCCGACTCGCCGTCCCGGCCTACCGGGGTCTCGAGCGAAACCGGATCCCGGGAGATGCTCTTCAGCTTCTGCACCTTCTCCGCCGCGATTTCCATCCGCTCGCCGATCTCCTCGTTGTTCGGCGCCCGTCCGAGTTCCTTTTCCAACTCGCGCGATGCCCGCAGGAACTTGTTCATCGATTCGTTCATGTGCACGGGAATGCGGATGGTGCGCGACTGGTCAGCGATTGCTCGTGTGATCGCCTGCCTGATCCACCAAGTCGCATACGTCGAGAACTTGTAGCCACGACGGTACTCGAACTTCTCGGCAGCACGCATCAGGCCGATGTTGCCCTCTTGGATGAGGTCGAGCAGGTGCAGTCCTCGGTTGACGTACTTCTTCGCCACGGAAACCACGAGCCGGAGGTTCGCTTCGACCAGGGCCCGCTTGGCCTGTTCCGCCTCTCGCTCCCCGGCCTTGATCATGCGGACACACTTGCGCGCCTCTTCGGGGGTCATCCCGATCTCGTCCTGGGCGTCGCGCAAGTCCTTGTTCAACTGGCGGATCTGAGACAGGTAGCTTTCGGGCCTCGGCACTTGTCCCTTGAGGCGGTCGCAGCGCTTCGCGAGCCTGCGGAGCCGCTTGTGCCCGTCAAGCAGATCCTGGCAGCACTCGTCCCAGATGTGCTGCTTCAGGCGAATGCTCTGCATCGCTTGGGACACCTTGATGATCTGCCGCTTGCGAAGCCACTCCAGCCTCCGATACTCCTTGCGGAACCTCTGGTTGGGCTTCGGAACCTGTTCCTGGTGGCTCTCGATCTTCTTGAGCTTGTTCTGGGCCCGTAGAACTTGCACGAACTGGTTCCGCACGTCCCTTTCGCGGCTCGCCATCGTGTCTTCGCCATCGTCACCGGTGGGAATGTCGACGACCGCCGTGATCTTGGTGTCGCCCCGCTTGATGTCCTCGTAGGCCTCGAGCAGCGTCTCGATCGTCGCCCGGTTGCGCGAGATCGCCTTCCACATGCGGAACTTGCCGCGTTCCATTCGACGCGCCAAATCGACCTCGCCCTCCCGGTTCAGCAGGGGCACGGCACCCATCTCGCGCAGGTAAACGCGCACGGGATCGTCGGTATAGACCGCTTCGTCTGCCTCGTGCGCCTGCGCCTGGGTCGCGTCGTCGTTGTCCTCGTCAACCTGGTCCGTCTCGAGAAAGGAGGCGGGAGCCTCCTCCACGGCACCAGACAGGTTCCGTTTCGGAACACTTATCGCGTCTTCGAACTGGTCCATCTCACTGCCGCCTTTCGCATTCCACGCTGCAAGCCACTAGCCGCCCGCACATCAGTGCGCCGTGACAGCCAGGCCTGCGTCGATCTTCGTGTCTGTGTGAGCGGATGGTCGGAAGCGCCTCGTTCGGATGAGTTTGATGTTGGATGCCCTGTTGATGAATTCTCGAATGGGCCGCGATATCCGCTTCGGCGTCCGTCACTCGACCGTGCTCCCACCGGGCCGAGCAAGTCTTGTCTCACTTAGCATAGGGGACTTGAAGCGGAACTGCAAGGTCCGGTACGAAGAGCGGCTGGCAGACCAGGCCCCCTGCGCACCCTTGCCCCGGGGATTCGCCCGGAGCGTCGTCCGGCGGATGGCCGTGATATGTCCTCTGCGGCTGACGCCTTTCCACTCCGCGCGGGAAGCTTGCGCCTACGTCTGCATCCTGGACATCCGGTCCTGGAGTTCCTCAGGAGAGACATCCTCGATATGGGTGGCAATCGACCATCGATGCCCGAACGGATCGGTGACCATGCCGGACCGGTCTCCGTAGAACTGGTCCTGCACGGGACGCACCACCGCCGCTCCATTGGCGACAGCGCGCGCAAACACCGCGTCCGCATCCTCGGTGTAGAGCAGGAGCGACACTGCAGTCCCGCCGATCGTGCTGGGCGCGACGGCGCCGATCTCGGGAAACTCGCTCGCCATCATCACGACGGAATCGCCGATCTCCAATTCCGCATGGGCAATGCCTCCGTCGGGCGATTCCATCCGGAGTCGCTCTCTAGCGCCGAAGGTCTTCTTGTAGAACTCCAGCGCAGACCGAGCGTCGTCGACGATCAGATAGGCGGTGACGGAGCGGTATCCGTCGGGCACCGGCTTTACGGGCGGTACGGCGTTCTCCTGCATGCAGCCTATCGTACCCATGCGCAGCTGCGGGACAGCCGGGAGACCTGGCGACCGGCATCCTCCCGCCGCGTCCAGTAGACTCGGTTCATGTACCGAGTCTGGAGCGAGAGGGCGATCCTGCCCGATTGCCTGCCCCTCCTCGATGGCGTGGCCCAGCCGATCGGGCCCGGCGCAGCAACGCCCGACAACGTCCTGTCGGCACTTCCGGAGGCCGACTGCATCCTCGCCGGGGGCATGCGGTACGACGGCCCGACCATGGACCTGGCCCCGAACCTGCTGCTGATCTCCCGCATGGGCATCGGCTACGAGAACATCGACCTGCCGGCCGCTTCCGAGCGCGGAATTGCCGTCACCTACACTCCGGACGGCCCAACGATCGCCACGGCAGAACATGCGGTGGCTTTGATCTTCGCCGTTGCGAAGGACCTCAAGAAGGCTTCTCACGGTCTCGTACACAACCCGGATCCGGACCACTACGCGCGACATTCGGCGGTCGAGATCTTCGGCTCGCGAATCGGCTTGGTCGGTCTCGGGCGGATCGGCTCTCGGACGGCGGGGATTCTGCTGGCGGCAGGAGCTCAGGTGGCTGCCTACGATCCCTACGTCGACGAGAGCAGGGCGAGAGCGCTGGGGGTGGACCGCGCCGACTCCCTGGACAGTCTGCTGGGCAGTTGCGACATCGTGTCCCTGCACTTGCCGCTGAGTGCGTCCACGCGCCACCTAATCGGGCCCGCGGCGCTGGCGAAGATGAAACCGGGCTCGATCCTCGTTAACGTTTCGCGTGGCGGGCTGGTCGACGAAACGGCCCTGCTGGAAGCTCTGGACAGCGGGCACCTGCGGGGGGCTGGACTGGATGTCACGGATCCCGAGCCCGCCGCTCCGGAGAACCCGCTGCTGCACCGCAACGACGTCATCGTCACTCCGCATGTCGGATCGGCCACGGGATCCGGAAAACGAAGAATTCTCTCCATGGCGATCGACAACATCCGGGTCGTCCTGAAGGGGGAACAGCCGGAGTATCTGCTCAACCCAGCGGTCTGGCAGAGGGTTACCGAACGGATCGGGACCCGGGCCTGACGGTGCGATGAGCGTCTGCTATCGTTGGTGAAATCCTGGCCTTGCGGCCCCGCCGCCCTTCGCGCGGTCCCGGGCCGACGTGCAGGTGATGGGAGACTCGTCGGCTCTGCGCGTCTGCGTTCTCGGGAGCGGTTCCAGCGGCAACGCGACGTTCGTCGCGACGGAGCATACACGAGTCCTGTTCGACGCAGGTTTCAGCTGCCGCCAGATCCAGCTTCGCCTCGCAGCGATCGGAGAGGACTTCCGCGCGCTTGACGCAGTGGTGATCTCGCACGAGCACTCCGACCACGTCCAGGGCCTTGCAGTCCTGTCGCGACGGACGACCGCGAGGGTCCACATCACACGACAGACACTGGGCGCGCTCCCTGGGAACCCGCCGGAGACGGAGACCGTGCCGTTCGAGGCGGGCGGCGGCTTCTCGATCGGAGATCTGGACATCGAGACGTTCACGGTCTCGCACGACGCGATCGACCCCGTCGGCTTCTGCATCAGGCAGACAGGCTGCAAGCTATCGATAGCAACGGACCTAGGGTATGTGACGGACTCGGTCCGCCACCACCTTCAGGACTCGGACATGCTCGTCCTGGAGTCGAACCATGACCTGGACATGCTGAAGTCGGGCCCCTACCCGTGGGAACTGAAGCAGCGGGTGATGAGCCGGGCCGGACATCTCTCGAATGCAGCCGTGGCAGAGTACCTGTCCCGGGACTGGGACCGTCGCGCGACGAAGATCGTCCTCGCCCATCTGAGCGCGAACAACAACCACCCGGCCATCGCAGAGATGGATGCGCGCGGCGCGCTGGACTCCGCACGGGCCGAAGCAACCGAGGTGTACGTCGCCTCCCAAGGCGAGCCCACCGCAGTCTTCGAGGTGTAGCCACTATATGTTGTGACCAACGGCACCACATCATCTGCACATGCAAATTGGAGGGACCACTAGGCCACTAGGTCAAAAACCGGCCCCTGGCTGCCGGGCAGCCAGGGGCCGGTTCGGGACCCATCTGCGAGGCCTGGCTTTTGACAATCTCCGTGCGAGCCTCAGGGGCGGTGCCTGGCGATGGAGCCGTGCCCCTCCTCCGTCGCGACCTGAAGTATATGGCGGGTTGGTGTCTCAGCAACCATGAGAAACCGGCGATAGACAACGCCGGCAGGCGGCTGCCAGGGGCCACTGGCCGACAGCGACGCTGGTGGATCTTGCGACAAGCACCGGAGCCAGCTCTTGGCCGGCTTGTCCAGGTGCCTTAACGAGAATCGTCGCGCAACCCGTCCGACGGGGACCTCGGCCCGTCTGCAATCCGGAGCGTGCCTACCGGAACCTACACGTGTCGTCCAGCGTCGTGCGAGATTACAGATCGAACCGCAAGGTCATTTTCCGATGATTCCCACACCCCTTGCACGGGCCCCTCCAAGGCTTCTGTCTCGTCAGGGGGGGGGTGAAGGAGGGGTTGCATCCTCGCCAGTCGCACAGTCAGACTGGAAGTACAAGACTTCCCATCAAACATCCGTCCAGATAGGGAGATACGGAGTCCGATCATCTCAACCCTAGGGACGCCTTGTGCGTCCCTGTATTTCTTGGTCGTCAATCTGGATCGTATGCCCGGAGCAGATTCCTCCCCTGATACTCGTTATCGCGTCCGGGTGTACGTCGACTTCTGGAACCACACCTTTCATTTGCGGCACATTGACGACCCGTTCCGCACCGACAAGGCGCGGCTGGGGCCGGTGCTGTCGCGGGCCGCGGCGCAGGTTGTGGATCCCACCTCTGCGAGCGAGCACCAAGGACTTAACATATATGGCTCTTACGATCCGGCCAGCGAATCGGACCCGAGACTCCATCAATGGGCAACGGGCGTCGTCGACGCGTTTCCAGGGGTGAGGGTGTCGCTCGTTCCTAGGCAGAAGAAGCGGTCGCCGCCAGCGTGCCCGACCTGCCACCGACGCGGGTCTCCACATGCCCTAATTACTGAGCGGACATGCACGGGACGGAGGAGAAGGGCGTCGATGTCCGCATGGCCACCGACATGATCACCCTCGCTTGGGTCGATAACTAGTGCCTGCGACAAAACCCCCGGATTTTGAGCCGGAAGCCATGGGAATACTATATCATGTCCTCACTGTGGATCGACCATACAACATGTAGTATTCGTGCTTGGCTGACTGCTGAGTTAGGATCTGCGAATGTTTGCACGAATCCGTCCGAACCGGTTGGATTCCCGGCAAACCCCGGTCTGCCAACCAAATATTCGCTCCGGGGATCTGGACATAACTTTCCTGCGACCAACAAGATGCGAGTTTTGTCGCGACCACTAACTACAACGTTGCAGTGTTGGTCTCATCCGACCGGGACTTCGTGCCCGTGGCCGAATTCCTTGAAACCCGCAGGGTCAGAGTGATCCACGGGGCCTTCCCTCCGGTGGGTTCGCAGTTGACGACGCGGTGCTGGGGAAGCATCAACATCCCACGTCTGCGAGAGACGTTCCGTCTCACCCGGTAAGGACGAAGCGGCAGGTGAATACCGAACAGATTCCGGGAGGGTCACAATTCATGCCTCCGGGCCCGGCGGGATTTGACGCTACCTGGAGACTTGGAAAATCGATGTCGTGCGACTCCTAAGAGGATGACGTCGACCCGGAGGAGGCGGCCTGTATCTGGGAGCGCCAGCACGGACGGTTCGGCGAGAGCAGCCTCAGCACGAAGATCGTGCACTCCCTGTTCGGTTTGCATCCGCTCAGACTGCGTCCGCGCCGAGAACGCCTGGGCCCTGCTCGCCGGGAGCCTCAAGCCAGCAATCGACGAGAAGAAGGCCAGAAACGAACTCTCAAAGGGACCTCCGCGCTGGGCTCGCGTCAGCCGGAGCCGCTCGCGACGGGACTCTCGCCTTGGCTGCCAGCCCGGAATGACGGCACGGGCGATGAGGGCAAGCCGAGAATCCCCGTCGAGAATACGTGCATTGCGAAGGCCTGGGCCCCGAAGAACGGCAGCACGCCGTAGGCTGAGAGCGGCAACTCGAACACTTTCAACGGGGGCCCGAGGCTCCAGATGCAATGCCAGCCGAGTCCGGCCAGCCAATTGAGGCCATCGGCGAAGAGCCCGCAGACCAGTCCGGACACCGCGAGCGCGGCTAGTCGCGAGCGCCGACCATCAACCCAGTCCTGCCAGAGACTCGGGCGGCCCTGAACCGCGTTCCACGGATCGAGGACCAGCAAGAATCCTGCACCGGCGAGGGCGAGGAGGTGCTCGCCGAGATCAAGCCTGGGAACCAGCAGGGGAACAACGAGGAAGGCCGCTCCGGCTGCGATGAGCGCAGCGGCTTTGCGGATCGAGGCAGTGCTTCCCGGCGGGTCCTCTCCGGAACCGGAACGGCTCACAGCCAGCAGGAGGTCGGCCGTCTCGAACAGGGCGGGCCAGATGCAAGCGAAGGACCATCCGAGCAGCACGAACCGAATCGGGCCGCTCGGCAGGCCCGCCCGGTACCATCCGGCCAACTGGAGGTTGTACCACTCGAACGGCATCCACAGGAAGACAGAGAGGATCGCCAGCCAGGCGAAGGTTTCAGGGCGGGTCCGGAGCAGCGATTGACCGCGGATCGCGAAGACTGCGGAATCGGCAGCGAGCACATATCCGGTCCAGGCGAGTGGGACGAGCCCGGCGGGCGTATCGGAGTGGCTCGCCAGCCAGGCGGTGCTGGTGACCAGAGCGGACAGCCCGACCCAGCCGGGCACTCCGAACCACGACGGCCGCGCGATGCGGAGACAGGCAGCGGTGAGCGCGGTGAGGGCAACGATGAACGCAGAGAGCCCCAGCAGCCGCACACTGGGATACTGTAGCGGCAGTTCGTCCTGCCGCCCGCCATGGCTGAATTCGTCGAAGTTCGGGACTGGCACGACGAGTCGGCGCTCTTGGCCGTGCCCGCCAAGCAGGGTGTGCTCCGGGTGGATCTCCACAGGGGCCCGCCATACTTCTGCAAGACTGCGGACCTGCGGAGACGTCTGCGCCGTCTTCTGGCGCCCGGAGAGGGGGCGTCGCAGCGCCTCACCCTTCGCGAGGCCGCACACGGTGCGCATTACCGGCGCACGGGCTCGCGGTTCGAATCGGACCTACTGCTGTACAGGAGCGTGCAGCACTGTCGGCCCGGGTACGGCCGCGACTTCCTGAAGCTGCGACGGCCGCTATTCGTCAAGGTTCTGATGCGAAACCGCTTTCCGCGCGCATGCGTGACCCGGCAGCTAACCCGCAGCCAAGCTCTGTTCTACGGCCCGTTCCCCACGCGAGACTCGGCCGAGCGGTTCCTAAACGGATGTCTCGACCTGTTCCTGGTACGGCGCTGCACAGAGAACCTGAATCCGTCTCCGGACCACCCGGGCTGCATTTGGGGCGAAATGGATCTCTGCCTTCGTCCCTGTCAGGCAGCGTGCGGCGATGGCGACTATGCAGCCGAAGTCGGACGGTTGGCAGACTTCCTTACCACCGATGGCGGGTCGTTCCTGCGTGAGGCGGAAGAGGCGAGGGACCGTGCCAGCGCGTCTATGGAGTTTGAATCGGCGGCGCGCTACCATCGCGTCCTGGCCAAGGCCAAGGACGTGCTGCGGATGCGGGGCGACCTCTCGCGGGAGTTGGGCTCGCAGTGTGGCATGGTCCTGCAGTTGGCGTCGGAGCCCTCGTCTCTCGAGTTGACACCGCTCCACAAGGGATCGCTCCAGGATCCCGTCCACGTGCGATGGCGGGGCGACCCCGCCACGAGTGGCTTGGGTCGGGCGATCGGCGACGGCCTTTCCGGTCGGGTCTGGTCCGAGGGCTCTCCCCAGGAGAAGGAGGACCATCTGGCGCTGCTCCAGAGATGGCACGCAAGCAGTTTCCGGAAGGGTGAGTTCGTGGCTTGCGAGCGCCTCGAAAACCCGCCGCTGCGGAAGCTTGCAGCTGCCGCCGTGCGAGTCGCGAAGGGTGGGCCTGTCGGGCCAGACACCTTGGCCGGACAGGAGGCCATCGGAATGTGAATCCCGGGTACCGGACCGACCGCAATCACACAGCAACGGCCTGATCGATCCTGCGCCCACGGCGAACCGAAGGACCGAGCACTGTTGAGGGCTCTGTCAGGTGACGGAGGCTCGATCTTCGCGGCCCTCTCCGGGAACTCCCCTCCAGCCAACCGCGCGCCGAGCGAACTTTGGTCGCATAGACCTGGTTCCGCAAGAACCCGGCGGGGGCGGCAAGCAGCCGTTGGCCGCCGGCGTTCGTTGATGTCACGGTCCAGCAAGGAGGCAGGCAATGGCCGACACGAACCGTGCGAAAGGGAGGGCCTGGCGGCGAGCCGCCTTCGACAGGATGCGGGCCGTGCCGGGGAGGCAAGCCTCTTGGCGGGGCATTCGTGGCTCAAGGGCGTATGCTGATCCATTGCAGCGAGGTCAAGCCATGCCAATCCGAGTGGTCCGCGCTTCCACGCCCCGTCACCGCCAGGTTGCTCTCGCCGTGCTCGCGAGCGTAGGCGTGTTGGGCCTTGCCGCCGGAGCACAGTTGGCGGCCCAGCCCCCGACGCCACATCTCCTGCTGATCTATACCGATGATCAAGGCTACGGAGACGTGAGCGCTCTCAACCCCAACTCGAAGTTCGAGACCCCCAACCTGGATCGGCTGGTCCGGGAAGGCGTGGCCTTCACCGACGCCCACTCTTCCGATACCGTCTGCACTCCGTCCCGATACGGCCTCCTGACCGGCCGCTACAGTTGGCGGACCGGATTGAAGAAGGGCGTGATGGGTGCCGAGGGCAAGGGCCTCATCGAGGAAGGCCGGACGACGCTGGCCTCGTTGCTCCGGGAATCCGGCTATCGGACGGCCATGGTCGGGAAGTGGCACTTGGGCATGACACTTCATGGAAACAAGGGAAACCGGGACTGGTCCCACCCCGTGCTCGATGGTCCGGTCGACAAGGGCTTCGACTATTTCTACGGGATCCCCGCCTCGATGAACTATGGCGTTCTCACGTATATCGAGAACCGTCGCATTCTCGATCCCCCGACGCTCTGGACCCAGAAGAAGCCGAATGAGATCGCAATCGCTGACTACCGCATCACTCCTCCATTCGACACCTCGAGAACAGGCGGAGAACTGGAAGTTGCCCCTACCTTCAATGACCAAGACGTGCTGACCATCTTCACCGACCGAGCAGTCCAGTGGCTCGACGATTTCGCTGCTGAAGAGGGCGACGAACGCTTCTTCCTGTATGTCGCTTTCACGTCTCCCCACAAGCCCGTGATCCCTCGCGAGGCATTTCAGGGCAAGTCGGCGGCTGGAGCATATGGCGATTTCATGGTGGAGACTGACGCCCACATCGGAAGCTTGCTCGAGGCCCTCGACCGTAACGGCCTCACCGAAGACACCCTCGTACTCGTCACGAGCGACAACGGCCCCGAGACTACCTACCGCGAGCGGCTGAAGCGATTCGGGCACGCAAGTGCTGGCGGGCTGCGCGGTGGCAAGCGTGACCTATACGAAGGCGGTCATCGCGTGCCGTTCATCGTGCGATGGCCCGCCGTCGCGGAACCCGGAAATCGTTCCTCCGACCTCGTGTGCCAAACTGACGTGCTGGCCACCATGGCGGACTTACTGGACCGGCCACTCGGTCCTGACGAAGGCGAGGACAGCGTGAGCTTCCTGCCGGTCCTCCGGGGTGAGCCGCGGCCAGCGCGCGCGCCGGTGATCCACCATTCCTCAGCGGGCTATTTCGCCATTCGGGACGGGCGATGGAAGCTCAACATGATTCGAGGCTCCGGCGGGAGCCTAGCACCCCGCTTGGTCCAGCCCGAGCCGGGCGAGACCCAATTCGAGCTCTACGACCTCAGCAAGGACCTGGCCGAATCGAATGACCTCGCGAACCAGCAGCCCGGCGTGGTTTCGCGGCTCCGGGACCGAATCACACGAATCGTTGCCAGTGGCCGCACCACCCCGGGGCCATCCTCCCAGAACGACGGCCCCCGATGGTGGCAGGAACTGACCTGGCTTGCTCCCGACGGGCCCGAGCGCTGACCAAGGGCTAACGGGGGACGCCATAGTTGACGTGGTAGCGACATTCGACCGCGCCGATCGCTGCAGGAAGTCCCGATCGGGTGCAGGTCCCGTTGCGAACCAGCCGAGCATCGAATCGTCCCCCGGGGTGGCAGCGTCGGGAACGAACCGTGCCGATCTCCGATACAATGCCGTCCGATGAGGAGACGCCCTTGGACGGCGATTGCTGCCGTCTCGTGCTTCGCCGTTGCGGTTTGGGTTTCTGTCGGGATAGCCCAGGAGGCCCCGCGACGGGACTACCTCCCGGCCGACTTGCGCTCGCAGGTGGAGTCCCTCAAGGCAGACTCGGCGGGCCAACCGACGACGGCCGGCAACCTGGAAGGCCGTCTCGACGTGCTATGGCCATGGATCAACGCGTATTCCCTGACCGGCGGGCCGATGCCGGTCAATGCCACCCTGCAAGTCGCGACGGCATACCGCGCCGTGGAGTCGATGCGGCTCGAGGGTGCGTTGCCAACTCGGGGAGTGCTTGCCAGTATTGACCAACTGGTCCATGAGTTCCAGGTCAAGGACGAGCAGCCCAACGCCTTGGGGCGTGTGACGCTCATGACAAATGGGGACGTCCACGTCGGAGAGTGGGCGACCATTGAGCAGACTTATACTGTTGGCGCGACGCCATTGCGGCCGGGGGCGCGGATCATGGTCGCGAGACAGTTGCAAGCCGACGGGGGACGTGTCCAACACGAACGGCCCGATGCGCCTCATTACGTTTCCGCACGGAGTTCGAACCCGGACGTCCGGCTGGGCACGACAACCATTCCCTGGTCCGGGATGCACGGCGGGTTTCGCACCCCGGCCCCGATGCCCACCTTCCAGGTAGAGAGCGGGACGCTCGAGCAGGGTGACTGGATCACGATCGTGTACGGCGACCGTAGCGGCGGATCGGAGGGTTGGCTCCAGCAGACGTTCGCCACCGACGAGGCGATGCTGCCGATCTATATCGACTTCGACGGATCGGGCCGCTTCCTGACGCCGACCTGGCCGTCCTATGCGATCTCCGGCACTGCAGCCGCCGGCGTCACTGCGGTCGCCCCGTCGATTGTGAAACCCGGGGAAGCATTCGACCTGTCCATCCGATGGGAGGACCCAGCCGGCAACCGGGCCACGGGCACGATGCCGGCGGCCACGGTCTCCCTCGACGGCAAGGCATTCCGATCGATCGGCGGGGGAGGCGATGCGATCCACGTCATCGAGTCGCTCCGGCTGGAGCGAGAGGGCATACACCGCTTCGGAGTCACCAGCTCGGACGGAAAGATCGAAGCCCTCAGTAATCCGATTTGGGTGCGACGGAACCCGCCGTACCGGCTCTACTGGGGCGAGACGCATACCCACACCGGGATGGCGGAGGGCCAGGGCTCCATCGGGCGCTCGTACCGGTTCGCCCAAGAGGACGCACGTCTCGATTTCATGGGCCTGTCGGAACATGACATCTGGCTCGACGACGCTGAGTGGCAGGCGATGGCACGGGCCGTGGCCGACAATACCGTGCCGGGGAAGTTCGTGGCTTTCCTTGGTTACGAATGGACGCTTCGGCGACAGTGGGGGGGACACCACAACGTCTTCTTCCGATCGCCGGACGCCGCACGGGTCGGTGCCCAACTGGCTCCTACTCTGACCGGACTCTACGAGGGACTCAGGGCTCGGTACGGGACGGAGGACGTCCTGATCATCCCCCATGCGCACCAGGCCGGGGACTGGCGGACCAACGACCCCGAAATGGAAACGATGATCGAGATCATGTCCATGCACGGAACCTTCGAGTGGTTCGGCAACTACTACCTGCGCCAGGGCCATCAGGTCGGGTTCCTGGCGGCTTCGGACGACCACCGTTCGCGCCCCGGCTACAGCTGGACTTCCAGCCGCCAGCCGAATTCGTCGCTGAGTCAGTTCGGGGGCCTGGCGGCCGTGCAAGCCCCGGACAAGACGGCGGATTCGATCTTCGACGCCCTCAAGCAACGTCGTGCATACGCCGTCACCGATGCGCAGCGGATCATCCTGGAAGCGGAGATGAACGGCGCGGTCATGGGACAGAGAATCCCGTACAGCGAGCAGCGCCAGCTACGAGCAAAGGTGATCGGGACGGCTCCGATCCGACGGTTGACGGTCGTCAAGAACGGCGAAACCGTCTATGCGCAGCGGTTGCTCCGCGGCTCGATCGGGGAACGGACCACGCTCGTAATCGGCTTTGAATCCTCCTCCGAGCCATTCTTCCGCGACAATCCCCGGGGATACCGCCCCTGGCAGGGAGCGGTGAAGGTCGAAGGGGCCAGCCTGGCCGGCATGCGCACCTTGCACTTCGATAACCGCCACAGGGAGTGGGCGAGGATCGCGGATGGCGATGCCAACACAGTCCTGTTCAGCACCGGGACGCGCGGGCAGGCCGACACCCTCCTAGTAGAGCTCAGCAGCGCTTCTCCTTCCACGGTTCTCTCTTTCGATCTCGAAGGCGCCCGCGAGTGGGGCAAGTCCCCCGCTCCGGTGCGCCCCCTTCGCCGTCTGCCTGGAAAGAGGCTTCGGATCGCGCTGAGCGAGCTAGCCGACGGCTTCGGGAGAAAGGACCTGTCGGACTCCATCGACCGGGACGCGATAACGCTCGAGCTGATCGGAGGGGACATGCCCATGGCGGCGGAGATCGAATTCACCGACACCGGTGAGATGCGTCCGGGCGACTACTACTACGTCCGTGCAGACCAGCTCGACGGTGCTCGGGCATACTCCTCGCCGGCATGGGTGGGCGGCGAACCTCGGCGCTGAAGCCCGGCGAATGGCAATGCTGGTCATCGATACCCACGCTCACCTGTTCTCGAAGGACGAGGCGACGTACCCCCCGAAGAAGAACCCGTCGCGACCGCCGGCTGGCACGGGCACCCTCGACCGGCTGACCGAGGAGGTCGAGCGTCACGAGGTCCGCGCGGTCACGATTGTCCAAGTTAGCGGATTCTACGGGTTCGACAACCGCTATATCCGGAAGGCTGCCCTAGCAAATCCCCACTGGACTGCCGGGATCTGCACCCTCGACCCGTTGGCGAAAGACGCGGCGGCGAAGCTTCGCGGATTCGCCCGGGACGGCAGCATGCGGGGCCTGCGGAGCGTGCCGGCCCCCGGCAACCGCCTGGACCACCCCGGAGTCAGGGCCCTGTGGAAGGCCGCCAGCGAGGAGGGTCTGCCTGTCAATGTACTCGGCGGTTACGAAATCGAGGGGCAACTGGACCGTCTGTTGAGGATATTCCGCAGCGTTCCGGTCGTGCTCGACCACAGCCTCCGGCTGGAAGCCGGTGAGCGTGCCCAGCCAACCTTGGAGGCGCTTGAGCGGCTCTCGGAACACCGCCACCTTTACGCCAAACTCTCCTTTATTGCGAACGGGGAGGACGGCTGCAGGGACGGCTGGCCCTGCCATTCCATGCACAAAAACGTGATGAAGGTGATCCGACTGTTCGGACCGGAGCGGTGCGCGTGGGGCTCGCACTTTCCGACCGAGAAGTACGCCAGGCCGCTCACGTACGGCCAGCATCTCGAGATCTTCCGGACCAGCCTGCCACTCGCCGAAAGCGCCCGCAGGCAAATCCTCGGCGAGACTGCCCGACGCCTGTGGTTCCCGGAAATGGATCGCCGACCTTGAAGGCGGGCCCGTGCCAGCCGACCGCAGGTTCCCGGTCGGTAGATTCACGTTCTCCATGCATTGCGGTAGTCGGACCGACCGCTTCGGGCAAGAGCGAGCTAGCCATCCGGCTCGCGGTGCGGTTCGGGGGCGAAATCGTCAACTTCGACTCGGTGCAGGCCTACGGGCGTTTCGATATCGGCAGTGCCAAGACACCTACGGACCAGCGAATGGGCATCCCGCACCACTTGCTGGACCACTTGGAACCGGATCGGAGCTACTCGGCGGGCGAGTTCGCCCGCGACGCCCGGACCGTGATGGTCCGTCTCAAGGCCGACGGAAAGCTGCCAGTTCTCGCCGGAGGAACGGGCTTCTATCTGGAAGCCCTGCTGAAGGGCTTATTCGAGGGACCACGGAAGGACCCGTCGCTCCGCCAGAGGTTGCGGCAACGGGCCGCCAGTCGACCGGACGGCTACATCTGGCGGATTCTGGCGAGGCTCGATCCAGCGTCGGCAGCGAAAATCCATGCGAACGACGTTCCGAAGATCATCCGGGCGATCGAGGTTTCGTTGCTAGGGGGCCGGCCCATGTCGGAGCAGTGGCGCGACTCGGGGGAACCGCTGGCCGGCTTCGACGTTCTGGGCCTGGGCCTGGCCCCCCCGAGGGATGCGCTGTACGAACGAATCGAACGACGGACTCACGGAATGTTCGCAGAGGGACTGACTGACGAGGTCCGGGACCTGCTCCGTAGCGGAATACCGAGAACAGCAAGGCCGTTTGGCTCCCTGGGCTATGCGCAATGCGTGCGCCATCTGGATGGCCATTGCAGCCTCGACGAGGCGGTCGAGTCCACGATCCTCGAGACCCGGCGGTACGCGAAGCGCCAGCTGACGTGGTTCCGGAACCGGGCTACGGGGACAAGGTGGTGGCACGGATTCGGGGACACCGAAGAGGCCTACGATTGGGCCGTAGCCACATTCCGCGAATGGCGCGATCACCACCAGGAGTCCGCGTAGATGGGAAGGGCGATGGGTCGCGCCCTGATTGTCGGGTGCGGATTCACCGGCACCAGGGCTGCCCGCCTCCTCCTCACCGCTGGATGGAGCGTCACTGTCACGACCCGCGATCCCCGATCGCTCGCCGGACTGCACGACCAGGGGGCGGAAGTCGTGGCATTCGATGCTGCCGTCGATGTCCGACCGAAAGCGTGCGCGGAAGGAGCTTCGGTCCTCCTGTCCGTTCCCACTCTCCGTTTCGACAGAGGTCCCCAGGAGATCACGCCCCGCATCCTCAGGGGGCTGGACGGATGCCCGGCTCATGTCTCGTATCTTTCGACAACGGGTGTGTATGGACGCACTTCTGTCGTGGACGAATCCACGCCCGTCGCTCCCGCGACAGAACGACAACGCCTCCGGACGGTGGCGGAAACCGCGGTGCTCTCGATGCCCTGCCACTCGCTCGTGCTGCGTCCCGCCGCAATCTATGGCCCGAACCGAGGCGTACACGCCGCGATGCGCGAGGGGCGGTTCCGCCTTGCCGCTGGTCCGCCCAGACTGGTCTCACGCATCCACGTCGACGATCTGGCAGCGATCATAGCCGAGGCAATGACGCAAGCGCTGGTGGGTGCGTTTCCAGTAGCGGACGGGCAGCCAGCCAGTTCCGGCGAAGTTGCAGGGTTCTGCGCGGACCTGCTGGGCCTCCCCATGCCGCCGATCGTTGCCACCGAGGAACTCACGGAGACGCGACGGTCGGACCGTCGCGTCGACGGAACGGCCGTGCTCGAACGCCTTGGACTGCGTCTGCGCTACCCGACGTTCCGCGAGGGCATTCCGGCAAGCATGGCGGCCGAACGCAAGCGGTAGTCGGGTTCTAGATCCGGAAGCGACGAGGAGTCAGGGTCTACGTCGCGTGGCAAGTCCTTGGGGACGCGAAGACAACGGGTCTTATGGTCGCCACGGAGAGGCACCCGATTGCCAGATCGGCCACATCGGGCGATTCAGTCAACTGACCGAACCGGCCCAGATTGCGATATCGGTATGCACGAAATCCATACCCTTGCAGAGCAACGACTCGCCTAGCACCTTAGCGAGCGCGTAAGCGAAGCAGTCGCCCAGATTCAGTCCTGCCGGATGGCGCCCCTTTCCGTAGCGGCTGAATGCCATCCTGGCAATCCGTGATTGGGCGGCATCTACCGGTGCGATCACGATCCGGGCCTTGCTGATCAGCAGGTCCAAGTCCCGACAGCCGTCGGACCCGTACCTAGACTCGATGACCATCGAGGTCTCGACGATGGACGCCGCTGAGACTGCGCAGCTCTCCGCCTCCTCGATAGCCGTCGTAAACTCCCCTCGCTCAAGCTCGTTCTGAAGGATCGCAACCAGAGCCGAGGTGTCGATGACCATCAGGACGGCAATCCGTTCTCGTCATATCCGAGAATCTCATCGGCTTCCCGGCAGTCGATGACAGGTAGCGACGAGCAGTGGAATGCGATTTCATCCAATTCCTGCGCGAGACTGCGACCGGAACGGTCCCGGCGAACCCTCTCCAATCGGTCCCGCAACGCTACAGTGACAGCCTGAGTCTTGGTTTCGCCGGTGAGCTTGGCCAAGGCCGTCGCGAGTCGCTCTGTCTGGGAATTGCGAATGTTCAAGGCCATCTTTCTTCATTTCGTGTAGATAAACAGCTACATTGTATCATTCGCCTTCCTGTTCGCATATGAAGGGAACCGGGTTTGGCCAGCGAACCCGTGAAGCGAGGCCTCGACGATGTACCGGCCGACCGGCGGAAGCGATCAGCAGATTCGAATGCCCGTTCTGGCGCTGCTCGCGTGAGGTTGGGTCCGCACCTGCGGCCGTGCGCGAACACCTGGCCGGTCGGTTGGACGAGAATGCCGCGGCCAAGGCACTGGCAAGTACGACACTCCCCTCGAACGCACGTTGGTCAGGGCCGTACCTCGGCCTTGTAGGGGACGTGCCGATGTGCAGCGCACTGCTCCGAGAACTAACGAGGCTGCGCCTTTCTTGTTAAAGAAGGTGCCTCAGAGAGAAGTATGGCCACCGCTGTTAGGAACCCTCTCTTCGCAGCGCCGCAGGTAGCCTAAGCCACCGCAGAAGGGCGCGTGTCTAAGACTCCCTCCCCGGGGGGCGAGGACGATTCGGGAGGTTCCGGAGGCGTTCCTCCAATGCCCGCACTCTATGCTTGAGGGCATCGGCCCGCTCCCGCTCGGCAATGGCCTGGTCCTCGGCGAGCCGACGCCGACGCTCCGCTTCCTCCAGCGCTCCGTCGAACTCCTCGCCCGTCCGCGGGT
>CAYWUV010000060.1:0-36757 GCA_964461235.1 uncultured Bryobacterales bacterium | reverse complement strand
AGTTGGTTAGAGCGCATCCCTGATAAGGATGAGGTCGCTGGTTCAAATCCAGCCACGCCCACCAGGGCGGGTCGCTGGCGGGGGCGCGGAGTTCCGGCTCCGCTTCGCCGCCAGGGATGCCGCGCAAGCGGGATTCCGTTCATTGACAACCGAATAACGAAGGTCATAGGCAATCGCCGGAAGCGACCGGCGCGCCGTCGAGGCGTGCCAGCCGCTGTCCGAGTAGCGCTGCCCGTCGCCACTGCCGACCCGCGGGAGCGGGGCGGGAGCTGGTTCCGGGCAAGTCTTACGATCAAGCTACTAAGGGCGTACGGGGGATGCCTTGGCGAGAGCAGGCGATGAAGGACGTGGCTAACTGCGAAAAGCCTCGGCGAGCTGTAAGCAAGCGTCGAACCGGGGATGTCCGAATGGGGAAACCTGGCGGGAGTCAACTCCCGTCGCCGCTGGCTGAATCCATAGGCTGGCGGGGCGAACCCGGGGAAGTGAACCATCTCAGTACCCGGAGGAAAAGAAAATAACCATGATTCCGCTAGTAGCGGCGAGCGAACGCGGAACAGCCCAAACCGGGCGACCCTCACGGGGAGCCCGGGGTTGTAGGACCTCATCACGGGACCGCGGAACCTAGCCGAACGGTTTGGAAAAACCGGCCGGAGAAAGTGACAGCCTTGTAGGCGAAAGGGGAAGCGGCCCAGAGGGATCCTGAGTACCGCGGGACACGGGAAATCCTGTGGGAATCTGCCGGGACCATCCGGTAAGGCTAAATACTCGCTCTCGACCGATAGTGAACCAGTACCGTGAGGGAAAGGTGAAAAGTACCCCTGCTAGGGGAGTTAAAAGTACCTGAAACCGTATGCCTACAAGCAGTGGGAGGGCTATGGCGGGCCTTCGGGCCCGCAATGCCTGACCGCGTGCCTTTTGCTTAATGAGCTGGCTAGTTAATCTCAGTGGCGAGGTTAAGAGCAATCGAGCCGCAGCGAAAGCGAGTCTGAACAGGGCGCGAAGTCGCTGGGATTAGACGCGAAGCGGGATGATCTACCCTTGGTCAGGGTGAAGTTTGTGTAACAGCAAATGGAGGCCCGAACCAGTGTCGGTTGAAAACGGCTTGGATGAACTGAGGGTAGGGGTGAAAGGCTAATCAAATTCCGTGATAGCTCGTTCTCTCCGAAATAGCTTTAGGGCTAGCCTCGTGTTAGCGCGGCGGTGGTAGGCCTCTGGATGGACTAGGGGGTTTCACAACTTACCGAATCCAACTAAAGTTCGAATGCCGCCGACGAAAGTGCACGGGAGTCAGACTGCGGGGGCTAAGCTTCGTAGTCGAGAGGAAAACAGTCCAGACCGCCGGCTAAGGTCCCTAAGCTACGCTTAGTGGGTAAGGAAGTCAAGTCGCCCAGACAGCCAGGAGGTTGGCTTAGAAGCAGCCATCCTTTAAAGAAAGCGTAACAGCTCACTGGTCAAGCGCCTTGGCGCCGAAAATGTAACGGGGCTCAAGCGTAGCACCGAAGCCGCGGATTCCCGGCCTGCTTGCAGGTCGGGGATGGTAGGAGAGCGTTCCTGCCGCCTCGAAGCGGAACCGAGAGGATCCGTGGAGTGCCAGGAAGTGACTCTGCCAGCATTAGTAGCGAGAAGCCAGGTGAGAACCCTGGCCGCCGAAAGTCTAAGGGTTCCCGGGGAAGGTTAATCCGCCCGGGGTTAGTCGGGTCCTAAGGTCAGGCCGAAAGGCGTAGCCGATGGACACGCGGTTAATATTCCGCGACCGCCTTGCCTCGTTTGACGATGGGGTGACGCAGGAAGTGAAGCAGGAAGGGTGATGGAAGTCCCTTTTGGTCGTCTCAAGGTGCCCGGGCAGGCAAATCCACCCGGGAATACACTGAGGGCGAACGCGAGGCCGCACGGCCATAAAGCTGCGTAGCTACACTGCCAGGAAAAACCTCTAAGGAGACGGCAAGGTGCCCGTACCGTAAACGGACACACGTAGACGGGAAGAGTATTCTCAGGCGCTCGGGTGATTGGTTGTTCAGGAACTCGGCAAAATAGCTCCGTAACTTCGGGAGAAGGAGTGCCCCTGCGAGGGGGCCGCAGTGAAATGGCTCAGGCGACTGTTTATCAAAAACACAGGTCTCTGCAAAGTCGAAAACGACGTATAGGGGCTGACGCCTGCCCGGTGCCGGAAGGTTAAGAGGAGGGGTTAGCTTCGGCGAAGCCTTGATTCGAAGCCCCGGTGAACGGCGGCCGTAACTATAACGGTCCTAAGGTAGCGAAATTCCTTGTCGGGTAAGTTCCGACCTGCACGAATGGCGTAACGATCTGAGCACTGTCTTAACAACCAGCCCGGCGAAGTTGTGGTACCGGTGAAGACGCCGGTTACCCGCCAAAGGACGGAAAGACCCCGTGCACCTTTACTACAGCTTAACAGTGATTCATGGCATAGCTTGCGCAGGATAGGTGGGAGGCTTTGAAGCCGGACTTCCGGGTTCGGTGGAGCCACCCTTGAGATACCACCCTGGTTATGTTGTGGATCTAACCTAGGGCCGTGAATCCGGTCCAGGGACACTGTTTGGTGGGTAGTTTGACTGGGGCGGTCGCCTCCCAAAAAGTAACGGAGGCGCGCAAAGCTCGGCTCAGGCTGTTTGGAAATCAGCCGCAGAGCGCAATGGTACAAGCCGGGTTGACTGCGAGACTGACAAGTCGAGCAGGTGCGAAAGCAGGCCATAGTGATCCGGCGGTTCCGCATGGAAGGGCCGTCGCTCAACGGATAAAAGGTACGCCGGGGATAACAGGCTGATCCGGGCCAAGAGTTCACATCGACGCCCGGGTTTGGCACCTCGATGTCGGCTCATCGCATCCTGGGGGTGGAGCCGCTCCCAAGGGTTGGGCTGTTCGCCCATTAAAGCGGTACGCGAGCTGGGTTCAGAACGTCGCGAGACAGTTCGGTCCTTATCCTTGGTGGGCGTAGGAAACTTGAGGGAGGCTGCCTTCAGTACGAGAGGACCGAGGCGGATGAACCTCTTGTGATCCAGTTGTCACGCCAGTGGCATAGCTGGGTAGCGAAGTTCAGTCGGGATAAGCGCTGAAAGCATATAAGCGCGAAACCCCACCCGAGATAAGGTTTCCCTGAAGGGCACTTGAAGACGACAAGTTTGATAGGACGGATGTGCAAGTGTGGCAACATGCGAGCTAACCGTTACTAATCGCCCGTTCGGCTTGATCGCAAGGCTTGCCCCGAGCGAGCCCCCGCAGGGGGGCGGGCTCGGAGTACCGGACCTGGCGGTTGCCAGACCTTCGACATTCGGTTGTGCGCCCCCGTGCGGGGCGCATCCCGGGCCGGCGAGCGGCCCGGGACCCTTTCGGGTGGCCATAGCGAGGAGGCCACACCCGTTCTCATCCCGAACACGGCAGTTAAGCTCCTCAGCCCCGATGGTACTGCGCTGGCAACGGCGTGGGAGAGTAGGACGCCGCCCGATGTTTCTCGGCCGGGGCGGTCCAGGAGACCGCCCCGGCCTTTTGCGTTTCCCGGGCCGGTCCGGTTCACCAGCCTTGGACCGGTCCGGTCGGAATCGCCTGGTCCACGAGCATCACGGGGATGCCGTCATCAATGCGGTACACCGTGGCGCCGTCGGTGGTCACCAGCCCTTCCTCGAGCGGCCGTCCCACGGCGGACCCATCCGCATAGCGGACCGTCCCGGCCTCGATGGCGGCGTTGAGCCGGGCGAGCCGTTCAGGTCCCAGTACCTCAACCGGAGTCTTCGAGCCGGGACAGCACAGGATCTGCAGCAGTTCGGGGTTGATCGGCACGCCTCGTCTCCTACCGGCCGCCGGTCCGTTCCGGCCCCGGTAGTCCTAGGATACCCTTCGCCGTTCCGCGTCGCGATTGACATGTCGCACGTCCTCGGTTATAGTTAGCAAGCCTCAGGTTTCTGAAGATTCCACGGTCGCGTACAGTGGCCGTTGGTGGCTCGCGGGGCGGCCAGAGGGCCGGCAGGGGCAACTGCGGGTACGGTGCGCCGTACCGCTCGGCTCGGAGCGGTCGCCCAATCGAGGTGGGTGCCGGAGCCGCGGCGCTGAGTAATGGGACCGAACGTCGACGAGCACCGTCACTTAGGCGAGACCGAACAGGCTCAGTCGAATCAGCCGTCCGTGGCCCACGCGGATGCGGTGCCTGGTTCCGAAGCCGACGCGGTGACCGTCCTGCCGGGCTCCGTCCCGGGCAGCCCGCCGGAAGGCGGTCCGGACTCCTCCGACTCCGAGTCGGGCGAAGCCGCCTACATCGGTTCCGCCCCGGCGGCAAGTCCTCCGCTGCCTGGTTTCGGGGACGAACGCGGCCGCCCTGTTGAACCGTCCACATCGGACGGAGTGCCAGCGTCGGATCCGGGTCCCGCCCCGGAAATGGAAGCCGCGCCGCCCGCGGATCTTCCGCGCCCGGGCCTTGAGGGCCGGCCGGGAGGCGAAGCCGGGTCGTCCGCGTCGGTGCCAGCGACCGGGCTGCCGGCCTCTCTGCCGGGTGACGTCCCCGAAGGCGAGACGGATCGAGCGGACTCGGAGACGGACGGGACGACTGGCGCTCAGCCCGCTCCGGCTCCGGACTCCGCCCAGTCCAGCCCAACCGGCAACCGGTCGGGCCCGAGCGGGCTTTCCGCTTCGGATGGGACAGCCGCGTCCTCTGCGGTTCCCGCCCCCGGGCTTCCGGCTGGCCGCGTGCCAGGCCTCCCCATTCCCGGCCTGCCCGATCCGGATGCTCCGGACGACGATCCGAGCGAGGTAGCGTTCGAGCCGATCGACCTGGACGCCCCCGTCAGGGCGGGGCCGACCGAGACTCGCCGCATCTCGGCGGGAAGCCGTTGCAAGGGGACCATCATCACGGTCGGGGAGTCTGGCGTGATCGTGTCGTTCGGGGCCAAGGTCGAGGGCCACGTGCCGCTCGAAGAGTTCCGCGATGCCAGCGGCGAGATCGTCGCGGCGGCCGGCCAGGAGATCGAAGTCTTCGTGGAGCGGCTGGGGGCGCCGGGCGAATACGCTGCCCTGTCGTACCGGCGGGCCCGTGAGGCGGCGGCATGGAAGCGAGTCGAGGCCGCCCACGCCAGCCACGAGCCTCTCCAGGCCACGGTCGAGCAGCGCATCCGGGGAGGCCTACGGGTCGACATCGGCGTCCGTGCGTTCCTGCCCGGCTCCCAAATCGACGTCCGGCCCGTACGGAACCTCGACGCCTGGGTCGGGAAGACCATCGACGTCCTGGTAGTGGAATGCAACCGACGCCGGTCCAATGCAGTCGTCTCCCGGAGCGAGTTGCTGAAGGTCGAGCGCGAGGCCCAGCTTGCCGCAACGCTTGAGCGCCTCAACGTCGGCGAGCCCGCATCAGGCGTCGTCAAGAACATCACCACGTACGGCGTTTTCGTCGATCTCGGCGGCATTGACGGGCTGATCAAGATGACCGAGTTGTCATACGGCCGCGTCGGGAATCCGGCCGACTTGCTCGAGTCCGGGCAGGAGGTGACCGCAAAGGTCCTACGGATCGACGCCGAGCGCGGGCGCGTGGCGCTCAGCCTGCGTGCCATGCGGCCTGATCCCTGGCTGACGATTGGGGAGCGCTACAAGGCCGGAGACCGCGTCCAGGGCCGCGTTAGCAGCGTCACGGACTACGGGGCCTTCGTGGAGCTCGAGTCCGGCGTGGAGGGGCTGATCCACATCAGCGAGATCGAGTGGTCGCGGCGTCCCAAGCATCCGTCCAAGACGTTCGACCCCGGGACCGAGACCGAGGCGGTCGTCCTCGAGGTGAAGCCGGCCGACCGCCGGATCTCCCTCAGCTTCCGGCGCTTGGTTCCGGATCCATGGGACAACTATGCGGCCAGCCTCGAGCCGGGTCTGGTCGTGGAGGGCGTGGTCCGGCGGATTGTCAGTTACGGCTTGTTCGTCGAGATCACCGAAGGCCTAGAAGGGCTCGTTCACGTCTCCGACCTGTCTTGGGACGCCCGGGGCAGGAACCCGCACGACGTCGCGCGAAAGGACCAGAAGATCAACACGGTCATTCTGAAGGTCGACGTGGAGAACCGGCGCCTGTCGCTGGGAGTGAAGCAGCTCGAGCCGGATAGCTGGGACACGTTCCTGTCGCAGGCAGCCGTGGGCGACACCGTCGCCGGCTTGGTCCGGAGACTGGTCAAGTTCGGCGCGTTCGTGGAACTGGCCCCCGGAGTGGAGGGTCTCTGCCACAGTTCCCAGTTTCCTCGCGGCAAGGACGGACTCAAGCCCGGCAGCCGATACCACTTCGAGATCCTGGACGTGAACGAGCGGGCGCGGCGGATCGGGCTCCGCTGCGACCGGGCCGATCCCATCGAGGACGAGCCTGCCCCTGCTCCCGCCCTGTAGAGCGCAGCGCGAAAGTCGGTCCGGCGCGGCTCCCTGCGTTGCGTACAATGGATAACGCAAGGAGATCTTATACCAACACTCATGACGAAAGCCGATCTAGTGGAGCAGGTTGCTCAGGAAGTTCTGGTCACCCGCAAGGAGGCCAGCAAGATTGTCGAAGCAGCGCTTAACAGCATTTTGGAGTCCCTGCGACGCGGAGAGAAAGTCGAAATCCGGGGCTTCGGGACGTTCAGGACTCGCACGCGGAACGCCCGGCTCGGCCGCAACCCGAAATCCGGGGACAAGGTGGAAGTTCCCTCGAAGACCGTCCCGTTCTTCAAGCCCAGCAAGCAGTTGCGGGACGCGGTGTCGGCCGCAAATCACGCCGTCGATTGACGGACGGCCCGCCCTCGGGCGCAGGCTATGGACTACCTGTGGACGCCTTGGCGGTACCACTACGTCACGGGAGCCGTCAGTGATGCCCCCGAGGCCGGGAGCTGTGTTTTCTGCCGGATGCTCGCTCCTGAAGTGAGCGACCGGGACGCGCTGATCGTTCATCGGGGCGACCGGAACTTCGTCGTACTCAACCGCTATCCGTACACCAGCGGCCACATGATGGTGGTTCCGTACGGCCACGTGGGTGCCTTGGCGGAGACCCCCTTGGAGACCGTCGCCGAAATGATGGTGCTCACCAGGCGCCTTGAGGCGCTTCTAGGGCTGCTGTACCAGCCTGACGGCGTTAACATCGGCATGAACGTGGGTCGCGCGGCCGGTGCGGGTGTCGCCGGACACATTCACATGCACGCCCTGCCGCGCTGGGTCGCCGATTCGAATTTCGCCACGGTGATCGGCGAGACGCGGGTCCTGCCAGAATCCCTCGAAGTGACTTGGGAGCGGGCCAGGGTCGCCTTCGGGCAGAGACCCGGTTGAGCGGCGGCCCGGACCGGGTCGCCCTGACGGACTGTATAATCCGCCCTATGGAGGGACAGAGCGCGCTCCTGCTCCGGGCAGCACTCGTGCTGTACTCGCTGGGTCTGCTGGACTCGCTCTACAGCGTGGTCAAGCAGCGGCGCAAGCTGTTCAAGCCGGCCCTGTACGCATTCTTGCTGGGTGCCCTGCTGCACGGTGCCTCGCTGGCTTTCTCGAGCATTGACCAAGGCCGGTTTCCCGTCCAGACGCTCCAGCAGATGTCGTCTCTCGCATCTTTCTTCATGACGGCCGCCTTTCTCGCGGTGTACGCGCGATTCAAGTACGAGAGCCTCGCCGTGTTCGTCTTCCCCGTGGTCTTCCTGCTGGCCCTGGCGGGCGCCCTGGGCGGAACCGCTCCCGATGCTTCCCGTCCCATGCTGCAGTGGTGGATTTCGATCCATGCCGCCCTCTTCCTGCTCGGCTATGCTGCCCTCTTCCTGACTTGCGTGGCCGGGGTCATGTACCTGATCCAGGAGCGGGAGCTCAAGTCCAAGCGGCCGAGGGCCTTCTACTACCGCCTGCCGCCCCTGGGGAAGCTCGACCAAATGGGCTACCAGGCCCTGTCCGCCGCCTTCGTAAGCGTGACGCTCGGACTGATTGCCGCCTCCCTCTGGGCATTCGCCAAGTGGGGTCCCAACTGGGTGGTCGACCCCACCATTGCGCTGACATTCCTGACGTGGGGCATCTGCTTCGCGATGGTGCTGGGACGGCTGGTCGTGGGATGGCGGGGTCGCAAGGGAGCTTACTTCTCCATCGTGGGATTCGGCTGCGCCGCGCTGACCTGGGTGGTGAACAGCGGTGCCCACACGTTCATGGGCCAATGACGATCCAACTGGTGGGACTGAGCCACAAGACTGCTCCGGTCGAAGTCCGCGAACAGCTGGCCCTGTCCGACGAGGCTGCGGGGGACCTTGCCCGGGAACTGGCCCGTGCGCATTCGTTGGAAGAAGCGCTCGTTCTTTCCACCTGCAACCGGGTGGAGTTCCTGGCCCGGGGCGAGCAGGACGCCTTGCGGGACGAGGTGTTCCGCTGCATCGCGAAGTCATGGGGAGGGGTCCCTATCGACCCCGAGGCGTTTTACAGCTACGACGGCCGGGAAGCGGTCCGGCACATGTTCCGCGTTGCTGCGAGCCTCGATTCCATGGTCGTAGGCGAACCCCAGATCCTGGGCCAAGTCAAGCAAGCCTACCAGAGGGCGCGGGATGGAGGGACCTTGGGAGGATCGCTCGACCTCCTGCTGTCGCACGCCATCCGCGTGGCCCGCCGGGTCCGCAACGAGACCGAGATCGGCAAGATGGCGGTCTCTGTCAGCTACGTCGCTGTCGAGCTCGCACGCAAGATCTTCGGCGATCTCGAGGGGCTGTCCGTGCTGCTCATCGGAGCCGGCGAGATGGCCGAGGCTGCCGCGCAGCACCTAAAGGGTGCCGGGGCATCCCGGCTGTTCATCACGAACCGGACGCTTGCAAACGCCGAGCGGCTCGCTACCAGCTTCGGCGCGGAAGCGCTGCCATTCGACCGTATCCTTGAGTTGCTGCAGCGGGTTGATATTGTGATCTCGTCCACCGGGGCGGCCGGGTACATCCTGTCCCGGAGGACGGCCGAAGGCCTGATCGCCGCCCGCTGGAACAGGCCGATCTTCTTGGTCGACATCGCTGTGCCGCGCAACATCGATCCGGGCATCAACGAGGTCGACAATATGTTCGTCTACGACATCGACGACCTCCAGCAGGTCGCGGCGGCGAACCTGAAGCAGCGGCACCACGAAGCGGACGCGGCTGAGCGAATTGTGGACGAGGAGGTGGAGCGGGTCCTGCGACGGATCCGTGCGAGCGACGCCGCCCCGGCCATCGTCTCGCTGAACGAGCGCCTGGAGTCGATCCGCCGGGGGGAGCTGGAGCGGCACGAGTCCAAGCTGAGCGCCCTGACCGAGGACCAGCGGGAGGCGGTGGAAGCCTTGACCCGGGGCATCATCAACAAGATCGCCCATCATCCGATCCGCGAGGCCAAGCGCAGCGTGTCCGACCCTCGCGCCCGCACCTCCATCGACGACATCCGCCGGATCTTCGGGCTGGACTAGGGGAGGCCGTGGCCAAGCTCACCATCGGCACTCGCGGCTCGGCACTCGCGCTGAGGCAGGCCCGCTGGGTGGCTGAACGCTTGCAAACCACAGGCCACGAGGTCGAGGTCCGAGTGATCCGGACCACCGGGGATCGGATCGGGGCCGTAGCCTTGGCGGAGCTCGGGCCGCAACAGGGGATCAAGGGAGTCTTCACCAAGGAGATCGAGGAGGCCCTGCTAGCGAGGGAGATCGACCTGGCCGTACACAGTCTGAAGGACTTGCCGACGGAATTGGACGAGCGGCTTCTGCTGGGCTGCGTTCCCGGCCGGGCCGACCCCCGCGACGCGCTTGTCGGCAGGCGGCTGGATGAGCTGCGGGCCGGCGACCGCGTGGGGACGGGCTCGCTCCGCCGCGCTGCCCAGCTGCGCCACCTCCGTCCCGACGTCACGACGGCCGAGATCCGGGGCAACGTCGACACCAGGCTCGGCAAGCTGCGGGCCGGCGAGTACGATGCGATCCTGCTGGCGGCGGCCGGCCTCGAACGGCTCGGGCTGGAGTCCGAGATCGCCGAATGCCTCGACACGAACCGGATGGTCCCGGCGATCGGGCAGGGGGCTCTGGGCGTCGAGATCCGGAGCGGCGACGAGCGGACGCTCGAGTCGCTGGCGCCGCTGCACGACGCCCGGGCGGCCGCTGAGGTCGAGGCCGAGCGGTCGCTGCTGCGCGCCCTGGGCGGAGGCTGCGAGATCCCGATCGGGGCTCACGCCGCGACGCTCGACGGGGATCTGCGCATGGTCGCCGGCGCGTCGTCCGCGACAGGCGGGCCGGTCAGGGTTTGGGGTGAGGCGCCGGCCGGCGATGCCGAGGCCCTCGGGGCCAAGGTTGCCGCCAAGCTCGTGGAAGCGGGTGCGGCCCTAGGCGCTGCCGCCGGCTGAGGGCTGCCGCGTCAGGCGGCCCGGGCGACGCTATCCGTGAGGTGCCGGCCCACCAGCTCGATCGCCTCTGTGGTCGAGGAGGCCTGATGGACGCTCTTGCGGAGCAGGGACCCGTTCGGGATGCCGCGGGTGAAATAGGTGGCGAACTGCTTCATCTTGCCGAGCGGATGTCCGGAGATCTTGCCGGCGTCCGCTTCCAGCATCCGGTAGTAATCCAGCAGGAGCTCGTAACGCTGGGTTTCTGAGGGGCGCTCGTAGGAGCCCATCTCCAGGTACTGCTGGATCTGCCGGAAGATCCAGGGGTTGGTCGAGGCGGCGCGCCCGATCATGACCCCGTCGCAGCCGGTATGCCGAAACATCCGGACGCAGTCCTCGGGCGTGAACACGTCCCCGTTGCCGACGACCGGGATGCCCACGGCGGCCTTGAGTTCCGCGATGCGGTCCCAGTCCGAGAGGCCTGCGTAGCCCTGCTGGCGCGTGCGACCGTGGAGGGACACCCCCTGGAGGCCGCAGCCCTCGGCCATCCGCCCCATCTGCTCAACCACGATCGAGCGATCGTCCCAGCCCGTGCGGAACTTGCAGGTGAACGGTATCCTGACCGCCGCCCGGACGGCCTTGAGGATGCGCTCGACGGCGGGGAGGTCGCGCAGGAGCCCCGATCCGCCGTTGCATTTGACGACCTTCTTCACCGGACAGCCGAAATTCATGTCCACGCCGTCGAATCCCAAGTCCTCGACCAGGCGTGCGGCGTCGGCGAGAACGTCCGGGTCCGAGCCGAACAGCTGGGCCACGATGGGATGCTCGTCGGGGTCGTAGTAGAGATAGTTGAACGGCGTGCGGCGTGGCTTGCCCTGCGTCCTGCCGTGGTTGGCCACGATGCCGTGCGAGCTTGTGAACTCGGTCATGATCAGACCGCAGCCGGACAGGCGTCGGATCACCCGCCGAAAGACGGTGTCCGTGACCCCGGCCATCGGTGCCAGGACCACGGCGGGCTCGATCCGCATCGACCCGAATCGCAACTCACGTGGGATATCCACTCTCTGCATTCTACCGGCTAGCCGGTTGGCCGGGTCCCGGGGCGGCGTGGCTCCGTCCCGGCACCGCTGCCGATGTCCTCAGCCGTTCGAGAGTTCTTCGAGGCTGCGAGGCCAGTCCGCGCGCAGCAGCCTCGACAGCGCGCGGTCGGCCAGCAGGCGCCCCCCGGTTTGGCACCTTGCGCAGTAGTTCGTTTCGTTGGATGCATAGCGGATCCGCTGCACGGGCACCCCGCAGTCCGGGCAGGGCTTCCCGTACCTGCCGTGAACAGCCATACCTTCGCGGAAGGCCGTGACCTTCCGGGGAAACCCTCCGGCACATTCCGCCCGCAGCTGCTCGCTCCATCGAACCAGGACATCACGAGCTGCGTCGAAGAGCCGCTGCACCTGCTCGCTGTCCAATCCTCCCGTCAGCGCGACGGGAGAGATCCGGGCCCGGTGCAGGATCTCGTCCGAATATGCGTTGCCGACCCCGCTGCAGACGCTCGGGTCGGTGAGGGCGCGCTTGACGGTTCGGTTCCGGGCGCGAATCGCTTCACGGAACTGGTCGGCCGATGCCTCCAGCACTTCCAGCCCGCCGCGATGAAGGGTGTCGAGTGTCGCTTCCCCGCGCACGATGTGAAGGGACGCCCGCTTCTTGGAGCCCGCCTCGGTGAGTAGCAGGGTGCCGTTGGGAAAGTCGAACGCGGCGAGGCCGCGCTTGCCGACGAGCCGCGCTCCGGGCGGGTGCCAGTGCAACCGTCCGGCGATCATCAGGTGCAGCACGAGCCAGAGGTCATCCTCAAGGCCCACCGCGATCCGCTTGCCGAGCCGCCGGAACCGGGTCACGGTCTTGCCGAGGCATTCATCGAGCGCGGGATCCACCGTCCGGAGGAGCAGCGGGCCCGCGATCCGCACGCCCGCCAGCGGCTGGCCGAGCAGGCGATTCTGCAGGGCCTCGATGTAGACAACGATGTCGGGAAGCTCAGGCACGCGGACATCCTCCGCGCCTCGGGTAGGCCAGCCGCCCGGGCTCCCGCTTCACGAAGGGGGCCGGAACGGGAACACGAGGGGGCACAGAACGGCTCCGAGCGCGGCGAGCAGGAGGGTCAGCGGGGCTCCCACGCGGGGGAAGTCCAGGAACTTGTAGCCGCCGGGACCGTAGACCATGAGATTGGTCTGGTACGAAACCGGCGAAAGAAAGCTCAGACCGCAGGCAAAGATCAGGCTGAAGGCGAACGGTTCGAGGTGCAGGTTGAGTTCCTGGGCCGTTGCTTTTGCCACGGGGAACATCAGCGCGGCTACCGCGTTCTTGTGGATCACCTGCGAGAAGATCGAGGCAATCAGGATGATGGCGAACAGCATCCCGCGGTTTCCTGTCCCCACGGCGCGGCAGGCCTCGAGCAGCCACCCTGCGATCGCGCTAGCGGCGCCGGTTTGTTCCAGCGCCGCGCCCATGCCGATAGCCGTCGCGATGGTAATGATGACGGGCAGCGAAACGTCGGCGAGGGCCCTGCCGGCAGTGAGGCAGCCCGTGACGACCATCAGCAGCGCCGTGGTCAAGCAGACAACGACCGGCTCCAAAGGACTTGCGGTCAGGCCAGCGACCAACAGGCAGAATACGAAGGCCGATCGTCGGAGCCGGTCGTGCCTCGGAGGCTCGAAACCCCGCACGATCGAGATTAGGTAGAAGTGGCTGGAGTCCCGGTAGGCCCGAGCGAAGCCGTTCGGGGCCTCGAGCAAGAGGGTGTCTCCCGGCTTCAGGCGGACATCGCCGACGTTCTCCAGCAGTGACACGCCGCTCCGGCGGACCGCAACGACGGCAGCGCCGAAAAGCGTCCCGAACGTGGATTCCCGGACGGTGCGGCCAGCCAGCGGCGAGTCTGCCGCGACGACGGCCTCGACCAGTTCCCGGTTGCCGGGATCGGTCACGGTGCCGGGATAGTCCCGCTCGGGCGGGACGAGGCCCCGGACACGCTGCAGTTCGACGACCGCGTCCGGATTTCCGGCAAAACCGAGACGATCGCCAGCCAGCAGGGGGGTGTCCGCCGGCGGATGGGAGATCACGTGCCCATTCCGCTCGATCTGGTACAGATGCAAGCCGTCGCGTTGGCGCAATCCGGTCGAGGCGATGGTGACGCCGGCGAGTGGCGAGCCCTTCGGAAGGTCCATCTGGACGGTGTACTGCTCCGCCGCAACGGTGTCCTTTGCGACGGGGAGCCGGTCGGGAATCAGGGCCCGTGACAGGGCGATCAGGTAGGCGATGCCGACGGCGGCCGCCGGCAGTCCCAGAACGGCCGGACCCCAGAACCTCAGGACCTGCCCCGGGACGGCGAGACCGGAAGCGCTCAGGTGTTCGATGTACAGACCCATCACGATAAGATTGGAGGCACTGCCGATCACGGTCAGCTGCCCGCCCAGCAGCGACGAGAAGCTGAGGGGTATCAGCAACTGGGAGGAGCTTACGCGGATTCGATCCGCCCAATCGCGGACGAGCGGCAGGTACATCGCCACGACGGGGGTATTGTTGATGAACGCGGACAACACCGCTACGGGTGCCATGAGCCGGAGTTGGGCGGAGGCCAAGGACTTCGGTCGGCCCAGCAGGAAGGGTGCGGCGGCGACCGTGGCTCCTGTTTCGCGCAGGCCGGCGGCGACCACGAAAAGGGCCGCGATCGAGATCGGGGCTGGGTGGGAGAACCCAGAAAGGGCAGCAGAGGGCTCAACCGTGCCGGCAAGAATCAGGAGCGTCAGCCCGGCGAACATGCCCGTCTCCACGGCGACGCTATTCGTCGCGAGTGCGACGACCACTCCGACCACGATACCGACGGCGATCAGTCCATCGGGAGACATGCTTGAGACTCTAAGGATACCCGAGCGTGCCCGACCGAGCCCACGACAGGGCGGCGGACGACTGCTCGGCGGATTGGTCCTCGCCGTGCTGGCAGCGGCGCCGGCCGCAGCCCAGCCTGCCGGTTTCAACTACGACGAGGCCAAGGTGCCAGCGTACGAACTGCCCGAGATCCTCCGGGGATTCGACGGCGCAACGGTCCGGAGTCCGGACGAGTGGCCGGCTCGCCGGGCTGAACTGCTCAAGCTCTTCGAGGAGCAGGTGTACGGGGTGGCCCCCGGAGAGCCTGCCGGCATGCAGTTCCGGGTCGTGGAAGAGACCGACGGAGTCCTCGGAGGCTTGGCCCGCCGCAAGCAGGTTCTGGTCGAGTTCACCGGGAGCGGCTCCGGGCCCAGCATGGAGATCCTGCTGTACACGCCGGCAGGCCGGTCGGGGAACGTCCCGGTCTTCGCGGCGCTCAACTTCGGGGGCAATCATACGGTGCATTCCGACCGGGCGATCCGCCTGTCGGGGCGCTGGATGCGGGACGGCGAGGGCGTCGTCGACCATCGCGCCACCGTGGCTACGCGCGGCAGGAGCGCCAGCCGCTGGCAGGTGGAGAGGATCCTGGAACGCGGCTACGGGCTGGCGACGGTTTACTGCGGCGACTTGGACCCCGACTACGACGACGGCTTCCGCAACGGCGTGCATGAGCTGGCCCGGCCGGACTCGCCGGCCGACTGGGGCTCGATCTCCGCCTGGGCATGGGGCCTGAGCCGCGTGCTGGACTACTTGGAGGCGGATCCCCACGCCGACGGGTCAAGGGTCGCTGTCATGGGGCATTCGAGGCTCGGCAAGACTGCGTTGTGGGCGGGCGCGAGGGACCCGAGGTTTGCGATGGTGATCTCCAACAACTCCGGTTGCGGGGGCGCGGCGCTGAGCCGACGGCGCTTCGGCGAGACCGTCGAGAGAATCAACACGAGGTTCCCCCACTGGTTCGCCGACAACTTCACGGCCTTCAACGGTCGGGAGGACGACCTTCCCGTGGACCAGCACATGCTCCTCGCCCTGGTGGCCCCGCGGCCACTATACGTGGCGAGCGCGGAGGAGGACCTGTGGGCCGACCCGAAGGGCGAGTTCCTGTCCGCAATGCATGCGAGCGAGGTGTACGAGCTTCTCGGCGAGCGGGGCTTGGGAATCACGGAGCAGCCACCAGTCGGCCAGCCCGTCATGCGCACCGTCGGGTATCACTTGCGCCCGGGCAAGCACGACGTCACCGCGTATGACTGGGAACGGTACTTGGACTTTGCGGACATCCACCTGAAGGGGGATTGAAGGTTCGGGCGCGCAGCGGCCTCGCCGGCCCCGGGGAGCGTCGGACCTCGCGGATGTGACGCTGTAGACTGGAGGTTGCCGACGGAGCTGCCCGTGCCCCTCTTCCGACCGACCCTCCACTCCTGGCTGCCGATACTCGCCGGCGTTTTGATCGCCGTGTCGCCCTCCCTGTTCGCCGCCGAGGCGGGGGGCGTCAGCTTCGAAACTCCCTCTGGCTGGACCTCGACTCCCAAGCCCATGCGGGCTGCGAACTACACGATTCCGGCCGCGTCCGGCGATAGCAGCGACGGGGAAATGGCCGTCTACTACTTCGGTCCGGGACAGGGCGGCGGAGTGGACGCAAACGTGCGGCGCTGGCTCGGTCAGTTCGTCAAGGCGGACGGCAGCCCGATGACGGAAGGCGCTGCAGATCGCAGCGAGCAGGAAGTGAACGGCCTGCGGGTCACCGTACTGGATGTTAGCGGAACGTATCTGTTCAAGCCGTTTCCGATGGCCCCGCGAGCGACGCCGATTCCCGGCTACCGGATGCTGGCGGCCATTGTCCAAGGGCCGGACGCGCCGGTCTTCTTCAAGCTGACAGCACCCGCCAAGACCGCAGCTGCGGCAGAGGCGGACTTCCGCAAGGTCCTCGCCTCGCTTCGCCGCTAGTCCCCTGCGGCTGCGGGTCTCGGACGCCCGCGCCCGTGATATATTCCACGTATGTTGTCGCGTATTGCCTTCGCCTTACTGGTTGCAGTCGGCACCGTTTTCCCTTCTGAGCTGGTCTGGGACCGATTTCGTGGGCCGAATGGCGGGGGCCTGTCCTCCGCGGCGGGCATCCCGGAAGAATTTGGACCCCAGACGAATGTTGTCTGGAAGACTCCCCTGCCCGACGGACTCTCCTCGCCCGTTTTCGGCAACGACAGCATCTTCCTGACCGGGTTCGATGGCGACAAGCTCATCACGTTCTCACTGAATCGCGAGACGGGCCGCATCAAGTGGCGGCGCGAGATCGTTCGCCAGCGTGCCGGCCAGCTTCGGGAGCCGAACAACCCCGCCTCGCCCAGTGTCGCGACCGACGGAAGCAACCTGTTCGCCTTCTTCCAGGATTTCGGGTTGGTCGCTTACGGACCGGACGGAAACGAGCTTTGGCGGCTTCCTCTGGGCCCGTTCAACAACCCCATGGGGATGGGCGCTTCCCCGGTCTATATCGAGGGCCTGTTGGTGCAGGTCTGCGACTCGGAGACCGAGTCGTTCATGGTGGCCGTGGACGCCGCCACAGGAAGCGTCGTTTGGAGGGTCGAGCGGCCGTACTCGCTGCGCGGTTTCTCCACGCCCGTGCTTTACGAGCCTGGTGACGGGGCAGGCGTGCAACTGCTCGTCGCGGGTTCGTACGAGCTCTCGGCCTACGACGTCGCCACCGGCGAGAAGGTCTGGTGGGTCGAAGGCCTGACATGGCAGCTCAAGCCCACACCGGTGCTGGACGGGCAAGGTTACGCCTACGTGCTTGGCTGGGCCGGCAGCGCTGACCTCGGGCAGCAGGAGGACGTGCCGGCCTTCTCCGAGGTGCTCGCGGACCTTGACGCCGACGGGGACGGCAAGCTCTCCGCCGGAGAGCTGAGCAGCCGGCTCGGCAGGCAGGTCAGCAACGGGCTCGGCAACCTGGACCTGGACGTGTCCGGGTACATGGAGGAGCGCGACTGGGAGCATCACCGGCGCAAGCGACGCGCTGTCAATGCCGTGCGCAAGATCCGGCTGGGCGGGAAGGGAGACATGACCGACGGTGCCGTGGAGTGGCTGTATTACAAGACCCTGCCGAACGTTCCCTCGCCGCTGCTGTACGACGGAGTGGTGTATTTGACGAAGGACGGAGGGATCCTGACGGCTCTGAGCGCCGAGGACGGCAGCGTTCTCAAGCAAGGCCGCCTCCGGGAGGCTATGGGGCGGTACTTCGCGTCACCGATCGCTGCGGACGGGAAGGTCTTCGCCGCAGACGAGACAGGCCAGATTTCCGTCATCAAGCCGGGGGCGGACTGGGAAGTGATCCGCACCAACGCTATGGGCGAGGCGGTCTACGCCACGCCCGTCGTGATGGATGGCCGGCTTTTCGTCCGCACCCAGGCAGCGCTGTACTGCTTCGCGGAGTGAGGTTCCCGGGATCGATCGGGTCCCCTACCGCCCTAGGTCCGATCGTTCTGCTTGCGCTCCTGCGGATGGCAGGACGTTTCGCCGGCTGGACTCGGGTTCGGTCCTCGCGAATCGTCCCGCGATGACCACTGACAAGTCGTTGCGGCAAACCTGCTGACGCGGGCGCAACGTCCCCGTGGCTCAGGGCAGGGCCAGCTTCTGCCCCGGGTAGATGCGCGAGCCGCGGAGGCCGTTAACGGCAAGCAGCGCCCGCACCGTCGTGCCGTGACGCCTGGCGATGGCGTCCAGGTTGTCGCCGCGCCTCACCACATAAGTTCCCGCGCTGCTTGGCTGGCGAATAGCCAGGCGCTGCCCGGGGTGAATCACGCTGCCCCTGATGTTGTTCCAGCGACGGAGCTGGGCCGCCGTGACGCCGTACCGCTCGGCGATTGCACCCAGCGTGTCACCGCGCCGGACCGAGTAGTGCGTCGCCGCCGGGCCTGTCGGCGCGGCGGACGCCCGCAAGCTGGCTGAAGCCCCTGGTGTTCCCTGGGGCGGGCGTACAATCAGGAACTTGCCTGCCGTGATACGGCTTCCCCGCAGCCCGTTCCACGCTCGCAGGTTGGCGATCGAAACCCCGAACCGATCTGCAATGGTCGAGAGGGAATCACCGGGTCGAATGCGGTAGTGGTTCGGACTGGGTGCGGGCTCGGCTCGTGACGGAATGCCCGCCGTCGTCGCCGCTCGCGATGCCGGAGGCGCCGGAGGCGGACCGGGCACCTTCAGCGTCTGGCCGATGTGGATCGTCGATCCTCGGATCCCGTTCCAAGCGCGCAGTTGAGCGACGCTGGCACCTACGCGAGCCCCGATAGCCGAGAGCGAGTCCCCACGACGAACGGTGTAACGCCCTGTCGGTGTCGCTCCGGCAGAGCCCGACGACGCGGCGGCGACCGTCCCGCCCTCACCGGGCGGCTGCACGATCAGGTAGCGGCCGGCACGGATCCGCGTGCTGTTGAGGCCGTTCCAGGCCATCAGGTTCGAAACCGTAGTGCGGAACCGCCTGGCTATGCCTCCCAGCGTGTCGCCGCTGGCGATCCGGTAGCGCCCCGTTCCCGGCTCGAGCAGTCCCCCCGCGCGGGCGCCGTAATACCGGTAGATGTTCAGCCTGGTCGTCGTGGGCACCGTCAGGCGCATGCCGCCCTCAAGCTCGGCACCGTCCGGCAGGGAGTTGAGTTCCGCCAGTTCCTGCGGCTCGACCTTGTAGCGATGGGCGACGGCCTGCAGCGTCTCTCCCGGGCGGACCTCGTAACGCCGCCAGTCCTTGCGCTTGTCGGTCGGCACCAGCGCGATCTCCCGCAAGAACCGGCCGGCGGAATCGGAAGGCAGCCTCAGGTCGTAGCGGTACGGGGGGGTCGCGGAGCGGAACAGCGCCTGATTGAGATCCTTGATCGTCTCGACGGACGATCCCGTCACGTCGGCGATAAGCTCGAAGCTGACCTCCCCGGCGGTCCGGACCGTGTCGTAGCGGAGTTCCGGAGCGGGGTCAAGTTCGCCGATCTCGAACAGGTCCAGGTTCTTGCCGACGTAGGTCATCGCCAGGATGATCGGCACGTAGTTCCGGGTTTCCCTTGGCAGAACCCTGCGCCTCGCCAGGGTCCAGAAGTCACGGCTCCCTGTGCGTCGGATCGCAGACTTAACGCGATTCGGGCCGGAGTTGTAGGCTGCCATGGCGAGGTACCAGTCCCCGAACTCGATGTACAAGTCCTTGAGATGCTTGGCCGCGGCGCGCGTTGCGGTCTCCGCGTCATAGCGCAGGTCCAGGTAGCGGTCCTGACGCAGCCCGTATTGCTTGCCGCGGGACGAGATGAACTGCCACATTCCGGTTGCGTAGGCGTGCGAACGGGCCTTGGGCCGGAATCCCGACTCGGCCATCGCGAGATAGTACAGCTCGGCGGGCACACCCTCTTCCTCGAGAATTCTCTCGATCATCTCCCGGTAAGCGTTGCCTCGGCCAAGCGACGTGCGGATGGTCTGCAGGCCTCGCCGGCTCTTGGTGAAGTAGTTGATGAGGCGCTGTACATCCGAGTTCATCACGAGCGGGAGCTCGGACGCGGTGTGCAGGAGCGCCTCTTCGTGCGACAGGACCCGGGGCGCGTCGGGCAGACTGAGCTCGATCAACTCATCCAGGAGGGCGACTTCGTCCTCGCTGACCGCCGGTTCTTCCGGATCGAACGGCAGTGCGGGAAGCGCTTCGAATTCGCCGGCCGGGTCGAGGGTCGCCTCAAACGCGGATGCGGCTTCTTCGAAGTACGCGGCGGCGGCCTCGCCCTGCCCGTCCGGATCCGCGGCCTCGTCCGCGGCCGTTTCGGCCACGACCGGGGAGAGGGTTTCCGCCACGCTCCCGGGAGTCTGATCGGCCTGCCGCTCCGGCACGGCGACCGGAGCCCGCGTCAGGCCCGAATCCGGAACTTGGGAACTGCGTGAGCACGACGCTGCCGCAAGGGAAAGCACCGCGACCAAGCAGATCGAACCGAGGGCCCGCCTAAGGGCCGGGCCCTCGGTTCGAGCGGAGCACGAAAAGTATGGATCCGTAGAGAGAAAGTCCACGCCCGCTACCTTCTCAGAGTCATAGTATGGCACGCCGTCACAATCGGATGAGACTCCGACCCGGCTGATAAGATGGTACTTCATACGGACGCCCTATCGCGCGTCCGGGCCGGCAGGAGGTCAATACCCACGCATGAGCGCTTCCGTACCTTTAGTTTCCGTCGTCATGGGCAGCACGAGTGACTGGACCACCATGAAGGCCTGTGCTGAGACTCTGGAACAGTTCGGAGTGCCGCACGAATGCCGGGTCATGTCCGCCCATCGCACGCCCGACCTGACGTCGGCGTACATTTCCGCGGCGGAAGGGCGCGGTACGCGCGTCATCATCGCAGCTGCCGGGGGAGCGGCCCACTTGGCGGGCGTCTGTGCCGCGCATACAGTGCTGCCCGTTCTGGGGGTTCCCATGCCTAGCGTGCTGGATGGAGTGGACTCCCTTCTCTCGACCGTGCAGATGCCGGGCGGCATCCCTGTCGGAACACTGGCAATCGGAAAGGCCGGTGCGAAGAACGCCGCCTTATTGGCGATCGCGATCCTCGCGACCAGCGACGATAGCCTGCGGGACGCCCTCAAGGAATTCCGCGCCGCCCAGGCCGAAAAGGTTCGCGCCGCCAGCCTCGACTGATTCCGCGGCCGCACGGGCCCGCGTTCTGCTACTCTCTATGGCCGCGATGCCCCTGCACCCTATTGCCATCCTCGTGATCGCGGTAGCGATCGTCTTCATCCTGATTCTTCGTTTGCGGATCAACGCCTTTATCGCGCTGATCACCGCTGCGGCAACCGTAGGGATTCTGTCGCCGAACGTGGCGCTCGGGGACGTGATGCCGTCCGTCGCGCGCGAATTCGGCGGTGTTTGCGGAAGCATAGCCATCGTGATCGCGCTCGCGGCCCTGATCGGGCAGTGCCTGATGGAGAGTGGCGCGGCGGACAAGATTGTGCGCGTGTTCGTCCGAGCGCTGGGTGAGAAGCGAGCCTCCCTGTCTCTGCTGAGCAGCGGCTACGTGCTCTCCGTGCCGGTGTTCTTCGACACGGTGTTCTACCTGCTGGTGCCCTTGGCCCGTGCGATGCGGGTGCGCATGGGCAAGCAATACCTGTTGTTCCTGATGGCGATCTGTGCCGGTGGAGCGGTCACCCACTCGATGGTCCCGCCGACGCCGGGGCCCTTGGCCATGGCCGCCACCCTGGACATCGATCTGGGCGTGATGATCATGGTCGGAGCCGTGATCGCCGTACCGATGTCGATATCGGGGTGGCTGTTCGGCATCCTGCGGGACCGGCAGTTGCACGTGCCGCTACGCGAGACGCCGGGCCTTACTCTGGCCGAGCTCGAGGACCTGGCGGAACGCCACGAGGCGGGTTTGCCGAGCTTCTTCTTTTCGATGCTGCCGATCGTGCTGCCGGTTGTCCTGATCGCGTCGAACACCCTGGCGGGAGCGTTGGATGTCGGCCCGGCAATCGAGGGTGTCACTGGATTCCTGGGGAACCCGAATTTCGCGCTGCTTACTTCGGCGGCGATCTCGCTCTGGCTGGTGGCGCGGCAGAAAGGCTACACCCTGGCGCAGCTCGCCAAGCCCGTGGAGACGGCGCTCGCCAGCGGCGGCCTGATCATCCTGATCACGGCTGGGGGCGGGTCGTTCGGAAAGATGCTGGTGCAGGCGGACGTCGGCAAGACGATCGGCGAGTTGTCCCAGCAGTTCGGCGTGCCGATCCTGCTGCTGAGCTTCCTGCTCGGGTGCCTCCTGAAGGTGGCGCAGGGGTCCGGCACAGTGGCGATGATCACGGTCTCGTCGATCATGGCGCCGCTCGTGATCGACACCCCTCCCGGCTTCCATGCCGTCTATGTCGCCTGCGCGATCGGCTCGGGCTCGTTGGTGGGGTCGTGGATGAACGACTCCGGGTTCTGGGTCTACAAGCAGATGTCGGGGCTCACCGAGACGGAGGCGTTGCAGACCTGGACGCCGCTGCTCGCGGTGATGGGGCTGGTCGGGTACGTTGTGACCCAGATCGTCGCGATCCTAGTGCCGCTCGTATGACGCTTGACGGAGTCGGATGGTGGTCCGGTTCCATCAATTGGCTTTGGTCATTGCGACCTTCAGTGCATCCGGTCACAGTACATGTCAAGCACTAGCGAGAACGTCGGCGTGAAGAGCCAGGGTTCCGCACCTCTCGCCTTGAGGATGTCCGCTACCGGAAGGAACCGGGTTTCTGCGATATGACTTGCGTCAACGGTTAAGGGACCGGTCCATCTGCCAGTGAACAGGGCGACGAACTTCCTGCACTTGTCATCCGACATCAAGGTTCTCCCGACCTCTTCCACGCAGTCCAGGGAAACTCCCAGTTCCTCCCGAGTCCTCCTCACGATCGCATCCCGATAGCACTCGCCTTTGTTGAGATACGCGGCGACGGACGATCCCCAGCAGTCAGGGTGACGGTCACGCGATTCCGCGAGCCGTTGGATGAGCATCTCCGACCGCTCGTTGAATAGGAAGAGGTGCGCGACCCGAAAGGCGGATCCGCGCCTGAAGACATCCCTCCTCCGGACCGAACCGATCACCCGGTCTTCAAGGTCCACCACATCCAGAATCTGGTGAGATTTCGCACTGTTCGGATCAGTTGTCATATCGAACCTGTGACAGATAGTATCTGACACCAGGAGAAATCGCATGCGCAATCGGAATACTGGATCGGAATGCCTAGGCCGAAGACCCACAAAGCTTGGCGGGCGGCGATACGACGCTGCTTCGAGGCGCTTGCGGAGAAGCTGAGAAGAGACGGCAAGACTCCCGCGGCCGAGATAGCGAGAGTCCTGAATGTCTCAAGACAGACCGCCTATCAATACCTCAACGGAAGTGCGATACCCGGGGACGACCGACTCGCAACGGCCATCAGGACCTGGCAACTCTCGATCGATTATCGAGGACAGCGATTCGACGAGCGCCAATTCGGCCCGCCTCGATCCGGCCCAGGACCCGACCCTGAGCAGCTCGAGTTTCACTTCGACGACCTCGCGCGCAAGCCAGTCCAAGTCACATTGCCGATCGAGGGCTGCACCCTACGTATCGATTCGTCTGGGGCGACCTTGCGGATCTCGGCCGACGTCAAGCGCAGTGCCTGACCTCGGCGCGACGAGGGTGTGCAATGCGAGTGGCTCCCTCACACTCCGCCTTCCCACCGACCGAGGCGTCCGGCGCGCCCCGACGGCGATTCCGGTGCCGGACTGACCGGCGCGTGGCAGGTCTGCCGAACCTCCCGGGCGTCGCCGTACGACGCAGTCGACCGTGGGAACGCGGTGCTGCAGCGCAGGTGGCCCGCACTCGGCGGCCAGCCCCGGTCCGGGACGCCGAGGCCTTGCAGGGCTCGGACTCTTGCGGGCTTTTCGCGGGCGCGCGCCCGCGCGAGCGGCACGCGGAAGTATAATGGGAGCATAACCATAGGTTTCCGTTGACTCTATGAACGAAGACACCCCGAGCGATCCGGAACAGCTGAATCTCGAAGGGCAGGGCCTGACCGCCGACATCCGGCCCATCGACATCGAACACGAGATGCGCAAGTCGTATCTCGACTATGCGATGTCGGTCATCATCGGGCGTGCCCTGCCCGATGTGCGCGACGGCCTCAAGCCCGTCCAGCGCCGCATCATCTACGCGATGCGCGAGGAAGGGCTGCGCTCCAATCGCCCGCCCCGCAAGTGTGCCCGCATCGTCGGCCAGGTGATGGGCAAGTACCATCCGCACGGCGATGCCTCCATCTACGACACGCTCGTGCGCATGGCCCAGCCGTTCAGCATGCGCGAGCTGCTTGTGGCGGGACAGGGCAACTTCGGGTCCGTGGACGGCGACCCCCCGGCGGCGATGCGCTACACCGAGGCCCGGCTCGCCCCGTACGCCGAGGCCCTGCTGGAAGACATCGATATGGACACGGTGGACTTCCGGCCGAACTACGACGATTCGGCGGAAGAACCCGAGTGCCTGGCCGCAGCGGCCCCCAACCTGCTTGTCAACGGCGCCAACGGCATCGCGGTCGGGATGGCGACGAACATCCCCCCGCACAACCTGGGAGAGCTCGTCGACGCAACGATCCAGCTGATCAAGCACCCGCACACGCGGTTCGAGCGGATCATCAACATCGTCCAGGGCCCCGACTTCCCGACCGGCGGCATTCTCTGCGGCCGGGCCGGCATGCTCCAGGCGTACAAGCAAGGGCGCGGGCACATCGTCGTGAGGGCGAGAACCTCGATCGAGCAGAAGGCCAAGGACCGGCATGCCATCGTCGTCACCGAGTTGCCGTACCAGGTCAACAAGGCGCGCCTGATCCGCAAGGCCGCCGACCTGATCAACCACAGGAAGATCGAGGGCATCAGCGACATCCGTGACGAGAGCGATCGCCGCGGCATGCGGATCGTCTTCGAGCTCAAGCGGGGCGAGCAGCCCGAAGTCCTGCTCAACAACCTCTACAAGCACACCGACCTGCAGCAAGGCTCGGGCGTGGTTGTCCTTGCGATCGTCAACGGGCGGCCCAAGGAAGTCGGGCTTATCGAGTACCTCAAGCTCTTCATCGCGCACCGCCAGGACGTCGTCCGGCGGCGGACCAACTTCCTGCTGCGGAAGGCCCGCGACCGAGAGCACATCCTGCTCGGATTCGCCAAGGCCCTGTTACGAATCGACGAGGTCATCGCCCTGATCCGGGCGTCCCGGAACCCCAAGCAGGCCAAGTCGGCCCTCATGGGGGAAGTCGAAATCGACTACACGGAGTTCCTGCGTCCGGGTGCGAACGCGACCTTCCGGCCGTTCGATTTCACCGACAGGCAGGCGCAGGCGATCATCGAGCTCCAGCTCCAGCGCCTGACCAGCATGGAGCGCCAGAAGATCCTCGACGAACTGGAGGAGATCCAAGCCAAGATCGCGCGCTACCTCGAGATCCTCGGCTCCGAGGAGGTGCTGAACAAGCTCATCATCGACGAACTGCGGGCGTTGAGGAAGAAGTTCGCGTCCGAGCGCCGGACTGAGATCGGCGACGAGGTCCGGGAGATCTCGATCGAGGACCTGATTGCCGACGAGGACATGGTGGTGACGGTGACCAAGAACGGCTACTTGAAGCGAACGGCGCTCGACACCTACCGCAAGCAGTCCCGCGGCGGGCGAGGCCGGATCGGAATGTCCACGCGCCTCGACGACCTGGTGGAGAGCCTGTTCATCGGTACGACCCACTCATACATCCTGGTCTTCACGAACCTCGGCCGGGTTTATTGGCTCAAGATCTACAACATCCCCGAGGTGGCCGCCTCGGGTCGCGGGCGCAATATCGTCAACCTGCTCAACTTCATGCCGAACGAGACCGTGCAGGCCTTCCTGCCGGTGCGGAACTTCGATCCGGAAACCTACATCGCCATGGTGACGCGCAAGGGCACCATCAAGAAATGCTCGCTCGAGGTGTTCTCGCGTCCGCTGTCCCGGGGCATCATCGCGCTCACGCTCGTGGAAGGGGACGAACTGGTCCAGGCTCGGCTGTGCAGCAAGGACGAAAAGGTCCTGATCGCGACCCGTCGCGGCCAGGCCAATCACTTCGCGAACAGCGAGGTGAGGCCGATGGGCCGCGTCGCGCGGGGCGTCAGGGGCATTCGTCTGGAAGGTGATGACACGGTCGTCGGGATGATCTGCGCCAGCGAGGACCATCTGGTCCTTACGGTGAACGAGTTCGGCTACGGCAAGCGGACGAAACTCGGCAAGTACCGCGAGACCGCACGGGGCGGCAAGGGAGTCGTGAACACCAAGATCACCTCCTCCAACGGCGAGGTGGTGACGGTGATGCGGGTGCTGGCCGACGACGAGGTGATGATCGTCACCCGCAACGGAAAGATCCTGCGAACCGATTCGGACAAGATCCGGGCGACCGGCAGGTCAGCCAAGGGCGTCCGGCTGGTCAACCTCGAGGATGGCGACATCGTGGCTGCTGCCGTGGTGGTGCCGCGCACCGAAGAGATCGACGAAGCCATGGAAGCCGACGCGCCAGCACCGAACGGTTCCCAGCCCAATCTGCCCATTCAATAAGGGCTGGGCCCGCTGCCTGGCGCGCGGGTCAGCGTGAGTCGCCCGAGTCCGCCCCCACCTCGGCCGCGCTCCCGGCATCAACTGGCTCGAGGACCGTCAGCCAGATCGACGAGAGGGGCCGTCTCACGTCATTTCGCTTGCGCGGCGGTCCGATCCAGAGCGTCGAGACTGCCTCCACGACTCGTTCGCGGCCTGCGGCCCGCCCCAGGATCCTCAACGGGTAGTGGGCGGCGGGAACGTCGCCATCGATCTCGATGTCGAGGAATTCCTCGGGAATGACCACGTTGTCCCCGTCACCCGAGGGACCGAAGAACTGGCCGGCCCGGAAGCTGGCCGTTGCCGAGGCGATTCCCGGGGGTGGGGTCTCGACCCACACCTCCACCGCTTGGGAGAAGCCCGGCTCCGGGATTAGCAGCACGCCCACTCGCTCGGTCGATCCGGGTCGGGCGTTGAGATTCTCCGGGTCGCTCAGCAGCGCGAAACCCGGTTCGCGCTCCTGGACGTGGAGCCGGTAGGCCATGTCCGGGCCTCCCCGTCCGATGCGGTCCCGGACCACCAGCCTGTACGTCCCGGCCTGCTCGGGCCTGTAATGGAGCATCGAGTCGGGGTTCCCGATCACGGTGCCCTGGCCGGTCATCAGGTCATCGTGGTCGGCCACAAGGTTCCCATCAGCGTCGAACAGTTCCAGGACCGTGTCGATGCGCGGCAAGCCGAGCTGGGCCGCCAGGGTGGTCGCCACCATGGACTGCCCGGCCTCCAGGCCCAGCCGGTACTCGTGCTCGTCTCCCGGCCTCTCCAATACCGCGTTGCACGCCACTCCGTCCGGCATCGGGGTGACCGCGCCGCAGTCCGGTTCGACCATCGCCGAGACCTCGAAGCTGATCGTGTCGGAGAGGCCGCCCGGCGATTGCACCCAGAGGCGCCAGAGTCCGCGCCACGCGTTAGCCGGGATGTCGAACCGCACCTCGGCACGATGCTCCGTGCGGCGCTCGATGCTGCCGTCGATGCGGGCCGACAGGTCGTGGTCGGTCCGCAGGGGGATGGTGAACGGGAAGGTGAGGCGGTAATACTCGGCGCGCCGAACCGGCATCAGCCATGCGCTGTCCAGGTCTTCCAGCCCCCTGCCGTAGAGGGAAACCGACACTTCGGACCCGATCCGGGCCCCTAGGGGGGAAACGGCCTCGACCACCGGTACGTCACCGATTCGCAGCATGTAGCCGCAGTTCCGGGCGCAGTTCACCCGCTGGGGTCCCCGGTACTGGTCGAGCTTCAGGTAATGCGTGCCGGCCCGCTCGAAAACGTGCTCCAGGAACGGAGTCTCCAGGTAGTCGTCCCTGTCGTCGCTGAAGGCGATGCGCCTCCCCGCGGCGTCGAGCAGAGTCAGGTCGTTCTCCAGGAAGCCGCCGTATTCGATTGACCGCAAGTCGAACGTCCAGCGCTCCCCGGCCCGGGCTTCGAACGCGAAGTAGTCAACGTCGGCCAGCGGATCCATTGAGCCGTGCAGGACCTGCGCCTCGAGGCGGATCCGCTGGGCGGTATCCAGGGTGCTGTTCGGCTCGGCCTCGTGGGTCGATGCGAAGTCGTCGACATAGAAAAGGCGCGAGTTCGAGCGCCCCAGGGGTGTCGACAGCGTCGCGATATGGGGCCCGCGATCGGCTTCCGCCCCGACCCGGACGATCCCCCGAATCGAGCCGCCCTTTTCGAGGGCGACGGTCTCCCAGCTCAGATGGGGAGAGTCGAACTCAAGGATCGCCGGCGCGGAGAGGTTCTTGCCGACAAGCACGACCTCGGCCAGCGAGCCCCGCGTGCCCCCGAGTGGCTCGATCCGGTCGATCCACGGATCCGCGGGATCTTCCATGGCGGTCAGGACGGCGGCGGCGGCCGCCGCCAGGACGAGTCCGGGAATCCGCATGGCCCACTTACGCGAAGAGTTCCCGGACAGGCTCGCCGCCGTCGTTAATGCGGATCGGCCTGCCGAGCGCGTGGTATTCCTTGTGGGTGTTGATGCCCAGCTTGCGGTAGACCGTCGCGCCGAGATCCTCGATCGAGACCGGGCGATCGCTGGGCTCCGAACCGTTCGCGTCCGAACTGCCGATCACCTGTCCGCCCGGGACTCCGGATCCGGCCGCCGCAATCGAGAAGACTCCCGGCCAGTGGTCCCGCCCAGCCGAATGATTGATTTCGGGGGTGCGCCCGAACTCGCCGATTGCCAGCACCAGGGTCGTGTCGAGCAGGCCGCGCGAGTCCATGTCTTCCAGCAGCGTGGAGAACGACTGGTCGAATTCCGGGTACAGCTTCTTGTTCGACTCGTCGTTGTCGGAGTGCGTGTCGTACCCGTTGTGGAACAGCGTGACCAGCCGCACTCCCGCTTCGATCAACCGCCGGGCCAGCAAAGCCCCCTGGCCCCCGGTTGTCCTCCCGTAGGCGTCCCGCAGCTTGTCCGGCTCGGCTCCCAGATCGAACGCCCGTTTCGCCTGCGGGGAACTGACCAGATCGAGGGCCTTCTGGTAGAAGTGATCCATGCCCTCCACCAGCCCGGACTTCTCGAGGGACTCCAAGCGGGCGTCCAATGTGCTGAGCAGGCGGGCTCTCCCTTGGGCCTCCTCGAGTCCGAGGCCGGTGGGGAGGGTCAGGTCTTGGACGGAGTACTTTTCCTTTGACGGATCGCCTGCTATGAAGGGGTCGTAGGAAGGCCCGAGGAACCCGGCGTCAGCGCAGATGTCCTTGCGCGGAATGACGACGAACGGCGGGACGCCGCCCCGGCTCCCGAGTTCACGGGCGACGACCGAGCCGTAGACCGGGTGCTTGTAGGCGTTGTTCGGGCGCTGCCCGGAGAACGCGTACTGCTTGGCCTTCTCGTGGATCGCCTCGAGCGAGTACATCGACCGGATGACCGAGAATCGCTTGAAGCCGGCCGCGCAACGGGGCAGCAGCTCGCTGAAATGCACGCCTGGGACGGACGTGGGGATCGCCCGGAAGCCGCCTCGGATCTCTCGCGGGGCCTCGGGCTTGGGATCGAACGAGTCGTGCTGGCAGAGCCCACCCGTGTGGAAGTAGATCAGGCACGAGACTTCCTGGCCGCCCGCTGCGGCCCCCAGCAGCTGCGGCAGGGTGACGCCCGCAAGGGACATTCCTCCAACCCGCAGGAAATCCCTGCGGCTGTAACGGTCTTGCATGTCGGACAAGCGCATTGCGGGTCTCCCTACAGGTTCATCTGGAATTCCTTGGTGTTCAGGATCGCCCAGAGCAGGTTCGCGAGCCCCTGGCGCCGGTTGCGCCCGGCGCGACGCTCGTCTGCGAGATAGCCTTCCAGCGCAGATCTCTCCGCCGCGTCCGGCTTGCGTGCGAACGCCCGCGCATACAGAGCGTCGACAATCTCGCTGTCTCCAAATCCCCGCTCCAGAAGCGCATCCACGATGAATCCCTCGGCGTCCATGCGGCCTGCGAGCACGTCGCCGTTCATCATGTGCAGGGCCTGGCCCAGGGAAGGGGCGTTGGACCGCGCCTCCATGATGTCCCGCCGGGGATGCCCGAACGTCGTCAGGAAATGGGTGGCCCCGATACTGGCGATTAGTTCCTTCGGGGATGTGCCGGGAGGATAGTTCCGGAACGCCTCGGGCACGCCTGTGACCTGGGAGATCGCGTCCAGCAGTACTTCGGCTGGGAGCTTGCGGGGCACGTATCGGGCAAACAGGGTGTCTTCCAGCGGGTGCTCCCCGCCCGGTCTCTCGGATGTGTGCGCTGCCAGTTGGTAGGTCTTGGAGTTCAGGATGAGCCTGTGGAGGGCCTTGAAGCGGAACCCGGAGTCGATGAAGAACCGGGCCAGATTGTCCAGCAGCTCCGGGTGCGTGGCCCTGTTGGTGGAGCGGAAGTCGTCGAAGGGCTCGACGATCCCGCGCCGGAAGTACTCGTACCAGACGCGGTTGACCGTGGCACGGGCGAATTGGAGCTGCTCCTTACGGGTGATCCAGTCCGCCAGCACTTCGCGGCGGTTCGACCCCTCAGGGATCTCGGCTTCCTCGCCGCCCAGGAACCGGGGTGCGATCGGCTTCCTCGTGACCGGATGCTCGATCTCGCCGCGGCGGTCGTTGTACCAGATGCGCCGGTACTGGCCGTACCCGTGTTTGACGCGCGTGCGTGCGAGGAACGCGGCGACGCCGTAAAAGTCATCCTGGGTCAGGTTCTCGAGCGGATGGTTGTGACACTGGGCACAGTCGAGCCGCACGCCGAGGAACAGGCGCGTGACGGTGGGCACTGCCTTCTCGACCTCGAACGTCTTGAGCATGAAGTCGATCGCCGGGTGCCAGAAGTTCCCCGCCGGCCGCACCGTCGTGTCCCCGACGGCTGTCAGCATCGCCCGCACGGTGTCGTCGTAGGCCCAGTCCTCGCGAATGGAGTCGTGCAGCCAGCGCTTGAACGCGCCGTTGGTCCGTCCCTGCGAGTAGTACTGGGAATTGCGGAACCAGTCCTCGAACTTGACCAGCCAGTGCGTGGCGTACTCGTCCCGCCCGAGTAGCTCGTCGATCAGCGCCGCACGCTTGCCGGGACGGGGATCCGAGAGAAAGCGGCGGGCTTCCTCCGGGGTCGGCAGCACGCCCGCAGCGTCCAGGTAGACGCGGCGCAGGAACGTCCGGTCGTCGCTGACGGGGAAGGGTTCCACATTAACCGTCACGAGCTTGCGGAAGACATGCTCGTCGATCAGGTTCGCCGGTTCCGGGTGACGGAAGGAGAGTCCGGCCGGTTCCTTGATCACGATGAACTGGGCGGTCGCGGCCTTTCCCATCGCCCTGGCCGTCACCGTAGTGATCCCAGGCCCCTTTGCCACGACCATCCGGTCCGTATCCATTGCGACGACCGCTTCGTCATTGACCGAGTAGCGGACCTCGCCCGTCATGTCTCGGGTCGATCCGTCGGAGAGCCGGCCTATGACTACGAGGGCCTGACGCGTTCCCGTCTCCTGCAGGACGCTCTCAGCCGGGTGCATCTCCAGTCGCTCGAGGCGGATGCCGGCCGCTCCGTACGACGCGCCTTGGCGCAGCCATTCGAGGATCGTCGCGTACTCGTCCGATTCCTCAGTCATGAGCTGGCCGCCCCCGTGCGCGATCCGGAAGGAGGGCTTCGATAGCAGGAGCGAGTCCTCGGGGGACTCAAGCGAGACCCGCCGCCCTTCGTGACCGCGCACGATCATGTCGAAGTCGAGGCGCGGGTCCGATCCGTACAGCGACAGCTTGAATCCGTTCTGCCCGGCAGGGGATCCGTGGCAAGCCGACGAGTTGCAGCCCTTCGTCGTGAGAATGGACAGCAGGTCGCGTTCGAAACCGATGCCCACCTCGCCAGCGGTTTCGCCCACGTGTACGGTTGCCTCGCTCGATCCTTCCACGCAGGTGACGCGGACCCGCGCCCGTCCCGGTGCTCGGCCGACAACCAGCCGGTTCGAGGCGACGCCGACGACAGCCGGATCGCTGCTTGATGCCACGCAGTCCGTTCCCCCCGGAACCACGATGTGCTGGGACTGGCCGGGACTCTGCAAGCGGATGCCGTCCGGCTCGATCAGGACGGAGGCATACCCGGCGCAGACCCACAGGGCCGCCGCAAGCCAGCCTGCCGAGCGCATCGCTCGCACACTGCAAGCGTAGTGCAACCGCAGAGGCTGCGCAAGAGTTGCTTGGGCCAGGAGTCAGCGTTCGGCGGATCTATCCGATTATGGCGTTGATCCCCGGAGGCAGCCCAGCTGGTCGACACAGGCTCGTCCGCTCATCCGCCCGGTCCTATCCGCGTGGTACTGACGCTGGGGCCCGATCCATCGGACGACGGTCTGGCTTCAGGGTCGCGGGTAGAATGGAGCGCATGACCAAGCTCATCGCCCTCGCTGCATCGATCGCAGCTCCCTCAGCGTGGGCGGCAGGGGAGGGCCTGATCATGCTGATCGACCCGCTGGACGAACCCGGGCGGTATTGCGTGGATGTTCCGGGGTTCGGGCGCAGGTTGAATCTCGATGCACCTCTGATGGCCCACACATGCAAGCCCCGGGCCGCAGACGAGACCTTCACCGTCGGGCATCCCGCCGAAGGGCAACTCTACATGCCAGCCTACGAGCGCTGCGCCGAGGCGGAATCCCAGCAGGCGGGAGCGAGGCTGTTCCTGAAAACGTGCCGGCCCTCCGAACGCCAGCGGTTCTCCTTCGAGGCCGACGGGCGTATCCGACTGCAAGGCAGCGAGCTGTGCCTAGCCGTTGACAGCGCCAATGGCGAGCCGACGGGAGGTCCCAGTCACTTGCGGCGGGACCTGGCTCTCGGCTCGTGCGACGGGGTCAGCCCCTCGCTGACGCGGTGGCAACTGCCGTGAAATCGAGGACGGAGTGTCGCTTGAGCCCTCCACGCCGTGCGCGCTGCTGACTGACATGCCCCGGAGATCACACGACGCGGCCCCCTGCAACCCCTGGTGGGTCCGGCGGAGTCCCGGGCGCGAGCGACGATTCCGATGCACCGCGTTCGGATTCCCCAAGGTCCTCGTGGGTACCGCCCGCCCCTTGCTGCTGGCCGGTCTGTCGGTGCTGTCGCTACCGACCGCTCGCGGTCAGCCGGCGGCAGCCGAGTTCCGCTGGCCCGGCGAGGCGCGAGCCGCCGTCAGTCTGACCTTTGACGACGCCCGCTCCTCCCAGGTTCGCGAAGGGCGCCCGGTGCTTGGCCGCTTGGGAGCCAAGGCGACCTTCTATGTCGTGCCGGTGCGCGTCGAAGACAATCTTGAGGGCTGGAAGGCGCTGGTGGCGGAAGGCCACGAGATTGGCTGCCACTCGCTCAGGCATCCCTGCACGGGCAATTTCGCTTGGTCGCGCGATGCCGCTCTGGAGAACTACACGCTGGATGAGATGCGGGCGGAACTGATCGAGGCGAATCGCCGGATTCACGAGTTGCTGGGGGTCGAGCCCGTTTCGTTCGCCTACCCCTGCGGTCAGACATTCGTGGGCCGCGGACTGGAGACCCGCAGCTACGTGCCGCTAGTCGCCGAATTGTTCCTGAGCGGGCGACGCTGGCTCGATGAGACCGCCAACGATCCGGTCTTCCATGATCCGGCCCAGGTCACCGGGGTGAGCATGGACGCCATGGACTTCCCCGCAGTGAGACGCCTGGTGGAGGACGCTAGCGATAAGGGTCAATGGTTGGTGCTGGCTGGTCACGATTTCGGAAGTTCCGGGGCGCAGACCACCCGCATCGAGATGCTGGAGAAGCTGATTCCGTACCTTCAAGATCCGGAGCACGGGATCTGGTTCGAGACCGTCGGGACGGTCGCCCGATACTTGCGAGAGCAGCGGAGGTAGCCAACATGCGGGGCCTGGGAAAGACTCCGCGCGGTCCCCGGCACCGTCGCAGAGAATCGCGACCGCGGGACGGCGAGGCCGAAGCAGCGATCCAGCGGGAGCCATTGTGACGCTGAGGGTGGGAGACATGGCCCCGGACTTCCATGCCCGGACCGATGGCGGTGACGAGATCCGGCTTTCGGACTTCAGGGGGAGGAAGGTGGTGCTGTACTTTTATCCGAAGGACAGCACTCCCGGATGCATGGTAGAGGCCTGCTCGTTTCGGGACCTACATGCCGAATTCACTGAGAGGAATGCGGTTATCTTGGGTGTCAGCGGTGACAGCGTGGAGTCCCACGACCGATTCAAGGCGCGTCATCAGCTCCCCTTCCGGCTTGTCAGCGACCCCGACCACCGGATCGCGGTGTCCTACAGCACGTGGCAGGAACGAAGTCCGCTACGTATCGGCTTCCTGCGTCAGGCACGGTCCACGTTCGTAATTGACGAAGACGGCCGGATCGCCATGATTTACGACCGCGCCAGACCGTTCGGGCATGGGGAGCGTGTCCTCGATGACCTCCGATAGTACGCAGTAGGGCCGTCCGGAGTTCCGACTGCCGGGTCGCTGCGGTCGTATGCATCGTCCGTTCTACGGGCCGTTTCGATACAGACAAGAAGCAAATCGCGGAGGACCTCGCTTATGTCCACGCTGCGGCCGAGCAAACGAAGATGACCAGCGTCCCGTCGATCTATAGCCTTTGGGCGGTGCTCGCGCTCTTCGGATTCACGCTGGTTGATTTCGTCGACGACCGTCCACGACGGCTTTTCGTTCACCCGCCTCAAGGGAGTCCTGGGCGAGACGGATGGCAGCCTTGGAGCCCATCTCCGGAGGCTCGAGGACTTGGGCTTGCTGGAGGTGCAGAAGGCCCATCGCAACCGACGGCCGGTGACTTGGTATCGGCTCGGTTCCCCCGGGCGGGAGGCCCTCCGCCGGCATCTCGCCGTGCTGACGCGGCTGATCGATCACGCTCTATAGCCAATGGCGACGGCCTGGAACCCGGGTCCCGGCCCGATCCTCCGGACGGCGGCGACCGGCCGTCGCAGGGGGTGGTGGCTTAGACGAGGGTCGACAGGAACTTCGTCGCGTGTGTCACGCGTATGCCGTCTGGAGTTACGTAGTCGTGACCGCCGACTGCGGCCAGCTGCCATGCCGCGCAGTCGGGAAACCGTTTCTTCCAGTACTTCAGGCTCCGGCTCGGCTTGGTGTCCGACCACTTGCATTCGATTGCCGCAACCGGACGTGTTCGTTCCGTGACCACGAAGTCCACCTCGCGCCCGTCCGTATCGCGGAAGAACCGCAACTCAACGTCGCGTCCCTGGGTGTCCTGCAGGAAGTGGGCCCACTTGAGCAAGTGGCTGGCGATCAGGTTCTCGAATCTCGGCCCGTCGTCCGGCACCAGCGACCAGTCGAACTGATAGTGCTTCTGTGCCTTCCTGATGGCCCGGATCCGGGGTCCTCCGAACGGTGGAATCCGGAACACGGCGTAGAGTCTCTCCAATGCGCCGATCCAGTTGCTGACCGTCTTGTGGCTCACCCGCAGGTCCTCCCGCAGCGCGTTGAGCGACAACAGGGAACCGACCAGTCCGGGCAGTCTCAAGGCCAAGAGTTCGAGACTCCCGAGATCCCGGATCCCTTCCAGCCCGGCGATCTCCTCCCGCACAAGAAGATTCCGGTACTCCCTCGACCAGCGGCTCGCTTGCACTTCCGATCCCGAGAGGAACGGTTCCGGGAACCCGCCCAGCCGGAGCAGCTGCGCGAAGTCGTCCGAGGAGACCAAGCCGAGCTCGGCTACTGACAGCGGGTGCAGCCGGAGCAGGTGATACCGTCCCTGCAGCGAATCCCCCGAGAATCGGTACAGGTCGAGTCGGGCGCTCCCGATGACCAGGATCCGCTGGCCGTTCCTCCGGTCGTCATACAGCCCCTTCAAGTAGTCCCGCCATCGTCGGTACTTGTGAATCTCGTCGAAGAACCAGAGCTGCGTAGGGGGCATCCTGCGCAGCAGGATCCGTTCCCGGTGCTCGGGCACATCCCAATTCAGGTACCCGTCCCGTGCTCCTGGCAGGGACAGACCCAGCGTCGTCTTGCCGACTTGCCTTGCGCCCGCAACGAAGACCATCTTCCGTGCGAGGTCCGCCTCGACCTGTCCTGTGAGGTATCGTTGCTCCACCCGCTCCAGAATACAGTAGTTTTCGACATTGGGCAAATATGTCAGCTGCTGTTTTTGCCTATTGGTGAATCCGTCCGAAAATTGCCTGGACCGGCGAATCCCGAAGCGGAGTTCTGCGACCCCGCAAACGCGTGCTCGGAAGGAATGGAGAATCGGCGAGAGGCGTGGGTACTCTGCCGTGACATAGCAATTGATCAAGGAGCTATCGCCCCAGGCAGAGCTTGGTGAAGGAGGAAGAAGGAAGACATGTGAACCCAGTGACATGACGGCACCATTCCTTGCGACCCAGCCGGTGCAAATCCTGACCCGCCCAAGGCTTGTCACCAGCCGGAATCGAGTATTGCGTGGTGCGGGGCGACCCCGGCTGCGAAACGTGCACAGGGAGTCTGCAGGCCCCGTGATTGAGCCTCGAACGCAATCGGTTTCGGAGCCGACACAGCCAATATCGCGATTGCGGAAAGCTCCACCGCCCGCATTGGAGTGGCCGCGTTCAGGCGATCCGCCGGGGTCGAAGAGCCGGGCATGCAGGCAGGGGGGCCCCTGGAACCTGGGAGACTTGGCCATCTCCGCCTGTAACGAGTGACTGGTGTTCGTACCGTTGTGCGCCTGAAAGACCCGAGAAGTCGACCCAAGATACAGGCTCCATGAGCTATGCACCATGAAGGTCAGGCATGGCTTTGACCGTACTCGTGCGGCTGTTCCGCAGAACTCTAGCGGCGGCTCCCCAAGCGTTCCTGTAACTGCTGATGCGAATCGGACCTTGACGGCCGACGACGGATTGCGGCACGGCATTGTGTCCGGGAATCGTAGAACTCCGAGATGTGCCAATTCGGCAAGCAGAAGGAAAAAGGGCCTATGCGGCGGAGATGCAGCGCATCACGAAGACGAAGCAGCACCCTGACCTACCAACGATCAAACTGATCCCCCTGTCCTACCAGCCGAGCAATGTCACTAACTTAAGGTTTTGGCCGCTAACTTAAGGCCCTGACGGCTTCTGG
>CAYWUV010000059.1:0-36949 GCA_964461235.1 uncultured Bryobacterales bacterium | reverse complement strand
TCCAATCACTCCGCCAATCCCACCCGAACCATCCACGACCGCTACTTTTAGAATTGCTGGGCCGACGTGGAGGCCTGTCGCGTCGCAGGTACAGATACAGCGCTCCGTCTACGAAGGAAGCCTGCTGCGGCGCGAGCCGTGACGGAACGAGGAATCCAGTGGTACGGATTCCAACGGCCTGTTGGTTGGCAACGAAACGACGGGTATTCCCTCTCGCGTCGAACGGGAGCCTGGCGAGTGGATCCCGGGGCCGGAACGGACCTTGCCAAGGACTTGTTCGCCCTGACGAACTCCCGGCAGATCGGTCATGCCGAGAGATCCCTCAAGCCTCTTGCGCGCCTGCCCTGAACACGGGCCGTTGGCGCAGGTCGTCTACGGCTGCCCGGTCGTCGTTGCCGGAAGGCTAGAGATCGTCCACGTCCCGTCGTCGTTCTTCGTGATGGCCGCGCCGTAGGGAGTCAGGTCAAGCGACTCCGCTCCGCAGATCCAGCCCTCGGTGTCGTTCACGATGGAACCCAGGACGCAGGCATTGCGGTCGGCGTCCACCTCGAGGATCCCGGTGTTGTCTCCGAACGTTGCCTGGCATCGACCGAGCGATGCCAGCATCATTCCGGCCGTGCACGAAAGGGCCGGGAGCAGCGATTCTGCCGTAGCGACCTCAAGCATCGGCCCTGTCACCGAAGACACTCCGCCCACGAGGACGCTGAACTGGTGGGACCCGGCCGCCGTCTGGTCCGGCACCTGCACCATCAGCTGCTGGAGTCCTGCGAAGTACGGGGCGGCCCCCGCATAGTGGACGTTCGCAGCATCGATTTCCAACTCGCCGATCATCACGCGTAGATCGCTGGCAGAGAGCTCTCGTACGGCCGAGGCGATCTCTCCATCCGAGTAGGGTGGGTCCGTCTGACCCAGTCCCGTCCCGAACACCGTCAAGATATCGCCGGGCACTGCGGGCCGGGTCCGTCGTCCCTCGACAGACCCGACGGAAGCGACAAGGGCCATGTTGGGTCGGACGGCGGTGATTCCCGAGGAATCCTCAGAGAACTGGAGAAACACGGGGCGTGCCGCCACGACCTGGAAAGCCATCGCCTCACTGGCGGTCGAGTCCGACGTGCCGCAATCCCTGACAACTTTCAGCGTCGAGTCTCCCAGCCCGGCATCGACGGGGATCTGGAACGTCACTCGTTCCGATGAGACTGCCAGCAAGGGGGCCCTCAGGGTCCCGATCTCGACACAGACGCCGTTGACGAGCTTGGACAGATTGCCGGAATCGTCGAGGGTCGAGCCGGAAGCCATGGCTGTTGCCACGAAATCCGTGCCGGTTAGCGACGCGATGGCTCCCTGCGCGGCCTTCGGCGTCCCTCCGGACACCGCGCCGAAACCGTGGCCAGTACCTGAAATGACCGGCGCGGGCTGTGGGGCGGCGGAACCGACGGGCCGAACGGTGAACTGCCGGGTGACAATGTTGTCGTTGCTCGAACTCCGATCCCCGTTCCCTGCGTTCCCAACGAACAGGAGGGTGATGGGCCCCACGCTCTCCGACGGCAGCGTCCAGGAGACCTCCCAGCTTGCGGAACTCCCGTTCTTCGCTAGGGTGTGCGTAGCCCACCAGATATCGTTGAGCCGATCCCCGCATCGGTCGGGCTTCCGTCGGATGAACTCCCCGTTCCTGACCTTGACACCCTCACCTGCCGTCGTATCAGCGACAGCCATGGTACCCCCGGTACCGCAGTAATTGCCCGACTCCGCCTCGGCCGGGTCGTCGGACCGCGCCATGACCACAAAACCCATCCTGTTGGCCCTCGAGTCCATGAAATTCACGACCAGCGAAACGGTCTCGCCTGGCGTGTACGTGTACAGGGATGCCGAAGACCCGTCGACGAGTACTTCTACCGTTGTGGACGGGCCATCCGAAGGTGTCCCCGTGTGGCAAAGGGTGCAACTCTGGGTTGGGAATCGATCCACGTTTCCCAAGACGACGATTCCCCCGCGGGAATTGGCTGACGCGCCGTCCACCAACGCAAGCAGGACTGCGAATGCTACCGCAGCCCCCGCCCCCAAGGTCTTCGGGACCCTTGTCATTGTTCCACTCACCTGACCTGAAACATCATCTTCGCATCCTCGACGGACGGCGAGCGGGCCGAGAGTTCGGGGCCAGGTGGACGGCTGGGCTTGCGGGACCAGTTCGTAGCCCAGCGCGTCCGCCGCCCTCTGCATGCCCGCGATGCGCTCCTGTCGGAATCGCAGTTCATAGGCCCGCTCGCCGATATCCACGTAATCCTGCCCCCAGCGCAGCATGCGATACACCAGCTGGGCCAGCTTGCGGGCCGTCGCGAAGACTGCCTTCCTGTAGCCCTTCCGCCGCGCGGTCCGCCGGAAGTTGGCTCCCAAGGCGCTGTGCGAGCGCTGCAGGGCCACCGCCGCCGTCCGCAGGGCGGCACCGGTTGCCCTTCGGGTTCCCTCTGCCACCCTCCGGCAGCCAAGGCAGAACCGAGAATCCTAATCATTGTCGCCAGCCTCCGCTTCCCGAACGGGGACCGCAATAGATCCTGATTGCGCTGCTCATTCTCCTGCTCAACTCCTGGGTCCGCGTGCGCAACTGCTCGATCCTCTGCTGCGCGACTTCCGCCGCTCGCTTGGCTTGCCCCTGCCAGTACTGACACTGGCGCTTCGCTTCCACCATCCGCCACGACAACGGCCGATCCCGCTCCAACTGGAACAGGGCCGGTATCCCTCCCAACTGCGCTTACAGCTGCTTTTCCGACTCCACATCCGCTGGGCTGCCATAGCGACATTTCCTGTGTCCGGCTTTTCATCCGAGTTCTTACGCTGCCCTCCCCACCGGCTTTCACCGTCCCCAATTCACGGCCCGCTCGAACAATTGCGCTCATTCACCACCTTCTCAACCTTCTCCCACGACGGCACGGTGCTGCACGAACGAGGGGAACTGATCACCGCCGGTGGCTACCTCGGGGCCTCGGTGGCGCTCTCGATCATGGCCCTGTTCTCTGGGCTCTGGCTGTCACGGGCGATTCTCGCTTGAACGTTTGGAACGGAACCCGCCGGCCCAGCCTTACGGGCCCAGCGCTACGGAGCGTGATTCCCGCAGGTCTCGATCCGCAGTAGTCCCAGATGGAACCGCCAATCTCCGTGCCTTGCCGCAGTTGCCGCGCATCGCCCGCGAGCGGTCAGACTGTGCTCGTCGTATGGAACGGCCCCGGGTACTGGCCCGTTATTCCTTGCGCCGCCACTCTTCGACGTTCCACAAGTCCGCATCCCAGCTGTTCTCACGGACGCCTTCAATGTCGTTGCCGTGCGCCGATACGGTACCGCGATGGATCAGCGGGACGACCGAGTAGCTTTGCACCAGCAAGTCGTTGAGCTCTATGGTGAGTCGGTTCCGGTCGTCGGGGTCGAGGGAGTTCTGGAGCTCGCCGTGGAGCCGGTCGTACTCGTCGGAATGGAAGCGCTGAACGTTAAGGCCTTGAAACGAGTTGGCCGCTCCGGCGATCTGCGCGCTGACCCAGGCACCGAGGTAGCTCTCCGCGTCGACGCCGGTGGCACCGTCAGCGTACATCTCCACATCGGCGTAGAACCGCCCGATGGTATCCGGGCTGTTCGCGTCGGAACCGAAAAACACCGATGCATCAATGTCTCGCAGCTCGGTTTCGACTCCGATCTCCGCCCACCATTCCTTGATGAGCCGTTGGGAGTCCTGGCGCACCGCATTGGTTGAAGTCTGGAACAGAATCCGTAGCGGCACGCCCTCACGCTCCCTGACACCGTCCCCGTCGCTATCCACGATCCCGGCCTCGTCGAGAATCTGATTCGCTAGGCCGATGTTCTGGACGAGGCATTCGTCATTGCTCGGCGATACCTGCGCCGGTGGTGCCGGCCAGATATTGCAGGTCGGACGCCCGGCGATCCTCCCGTACCCGGTCTTGACAAGAGTGTTGCGGTCAATCGCCAGCGAGAGTGCTCTGCCGACAACCGGATCCGTCAGAAACGGGTGGGGATTCGTGCCGTCGGCGTACTCCGAGCGAAGGTCCCCTAGGCTCGGATCCGGGTTGGTCTGGTTGAGCATGAGACGTTCAACCAGCGTGGAGAAAGACGAGACAACCCGTCCGCGGCGGCCCGCTGCGAGCGAGGCCAGCACTGACGGCTCGATCTGGAGGTTCCAGGCATAGTCGGCTTCATTGGATTGGAGGACGGCCCGCGCCGCGGATTCCGCATCCCCTCCTCCCTGCAGCAGCACCTCGGTGAAGTACGGAAGTCCTGACTCGATGCCCCGGTAGTGTGGGTTGAATCGATAGCGGATAGTGCCGTTTGTGCTGAATTCAGCCACGCTGAACGGGCCAGTGCCGATCGGGGCAAAGTTCTGGTCCGTACAGGCAGATGCCCTCTCTCCCATGCAGTTCGAAAACTGATTCCTTTGGAGAATAGGGCTCACGTTTGCAACGAATGGACCGTACGGGTTCGACACCGGACCGTCGAACGTGATGACGACCGTCTGCTCGTCCATCGCTTCGATCGACTCGACAGTTTCGAACCGCGACCCCCTGACACAGTCGGACCCGGGCGCCGTGCAGTACTGCCACGTGAACACGACATCGTCGGCCGTCAGGGGCGTACCGTCAGACCAGGCCACTCCGTCCCGGAGTGTCCAACGCACAGTGCGCCGATCAGCGGAAATGCCTTCGTTTTCGACGGTTGGCACGGCAGTTGCGAGAACAGGGACGAGTTCACCTCTCTCGTTATATTCCGCCAGCGGTTCGAGCACGAGCGACGTTGCTTCGATGTCCTTGGTGCCCCGCGAGAGGTACGGGTTCAGCATGGTTGGTGCCTGCCAAAGGCGGAGAGTGACCGTCCCTCCCTGACCGCCCCGGGATGTACCGGCCCCGGGCTGGCCGCCAGGGCCGCTAGGGCCCCCGCCGGGTGACGGCGGTGCAATCGTAGCATCGGGGTAGTAGCCGGCGGCGACGAGGACGGGGATACCTTGCACGACGATCCTCTTGACGAACGACACCTTGGGGCCGAGCATTCCGGTGGAGGGGTTGACGGCCGAATAGTAGGAGAAACTCTCCCCGAAGGCATCGGCGGCACTAACGACATCTCGGCCTCCGAAAGCGCCGCTAGCGAACGGGTTGAGTTCCGAAACGCCGGCCCCGGGCAGTCCCTCTCCCCCGGCACCGCTGAACAGTTCGTTCCCGTGGGTGTCCAATCCGAACACGTAGACCGATCCGCGCCGCCAGCGCGGATCCCTCGACAGCCTGGGAGCGGCGAAGAGTCCCTGCGATTGCAGTTCCAGGGCGGCGCAACGGACAAACTCCCGCAGGCGATCATCGTTGGGATCCTGTTCCAGTCCTGCAGCACTGACCTCGTTGCTGTCGCAGTTGCCCGGCAGGTCTCGCTCGTAGATTCCGACTCCAACCACGGCTCGATGACCCTGCCAGTCGACCTCGTCGACGTAAGAACTCTTTGGCTCGGACCTGCCAGTCACAAAGTTTGTGAACGCGTAGTGAATCCAGCCGGCATCGCCAAACGTCATGATGCGGTGCAGTTCGTCGAAGTAATCCGTCCCGAAGTTGTCGACAAGTACTTGTGAAGTCCCTTCCCAGTCCGGATTTGGCGGAAACACGGCGATGTGCGACAACGGAGCGTCGTCCGGCTGCGCGATCAAGTCCACGAAGACGTAGTACGGACCGAGCTTCCAGCGCTCGTCCTCGTGGAACGCCCTGCGAGCCTCCTCCGTGCCGTGCTCCGACACGTACTCGGCGGCGCATCGCACGAACGCTTGGATGTCCTCGCGGGTGCGGATCCCTGCGGCCGCGACACGGTTATCTGAGCAGGTTGGGCCAGTCGTTGCGAGTCCGCCGGACGGGTCATAGCTGGAGCCTACGAGCAGCGTTACACCATTGGTCACGACCCGCTTGAGGAAGCCGATCCTCGGCTTCATGCCCCCCCTCGCGGCATCGTACGTCCGGTAGTAGACAAACGCTTCCCCGAAGGCGTCCCCGACTGCCGGGATGTCGCGGCCGCCGAACTGGTCGGGATACGGACTCCCGCTGCCGAACTCGTGCAGAGCGGTTCCATTGACCCGGAACGGATTGCCGCTCACAATCTGCTTTCCGTCTGTGTCCATCACGAACACGTGCGTTCCGCCGTGGCGCCACCGAGTACTGCTCTCGAATTCGTCCTTGGCCGAGTAACCGTTCGACTCCACCAACAACGCGGCACACCGTACGAACTCCTGCAGCTTCGCCTCGCCTGGCGACGCCACGAGGGAGGCCGCATTGACGTCCTCCGAGGTGCAGGTTCCCGGAAGGTCCGGCTGGTAGATCCCAGCGCCGATGGCGGCTCGCTGGCCGTTCCAATTCACCTCGATCACGTACGAGGCCTTTAGCTCCGATCCGAACAAGCCGGTCTCCGGATTCCCGATGGCGTAGTAGATCCAGCCGGCCTCGACGACCGTCATCATTCGATGCAGTTCGGCGTAATAGTCCGTGCCGAAGCTGTCGACGAAGGCTCCCCAGACACCCCCCTCTCGCGACGGGTCGGGCGGATACACGTGGACCAATGCGTTCTGTCCGGACTCCGCGATTCCGTCAACGAAGACGTAAATCGAACCGTGCCTCCAGCGCTCGTCGTCGTGGAAGGCACGGCGTGCCTCGGCAGGGCCGTGCTCGGCCAGATACTCGGCTGCGCACTGCACGAACGCCTCGACGTCGCTCGGGGTGCGGACTGCGCTGGCTGAGATGGAATGATCGGAGCAGCTGAGCTCGGAACCCCATGTGGCTGGAACGGCCAGAGTCGCTAAAGCTAGGCTGGCAACGGAGGCACGCATTGAGCACGTCATGCTTCCAGCCTACTCCAAGGGCATGCGCTCGAGAGATCCGTGAGGTCTCGGCACGTGTCGCTAACCCGAGCCGGATGACGGCAGACGCTTGCCTCGGTCGCGCTCGCCGTCGTATCGTCCGGCCTCGAGTGCAGTTGCACGCCGCGTGCTACCGCTGTCCGGCGAACGGGCCAAGCATTCGCGGCTGACCGCAACCAATGGCCGAACCAACGCCCCCTCGAAGGGCCGTGATTGACCACATTTGGCAGGAGCGGGGCGATCCGGCCCGGGCGGGCCGCCCTTGTCGAGGCTGCGCGGGAGACAGCGACGGGAGGAGATGATGGCGAAGACCAGGATTCCTTGACTCGCGTAGCGCATTGCGCCATCGTGGAGCCGCCCTCAGTGGAGCAGTCTCACCGCCGAACCTCTACCTGCCCACGAGTCTGTAGCCCGCCCCGGACTGAAGTGGGCAAACGTTGGCGGTGACCCGCCGCACAATACCCGTCAGTCGCGCCCTCCTCGGGCCTCACGACCGCGAGCCGCAGGCACCGGTCTTGGCGAATCGGATTCAGGCAGGAGCGGGTAGTCCGACCCGACCAGAAAAGGGACTCCTTGCGCCAGGACCCGCCTCACGAAAGCGACCTTCGGAACCCGCGTGCCGGAATCTGCATCGGATTGAATGTAATACCAAAACGCCTCTCCGAACGTCTCGACCATCCCAACGACATCTCGTCCGCCAAACGCCTCGGAAACGAACTCTTGGAATGGAAACTCGGTCTCGCTTCCGCTGAACTCGAGCTCTCGTGTCGCTGCATTGACCGCTAGGACCTCGATCGGCCCACTCTTCCAGCGGGAGTCCCTTTGGAAGACGGGTGCCGCGAACAGGCCCAGGGATTCCACCTGGATTGAGGCGCAACGGACGAACTCCTGTAGTCTCGACTCGCTGGGGCTGACCTCCAGGGAGGCCGCATTCACTTGCTCCCGGTGGCATGTGCCCGGCAGATCCCGCTCAAAGATTCCGGCTGCGACGACCGCTCGCTGCCCGTTCCAGTCGGTCACCTCGACGTAGGAGCTCTTCGGCTCGATCATCCCGGTTTCGCGATTGATGAAGTAGTAGTGAATCCAGCCCGAGCCCACTGTGTCTGCGATGCGATGCAGTTCCCGCAAGTAGTCGCCAACGACAGTATCCGGGACGTCGTGCAGCGACGTTCCCGGAATCCCCTCCCGGCTCTGGTCGGGCGGGTAGGCAACGAGTCGCGACGTCTGTCCTTCCTGCTCAAGGAGGCGGACGAACACGTAGTATTCGTGATGGACCCACTGCGGGCCTTCGTGGAAAGCCCAGTAGGCTTCATGTGTGCCGTGCTCTGCGATGTACTCAACCGCGCAATTCACCAAGGCCCGGATATCTCTCCGGCTTCGTACCGCACTGGCGGCGATGACGTTGTCAGAGCAACTCGGACGGTTTACGGGGTGGTCGAATGGCAGGTAGTAGCCGGAACCGACCAGCACCGGAATGCCGTACGCCACGGTGCGCTTGAGCATGCCGACCTTCGGCTCGCTCTGGCCGGTGAAGGGATTGAGGCTCCGATAGTAAATGAATGACTCGCCAAAGGAGTCACCGACCGAAACGACGTCACGACCGCCGAACGCCTCAGGGTGGTTTCCTCCGCCTCCCCATTCGTGAAGCGCATTCCCGTTCACCCGGAACCTGTTCGAGGACATGAGCTGGTTACCCATCATGTCCATCACGAACACGTACGTTCCGCCTTCGGTCCAGCGTGGATTCCTTTCCAGCTCGTGCGTGGCGAAGTAACCTTCTGACTCCACCATGAGGGCGGCGCACCGGACGAATTCCTGTAACTTCCTGTCTGTTGGATCGGAGGCAAGGTTGGCGGCATTCACCTCGTCGGCGTTGCACGTACCCGGCTGGTCGTTCGCGTAGAGCCCCGCGCCTACCGCCGCTCGGTTTCCGTCCCAATCAATCTCCACCACGTACGAACTCTTCGGCTCGTCGCGTCCGGTCGCCGGGTTGCCAAAGGCGTAATAGATCCAGCCTTCATCCACAACTGACAGGATCCGATGCAACTCGAAGAAATAGTCTGTTCCAAAAGTGTCGATCGAGGTCCCCCATGGGCTGCCTTCACGGGACGGATCCGGCGGGAACACGAAGGTAGTCGAGTCCTTCCCGGATTCTGCGACGCCGTCGACGAAGACGTAAACCGGCCCGTGCTGCCAGCGTTCGTCTTCGTTGAACGCTCGTCGCGCCTCGTCGGTGCCATGCTCCTGAACATATTCAGCTGCGCAACGCACGAACGCCTGGATGTCGCCAGCCGTCGAGATCGCCTTCGCGGAGATCCTGTGATCGGCGCAGTAGCCATCGTCATGTGCGGCCAGTGGGGCGGCCGAAGCAACGAACACGGTTAGCCCGAGGAGAATTGCGGATAGCCTTGGCATGATTCGATCTTAGCGAGAATTACCCGTCGTTATCGCTGGTCAGCTCGGGCCAACGAACCAGTGCAGCCGATCGGATTGCGAGAGTCCCTGTTGTTTCTGCGACAACTCTCAATTGCTGTCCACGGAATCTCCTCCGCTCCGGCTGACTGGCGCGGTCGACTACCTATGGCACTAAGCGGAGCTGCACGGTGTGGCAGACCGGCTGGTGGTGGTGATCGGGTCGGACTTCGGGGGGACCAACAAGTACAACGCGGAAGCGGGCAAGGACCACCGGCCGATCGGGAGCTTTCTGGTCACGAAGAAGAACCAGAGCTGGACGAACCGCGTGGTCGGGGAGACGGAGGAGCTGCACCTCGCGCACAAGGTCAATCCGGCGACGCTGCAGCGGGACGACGCGGGCTGGACCCTGATCTACCCCCAAGCAGGTCCACAAGGCCCTGCGGAAGTACCTGGGTGTGGCGGAGACCGCGGACAGGAAGCGGTTCCCGTTCCACAACACGGCGGATTTGCCCCTGTTCCCTTGGACCGCGCGCGCTTGGAGCGGCCGAGCGACTGTAATTGGTCCGAGACTTCGACGGGACCCGGACGAGCACAGTCGGTGGAAGGCTCCGACGACTTACGAGGTCCGCCCTGGCGGTGCCGGCCGGATCTTCAAGCAGCCGGATCGCTGAACCTTCGGTCCGCCACTGCCGGAGCGCGGCAGCTGAGAGCGCGCTGCGGGCCGTCTCCGGGTAGCACGGGGAGTGGAGTCCGGTGGCCCCTTAGAATGCGATCAGGGAAGTACCGCAATCCACCGTGAGGAGCCTTGAAGGCTGCCAGGTTGCGGGACCTGCTGGCAAAGTATGTCGACGGATTCGGAAAGTAGGGGGACCGACCGCGCAAGCCGGCCGAGACCCGCGCCCCTCGGCTGGGAATTCGGCCAGCTGCCTACTCCTAGGGTGGACGGCCCGGCCGTGCACTCGCTTCCGCCGAACGAGCGCGGCCGCGATCTAGTGATCGGCGACATTCACGGCCAGCGAGAAACGTTCGAGCGCCTGCTGGAGAAAGTGAGGTACGCCGAAGCCGACGGCGATCGCCTCTTGCTGGTCGGAGACGTGATCGACCGCGGCCCTGACTCCGCAGGCATGCTGCCCTGGCTCAAGCGCCCGGGCGTCAGCTGCATCCGTGGCAACCACGAACAGTTGATGCTCAACGCGCTTCAGGGCGACAAGGAAGTGGAGGCGCTCTGGATCGAGGGCAACGGCGGCGGATGGTCCACCAAGCTCTCCGACTCCGAGCGCGAACAGTGGCTCGAGACCCTGCGCAGGATGCCTCTGGCGTTGGAGGTCGCTGGTGCGCAGGGCACTTTCGTGTTGGTGCATGCGGAGGTGCCCGAAGCAACGCCTTGGTGGGCACTGAAGGCCTGGCTCGAAGAAGGCGACCGCGATTCCGGGTTGTCGTGCCTCTGGACGCGGACGAGGCTCGCTCGCGATCGCGAAGCAGACAGGGGTGTGCCCGATGTCTGGCGCACATACCATGGACACACGCCGCTCCGGCGCTCGATGACGGTCGGAAACATGCGCTGGATCGACTTGGGGGCGGCATACCCGGGTCAATACCCAGGGGCTGCGCTGGCATGCGTGCCCATCGCTCAGGACGGAACTGAGCAGGACTTGGTCTCAGTCAAGGTGCTGGATGTCGACCCGTCGCAATGCTATCGCTGAGCAAGGGGGGCGCGGACGATTCAGAAAGCCGGGAACGGACTCGCTGCACACCTGGACAGGCCGGTCAATTAGGGATCCGGCCCGTCCGGGAGCCCGCAACACCCGGCGTTGACTTCTTCGGGGGAACCAGGGCGGCGCCCCCCACAACGGCCAGGAGTACGGACACACCGCCAACAAGGGCGGGCAGGGCCACACGCACCGTCGACGGCTGTGCCTCCCAAGGCGGCCCGGTCCCCTGGAATGCAAAGCCGACGAGCACCGCCGCCAGGCCTGCAAGCAACACGGCACGGACTGTTCCCTGCCCTGTCGGGCGCCAAGCGCGGCTGCCGCTCCGAAGCTGCCGCATGACCCGTTGTGCGTACCAGAGAATCGCTCCGAACAGGCCGCCGGCGAACACGAGAAATGCCATCGCCCAGTTGTCGGGACTCTCGAACGGGCTCATCCGCGCGGGTCCAAGATCTGCCGAACCCAATCGGCTCATGACGATCTTCCGGGCCATGTCGATCGCGCGGTCCGTTCCTAGGTTGATGAGCACGGCCACGCCGGCCCCCCGGCGCGGTACCAGTACGACCGCTGTCTGGCCGCCCCAGGCCTTCCCGGTATGTTCCAGCACGAACTCGCCGTCGAGCCAGTCGGCCTCGGAGTGGATCGCCCAGCCAAGGTCATATTCCGCCCCCAACTGTCCCCACCACGGACGGTCCGGGACCGCCGAGGCCAAATGTCCCGGTGTCGGGTCCAGGAGTTTCGCCATGTACGAGCCCATGTCCTCTGCGCTGGACTTGGCCAGGGAACTGCCGGGCCAGCCGAGAAACCGCGACGGGCTCGGCCGGACGCGGCCCCAGAGCCATTCGTGCGGAACGGCACTTCCCCATCTGCGGGCCTCCGCCGCGTCAACCGTCGTGCGGGGCAGCCCGAGCGGCCGGAAGACCCTCTCGCGCATGTAGTCGGCAAAGGGAACTCCCGACACCCGCTGGACCATGGCGGCAAGCAGGACGTAGTTGCTGTTGGCGTACGAGAAGATCGCACCGGGCGCACCCTCGAGGTCGGCTCGGGCCAGATACCGCACAGCGTCTTCTGGGTCCGGTGTGCCCCGTCCGTCACAGCAAGGGGCGAGGAAGTCATGCCGGCGCCGCAGCCCGCTCCGGTGACGGAGTAGGTCATGAAGCGTAACCCCTTGCCAATCCTGACGGCCGAGTTCAGGCAGGATGCCAGTCACGGAGTCGTGGCGATTGACCGTTCCGGCCCGCTCGAGTTGGAGGATCGCTAGCGCTGTGAACGACTTGCTGACGGACGCCAGCTCGACGGGATGATCGATACGAAGCGCTTCTGGCGACCCGGTGTCCCGCACTCCGTACGCCTTTGCGAATGCCAATCTCCGGTTCTCGACAAGGGCGAGCGAGAGCCCTGGAATCCGGTTGAGGGCCATCTCGTCACTCACGTACCGGTCAATCCGCTCGTCGGCGGACAAGACGGCTCCGCACAGCGCGGAAAGCGCTGCAGCCAGCGTTATCTTGCGAGACATTGGCTTCATTCCGTCGATTCAACGAGGCTTCGCATGCGACTCGCATCCACGCGAGTTCCATGGAACGTCTCGCCGGGCCGAGGCCGAGCCCAGCGTACAACGGTTCGGCGGTGCCGATGACGATTGTCCCGAGTCGCTGAGCCGGCGGCAGGACCCAATCCGCCAGGCTCTGTGCGCCGTCAGAGCTTGCCATCCTCCATGGCCCGAAAGTACCCGAGGTCGGTTGGCAAGTACCAGGGCTTGAGGTAGCAGTACGTTGGCGGAAGCGGGTTCCGACCGTCATAAGCCGTCACAATCGCCTGCGCGTTGCGAAGTTCCGCGAACGCCGATGGCGGGAACACCGCTTCTCGGCGTGGGGAGTAGGACTTGGTCACGCCGAAGGTCCCCTTCCCTCCCCCGGCGCGTCCGCTCAGCAGACCCACGCCCGCTTGCGACGACTCCGAGATCGAGTACTGCTCCTTGAGGCGCTCGGCCTGCCCGCAAGCTTCCGAGGCCTGCTTGCAGGATGACTCGTCCGCAAGGGTAAGGAAGATGCGTGTTCGGAAGGTCTGCAGCAGCGTGCGCCAGGATTCGCCGGGCAGCGCCGACCGCAGTGAGCTGATCGATTGCGTCGCCACGAGCGCAACCAGCTGCGCCTGCCGGGACAGGCTGAAGAACTTCTCGTCTCCGCCCGGGTCGCTCTCGCCTGCTGTCGCAAAGTTCTGATACTCGTCGCAGATGAATACGATGTCGCGCCAGTCCCGGCCAGGCTCCTCGGCCATGCGCGGTATGCGCGCCAATACGGCGCGCTGGAAGTCCTGCTTCAGCATTACTCCGATCGCTCGGCCTAACGCCGGATTCGCACCGATCGGAAGGTTCAGGGCTAGTACCTTGCCCCCCTCAAGGCTCTCGGCGATCGGGGGCAGCGCCCACCGCCCGCGGTGCGGGCAGTCTTCCCGGTACGCTTCCCGAGGAGGGCAGAACACGTCAGCGACGTCTGGCTGGTCGAACAGCGACAGGAAAACGCTGATCCCCTCGACGATCGAACTGCGGAGCCGGTTGTCGAGCCCGCTCCAGTCGTGGCGATACCAGGTCACGACCGAGTGCAGGAGCCGCTGCTCGTCTCCGACAGGCTCGGGCTCCACGTGGGTGTGGGCCGCCCCCTGCTCATTGAGCGCCTTTACGAGTTCCTCGTCGGCGCGGATGTGCACCTCTCCGGCCGTCTTGTCGTAATCCCATTTCCGCTTCGGCAGCGTGAATTTCAAGCGGGCGTATTCCTGAACGCTGAGCCGGACCTCCGGTTCGAACTTCAGCGCTTCGCGCGTCTTGGTTATTTTCTCCTCGAGGCGCGCCTCCTCAAGTACGGTCCGATACACATCCTGAAGCGTCACGTAATCGTCTGCGATGCGGTGTAGCAGGATCACGAACTTGACGAGGTTTGTGTAGGCCTGCTGCCAGAACGGTTCCTTGCCCTTGCCGAACAACTGGTTGAGCAGGGAGGCCACCTGGTAGGCCAGCGAGTACGAGTCGAGGTCAGACTCCAGCGGGTTGTAACACCAACTCCCTTGCAAGCCCAGTTCGACGTAATCGTCCCCGCGCCCAGCTTCCGTCAGGATCCGCTTCACCTGATGGCAGAAATCCCCCTTTACCTCCAGCACAAGGCCTCCTGGGCGCAGCTCAGGCCGGTTCTCGCGCCACCCGAGCACCTGCTTTGCGAACGGGTACATGCAGCACGAGGTCTTGCCTGAACCGACCGCGCCGAACACGGCCGTGCCAGCATGCAAGCCCCGTCGAGGTACGGCCAGCCATCCCGGCCGGGGGCTCGGGCCGGGCCGCGTCCTCCGGTGGGTCTCCCCGATCACGATCTGCGGCTCCTCGCTCCGGGGCCACGGCGCTAACTGGCATTCGGTGGCGTTTTCATTCCGGCTCTCGATGATCAGCCCGGCGACAGTCGCGCAGACAAGGACGACACAAGGAGGGGTTGCCGTCCAGCAGATGGCGTAGCCCCATCGCAGCATCTCCCAAGCCATCGGCGAGCGAATCTCGATCAGCGCCAGGACGGGATCGGCCGTCGGCCAAGGCACCACCCAGCGCCAGATCGCCGCGCCGGCTGCGGCTGCGCAGATCGCGAGCACCTGTGCCATGCTCAAGCCCCTAACAGGCGCGGCCAAAATCGGCAGCAAGTGGGATGCAGGGACGAAACACACCCCCGTGAAGCGAATTCCCTTCCGTACGGAGTTCCTGCACGCCAAGCAGCTGTACTCACGGATTGACGGTCACGATGTTTCATAATATAGAGTATCCTATCAGAATATAGATACTCCCTTCGGCCCAACCCGGCAATCCGGACGGTTTTCGGTTCCAACTCGTTAGTGGCCCACGTTGCGCGGGTCGTAGATGGCAGCCACGATCGTGCCGCTGCCGCTAGGGAATTCGACCGCGCAATGAGGCAGAGGGAGTGATCCTGTACTGACTATCTCGCCGAGGTCGGTCCGGTCTATGCGCGGATCTCGCGCACCCGATTGGGTTCGCAGTCAGAACCGACTCGGCACGCGAACCTCAAGGAATTCGCGCTCGCTATCGGGCGGAACCACCCGCCGGTCAAACCTTCGCGGAACGGCGCCACTTGCCGCGGCTACTGCGAGCAGGTAGGCACCTGTCACCTAGTCGTGACCCACCAGCCTCCGAGGGAGGTTCCGAACGTTCGGCAAGGACGAGAGCGGCTCAAGATACCGCTGCTGGCGGTCTCGCGTGAGTGCGGCTAGCATTGCCACGGACTCGGCGGGCGTCGGGCGCCGTCTCACGACGGAGGGATCGAGGAGAGGGTCGCGAAGCCCAGTTGAGTTACTGTGCTTGATTCTCACAGCGTGACAGGCCAGCGGTTTAGGTAAGCCACGCGTTCGCCGTGGAGGTCGATGACACGGCGATTCGCCTGCATCGACCGTTGTTCCGGCAATGGAGTATGCACTTGAGTCAAGGGAGTCACAATCTATCGTGGTTGGCGGAGTCGTGATTGAGCCGCCTGCCGGACCAGCCCGGAGAAGAGCTGGCCTCGGCTGCGCGATTTCCGGCGGTTGCACCGGAAGCTGAACTCGTCCAGGTAGTAGTCCGGGTGCCGGGATCTGATCGCCCCTTGGCAAGTTCCGGCCCGCCATCGCTTGGACAGTGACGCTATCCGATGGAAAGCGTTCGAACGTGCCGCGAGATCCCGCCACGTTCGCCAGTTCAGGCCGAACAACAGTAGGCTCCTGCCGGGCTCGCGCTCGCCGTCATGACGTCTGGCCTCGAGTGCGGTTGCACGCTACGTACTCCCGGGTTCCGACGGAAATGGCCAAGCACACGCGGCCCCCCGCAGGCCGTCTCCGGGTTGACTCCGTGGCTGCGTCCGCCCGGGCGGACTCTTCCCAGCGGCTAGCGAGGCGGTGGCGCATCCGACGCCCTTTCAGGCCTGTCGGAGCCGCGCAAGGAGCGCCTCGCCACTATCGCAAACCAGCAGCCACTCGCCGATCTCCTCCAGCCGGTCCGCGTCCGTGACCGGCTCCAGCAGCGTGGCCATGCTGCGCGTCAGCGTGTCGCCGAATCGCACCCGCGCCAGCCGCAGCAGCAGCTTCCGCTCCCGCTCCAAGCCCCGTTCGAGGCCCCGTTCGAGGCCCTGCTCGCGGCCCTCGTCGCGAATCCGGTCCGCCCATGTGCGGGGCTCGGTCTCCAGCATCTCCAGCACCTCCTCCAGCCTATCACTCCGCAGCGCGTCCTCCACCCCCAGTTCCGGCAGCCGCACGTGCGTGATCCATGTCGCGAACGCGCTCGCCAGCCCGGCCCGGGCCGCGTCCCCCACCCACGCCCGCAACGGCTCCGCCGCCACCCGCAGCGACTCCGGGTCCTCGCACCGCTGCAGCCGCATCAGCAGCACCACCACGTTGCCCTCCCCGCCCGGGTCCTGGTACCGTCGCAACTCCAGCACCGGGCACGCCGCCGGCGGCATTCCCGGTTCCGGCCCCTCCTCCGCCTCCGGCCACGGGGCCAGCCCGCTGTACACCGTCAGGCTCCGGATCGGCGGGACCCGTCCCGCCGCGTAGCCCGGGGGCGGGTCGCGGCTCAGCGCCAGCGCCAGCGTGCCGACCGCGTGCTGCATGCGGTACGGCATCGCGGGGTCCGGCTGGGACTGGCACTCCACCACCAGGTACGCCCTCCGGCCGTCGCGCAGTCGCAGGCACCACACGGCGTCGGCCAGGCGCTGGGACAGGCCCTCAGTTCCGATAATGGAGGATGGGGAGTTCACAAATCCGATGCGACCCGGGCAATTGCACGCGAGTCGGTCGGGCAAGGAACCGAATTAGGCCCCACGGGTGAATCCAATCAAGCAGATCCGCGAGGCCGAGCCGTATTACAATTCCGGCTAGTGGTGACGCGGATCCTTCGATGGGGGGCGTGTCTCGCTTTGGCGAGCGCGTCGGCGACTGGGGAGTTGGTCAAGCATCAGCTCCCGCAGCTGGCATCGGTGTTCCCCCAGGGCGCGGAGCCCGGAACAACGATTTCGGCTACGGTGCTCGGTAACCACTTGGATCGTGCCAGTTCGCTGGTCTTCGAGCAGCCCGGCATTTCAGGGCGGATCATGGAGGGCAGCCACACACGGATCGTCCTCGATCTGGCCGTTGCCTCCGACGCAGCCTACGGCCCGCACTATTTCCGCGTCGTCAGCCCGCGGGGAGCCTCGAACGTGCTGCTCTTCCGCATCGGCGACCAGCCTCACGTCCTGGAGGCCGAACCGAACGGTCGGTTGGAACAGGCATCTCGAATCGAACCCCCGCTGACGCTGAACGGCCGGCTCGACCGAGCGGACGACATCGACGTGTTCCGGTTCGAGGCGGGGGCCGGCGAGGGTTTCGTGTTCGACCTCCGGGCCGGTCGCAACGGCAGCGGACTCGACCCCAGCATGATTCTTCTGGACGACGTCGGCAACAAGCTCCGCCACAGCGAGGATCACTTCATATGGGATCCGTTCTTCGGCTTCGCTGCGCAGCGAGGCGGCACCTACTTCGTCGTGCTCCAGCCGACTCGCGGCCGCGCCCGGCCAACCCACGGCTACCAGCTGGATATCCGCAAGGCCCCGCACCTGCAGGTGATGTCCCCCTTGGGCGTCAGGGTGGGAACGGGAGCGAACGCCGTGCTGTTCGGGGCGGGACTGGACTTGGCCACCGGTCCCGTTCGATTCGAGACCTGCTCTCCGCATATCGAAGCCGGTATGGTCGGCGCCGAATCGGAGCAAGCCCGGATCCATGTCTCTGCATCCGACCGGGCCCCTACGGGAGAGTGCTTCCTGACGCTCGTCAGCGAGCACGGACGCTCCAACCGAGTCGCGTTCTGGATACACGACCTGCCCGTCCATCCGGGTGGCCAGTCGCTGTCCGTCCCCGTCGCGATTTCCGGAAATGCGCGGTTCGGACCGCCGGACCGGTACAGGTTCTCGGCCCGGGAAGGCGAAACGCTCGTCTTCGACCTGAAGGCGCACCAGTTTGGCTCGCCGGTCGACATGACGCTCGAAGTCATCGAGCGCGACCTCTCCGAAGGCAGCAGCGAGCAGGAAAATGTGTTGGTCCGAAACGACGATACGAAGCCTCCGGGGACCCGGTACGACAAGGATCCGAAGATCGTCCACACGTTCCTTAAGGCGGGCAGTTACGAGCTGCGTCTCAGCAATCTGTGGCGGGTCGCGGGAAACGGCACTCCCTACCACCTGGAGGTGCGCCACGCTCGGCCAAGGATGGAATTGCTGCTTGCCACTGACCAGCCGGTCGTGCATCCCGGCAAGGGCGGCCAACTCGAAGTGGAAGTGCATCGGCTCGAAGGACATGCCGAAGCCGCCACCATCGCAGTCACCGGCCTGCCGGACGGAATTCACGCAGGCCCCGTCCACATCCCGATACCGGAAGCCGGGCCTGAAACGGATGCACCGGCACCGCAGAAAGTGACCGTGGAGTTCACTGCTGCCGACCAGCAAGAGGCGGTTTTCGCTCCAATCCAGGTGCTGGTGGGCGACAACGGGGCAAGTGGCTGGCGGAACGTCCGCATTTCGAGCGGTGGCGGCGAGGGTGCCACCTTTGCCCGCATCAGCGGCGCCGTGCTCGCCGTTGCCGAGGAACGATCGTTCGAACTGGAGGCCCAATTGAGGTCGGTGAATCTCGTGCGCGGGGGCAAGGCCACGATCCCGGTTTCCCTTCTGCGTGCGGAAGGCCACGACGGAGGGATCACCTACACCGTCGAGAACCTGCCCGACGGCGTCGCTATCGGGCCCGTGGAGGCAGACGAGGCCGGGGCCGGTAGCCGCATCACGCTCCAGGCAGCTTCTGACGCAGCGAAAGGCTCGTACTCTGCGATCGCCGTCATTGGAACGGACTCCGAAGGACGATCCGAGCAGGCCCCTCCCGTTACACTGATTGTGGACTGAACCAATGAACGTCCGAGCGCGCATCCTCGTCCTTGCCACGGCTGTCACGCTGTCTGCGTTCGGAAGCGACGTTTCGCGAATCCAGGTCCTTCCGGAAAACCCGCTCCTGTTCGGGAAGGGAGCGCAACAACGACTCACCGCTCTGGCGCACTTCGAGGACGGAAATGTCGAGGACGTCACGGACCGGGCGGAATTCCAATCGGTCAAGCCAGAGGTAGCCGACGTCTCCGACAGCGGAGTCATCCAGGCTCGAATGTTCGGCGGGGCACCGATTCGAGCGACGTACGCTGGAGCGGAAGGCCGAACCGTCGCCCTCGTGCAGCGCGCGCGCGCCGAGCTTCCAGTCACCTTCGGAGGCGACGTGCTGCCGGTTCTGACCCGGATGGGCTGCAACGGCGGCAATTGCCACGGCGCAATGAACGGCCAGAACGGCTTCAAGCTGTCCCTGTTCGGCGACCACCCGAACGACGACTACAGGATGATCGTCGAGGAGGACGACGGCCGTCGCCTCGACATGGCGAACCCCGTGGCCAGCCTTCTCCTGCAAAAGCCGACCTTTCAGGTGTCGCACGGGGGAGGACAGGTCCTCGACCCCGCCTCTCTCGAGTACCGGACCCTGCTGCGTTGGATCGAGGAGGGAGCGAGACGAGATCCAGCGCTGGAGAGACGCCTGACCGCGCTCACTGTCCATCCGAAGGAGATCGTTCTACACGGGAAGGACGTCCAGATTCCACTGCTCGTCACGGCCCGCTATTCGGACGGCACGGAGGCGGACTTCACCCGCTTGGCGTACTTCGACGCGCACGACACCCGGATCGTCGAAGTGGACGAGAAGGGCGTCGTCACATCGCGCGGAAGCGGCCAGACTACCGTTCTGGTCCGTGGGCCGGGGGCGGTGGCCGCCGCCAAGATCGGAGTGGTGACCGAAAAGCACCCCGTTGTGGAGATCGACAGCGATCACCTGATCGATCGCCACATCTTCCGCAAGCTGAGGGACCTGCACGTCCCGCCCTCGCCGCCGGCCGATGACGCCACGTTCTTGCGTCGGGCCTACCTGGACATCGTGGGGCTCGTGCCAACCTCCAAGGAGGCGAGGCAGTTCCTGGCCGAAAGCGACCCGTCCAAGCGGACGAAGTTGGTGGACAGCCTTCTGGACCGCCCGGAATACGCGGACTTCTGGTCGTTGTATTGGGGCGACCACCTCAACAACACCAAGCAACTGCTCTATAACAAGGGCCCCTACACCTTCACCCGCTGGCTGTACGAGGCCTTTCGCCTCAACACGCCATACGACGAGTTCGTGCGTACGCTGCTCACCTCGACGGGGAACATGTACGACTTTCCCGCGACCAGCTTCTACCCACTGATGAAGAAGCCCCTCGACCTCGCTTCGCAGACAAGCCAGCTCTTCCTGGGCGTCCGCATCGGCTGCGCACGATGTCACAACCACCCGATGGAGAAGTGGACGCAGGACGACTACAACGGCATGGCAGCGTTCTTCTCCCAGATCCGTTACAAGGGCGGCGTCGGACCCCGCAACAACGAGCGGACGCTGTACCTGGAATTTGACCGCGAGTTCTACCACCCCGAGAACGAGAAGCACTTCCGGGCCAAGCCTTTGGGCGGCCCGTACGCCGAGACGGGCGAATGGGAGGATCGTCGCGAGAAGCTAGCCGACTGGATGACCGATCCGGAAAACCCGTTCTTCAGCCGGGCGATCGTCAACCGCATGTGGAGGCAATTCATGGGCCGGGGATTCGTAGAGCCGGTTGATGACTTCCGGGTCACGAATCCTCCCAGCCATCCCGAATTGCTGGACGCCCTGGCCCGGGACTTCGTGGAGCATGGCTACGACCTTCATCACCTGATAAGGCAGATCACCTCGAGCCGGGCTTATCAGCTCTCTTCTGTGCCGACAGGAGCGAACCGGGATGACACGATGGGCTACTCGCGGTACGGGGTCCGCCGACTGACAGCCGAGCAACTGCTCGACTCGATCTCGCAGGCCACCGGCGTGCCCGAGGAGTTCGAGTCCCTCTACCCGGGCACTCGGGCAGCGCAACTGCCCGAGCCGGAGGTGCCCTCCTACTTCCTGGACGTGTTCGACCGGCCGTCACGGCAACTGGTGTCGGACCGGAACACGACGAATTCGCTCAACCAGGCGCTGCATCTGGCATCGGGAAACGCGCTGGATGCCAAGATCATGCACGAGCGGGGGATTCTCCGCCAGTTGCTGACCGACGGGATGTCCGACAGCGACATCTTCGAGGAACTCTATCTGCGCACGGTTTCGCGGTACCCAACTCCGCAAGAACGCGACGAACTGGCGGGATTCGTGGAAGGATCCGGCTCCCGAACAAGCGCCTTGGAGGACATCTTCTGGTCTCTCCTGAACTCGAAGGAATTCCTCTACCAGCACTAGCCCGGTAGTCCCTCCAATCGGAGGGAACCAGACCGGAACCCGTTAGTTGACCGACACCGAGCAGCGGAGGACGATTCAGTCTCGCTCTCATCTTCCTTCCGCCCGCCCCGAGATTAACGCCGCATCTTGGTGCGCTGCCCGCACTTCCCAACGGACAGTTGTTTTCACGCTAAAATGCGTCAAGCAGTACGGTGCTTCACTATGCAGTTCCAAGAGTTCATCGAGAATGATATGTTCTCGCCGGCACTAGTGGCCGATGCGCTGCGCACCACGAAGGCTGAGATGGCCAGTTCTCTGGGTCTCGGCAAGGATGCGTTCACACGCATGTCGCGGGTTCGGGCCACAAAGACCCAGCTGCGACTGCGACAGATGCTCGAAATCCTGAACCGGGTAGAGGCCGAGACCGGATCGCCTCTGGCAGCGTACGCTTGGTTTCGGGCACAGCCGCTTCCCGGGTTTGGAGGCGCTACGCCGGACCTCTTGCTGCGCGAGGGCAAGGCCGACCAAGTCCATGCGTACCTTGACCGGATCGTGGCGGGCGGCTACGCCTGAGGCCGTACGCTCCAGGTGCGTTTCGAAGGGCTCGCCTACCGGGCTCACAACCCGCAGTGGTCCTGGACACCCCTCTCAGGTGAAGGAGCGCGCCGGCACGGGGGCCGTTTCAATCGACGGGGCATCCCGACGCTCTACACTTCGCTCGCCCCACTGACCGCCATACGGGAAGCCACCCCTCTGGGCCGGCCGATGCAGCCTCTCGTCCTCTGTGCCTACGAGGTCGACGCAGAGCCCGTCTTCGACGCAGTGGACGCAATGCAGCGTAGAGCGATGGGTGTGAGCGCCTCCGACCTGGAGTGTCCCTGCTGGGAAGCTGAAATGCTCGCCGGTCGGACCCCTGCCTCGCAGGCTCTGGCCGACCGCCTGCGGGCGGCTGGCTACGCGGGACTGCGGGGTCCGAGCTTCGCCCCCGGGGTCAGCGTCGACGACCGCAACCTCGTGATGTGGAGGTGGGGTGCTTTCCGGCCAGCTCGTGTCGTCCTGATCGACGACGAAGGCCGACTCTCCCGGGGCCAAGATCGTTGATCACGCGGTTCCAGGCTCCGATTCCAGCTGAACGAGAACGAATCTCCGTCAGCTGGCAGTTCCACATCGTGCTCGCTCCTGCAACAAGACGGGATCGGGCCGACTCGGAGGCGAACGGCCGTAGGCCAGCCGGTCTGACTCCCGCGCTGGCCAGGAATTCGAATTCGGCACGACAGTCGAGCCATAGCGGGACTCTGCCTAGCGAAAAACACACGCGAAGGGCAGCAGAGGCTGGCTTTGCCGGGTTTCGGCAGGCCATCAGGACCATCCGCCCCCAGGAAACCGTTCGCTCACCATATAATCAAGGAGCCCGTGGATGTAGCCGGGGCATCAAGTCCATAGGCCGCACATCCGTGACCGGGTGGTCGGTGTCGGTGACGGGTTCGATTGGCACGCCGGGATGGAATGCCTCCGGGCACAAGCCGACCAGCCGCGAAAGAGTAGTCGGAACATGCAAGTCACGAATCACACTTCGCTTTTTGGCCGCCGCGACTTTCTGAAGATCGGCTCCTTGGGCCCGCTGGGAGTGACCTTGGGCCAAGCCCTACAGGCCAACCCTCGGAACGACATCTCCTGCATCCTGGTCTGGCAGAGCGGAGGATGCGGCCACCAGGACACCTTCGACATGAAGCCGGAAGCCCCCTTGGAGTACCGCGGGGAGTTCAAGCCGATTCCGACAAACGTGGCTGGCATCCAGGTCTGCGAGCATCTGCCGTTTACCGCGAAACAAGCTGACAAGTTCACCATCCTGCGATCGATGCGGTCCCAGGAGAACAACCACGAAAGGGCGATCAACTACCTCCTGACGGGATACCTGCCCCTGCCGACCGTCGAGTTCCCGAGCATCGGTTCGGTCATCTCCGAACGCTTGGGCTCTCGGAACGGGCTGCCTCCGTACGTGGCGGTGCCCAAGACGTTTCCTTCGTACGGGGCCGGCTTCCTCGGGGGAGCGCACAATCCCTACAACTCCGGGGATCCGAACGTCCCTGGCTACAAGGCGCCCGACCTGACGCTCTCCTCCGATGTGGACTGGTCCCGCCTCGGGAACCGGCGCCGGCTGCTGGCCAGCATGGACAGCAAGTTCCGGGCCATCGAAAGCAGCCCCGACTTCGCCGCGATGGACTCTTTCTACCAGCAGGCGTACTCCCTGCTGAGTTCCCCGGTAGCGAAGAGGGCATTCGACATCGAGGCCGAGCCGGCCGCCCTGCGCGAGAGGTACGGCCGGACTCCGGTGGGACAGGGATGCCTGCTGGCCCGCCGGCTGGTGGAATCCGGGGTGCGCTTCGTCACCGTGGCTAAGGGCTGGCTCAACTACGACACTCACGGCGACAACTTCAACACCATGAAGAAGGCCCTGCTGCCTGAGTTCGACAGGGCCTTTGCCAGCCTCCTAGACGACCTTGACGAGCGGGGCATGCTGGACACCACGCTGGTGATCGCAATGGGCGAGTTCGGCCGCACCCCGAAAGTGAACGGAGCGGCCGGGCGCGACCATCACAAGGACTGCTGGTCGATCGCGATCGCCGGCGCAGGCATTCCCGGCGGGAGAATCCTCGGAGCGACCGACAAGCTGGCAGCCGAGGTGACTGAACTCCCGGTCGAGCCCGAGGACTTGATGTTCACCCTCTACACCATTCTCGGCATCGACCCCACCCACGAGTACGACACGTCCCTGCGGCGGCCAATCAAAATCAGCAACGGCGGCAAGATGATCCCCGGTTTGCTGGCGTGACCGGCACGGAACAGGCGATACCGGTTTCCAGCCCGCTCGCGTCCAGGGCGCGTTCCAAGGTCCCCTCGTTGCGAGAGTGAGATGTCGACGGCTCGGAAGGCACTGGTCTCCGCGATCTGCGCAGCCGCTCTGGGGGCACTGGCGCCGCTGCATTCCCAGGATCAGCCCGACCGGACCCGCTCCTTGACCGAGGCCCGGAGCCGGATCGAATCGGGCCGGCCCGAGCTGGCCATTCCGATCTACCGCTCCCTGCTCGAGGTGACCCCTGACGACCCGCGCCTGCTGATGAATCTGACTGTTGCTCTGTTCAAGGCAGCGGACTACCGGGAGGCGATCAACATCTGTCGGCGCACCCTGCAATTGGATCCATCTTCCGTGCCCGCCAGCCTGTTCCTTGGGGCGAGCCACTTTCAGCTCGGAGAGCCGGACAGTGCAGTGCAACCGCTCCAGCGCGTCGTAGCACGGCAGCCGGACGAGCGGAACGCACGACTCATGCTGGCCGAATCGCTCGCCCTCCTGAAGCGTTACGGCCAGGCCCGGGCGCATTTCGACGCCGTAGCATCCCTGCTTCCTCAGGAGCCTCGCGTCTGGTACGGACTCAACCGTAGCTACCAAGAGGTCGCTCGCGACGCTGCAGACCAGCTGCGCGATCGCTTTCCCGGCAAGGCCTATACGCAGGTGTCCAGGGCGCGACTGCACGAGTCGAAGAACGACTATCGCCAGGCCGCGTACCGGCTCCGCGTCGCGCTGGACAGCAGCGAACTCGACCCGCAGGCACGCTCCCTGGCACGGGCAGATCTCTCAGCCATCTACCGCCAGCTCGTGCCGACCAGCCCCCTAGCGGAGTCGGACGAACCTGCCGGAAGCGTCTCGGAAGCGCCATGCCGCAAAACCGATCCAGCGTGCCTGTTCCTGGCCGGGCGGTATCGGGAGAGCATCGTTGCGAGCAGCGGCCGCGAAGACGCGCGGTCCCTGTTCTGGCGGTCGGAGGCCGGCGAAGCGCTTGCCGACGAAGCACTCGCTCGCCTGGAGGAGATTCCCCCGTCGTTTCAGCTGCACGAACTTCGGGCGCGGCGCGACGCCCGCCGCCAGAATCACCGCAGGGCGGCGGATCACTGGAGGGCAGCTCTCGAGTTGGCACCCGCGAACCGCATCCTCAAGACAGGTCTCGCCAGCGCACTGTTCAACTCGAACGACTATGCGGCGGCCCTCAGGATCCTGGACGAACTGCTGCAGACCGACGGCTCCACTGCGGACTTGCGGTTGATGCGGGGAAGCGCCCGGCTGGCCCTCAATCAACCCGCGGCAGCCATCCCCGATCTGCGTGAAGCGGCCCGCTTGGCACCTGGTTCCGAACCCGCTCTTGCAGAGCTTGGCCGGGCACACCTGATGGCGGACCAGCCGGACGGGGCGATTCCGCCGCTGCGCCGGATCCTGGCCTCAGACGAGGACGGCAGCTACCACTATCGGCTGGCGATCGCCTACGGTCGGACGGGACAAGCCGCGGAGGCGGCCCGGATGCTCGAGCGGTTCCGGCAGCTTAAGGCCGCGGCCGCGACGCGGAGACGAGAACTCGAGGAGAAGCTCGCCTTACCCAGGGGCTAAGTCCCGCATCGACACAGAGTAAGCACCGGTGCCGTCACGCCCGTCCCAACGCAACGGAACCTCCTTTCCCAATGTCGGGGCCAACCGCGTCCCCACTCCCGATACGCGATGATGGAAAACATAGTTGGTCGATGCCAAGTCGTGGCAGGAGTCTCTCGGTGTCTTGGGAAATGGGTCCGGACAGCCATTCGTAGCGGCGTTCTCGAGGAGTTCGCGAAGCTGCCGGCCGGGAGCAAGTCAACCCATCGGCTCGGGGTCGAAGACACCGGCCCGTAGATCCGACGCCTGGCAATCAGCCCACGTGATCGACGAGGTGCAGACCCGCCCGAAACCGGGACGCCTGACGGGCAAATCGCCGTCAGTTGGACAGGAAGAACGAGGATGTTTGATCTGAAGCAATACGACATTGACGTCGAGACGGTGCACAGGAACGAGTCAGTCGCCGCCTTGTACCAGGAAGCGTTCCGCCACGCCAAGGAGGCCACACTGTCGGATATCGGCGCTTTGATCGTCTACTCCGGCGACAAGACGGGCCGCTCGCCGAAGGACAAGCGCATCGTCAGGCATCCCGACTCCGAGACCGAGGTTTGGTGGGGACCGGTCAATATCGAACTCGATGAGTCCTCGTTCTACGTCAACCGCGAACGGGCCATCGACTACCTCAACACCCGGGAAACTCTGTATTGCCTCGACGCGTTCGCGGGATGGGATCCGGACTACCGGATCAAGGTGCGCGTAATCTGCGCCCGCCCCTATCACGCGCTCTTCATGCAGAACATGCTGATCCGGCCAACTGCCGCCGAGTTGACCGAGTTCGGCGAGCCCGACTGCGTGATCTTCAATGCGGGCGCATTCCCAGCCAACCGATACACGACCGGCATGACGTCAAAGACCAGCGTCGACCTGAGTCTTGAGCACAAGGAGGTGGTGATCCTGGGTACGGAATACGCGGGTGAAATGAAAAAGGCCGTGTTCACCCTGATGAACTACCTGATGCCGAAGCAAGGCGTCCTTTCGATGCATTGCTCGGCCACGGTCGATCCAAAGAGCGGTGAGTCGTCGATCCTGTTCGGTCTGTCCGGCACCGGAAAGACGACGCTGTCGACTGATCCGAACCGCGAGTTGGTCGGAGACGACGAGCACTGCTGGACCGACAACGGAATCTTCAATATCGAAGGGGGCTGCTATGCCAAGGCGATCTACCTGACTCGCGAGGCGGAGCCGCAGATTTTCGATGCGCTACGTTTCGGCGCCGTCCTGGAAAACGTTGTCTACGACGAGGCCGACCATCATGTCGACTTTGGGGACAGCAGCATCACGGAGAACACCCGCGGGGCCTATCCCGTCGAGTTCATCCCGAATGCTCATATCCCCTGCGTCGCGGGCCATCCGACACATGTCATCTTCCTGACCTGTGATGCCTTCGGCGTTCTTCCACCGGTAAGCCTCCTGACCCCGGAGCAGGCGGAATACCACTTCATCAGCGGCTACACCGCGAAGGTTGCGGGAACGGAGGTGGGAGTCAAGCACCCTGAGGCCACGTTCTCTCCGTGCTTCGGGGGACCGTTCCTGGTGTGGCACCCCGGCAAGTACGCAGAACTGCTGTCCTCCAGGCTCAGAGAACACAATGCCCACGTTTGGCTCGTAAACACGGGCTGGAGCGGTGGTCCGTACGGCGTTGGGCACCGAATGAAGCTCCCGCACACCCGGGCGATTCTCAATGCGATTCACTCTGAAGAGCTGGGTGCTGCCCCCACCCTGCAGGAACCCTTCTTCGGGCTCAACATGGTGACCGAGTGTTCGAACGTGCCAAGCGAGGTCCTCGTCCCAAGGAACACCTGGAGCGACCCGAAGCACTACGACCAGACGGCCAGGAAGCTCGCTGGGTTGTTCCGCAGGAACTTCTCCGCATACGCTGATGGGGTGAGTGATCAGGTACGCGCGGCCGGCCCAACCGGATAGAGCCCTCCCCTGAATGCGTGAGCGGGGCAACCGCACGCCAATCTCGTCTTGGGCAGAAGCCACATCACCCATGTGAGGGACTCAGGCGAATTCGCGGCATTACTCCGATTGAGGTCGTTTCGGTCCGTTCTGGTGACCTCGACCACGCCGGAATCGGCGCTTCGACCGTTGGAATACACAGCGTTGACTAGGGGGCACAAATAGACTAGTCTGAATCTGGTCTGTTCTTGCAGGCCCTTGGAAACCGAGGAAACCTTACGAATGTCAGTAATCGGTGCGTTCGAGGCGAAGACTCACCTCCCTCAACTCCTGCGACGAGTTCAGGAAGGAGAACGATTCGTGATCACCAAGCACAATCGCCCCGTGGCCGAACTCATCCCGTTCAGAGACCGCGACCCCTCCCGAATCCGTGCTGCGATTGATCGATTGGCGGCGTTTCAGAAGACCCACAGCCTGCGAGGGGTGTCCGTCCGTGAACTGATCGAGGACGGACGTCGTTTCTGATGGCGTTCGTGCTTGACTGCTCCATGACCATGGCGTGGGTCTTTTCGGACGAGGCCAGCGAAACCACAGATCGGTTGCGTGACTCCCTCGTCCAAGGCGGCGCATTTGTCCCGGCCCTCTGGCCCGTGGAGGTCGGCAACGTGCTGTTGATGGCGACCCGAAGGGGACGGATCACCCGGGATGACTGGCAGCGGATTCGGGAGGACCTCCTCGCATTGCCGATCAGTATTGATCCCGTTTCCACGGATCGAATCTGGGGTGCGGTGATGGAGCTTGCAGACGCGCATCGGATCTCGGCATACGACGCCGTGTACCTTGAGCTCGCGCTCCGGCTGCGGCTTCCACTCGCGACGCTGGACAGCGCGCTTGCAGCCGCGGCGCAACACACGGGTGTCGATACGCCCTGGAGCGTGTAGGTACCCCTATTTCGCGTGCAGTCGATCTGGCAACGGGTCAAGGTGCCGGCGCAAGGTGCACAGTTCACGCGCAAAAGCTCTTGTGTCGGTTCGCCGGCTCGAAATGATCTGACACCGGGAGAGTTGCGTGGCAGGCAGCCAACAGGGGACTCGTCGGTTGTGGAACTCTTCGGAGTTTCCGGTCCCACTCCCATCAGGCCAGAACGGAACAGCCGCCGCCACACCGTCATGTACCGAATCAGCGGGATCGCAACGCTCGGCCACTATCCGGGTCGGCTGCAGGAGTGCATCCAGCGCGATCAGGGAGCCTACGGACGACTCCCCCGCCCTGGCTCTGCAACGCGGACGACCTGATTGGAAGGGACGTCGGTCAGTTCCTGGACGACCCCGCTGGGCCAGTGCACCTCGACGGTTGGAACCGTCTCCGCCGACCCGATCCCGAAGTGAACCGGTCCGTGACTCGACGAGGCATAGCCGATGCTGGTGGCCATAAGGTTGTGCTGGCTCCCGACTTTCACCTGGGCTCCGATCCCGTCCCGATTGCTCTCCGAGCCCACCAGATCGAACGCGATCCAGTTCCCCGTCCCCAAGCTTGCGTTCTCCCATAGTTCGGCCCGCTCTCCGAGCGCGGTCACCACGGCATCCATCCTCCCATCCCCGTTGAAGTCTGCGAAGGCCGCTCCGCGATGGGCACGCACGACATCGAGTCCTGCGCCCGGCACGTCGCGGAAGGTACCGTCACCCTGATTCGCGTGGACCGAGTTCGCAAGCCGGTACGGAGTCGCCTGGAAGTGCTCGACCGTGTCGCTAACATGAGAGTTCGCCGTGAATACGTCCTTCCAGCCGTCGTTGTCGAAATCAACCAGTCCGATACTCCAACCACTGCGATTGAAGCTCATGGCACTCATGCCGCTACGAAAGGTCACGTCCCGGAACGTACCGGATCCCGTGTTCCGGAAAAGCGGGTACGACTCGCCCGCCAGCGCCGTGAAGATCACGTCGGGCCGGCCGTCGTTGTCGTAGTCACGGAAGTCGACGCCCATCCCGGACACCGCCATTCCGTGCTCCTGCAAGGCGACCCCTGCGAGGAGCGCGGTCTCCTCGAACGTGCCGTCGCCCAAGTTCCGGAAGAGAAAGTTCGTCAGCTTGTCATTGGCAACGAAAATGTCTGGATAGCCGTCTCCGTCGTAGTCGGCCGAAGCCGCCGCCATGCCCTTGCCGACATGCTGCGCGATACCCGACGACGCGGAAACGTCCTCGAACGTGCCGTCGCCGAGATTCCGGTACAGCTGGTTGCCGAGCCCGTCGAACAGTCCGGGATCGCAGTACGACCGCACTCCGGCACGCGGGTCCCCGCAGTACGTGTCGAACTCGGACGACCACTTGAGGTAGTTGACGACGAACAGGTCCAGCAATCCGTCAAGGTCGAAGTCGAGCCACGCCCCGCCGACAGCCCACAGACCGCCGCCGATGCCCGCCACACGGGTCACGTCCTCGAACCCGCCGACCCCGTCGTTGCGGTACAGGAAGTTCCGGTCAACGCCAGCCACGAACAGGTCGGTGTCACCATCGTTGTCGTAGTCGGCCACTGCCGCACCGATGCAGTAGCCCGAGCCTGCGAGACCCGCTTGCTCGGTGACGTCCTCGAAGCGCATGTCGCCCTCGTTCCGGTACAGCCGGTTCCGATGTCCGGGCGAGGCCTTCTCAAGCCCGGGCACCGAGGCTCCGTTCGGGAAATAGATGTCTGGTCTACCGTCTTCGTTGAAGTCGAAGGCAGCGACTCCCCCAGGCATCGCCTCAATCAAGTGCTTCCTGGGAGTAGGACTGTGCTCCAGGACGAAATCCAGCCCCGCCCTCGCAGCCACCTCCACGAACTGGATTTCGGCTGCGGCGCCGGGTCCGGCCGCGAGGCCGGCAATCAGGCCTGAAGCAATCCGAACGAGCCCGAGCCGCAGGTCATCTCCTCTCATCGGGCTCGCTTGCTTTGAGCTTACGGAACTTGTCGATGGCCTGCTCGGCGCCGGCCGCGTCGCCCAAGCGCCGGTACACCGTGATGAGCAGGTAGACCGGTTCCGAGTAGGTCGGGTCCAGCTGGGCGGAGCGCTCCAGCCATCTGCGGGCGTCCTCGTGTCGGCCGAGGTTCGTGAGGGCCTTGCCGCCGAGATAGAAGTTCCGCGCGGAATAGGGATTGCGGCGGGCGGCCGTTCCTGCCGCTTCGTAGGCGCGCTGCGGATCGCCTTGGTCAATCAGCAGGCTGGCGAGGTTCGCGTACGGCCAATCGTAGTCCGGATGATCCTTCTCGACGATCTGGATCGCCGCCAGGAAGTGCCGGGTCGCCTGCTCCGGATCCCCGAGAGCCTGGTGACACAGCCCGAGGTTGTCGTACGCCTTGTAGTTCCGGGGCTCCAGTCGGAGCACCTTCTGGAATTGTGCCGCTGCGTGGTCGAAGCGGTTCTCCTGGTAGTAGATCCTGCCGAGCATGTACGCCCCCTCGACATCGGCTGGATGCCGGTCCAGGAGCCGCAGGAACACGGCCTCAGCCTTGGAGGACCTTCCGAGGAAGTACTGCGCATTGCCCTGCAGTTTCAGGGCGGCCACGTTGCCCGGGTCCTTGCGCAGTACTTCTGCAGCCGTATCGTAGGCGTCGTCAAAGCGCTGGGCGCGAAGCTGGATGTCGGCTACGGCGAGCATTCCCTGAAGGGAGTCCCCATCCAGCCGGAGGAATTCTCCCGCAAGCTGCAAGGCCCTGTCGAACTCGCGCCCGCGAGCGAGCAATTGCGCAGCTTCCAGCAGCGGATCAGCGTTCTCGGGGCAGGACCGGTGCGCCTCGACCAACAGGTGAGCGGCCTCGTTCGGGGCCAGCGCGGGTCGGCGCGCCTGGTCCGCTAGGTGACGGGCGGATACCGAGTCGCAAGGAGACGGCGCGGGACGAATGCCGCGGGCCGAAACGGGGCCGCCGACCTGAGCTGCGAGGGCCGAAACCACAAGCCAAGCCCCCAAGGCGAATCCTATCCCGACTCGCCTCCCACGCGGATGCGGGTGCCTCGCGGATAGGGCGGAACCTGGCCGCGTACGAGCCCCGCGGCGACTCCACTGGCTGCTACCAGGCGAAGCGCGCCTCCACTTGGATCAACCTCTGGCCGCTGCCGTTGATGCGGATCTTGCCGAAGTCGGGACTGCTGATGTTGGTGGTCACGAATCCGCGTCCGTGGCGATTGAAGGGATTGATGGCCGCTGCCCCGAACTCGAACTCCAGGTCCTCGTACAGCCGGATCTTCTTGGTCAGGCGGAACCGCTCGCTGCTCGCGTGCGGAGCCCGGACGTTCGGGAGCCTGCGCGGCGCCGTTCCCACCCGCAAGGGGGTACCGTTCGCCGTCCTTCCGCCGTTCTCCGGGGAGAGAGCCTGGAACGCAACTGGATTGAGATAGGGAGTTCCCTCGAAAAAGTCGAGGTTCTCGGACGCACCGCCGAGCGTCTGGTTCTGACCGGTGACATCCGGCCGGAATCCCCCGAAGCCCGCGGGGGTTCGGACGCCGCCCTGGCCGATCGCGACCGGCGTTCCGGCTCGGTACTCGTGAATGGCACTGAACGTCCAGCCTCCGAGGACCTTGTCTATCACCGGATTGGCATCGCCGAACTTCCTGCCCCTGCCGAATGGCAGCTCGTACAGCCAAGTGAGCCGGAACACGTGGGGTATGTGATGAGCCGCCACGGAACGTTCCAGTCCTCGGTTGTAGTAGTCCTGGATGGCCCCGGTCCAGCCGACCTGCAGCGCCGTGTCGTTCGCCTGGCTGATCGCCTTGGACCAAGTGTATGCGGCCAGCACCCCCAGCCCACCGCTGAAGCGCCGAGTCATCGTTACCTGAGCGGAGTGATAGCTGGAGTTGCTGTTGTGCGGATACGGTTCCGTCACGCTCGTGTATTGCGGGTAGGGCCGTAGTGCCTGCGCCACGGATTGGCCGTCAGGGAACCCGTCGTATGGCTTGTACTGCGGATGGTTGCCGACCTGATCGAACAGAACGTCGCCCATCGCCAGCGCGCCGATCGGGAGGGGGTTGTAGCTGTTGAAGTACGAGCTGCGCAAGCGGCGGCCTGTGTTACCGATATACGCCGTCTCCAGGACGAACGAGTGCGGCAGCTGGTGCTGGATGGTCAGGTTCCAGTTCTGTGTGTAGGGCAGCCGCGTGCTGTCACGCGCAGTGGACTGGACACCTGTGAACAGCCCCTGGCCGGGGTCCGTATTAGGGAGCGAGCCCTCGAACGCCGGGTAGGGTTCGTCCAGCCAATGCGCAGGGTCGTCCGTGAATCCCGTCGGGCTGGTGCCGGCATTGATCGGGATGCTGGCGCTGTATCCGCGGGTGAAGCCGCCGAAGCCCCAGTCGTTCCGAATCGGGGGCATGTTGGTCACGGCATAGCCGCCCCGCACGACCGTCTTCGAGTTCAGTTGGTACGCGAAGCCGAAGCGCGGCCCGAACTGCTTCCAGTTGGTGTCCTGGAACTGGTTGTCGAACACGAAGGCTCCCGGGATGCCCGCGGCAGCGGGATTGGGCGTGGTGAGGTCCACCTGCGACATGCGGTTCGTCAACTCGAAGAACGGCTCGACGATCTCCCACCGGAAACCCAGGTTCAGTGTGAGCTTGGGCGTGACTTTCCAGTCGTCCATGAAGTAGATGCCGTGGGAGGGATGCCGGTGCCCGCTGTACAGCGTCGTCACCCCGCGCCCTGCCGAGTGGACTGCGCCCAGAAGGAAGCTCGCGAAGGCATGCCCGGTCTCGTTATTGAATCCGGGCAGATGCGTTTGGACCGGGTTGAAGTTGAAGTTCCCGGAACCGTTCTTGGCGCGTGTGTTCATGAAGTACCGGCGGTACTCGTACCCGATCCGGTACGTGTGTGCCCCCCGGATGATCGTCATGTCGTCCTGGAAAATCCAGCTACCGTTGAACCCCTCGCCGGCGTTGCTGGATCCGATCTGGCCGATCAGGCCGCCCTGCCATTCGTTGCCGCCGAAGTTCATGCGCGGGAAATGGGACGGGGAGGTTCCCTGCACGCCGACCTGCGTCGCCCAGTCCTCGTCCACGAAGACCGACTCGTTGCTGTTGCGGAAGCGGTTGTAGCCCGCAGCGAAGCGGTTGATGACCGTGTCACTGAGTGTCGAATTGACCGACATGCGCACCATCCGGGAGGGCGTGTACTGGTTCTGCCAGGTCTGGGTCGGAATGCCGGGTACGGGCTCGTGACGCGGCCCGCCGTTGTTGTTGCGAATCCGGTACTCGTGGTTGTAGACGCCGGAGACGTGGTGCTTGTCGTTGATGTTGTGGTCACCCTTGATGCCGATGATGTAAAGGTTGAAGAACGGGCAGCACGTGCCGATCGTCGGCGTATTGCGGACCATCGTGTCGATCTCCGGATCGATCAGCCCGACACCGACGATGTTGTTATAGACGTCGCTGAACCGGCTCTGGGGGACCATGTTGTTCGGAAACGCCATTCGGTTCACGCCAGTGCTTGAATTCGCCGTGCTGAGAGGGTCGTAGATGGCACCGAAGACGCTGGTCGCTCCAGCGTCATTCGAGATCGGCGAGCCCGACGCCGCGTTGGTGGTGAAGGCCGGATCCAGCAAACGGCTGAAATCCCCGGCCTTGAAGTCACGGTTCGCCAGCGTGGTGTTGAGACCCGAGATGTTGAAGTTCGAGCGCGTCGTGCGCTCGAAGTTGGTGAAGAAGAACGACCTGCTCTTTCCGTTGTAGACCTTGGGGATGTAGATTGGGCCGCCAACGGAGTATCCGTAGTTGTGCTGCCGGAACGGCGACTTCTTGGTGACGCCGCGCGAGTTGTTCGCGTAGGTGTTGGCGTTGAGCCCCTCGTTCTGGCCGTAGTAGAACAGCGAGCCGTGGAGGCTGTTGGTGCCGGACTTGAAATTGAAGTTCGCGACCGCAGTGTGGCCGCCGTTGTACTGGGCGTTGATCGAGCCGGTGTGGAGCTTGAACTCACCGACCGCCTCGGCAGAGGGACTCATTTCGTTGTTGTTGCCGCCCGACAGGTCCATGCGACCGACCGGAATGCCCTCGATGAGGATCTCGTGCGAGTACTGCTGTCCGCCGTTGATCGAGCCCTCGAACTCCCCACCCGTCGTGCCGGGCAGGCTGCGGAAGATGAAGCTCTGGATCTGGCGCTGGCCGTCCTCCACGAAGATGGGCCAGTTCTGGTACTCCTCCGAACTCACATAGCGGCCGATCTCGGCCGTGCCCGACTCCAGCAGGGGCGGAGTGGCGCTGACGGTGACCTCTTCGGTGACGGCGCCGATCTGCATCTCGATGTTCACCGTCATCGTCTGGCCGACGCGCAGAATGACGTTTTCCTGGTTGGCCGTCCGAAAGCCGGGAGCGGTGATGCGGAGCGAGTAGGTCCCTGGCGAGAGATACGGAAGGGTGTAAGCCCCAGCAGATGTCGAGGACGTGGCGCTCTCGACTGCGGTTTCAATATTGGTTGCTACGACCGTGGCACCGGGTATGACGGCTCCGGTCGTGTCCAAGATGGTCCCGTTGAGGGTGCCGACCGCGCCTTGCCCCCAAATCGGCGGTGAAGCGCAGCAGACTAGCGCGACGAGCATGAGCAGACGATTCATAGCCAGAGTATAAGGCAGCCATTGGCTGCGATGACGCGCGTTTTTTCGCTGTCGGCCTTGGGATCTGGGGTAAAATCCGGATTCGAGGCGTATCGCAGCTTCCCCCTCGATTGCACCTAATCTGCCCTGCAGGAGGCCGACCGGTGCGACACGTGGCGGTAGTCCGCACTGCATTGGAAGCGCATTCTCACTGCTCAGGCTCCGACCTCGTGTACCTTCCCGTACAGCAAGGCGTCCAAGACGTCCAGAACGCTACCAATTGGCGGCCTCAGGCCAGTCAATCGATCCGAATGCGCGCGGATGGCCACAATGCGAAGGCCAAGCCCGCTCAGATCCTCCTGGAAATGAAGACCTTGATCCATCATCAGCAGGGCATCGAATCGTTGGTCGGCCAAAAGCGTTCGGGCGGGCCGTGAGATTTCGTCGCGTTCGCCGGTTCAGGCCGGACCGTATCAGGTGCCTGCCACACTCGCGCTCGCCGTCCTAACGTCGGGCTTTGAGTGCGGTTGCACACTGCGTCCTTCCGGATTTCGACGGTAACGGCCAAGCACATGTGGCTCCCCGCAGGTCGTCTCCGGGTTGACTCCGTGGATGCGTCCGCCCGGGGCAGACCCTTCCCAGCGGCGAGCGAGGCGGTGGTGGCTCCGGCCCCTCTTTCAGGCCTGTCGGAGTCGCGCCAGGAACGCCTCGCCGCTATCGCAAACCAGCAGCCACTCGCCGATCTCCTCCAGCCGGTCCGCGTCCGTGACCGGCTCCAGCAGCGTGGCCATGCTGCGCGTCAGCGTGTCGCCGAATCGGACCCGCGCCAGCCGCAGCAGCAGCTTCCGCTCCCGCTCCAAGCCCCGCTCCAAGCCCCGCTCGAGGCCCTCGTCGCGAATCCGGTCCGCCCATGTGCGGGGCTCGGTCTCCAGCATCTCCAGCACCTCCTCCAGCCTATCACTCCGCAGCGCGTCCTCCACCCCCAGTTCCGGCAGCCGCACGTGCGTGATCCACGTCGCGAACGCGCTCGCCAGCCCGGCCCGGACCGCGTCCCCTACCCACGCCCGCAACGGCTCCGCCGTCGCCCGCAGCGACTCCGGGTCCTCGCATCGCTGCAGCCGCATCAGCAGCACCACCATGTTGCCCTCCCCGCCCGGGTCCGGGTACCGCCGCAACTCCAGCACCGGGCACACCGACGGCGGCATTCCCGGCCCTTCCTCCGCCTCCGGCCACGGAGCCTGCCCGCTGTACACCGTCAGGTTCTGAATCGTCGGGACCCGCCCCGCCGTGTAGCCCGGGGGCGGGTCGCGGCTCAGCGCCAGCGCCAGCGTGCCGACCGCGTGCTGCATGCGGTACGGCATCGCGGGGTCCGGCTGGGACTGGCACTCCACCACCAGGTACGCCCTCCGGCCGTCGCGCAGCCGCAGGCACCACACGGCGTCGGCCAGGCGCTGGGACAGGTCCGGTCCGACGAGGTTGGCGGAAGCTGGCTCGACCCGCTCGACGCGGTCCGGGTCGAGGCCCGGGAGGGGATAGGCGCCCAGCAGGTGGCGGATGAACGTGGGGTGCAGCACGAAGCGCTTGAAGGCGGCATCGCGCGGGACGCGCATCTCGATGACGGGCATGGTGTTGCGGGGCCAGCCGGGGGCTCGGGAGGGGGCGCAGGCTGCGATTGTACGGCACGCG
>CAYWUV010000058.1:0-37518 GCA_964461235.1 uncultured Bryobacterales bacterium | reverse complement strand
ATGCCTCCGGCGATCCGGAAGCGCCCGTCGCGGGCCATTTCGAGGAACTCCTTGCGAGCGATGCGAAGCAACATGAGTGTTCGTCCCCTATCCGCGCATGTGTTCGAGGTAGAGCCGCTCGAGATCGGCGTGACCAACCTCCTCGGCGGCTAGGCGCTCGACGAGGCGGCCTTCCTTCATGATTCCGATGTGCGTGCCTGTTTCCTTAGCGCGGAACAGATCGTGCGTGGCCATCAGGACCGCCACGCCATCACCCCGCAGTCGCTCGAGCAACTCGGAGAACTCGTTGGACGCCTGAGGATCGAGCCCCGAGGTCGGCTCGTCCAAGAGCAACGCTCTGGCTTGCTTGGCGACAGCTATGGCGATACCGACTTTTTGGCGCATGCCCTTGCTGTAGCTAGAGACACGCTGCTCGGTCGCCTCCCGAGCCAGCCCGGACTCAATTAGCAACTGCTGGAGTTCATCCCGCGAGCGTCTGCCGTGACCTGCGAGCGCGGTGAAGTATTCGACATTCTCGAGGCCGGTCAGATTGCGGTAGAGCATGACCTGTTCCGGGATGTAGGCCAGGACCTTCTTGGTCTCGAGGGAATGCTGGGCGACGTTCATGCCGTCCACGAACGCTTGCCCCTCGGAAGCCTCAATGAAGTTCAGGAACAGATTGATCGTGGTCGTCTTGCCCGCTCCGTTGGCACCGAGCAGACAAAAGATCTGGCCCGGTTCGATGAGCAGGTCCAAAGAGTCCAATGCACGGACGCCGTTGTAGGACTTCGATAAACCGATCGCTTGGAGCATGACGAACGTCGACGCACCTTGGGCGTCCCAATGCGAGCTTAGCGAGGCACATTCGACACTTCCACGATGTTCTGGCCGACGGGACGGTTCAGGTGCTCAACGGTCGCCGACAGGACGATGAGCGGTCGACCAGCCCTACTCGCTGCGTGACTCTGAACGGTGCAGCAGACAGGGGCCGTTGGGTATCACCACTGGCGCGGTGCCGATGTCAGCAGCCACGGCCGGCCACAGCGCCGTGCTGTCCTGGTCCTCCAGCACGGGGAGCGCTCCCGTTCTGATGCGCGATCACGGATCGCCAAGCGTCCGACGCCAAGGCTTGCAGGGCGAAACCGAGCGTCAGCGCCGAACCACTGACGGCGGCTAGCAGGTCCCGCCCGCTCCGCTCGAGGAACCTTGACGTGTGCAGCGTCCCGTCCCATGGGGTGCATTCCAAACCGAGTGCCGAGATCCGCTCGGCGATTTGCTTGGTCGTCAGCGCTTTCGGATCGTTGGCCGTCTTCAGCTCTCCCGCACGATGTCGAAGCCAAGCTGCTTGATTCCCGGCCCGTCGTAGAGCAATCTGCGAATGCTGGCGATCCGTACGCAGAATCCAGATCGAGGCCGGGTGAACCGAAGAACCCTTGTAGCCACGCCCGCACAACAAGTTCTTCGGCATCCCATTGGGCGTTCTCGTCTTTGGCTCGACTGAAGCAATCGCTAGTCCGAATACCTTTGAGTGCTCCATCGATGAACTGTGCACGGGAAGGGCAAGCGGAAGTTCAGGTCGAAGAAGCGCCGAAGATAGCCATTCGCGGCGAATCTGCCACCGCAAAGAGCCGTCATCGAGTGTGCGAGTCGTGAACGATTGACGCCGAGCACAAACACAATTTCATCCACGGCGAAGATATGCTTAGCGGCTTCGAGTAACTCGGCCGCGTAGGGTGGTCGGCATCTATCCAGCTCGTCGATGACTACCACCAGAGGCCGGTTGACCTGGGGTCTTGGATGACGCTCGCGCCATTTCCCGCGACGCGTCCCGGAACTTCCTGCCTGCCGTCCGGGCTTGCTGGTAGCTGCTTGACTCGGCTTTGGCGTGAGCAGCGAGGGCGTTGTCCAGAAGCCTCTCGAATAGTGGCTCAATACTCAAGGCGCCGACAGTCGCCACCCCCTAAGGGAGAGTCTCAAGAACCTGACGTATACCCCGTCCATCGCTACCGGTCGACAATCCAACGCTCTCCCGTGCCTTCCCGCAACGTGTGCAGTTTGTTGATCGTGACGCCGCGCCAGATTTCCCGACTGCCGTCAGGCCAGACCACTCCGACGGCGGCTACAGCTTCGAAATCACCAAGACCAAAGTGGACTCTGGGATCGCTTGCACTCAAGTAGCTGCCGTCGGATTGGGCCCGCCTCCATAGCGGGTCCTTGGAATCCCGTAGGACCGCCACGTTGGCACCATAGCCGTCGCGATTGTTCTTGACGCCTTCGAGCCTGACCTGCAACCAGTTCCGCCGGTTTCCATACTGATTGAGCAGCAGTCGGACGGGACCGTTGTTGTTGGTCAGGACAATGTCGGAATCACCGTCGTTGTCGATGTCCGCGATGGAGACCCCCCGACTTACCTCCGAGAGTTCGAACACTGGCCCGGCCGACTCAGTGACATCCTCAAAGCGTTCTCCGTTGAGGTTCTTCAGCAGCCGGTTACGTTGGTGGAACGGATACGGGGCGCCCCGAAGCGATTCCACGATGGTGACTGCGCCATTAGCGACGAACAAGTCGAGCCAGCCATCGTTGTCGTAATCGATCCAAGCGACTCCAAAGCCCGTGTCCGGATAACTTCCGCTTCCGAGACCCATCCGGTCCGTTACGTCCCGAAAGTCCCCATTGCCGTTGTTGATGTAAAGGGTATTGGTTTCTCTTGCAAGGTGAGTGACCAACAGATCCTCATCGCCGTCGGAGTCGAAGTCGCCTGAAGTGACACCCATCCCGGCTTCTGCTAAGCCGTTAGCGTTCACTGCGCTGCCCGAGATAAAGGCCACATCTTCAAGGAGCCCTCCAGCCGTGGTCCTCCACAGTTGGTTCGGAGTTCCGTCGTTCGCGACGTAGAACTCCAGACGCCCATCGTTGTCCCAGTCGGAGCAGGTAACTCCCAGTCCGTTCCCGAATCCCGAGCCTGTGCCGGCCGAGGATGACACGTCTTGAAAGGTGCCTTGGCCTGTGTTGTGCAGTAGCAGGTCAGGCACTGGATGAAACAGGCTCGGTGTGCAATAGTCCCTCGCACCGGTCGGGTCGAAGCAACGCTTGTTGTTTAGGACCGTGAAGTCGATGTAGTTCGCAACGTAAAGGTCCAGTAGCCCATCAGCGTCATAGTCACAAAACGTGGCGGACGCACTCCACCGTGCATCGTCGGTTTCCGGTCCTGTTGCATCTAGGAACGTGCCGTCACCGTTGTTGCGGTAGAGTCGGTTCTCGCCATAGTTCGTCACATACAGGTCTGGATCTGCGTCGTTGTCGAAATCGCCTACTGCCACCCCCATTCCGTAGCCCTCGTGTCCGCGGCAGCACTGCTCTGTTACATCTGTGAAGCGGAGATTACCAGTCGGAACCAGCTCGTTCTGGAATAGTCGATTCCCCGGCCAATGCGTGGCGGGCGGGGGGAACCGGACACTCCCATAGCCCTGGCTTGCATCCAGAAGCGTGCCCTGGATTAGGTATATGTCGAGGTCGCCGTCAGTGTCGTAGTCCAGCACGGCGACGCCGGGCCCCAGGATTTCTGGCATGAGGTACTCGCCGGTCGATCCTGTGAAATGCCGGAAGTTCAATCTGCTTTCCTGACTGACGTCCAGGAATGCCGAGTTATCGACCGCACTCTCCGATGCGTCTGTCAACTTCCGGGGTGCCCCGGTCTGGCAGCGAACGAGTGCCAGGACGATCGCGGCGAGCAGCCACGTTTTCTGCCAGTTCGAGAATCGCATCAGCGGTAGGGTGGTGGTCACGCCTACGGCGTCGTGCGCGGTCTCTCGATCGATCGCAAGTCCGTACGGATCTTGACTGCCAGCTCATGCTGACCATGCGAAGTTGCCAACTGCTCTCCTCGCCGTCCGTACTCCAAGGCCTCCTCCCTTCGACCTAGTCGAACCAAGGCGGCGGCCATGGCATACATGAAGGTCGGGGTCATCTCATCCGCTGGTTCGAGCGACTTCTGGAATGACTCAACGGCTGCTTCGAGGAGCCCTCGAGCGACTTGCATACGGCCCAAATGAAAATAAGCGAGCCGGTAATTCGGTTTACTGGCCACTGCCAAGAGATAATGCTTCATTGCTTCGTCAAGTCGGTTCTCTCGCTCCAAAACCTGTCCTAAATTGTTGTGAGATTCGGCATAATTCGGATTGATTTCCAGTGACTTCCGAAACGCTTCGCCCGCTTCCAGGTACCGGGCCTGCTCGAACATCAGAACGCCGAAATTGTAATGGAGATCCGCTTGGTGTGGGTTCAATTCCACAGCAGCTCGGTAGTGTTCTTGTGCTTCTTCGAGACGCTCATCGGAAGCGTAAAGAGTCATCAAATTGCTGTGAGCTTGGGCAAAGTCCGGGGCAATCTCAAGTGCGCGTTCATGTTCGGTGATCGCCTCCGCCTCTTTGCCTGCTGCCGCAAGCCGGACACCCCGACTTACTCGTTCCGGAGCGTTGTCTCGGAGTCGACGAACTCTGGTCATGAATGGATCAGCCAGCGAAGGCGCACCGGATTGATTATTCTGGTACAGAGCGAGCTGCGCATCCGATTCTTCGGCGAGACCTGCATCACGGTACGCGAGAGCAAGCGAATATCGAGCCTGCGCAAAGTCAGGAGCTATCTCGCAAGCCCTGACGAGATGGGGGATTGCTTCTTCGGTCCTTCCGCGCGAAACAAGGACACTGCCTAATCCGAAATGTGCCTGAGGAAGGTCGTTCTCCCGTGCAATGAGCTTGGCATACTCGGCTTCGCTCTCTACCGATTTCCCTGCAAGAAAGAGAGAGTTTGCGTAGGCAAGTCGTAATGGCACAAAGTGAGGATCAATCTCGATAGCTCCTCGAAACACCTCTCCTGCCTCCGCATCCTTTCGCTGGCTAGCTAGCACACGTCCCAAGTAATATTGCCATCGGAATGATCGTGGTTCCAAGAGATTAGCTCGGCGATAGCATGCTTCGGCAAGAGCAAATTGGTCATAGGCGTGAAGTGTCATCGCGAGTTTGCCAGACGCCTCTACATCTTGGGGCGAACTCTTGGCGGCACGGTACGCGGGCTCCAACTTTGCCCGCGTTTCGGGGACGAAACTCTCCAGGGCGATCTGGGGGAGTTCTGGGATATCTCCGCCCGGCCGGATCTTCTCGGCATTGCAAGCGCCAAAGACCAGCCAGACCAGCCAAAACCCGGTACCAACCCGGCAACAGAACCCAAGGTTCATGTTACGTGAACGATGCCTTCATTCTGGCGGTGGCAGTGACAGAGGGCAACTGACCTTCCCGCGGTTGGTTGCCTTTGGCTTGGTCTTGTCTGACGCGACTCCACCTCTTGGAGGGTACCGACGCATAGTCCATCAACCGGCATCTGCCCCGGACCCGGAAAGTAGATGGGGCGGCTACCATTCCATCCGAATCCCGAGCCGGAACTGCCGTTGGTCTTGCAATGCGCTTGTCACCTCCATGAAGCGGGCACTACTGACATTGTTCCGAGGCCTGGAAAAGTGCGGTGTGTTGGTGAAATTGTACGCTTCAGCTCGAAACTCGAGCAAGTACCTCTCCGCAATGGGAAACTGTCGGAACAAGCTGAAATCGAAGTTCACCACGCCCGGCTGACGCAGGATATTCCGACCCGAGGTTCCGAATCGCACGTCGTTCACGGGTGCGAACGCATCCGGAGAGTAGAATGGCTGCCCGGGACCCACGCCACCCAACTTTCGCACTGGCCCGACCTGGTCCGCAGTCTGGGTGTTGCCGGGAGCGTTCAACGAGGCCCCGGACGCCCGAACATCGAACCGTCTGCCCTGGAAGAGAGCTGTCACGCCGTTCACCTGCCAGTTGCCTAGTAGTAAGCTGGCAGGACCGCTGTTGGCGAATTTCTTGCCCTTCCCGAAGGGAAGTTCGTAGACGTATCCCATTTGGAAGATCTGGTTCTGGTCGTATCCCGCCCGGGCTCGGTTGCGATGAAACTGGGACGGGATATTCCACATCACTCCGGCCCACCCATCGTCGTCAGTCATGTTGATTGCAGCCGAGTAGGTATAGGCTCCCTTCAGAGTGAGCCCGTCGGCTACCCGACGGTTGAGGGTCGCTTGGAGCGAATGATAGTTGGTGCTGAGCCGGCCGTTCCAGTCGAGTGTGTTCGCAGTTCGTTTGAACTTCGCAAAGAACGGTCTCCCGGCTGTACCTGTGCCTGGCTCTGCGGCATTTATGTTGATGTCGGCGAAGCTCCGGACCGTTGCTGTCCCCACGTAACCCACCGAACCGATGATGCCGCCCGGAAGTTCACTCTCGAGGATTAGGTTCCACGACTGTACGTAGCCTCGATTCAGCCGGTCACCGCTGATCGACCGATTCAGTGCTTGCGGCGGCAGTTCCACCTCGCCCACGTCGGGTGGCGGTCCACTGAATTCTGGAATGCCCTGTTCAATCGGCCGGAAGGGTTGGAATCCGTTGTCACTCGGAAAGTCCTGTGCGATGACCAATGGGAAGAATCCCCGCAGCGGTCTCGCTAGGGGCATGGGATTGTATGTGATGCCATACCCTCCCCGAATAACCATGCTGTCCGTTATGCGATAGGCAAGGCCTACTCTCGGCGCGAACATTTTCTTGCTGGTACTGATGCCGAGATCCTTCGGGTTGCCGCCGGCTCCTCCGAGCGAGACGATGTTCGTCGCCGGATCCCAGTACTCGATGCCACCCCGCCCCGCCCTGGTCATCATTGGGTAGAGTTCGTAACGCAAGCCCAGCGTCAGCGTCAATTTCGGCGTGGCTTGCCAACGGTCACGGATGTACCACCCTAGCTGGGGATTGAAGATTGCCATCTTTTCCCACTGCAGGCTCTTCCTCATCATTTGGGGAAGCCCAAGGAGGAATGAGGCATAGGCGTTGAACTGGTTGAGGGATGGACCACCATTGAGCCCCGTGATTCCGCGATTGAAGTCGAACCGGCCCCTTGGTCCGCCGCCGATCTCCGGCTGCCAGTGGTTCATGTGATGACGGAGTCCTTGGAAGCCAAACCGGAGGTTGTGGGCGTTCCTGATCAGACTGAAGTTCTGGTCGATCGAAAATGTCGTGTCTCCGTAGTAGTTGGGCTGCCACCCACTAGGGTTGCCGAGGGTTTCGTAACCGGAGATGGAGAATCTGGGAATGCCGCTCTGTCTTGGGTCGGGACCGTTCGTCCCAGGGATTCCGAGAACGTCGAGACCGAAGTTTGTACCGATTTGCACAAACGTGCCGCTGTTGTTGCCGTGACGGGTCCAACCGAACGTCCCATCCCACAAGAAGGTGGGCGAAATAGTCTTGGTGAAACCGATTGTGGACGTCTGGTCCACTGTCACGTTTTCTCCTGCCGCTCCGCTACACAGTCCGGGGCCCTGTGCCTCCCCGAGCGAGGCCTCGCATCGGAATTTGGCATCCAAGGCGCTGTACTTGCCCCAGATTGCCAGGGAATCGCTCTTGTTCCAGTTGATCTTCACATCGAAATTGTCCCGGTCGAGCGACTGCGTGCCGGTTCGGTCAAGATTGGCAGACACACCGGGCTTGCTGGGCATGGGAACCAATTCCTGCATGCGACGGGTGATTGCGCTCTGACGGCTAGCCGGAATCATGGCATTCGCAAAGGCTTCTCGGCCCGTACCGTCATGATTCCCCGTCAATGGATCGTACAGCGACGTATTGAGGGCACTGAAGTCGCCCATGCGTTGGTCGGCGGTTGCGACCGTCATCCCAATACGCTCGAATCCCAGTCGCTCGCGATAACCTTCCCAACCCCCGAAGAAGAATAGCTTGTTCTTGGTGATTGGGCCGCCTGCCGTGAAGCCGTCAATGTTCTTCGTGCTCCGGGGCTTTTCGCCGGGACTGAAGAAGTTTCTCGCCCGCATCCGTTCGTTGTCGTGCAGAGCGAACAGCGAACCATGAAACTCGTTCGTTCCTGATTTGGTATTGACGGTGATGGCGGCACCCCCCGCCATCCCTTGCTCAGCATCGAAGTTGTTCGTTGAGATGTTGACGGCCTCAATCGTTTCGGCAGGGTTTATGTACTGCGCATGGTGCGGTAACCAGATGAATATGCTGATCGCTCCGTCAACACGCGTGGTGTTGTTGTTCCGGTTCACACCGTTAACGTTGGACGTAAGTGCCCTCGCCGGTGAACTACCCACTGAGTTCTGGAACCTCCCCGGTGTGGCGCCTGGGACTAGGTTGATCAAGCTCTGGTAGTTGCGATAGTTTGGCAGGGGCATGTTCGTGATCGCGCGCGATTCGAGTTCCGCGCTGACATCGGTTTTTTCAGTCTGGAGTGCCTGAGCGGCAGCCTCTACCGTGACGATCTCCGTTACTTGGCCGATTTCCAGTGTCACGTCGACACGGCGCACGGCATTTACGGAAACATCAAGCCCTTCCTGGGTGTACCCCCGGAATCCTTCTGCTGAAATCGAGAATTCGTAGGTGCCAGCAAGGACGTTCGACAGCGTGAAGGATCCGGTGACTCCGGATTCTGTTTCTTGGATTTGACCCGTACCAGTGTTGCGGACGGAAACTTGAGCGCCAGGTACGACTGCGCCGCTCGAGTCCTGGATCGTGCCCACGACCGAACCGTATAGCACTTGGGCTTTGGCTGCTTCCGGCGCAAGCAAACCGATTTGGGTGAGAACCCCGCAGACGATCAGCACGGTCCACGCTGGCCCGAATTCGAACGACTTGAACATGTCAGCTTCCTTTCCGCCGCCGGGAACTCAAGCAAGGTGCCGTTCCGCGTCGGTTCCGCTCGAAGACTAGCTTGGATTCGTCTCGCTGTCAAGAAAAAACTCCGCGGAGAAGTGCCTGGATTTTCTGATTGAGTTTCTGTCCGGTTGGACCAAGCCGAATACCCGATAGAGAGGCGCTCTTGCACCCAACCCTAGGTGGCAACAGCAGATTGCGGGTATTCCGCGCGACCCGTCGCAGGTGCTTCCGATGGGTCCCCTCCTCGCCGCCGATCCGGCGGTCCCGGCAGGCCACTTGCCGGGCCGCGCAGCCGAACAGCGGGCAGCCCAGTTGGCGCCCCCGACGGTCGCGCAGCCAGTACCGCAGGTGGTTGCCGATGGGCTGGCGGTAGCCCAGCGGGTGATAGCGCTGCACCCATTCGGTCCACTCGGCGACCTCCTCCCCGCCGCGGGCCACCGCCAGTCCTAGCGGCGTCAGTTCGCCCAGAGGCCCGGCGATGACGGGCTGCGGATCACTGCGCGCCCCGGTCTTGACCGGTTTCTGCGAGCCCCGCCCCGCGGCCCCGGCGGGCCGGCAGGGTCAGGATGTCGTGCCGCGCGAGTTCCTCCAGCAAGCCGTGGGCCTGCTGGACTCGATTCCTGCCGGTGGGCGCCTGCCAGCCCAAGTGCACGCAGACGGCGTGACGAGTTCCGTGCGGCTCAGCTGGGGGAACGTGCCGACGGTTTCCTGAATCGCCGCGATCTGGCGGCGTGTCAGGCGATCGCCGCCGAACGTGGTGGACCGGAGCTGGCGGATGTGTGGATCCAACCGAGTTGCCCTCCACCCCTACCTTGGCAGGCCGGATCGCCAACATTAAGGGGTGGCAGGAAAATCCTGAGAAAACGTGCTGGCCTGATGTCACGCAGCGCCCGGCTGCGAGCCGGGCACCACACCGGCACGAGCACTCATCCAAATGATCCGGAACACATTTTCCGGCTCCGACCCACCCCGCGCTGAATGCTCACATGGATCAGTCGAAGTTTGGCTCGCACGACGATGGGCCGAAGAGTTGGGAGCTGACTGTTGCGCGAAACGAAGGTCTCGGCTAGCCTAGTCACACCAGCCGAAGCCAGTTCTTGGATGCAACGTCGTCGATTCCTCCCACTCTTGGGCCTGCCGCTGGCCGCCGCGAGGTGTGGCGCGCCGTTTACGGATGACAACGACCAGCAGAGTGTCTTCGACGTTGTGGTCTACGGCGGCACGGCCGGCGGCATCGTCGCTGCCATCTCCGCCGTCCGGGCGGGTGCATCCGTTGTCGTGCTTGAGCCGACAGGGTATGTCGGGGGGATGGTGACTGGTGGATTGGGGCGTACCGACATCGGCGTTGGCGCGAGCATCGGGGGCATGGCCGCCGAGTTCTACCGGGGCATCAGGGCTCACTACGACGCCCCGGCGGCCTGGAAATTCCAAGAACGCGGCGACTACCTGCGCCTCCAGCCGCGGTGCGTTCTCGATGACAAGTGGTGGTTCCACGAGCCGTCGGTTGCTTCCGCAGTGTTCGACCAGATGATGGATGCGCATGGAGTCAGCGCGCGTCTGAACCAGAGGCTCGCTGCAGTCGAAAAGGACGGGGCGCGGATCCGGTCGATCCAAACCGCCGCCGGCGAACGCATCTTCGGCCGCGTCTATATTGACGCGACCTATGAGGGAGACCTGCTGGCCCAAGCCAATGTGAGCTACCGCGTCGGTCGCGAATCTGCCGCCGAATACGGCGAGAAGTACGCCGGCGTGCTGCCGTGGGAAGTCACAACGCGCAAGCAGTGGGACATCGACGTCAGCCCGTACGACAACAGCGGAAAGCTCATGTACGGCGTGATGGACATTCCCGCCGGGGAGGTTGGGGCCGGCGATCACAAGGTGCAGGCCTACAACTATCGAATCTGCCTGACTGACCACCCGGACAACCGTCTCCCCATCGAGGAGCCGGACAACTACGATCCGAGTCGCTACGACTTGCTGGCCCGCTACATAGCCGCCAAAGGCGGGGTCCCTCTGAACAAGGCCGGGAAGACCTACGGCGCGTTGAATCCGGGTGCCCTGCCAAACCGCAAGACCGATATCAACGATGGCGGGCCGTTCTCAACCGACTGCATCGGCCTGAACTGGGAGTACCCGGAAGGCGACGAGGAAACCCGGCGTGCGATCCTGCAACAACACATTGACTATACGAAGGGATTGCTCTACTTCTGCGGTCACGACCCCCGGGCAAACGAACAGATGCGACGCGAGATGCTCGAGTGGGGATGGCCAAAGGATGAGTATGTCCAGACAGCGCACTGGACTCCGCAGTTGTACGTGCGGGAGGCCCGCCGGATGGTGGGCCCATACGTGATGACAAGCCATGACATCGAGACGAACCGCACGAAGAGCGACACGATCGGCCTGGGATCCTACGGAGCCGACAGCCACGTGGTGCAGCGTATCGTCCACAACGGGTTCGTCAGAAACGAGGGAAACCCGAACGATTTCACACCCGGCCACAACGTATATGAAGTGCCGTATCGAGCGATCACGCCGAAACAGGCCGAATGCGACAACCTGCTAGCGACCTTCTGCGTCTCGGCCTCGCACATGGCGTTTGCGTCCATTCGAATGGAGCCCGTGTTCATGATCCTCAGCGAGGGCGCGGGAGTCGCCGCCGCGCACGCAGCGGAAGCAGACCTTGCGGTGCAACAGGTGCCCTATTCCCGGCTCTTGCCGGTGCTGAACGAACGCAATCAGTTGCTCAAGGTCGCAGAGGTCGAGCCCGGATAGGCGAGCCAGCTCCCCAAGGGCTCTGGGTTGTCCAGTGCGGACGGTGTCACCTATTGCCGCCCTACCTAGTCCGGCCACTCGCGGATCAGATCCCACCTGCTGGCCGGAACTTCGACCGGGCCGACAAGAGAGCCCCTATCCCGTTCGAGCAAGGCCGCGTTCGACGGCCAGGGCGTCACTCCTGAACAATCGGAGGCGCCAAAGTTCTCCAGATCCTCAAACGCGAGCGGAGGTGTCAGATCTCCTCGAGACGTCGATCGGTGTCGCCGAAGCGGTCGAGCCGCACTCCCATCCTGTCCATCAGCGACAAATACAGGCTGCAAGCCCGTCGATTGTCGTCCCCGGCGTCCAGGTAGTCCAGCACCTGTCCGGGCCTGAGCCCCCCGCCCCGTCCGGCCAGCAAGAACGGCATTTCGTCGGATTGGTGCTTGTCGCCATCGAAGAGGTTCGAGCACCCGATCAGCATTGACGAATCAAGCAGCGACTTCTCGCCCTCATCGATTTCGCTCAGCCTGCGCACCAAGTACGCGAACTGCTGCACGTGGAACTGGTTCGTCTTGAGGTACATGGCCTCGAGTTCGGGGTCCCTGCCGTTGTGCGTCAAGTCCAGGTGCAAGGCCCCTTCCACCCCGTCGAGGAACCCGAAGTTCATCTGCGACAGGTCGTTGTTGAGCATCAGGGTCGCGATCCGCGTCTTGTCCATCTGGAACGCCAGCACGATTAGGTCGAGCATCAGCCGCATATGCTCGGGGACTTCCTGGGGGAGTTCGTTCGCGGGACGCTCCATGTCCGGTTCTTCCAGAGTCGGTCTCCATCCCTCGAGGCGCTCTTGCTTCGAGGCCAGGTCGATGCGGCGCTCGATGTCGCGGATCGATTCAAGATACTCCTCGAGTTTCGGTCGGTCGCTGTGGCTGACCCTGTTCTTGAGACTACGGGCCTGATCGAGCAGCGTGTCCAGAATGCTGCGATCCAGTTCGCGTCCCTGCTCGCTTCCCACCAGGCGGTCGAACGTTCGGGCTGGGTAGATCTCCTTCGTGGCGGGCTTGACATCCGAGGCCCATGAAATCGCGGATCCGTAGATCATCGAAACGCCGTCTTCGAGGCGCAATTCGTTCGGCTCGATTCCCAATACAAGGCTCGGGATTTCCGTACGGTTCCCGACTCGCTGGGAGAGGACTTGGTCCATCGTCCTGCCGACGCGGATCACGGCCGGGTCGAGGCTGACTTCGGCGCCGGAGAGCAGGTTCGGCATGGCGCCCAAGTGTGCGCTCCCTGTTGCGACGGCCTTCTGGTTGTACAGTCCCTTCAGGAAGGTGAAGTGCTCGGTCAGAGTCTGCATCGGAGCCAGACCGGGACCGACTTGCATCGAGGCTCCTTCGCCCTTTGCCCACCAATGTGCCGGTTCAACACCGTTCGAAAAGTAGACCAGCCCGAAACGAGTTGGTGGTTCGCTCGTTGCCGCGGGCAGCGACTCCAACCACGGCAGCGTCAGCGCTACTCCCGTACCACGTAAGAACTGTCTGCGGTCCACTTGCATCATTCTCCCTTGGCCAGCTCGACCGGTATCTGATCTTCGAGTCCGCGTCGGTAGCGGAACTGACGGCTGGTTGCGACTTCGAGAGCCAACCCTTCAAACGTCGCGTCGAAACCGCCGGCGACCATGCGGTCGAGCAAAGGTTGATCGGACGCAATGATTGTACGCCCTAACGCGTAGCCGAGCAGCTTCTCGGAGAGATTCAGCAGGATTTGACGCTCACGGCTCTCGATGTAGGCGAGCATCGAATCGATGCCCGTGATCGGCGTTCCCCCGGCCATGACGCTCGACGCGTCGACGGGCTTGCCGTTGTCGTAGGTCTCACGCCAGCGGCCGACCGCATCGTAGTTTTCGAGCGAGAAGCCCAGCGGGTCGATCCGCGAGTGACAAGACGCGCAAGCCGAGTTGGCCCGATGCGCCTCGAGCTGTTCGCGCACGGTCAGCGCACCAAAGCTCTTCTCGTCGCCGGGAAGCGAGCCGGCGTCGGGAGGAGGCGGAGGAGTCGGCGTCCCTAGCACGCGCCGGAGAATCCAGTCGCCGCGCTTGACCGGACTGGTTCGCAATGGCGCGGAGGTCGCGGTCAGGACGGCCCCCAGCCGCATTACCCCTCCACGCTGGAACGCGTCCGCGCCCTCGACGAGCCGGGCCTCGCGGGAAGCTTCGACTTCGATGCCGTAGTGCTTGGCGAGCGCTTCGTTGAGGAAGGTGTAGTCGGCTGAGAAGATCTCGCGCACCGGGCGCCTTTCGCGGACGATGTATTCGAAGAACGAGACCGCTTCGTCGTACATCGCCGACTTGACGTCCTGGGTGAACTCGGGAAAGCGCTTGGAGTCGACGCCTGCGTGCCCGTCGAAGCGGTAGAACCCGAGCCATTGCCCGAAGAACTCCGTTGCGAGGCGCCGGGCCTTGGGGTCGGCGAGCATCCGACGGACTTGTCTGGCGATTTCTCGCTTGTCACCCAATGCGCCCGATTCCGCGGCACGCCGCAGATCGGCGTCCGGGGCAGAGGCCCACAGGAAGTAGCTCAGGCGACTCGCCAACTCCCACGACGTCAGCGGCGCGGGGCCCCTGTATCGCTCCGGGCGTTCGAGGCGGTAGAGGAACTCGGGAGCGACCAGCACCTGCACCAGCAGGGCCCGTATGGCAGGGCGGTGATCGAGCCCGCGCTGCTCGCGGACCAAGTTATAGAGCCGGCGCAACCCATCGGCTTCTTCCGGTGTGAGGGGGCGGCGCCAAGCCTTGGCTGCGAAGGCCAGGGTGTCGTCGATATGGCCCGGTCGGGCGGCCAGCTGGGCCGCCTGAACTTCGTCGAATTCCTTTCGAAGGACCTCGGCGTAGCCGCGCGGCTCGTCCGGCAACGCGGCGATCTCGCTTTCAGCGAGATCGCTCAGCTTGCTATCGAGATCCAGGCCGAACTTGTTGGCCGTGAAGTGGAAGAACTCATCGTGGTATTCGAAGGAGTCCATCAAGTCGATCCATGCTTGGTCGAGCCGCACCCGGGTTTCGTCATCGAGCATCCTTTCGACGAGAAAGTCGTCCTGACGGTAGTACTTGATGCGGAAGTGGAACAGATCCCGTTCGGGCTCGTTATAGGTGTTGTCGAACGGGTCGGGGATCGGATCGCGATCCGATGGAGTGGGCTCGCCGTGGGAAGCTGGCGGCAGGTTCGCGATGTGGCGGAGCACGCCGGACTTGAAGCGGGCGAATCCCGGGCTGTCGGGACGGACCAACAGTGCCCTCGCATCACGGCTCGTCGTGCCGTCTTCCCGATCGCTGATGACCACCCGCAGCACCGAGGCGTCTTCCGGGGGGAGATCGACCTCGACATTGACGCGGAGCATGAGTCTCTTCGTACCTTCCGGAACCGGCACGTTGACTTGCAGCTTCGTGTCGCCGGTCGTCGCAAAATCGCCAGGCCCGAGCCCGGCACCCTGACCGAACCCGATCCGCTCGACCTCCGGGACAGGCAAAACGTCGACCAACGACCGCTCGGACAGCCGATTGCCGCCGATCTCAACGGTCGCATCCCGCCACACGACTACCGGCTTGGACTTAGCCCTGGGGTTGACCTGGGTAACGGACAGGTGCAGGTCTCCCAGACCCTGTCCACGGTCCCTCAGGTTGAACTTAAGCTTGGCGTGGGTGCTCCCCACGAGTGACTCCTCCGTGACTACCGTTGCTAGCTCGTCCCCGCCATCGGTCAGCAAACCGCTGGTCGCAAAGAGCCAGTTCGGCCAGTTGATGGCGAAGTTCTGGAGTTCAACGCATTTCGCGCGGATGACCTCTTCGTCGCCCGTGGCGGGCAGCGCGCGCCACTTGGCAATCACTTCCGAGGTCGGGTGGGGCGCGTCCTCTTGCTGGAGCACAGACCAGATGTGTGCCAGGAATCGCTCATTGAGGCCTTCCCGCAAGGCCAATTCGTTGAGAGACGTGCCGTCGTCGAGATAGCGGTACAGCCAAGCCGCGTAGAACGCGTTGGCGTACTTCTCGAGCCCGAACGCCTTGCCGCCCTCAGAGGCAACGGCGCGGAAGCCATGCTTGCGGTAGAGATCGTGAATCAGCTGAATGGCAGCAAGCTCGTATCCGCTCTGGCCGGGGTGGGCGCCGAATCGCAACGGTCCCGATCCAATCACGGCGTGGTCTGCGACAAGCTTGGCGACCTCGAGATATCTTTCGAGATTCGCATCGGCCATGAACTGTACATCGCCGAAGCTCGAAAAGCCCTCGCCGCCGACCGCGTCGCCCGCGAAGTGGTGGTCGAGGTCGAGCTCGACCCCGGTCAGGTCGTGGATCGTATTGGCGTACTCAGCGCTGGTGAGCCGGCGGATCGTGACACGGCCGGGATCGCCCTCATGCTTGGCAGCGTAGTCGGAGAGTGATGCGCGTATCCAGCTTGCAGCTTCCTTGCGGTCGAGTTCGCTGGGGGCTGGCACACCCGCAGGAGGCATGGTGTTTTGCTCGAGCGCCGCAACAACCTTGTTCCACTGCTTGAAGCTGTCGGCTACCGAGGGCTCAGCGACTAGGCGTTCAAGGTTGACGCCGGCGTTCGCTGCGGCATCGCCGTGGCATCCGAAGCAGTACTGGCGGAACGTATCCGGCGCTTCAGCGCCGTTCGCGCCGACGACAAAAAGCACCAGAACGGCTGTGACGCGAATCACTGGTTCACACCCGACCCTAGTGTAGTCGGGTTCGAGGAAACTGGAGGTCCCTTCTGATATGAGACGTGAAGTTTGAGACGGCTAGGGAATCAGCGGGGGGCGATCTTTCGCCTCAACTCGGAGGCTTACAAGGCCCTCGAGAGATTGAGTGGGTTGCTCGCGGGCGATGCCGAGGAGACGGCGCACCGACAACCGAAGAATCCTTGGGTCGGCTCGCCAATGGGCTCAGGTGGCTCCCTTCCGAAGGCACCAGTCTGCTACTACTGGTCGACAACTCCGAGGTCCGACGCCTATCGGCCTGTCGCGTCGCGCGCAGCCCCGCCGTTGGGGACAGTCCACGTCCGGTTTCGGCCCGGTTGACGCTGTCTGCCTTGTTGCGGGCTTGGTAAGGTCAGCCTCCGCCCGATTCGGACTCGCTCCCGTCGACCAAGACTCCGGCCAGAACCGTAGCGTCCCATGCCAACTCCGCCATCGACCCAGGCGCAGGTGGTTCTTCCTGGGCTTCCAACAACAGACTCTTGCCGAGGGGAGTTCAGGATGAACTCAGGCACTCACTGGGGCATTCGGAACCCGCCCCCGACATAGAGGAGCTGTCCGGTCACCCATCGCGCTTGGTCGGAGGCCAGAAACGAGACGACGTCCGCTACGTCCTGCGGTGTCCCAACCCGACGGAGGGGCGTGCGCTGGATAATCTCCCGCTCCAAGTCTGGAGTAATGTAGCCAGTCTGTATTGGTCCCGGTGCCACGACGTTGCAGGTGATCCCGTACTTGCCAAGCTCCAAGGCCGCAGACCGGCTGTAGGATTCGATTGCATGCTTGCTGGCTGCGTAGCTGACATTCAGGCCGTGGGCGTCCGCTGCGTCGGTGCTGATGTTGATGATCCGGCCCCACCTTGCATCCCTCGCTATGTGCCTTCGAGCGAACTCAGCCATCAGGATTACGGTAGCTCTGACGTTAACGGCGAAGTGCCGATCGATTCCGCGAGCAGACGTCAGCTGCACGCTTGCGTCGTACTGGCTTCCTCCCACGCTGGCCGGATCGAAGGTTTCGAGCGAACAATAGGCGTGGTTGTTCACCAAAATCTCTACCTGGCCAAACTCGGCCTCGCATGCGTCCAGTGCTGCTGAAGCCGATTCACTCGCGGAGAAATCGAGTTCCAGCATCGAGGCGCGCCCTCCGGCTGAAGTGATCGAAGACACAATGTGTTCGGGGGTCTGCTGCTGGTTGGCGTGATAGAGCGCATCTCCCCCTATTCCCATCGAAACTGCCTTACGGAGTTCGCCTTCCGAATAGGGAGTCTCCGGGCGGAAATAGGTAATGAACACGTTCGCGCCTTGGGTGCCGATAGCCCTCGCGATGGCAGCTCCGATGCCGTGGTTGCCGCCTGTGATGAGGGCTGTCCTCCCTTGCAGTCCTGCAGCGTTCATGCGAAAGCCTCCACACTACTGCCGATCACACAGGTTCGGCCCCGCCGGGATACCGCTGATTGAGCTGATCGAGAGGGAAGGCGCCACAACCTCACGCCGATTCAAGGTCTTACAAGCGTTTGGTAGTCCGCGAGCTTGATCTTGTCCATTATCGCTAGGAGATTCTCGCGCTGCGGCCTTCGTCCGGTGTTCCGTGACGCGGGGCGTCCTGTCCGGCCGTCCGTCGACACTCCGTTTCGTTTCTGGTAGCGGCTTTGGCGTTGGGTCGTGGAGGCAAATGGCACCGGAGGCGCGAGTGCTGTCCGGAAGCGAGATCGTTTTCGAAGTTACGGAACACGGTGTGGGTGGGGGTATTCGGCAAGCGCGCTTGGGCATCTATTGTTTTGCGCTCTCCCTGGGCTGGTTGGACCTAGAACGGAAGTCCTCGGAAACAGGGGTTTCGATCGCTTGCTTTGATACGGCTTTGACGTGAGCCGTCATGGCAACGACCAAGAACAACACCAAGATCGAAGCGTGGAGCGCTAAGTTCCGAACTTCACCGGGAACGGGACCCGAGCCCCTGCAAGATATGTGCCAACGATACAAGTCGAAGCCTATGTATCCGGCTATATGAACCCAAGCCAAGAAGAAGGGCGCGCAAGACAGGGACTTGCCCCATGCGGTCCTCCAAACTCCATCTTTCTTCCGTTGCCCCGCTAGCAACCCCGCTGTAGCTGCTAGCAGGGCGTACAGGTAGATCGGGGGAAACGCATCTGCCACTGATTGAGCCTGGACGTACGGATAAGGGAAGTGTCGCGTCTCAATCAGGCGGCGGCGCGGGCGCGACGGAACTCGCGATTGAAGTGGGTTCTGTACTTTCCTACCACCTCTCTAGCTACATACGGGACAAGGACCCCCAAGACACCTGAGCAGTCGATCATTTGGTAGGTCCTTTGGGTACTGCTTGGTTGATGCCATGATAGATAGGCTTTGGCTCCCTTATCGATCACCTTGTATTGAGTTGCAAGGCCCGGCTCGGCTCGTGGATTCTCGCCTTCGAGAATCTTGATTTCGACTCTAGAATCGCTTCCGCTGAATGCCTGCCTGAATTTGAGGTCGGGCACGTCATAGTTGAATAGGCAGCGCAATTGGAACTTCGGGTGCGTATCCAGCTTCTTCCGGACTCTCTTGACGACTTTTTCGCTGTCGTAGATTGAATCCGGGACACGGTTGCCATCGTCGTAGACGATGAATTCTCTGCGGGCGTCGTCTAGCAGACGGATAAACTCTCTCTCTACTGTTTCGCCATCGTTCTGGTCGGGGCGGGATGCATGTACGTGCTGGTACTGACCCGCAACGAATATTGCGAAAGCAATGTAGATCGTGCCGCCTACAAGAAACACTCCTACTGCTATGACAAAGAACTCCATCGTGACGCTCACGCGGCTAGTATACTCATTTTCGCAGGTCGGATAGCGTCCGTCCAGTGCACCCCATGCAAACGGTCGTCAGTACACTAAACTCTTTATTCTCAATGAATTATACTCAGATTATATGGCGGAGAGGGAGGGATTCGAACCCTCGGTAGGGCTCTATAACCCTACGACGGTTTAGCAAACCGCTGCCTTAAGCCGCTCGGCCACCTCTCCGCTTGCGGCGCTTGCTAGCCCTCATCCTAACAGAGACGCCAACGAAGAATCGCGCCAGCGCGGGCAAGGATTCCGTCTCCTATTGGAGATGCCTCGCCTCGAGCCGGTGGGACTGCCAACACGATCATCGCAAGAGACACAATAGCCGGTCCGTTTCCGAGATTCTCCTCTCGAGTCCAAGCAGCCCGCCGGTTGTGTCTCCTCGTAGTTGGCCAGCCGCAGGACGTCCCTCCGTTATTGGCTCGCATGCGCTCGATCAAGCGCGCACTCCGGCTGCTGAGACCCGCTTGGATCCCTTCGATTCGCGCCATGGGCTCCGTCATGAGCGAACAGTCGCTCATGGCCAGGCTTCGGCACAGGCCCGGCCACGGCCGCTGGAGTGGGTGGAATCAGCGAGTGTACCGCTGGTTGAACGCCTCGCGAGCGGCTCTCCGCGCCGCCTTTTCGGCCTCGCTCGTCCCTCCTTGGAACCAGCGATGCATCTCCGAGTTTAGGACCTCCTCCAGCTTCGCCTCAAGCTGCCGCGCTGCACCGGCCTTCGCCCCGGACCGGTTGTGATCGATCAGTTCCCTCAGCTGCGGAACCATCTCCATGTAGAAGCGATGAGCCACTTCGTACATCCCGTGCCACTGCGTGTAGTCCGGAGCCATCATCGACGCCCCGTGCCGTGCCCGGCGTCCCTCGTGGTGCCAGAGGAAGAAGTACGTGAATTCCAGCTCCTCGTCGAATTCCACTTCGGTCAGTAGGCCGCTTGAGCGTGCCATCTTGAACAGCTCCGTCGCCGGCCGGCCGAACTTGTCGTTGTACAGGTCGACCAGGGCGTCGTACTGCTGGTACCAGTTGCCGACCCACTCCGGCCCGTGGCAGCTCTCGCAGACGTTGCGCATGTCACGGCGACGGTCTTCCCAGCTCTTCACGGTCTTGCCTTGCTGGATTGCGGCCGCGTCGATCTTCTCCGAAACGGGAGGCCTCAGCGTCCACGAAATCCGCGCCCCGACATCGTGCGTGAGCGGCAGGTCCCGCGTCGCGCTCATGTGGCAGGTGGTGCAGGTAGGACCCTGCTCGAAATGCACGCCCGGGACCCAGTCCTTCTCGGCCATCATCGGCTCGAACCGGGTGCGGTTCGCTTCGAAGGCGATGCCGTGCTTCGACTCCTGGTAGACCTCCAGTTGCGGATGGTCGGGTCCGAGGTGGCAGCGCCCGCAGTTCTCCGGAGCCCGGGCTTGGGCCCGCGAGAAGTCGTGCCGCAAATGGCAGGCCGTGCACGAGCCCCGGGATCCGTCCGGGTTGATCCGTCCGATTCCGGTGTTGGGCCATGTCGCCGGATCCAGTTTCCCGTCTTCCAGGACCTTAACCTCCGATCCATGGCACTGCAGGCACCCGCTCACGGCGGCTGCGGACGCCTGCACTCGGTTACCGTCCGCATCGAAGCGCACGAAACCCTCCACCACTTCGGCCAGGACGTTGTCCAGGCTTCCCAGGATCTCGCCTCCCTTGGAGTGATGGCTGGCATCGAACTCCTCCGTCTCCTGCGGGTGGCACTCCGCGCAGTCCACCGGGGACACGATCGTCGAGATCAGGGCCCCCTCGTGTTCGTAAGCGTCCGCATCGCTTGCTGCCGCCTCGTGGCACTCCATGCAGCCGATGCCGGAGGCGGCGTGCTCGCTGATCTCCCACTGGCCGACGATGCCCGGTGACTTCACGCGGTGGCAGTCGACGCACTTGGAATTCTCCCGGGTCACGACGGCATCGGGTGCACGCACGACCCGCTGCCGGCCGCCCTCGACCCAGGCGACAACCAGCAGGGATGCCATGAAGAAGCCGGCAAGTCCGATGATGACGACCTGTTTCGTTTCCAGTGTCACGGTAAGTCCTCCATTCCTAGGTGGTGAGGTGCAGGGTCTCCAGCAGAGTCAGCACGAGCAAGACGATGACCGCCACGGCACCGAAGACCATGCTCGCTTCGCTGCCGGGCCGCCGCTTGCGAATCCAGTTGTCGATTAGCGGCCAGAAGAAGATCACGGCCAGGAACAGCCCCTCCGTGACCACGGCCACTTGATCGGGCATCAGCTTGAGCCAGTGGAATGCCCAGAAGAAGTACCACTCTGGCTTGATGTGCTCTGGCGTGTTGATCGGATCAGCCTTGTCTCCGACCCCGGCCGGAAAGATGATCGCCAGGCAGGTCACGAGGAACATCAGGAACAACGCCAGCGCGACCTCGGTCAGGAAGTGGTTGGGAAAGAACGGGAACGGCTCGGAATCAGCCGACTTCGGCGACCCGAATTCCGATACCCCGTGCGCCCGCACCAGGTAAATGTGGATCGCCACGCAGCCCAGCATCATGGTCGGGATGGCACCGATGTGCAGCACGAACAGGCGCGTCAGCATGCTCTGCCCGACTGCGTCGCCTCCGCGCAGGAAGCTCGCCAGCTGGTCACCGACTAGGGGCACTGCGGCAAGCAGGTTGGCGGCCACCGTCGCGCCCCAGTAGGAAAGCTGCTCCCATACCAGGGAGTACCCGGTGAATCCCGCCCCCAATGTGAGCAGCAGCAGGCAGCAGCCAATCATCCAGTTCAGCTCGCGCGGGGGCCGGTAGGCACCGGTGAAGAAGACCCGCATCATGTGCAGCAGCATGGCCACGATCATTAGGTGGGACGACCACCTGTGGATGCTGCGAAGGTAGCTTCCGAAACGAACGTCCTCGCTGATCGCCACGACGCTCTCGTAGGCGAACTCCGGACTCGGCACGTAATAGAACGTCAGCAGCACCCCGCTCACGAGTTGTACGAGGAACAGGTAGGCCGGCGTCCCGCCGATACACCACCACCAGCGCCTCAGGTGGCCTGGGACGGGCTCGCTCCCGATCGCAGTCAACATTCCCGGGTCAACCGGAAACCGGGATTCCACCCAGCTCAGGGCTCGGCCAACTGGGCCGTTCATCCGACCAGCACCACCGCGTACAGTGAGTTGCCGTCCAGTTCAAGACGGTACGGGGCGAGCCGCTGCCCGGCCTGTGCCGGGGGTCCGGCCGTGGCGATGCCGTCCTCGTCGAAGATGCCTTGATGACAAGGGCAGAGATAGTGGTCCTCGGCTGCTACGTAGTGCACCTTGCAGCCCAGATGCGGGCAGCGGTCCGAGTAGCCCCGGAACGGGATGCTGGTCTGGGAATCCGCTTCCTCGGACCGGACGACAACCATCCGGTCGCCGGAGGGAAGATCGAAGACCCGGCTTCCGCCGGCTTGGAACGATGACGCGAAGCCAAGAAAGATGCGCTGCGTCCTCGAGCCACGCCTGGCAGGCATGAGGAACGCGATCGCGTAGCTGGTCAGCGTCCCGAACGTCGTTGCGAGCGCCCCAGCGACGGCCGCCCAGAGCCACCCCCGCCGTTCTGAACTGAAACGCATAGCCTTACTCTGCCCCTCTCGAGTTTGTCCAGCGAAACGATCGAATTTCCAACTAGCCTTCTTGAATGACGCTCCGAAGCACCGCCGGGAATAACACCCCGACTATGTACCAGTATACGGATATTACATTTGGCCTTACAGGTCGCTGGGCCGACTTCGTTCTCGAGCGCTCACTCTTCGAGCGGGTCGCAGAGGCTGGCACAATGAAAGAGCAGGTTCCGGCGTCCGCTAGGGGGCCGCTGTGATCACGGTTCGGGGCACTGCTCCGCAGGCCGCGATGGCCCACTTCAATCAGGTTGTCAACGGCTGGCCCGGGGGTGCTGCCCCGACGTTTCCGAGTATCCCGATCCCTGCCTGCACACGCGAATTCCAGCATGATCGTAATGAAGTTCGGAGGGACCTCTGTCGGAAGTCCCGAAGCGATCGAGAGAGCCTGCACCATCGTCAACGACAGGAGGCGGCGGCAGCCGTTGGTGGTCGTGTCGGCTCTCGGCGATACGACGGATCGCTTGGTGGAGGCGGGGGACGCGAGCGTAGAAGAGGGGACAGCGCTCCTTGCGACACTCCGAGAACGCACCGAGACAGTAGTACGGACCGTGCTCTCTGTGCGTTCAGCCCGCGAGGCGATGGAGCACCTGGACGAGATCTTCGACGAGGCGTCCCGGCTCGCTGGTTCCCTCGCTGCTAGCGGGGAGGTCCCGCCCTCGGCGGCGCACGACCAGCTCTTGGGATGCGGAGAGCGCCTTTCCAGTCGTATCGTGGCCTTGGCGCTCCGAGACCGGGGCTTCGAGACCGTCAACCTCGACTCAAGGGAACTCTTCGTGACCGAAGCTCGGCACGGCGGTGCCGAGGTACTCGTGGGGCCGACTACGGAGCGCCTACGGCAGAGTGTGCCGCCACTCGTGGCCCGAGGTGTCGTCCCGGTGATCGGAGGATTCCTCGCCCGCGATGGCGGCGGCTCGCCGACGACCTTGGGGCGGGGCGGATCCGATTACACGGCAACGTTGGCCGGAGTCGCCCTGGGGGCGGAGGAAGTGCAGATCTGGACGGATGTCGACGGCGTCATGAGTGCAGACCCTTCACTGATCGAGGAGGCCCGCAGTCTTCCGGTCCTGTCCCTGCTCGAAGCGTCTGAGCTGGCCTACTTTGGCGGACGTATCCTGCATCCGTCAACCATGCTTCCGGCGATCGAGCACGGCATTCCGATTCGCGTGCTCAACTCTAAACGCCCTGGCGGCGAGGGCACCCTCATCCTCGGAGAGCCGCCGGAATCGGAAACCGTCGTCAAGTCGATCGTGTACAAGGAAGACATCACGCTGATCGACATCTATTCCACACGTATGCTGATGGCACATGGTTTCCTGGCCCGTATCTTCTCGGTTTTCGAGAAGCACGAGACCGCCGTCGACATGGTTTCGACGTCCGAGGTCAGCGTGTCCATGACAGTCGACCGCCCGGATACCCTCGACCGCATTCTGGCTGACCTCGCCGGGTTCGCGCACGCAGACGCCACTCCCGGCAAGGCCATCGTGTGCGTGGTTGGCGAAGGTATCCGATATACTCCGGGCATCGCTGCAAGGGTCTTCCACGCACTCGAGGGCATCCGCATCCGGATGATCTCCCTGGGGGCCTCAAGGGTCAACGTGGGCTTCGTCGTGGACGAAGAGAGCCTGGAGGATACGGTCCGGCGTCTCCACCGGACCTTCTTCGAGAAACCGCAGCCCCCGAAAGGATCACTGCAGTGAGCGAACCCGCTGACAAGCTGGCCTTGGTCGGTTACGGCCGTATGGGCCGACTGCTGGAGCAACTGGCTCCCTCCCAAGGGTTCGAGGTGGCCTTGCGACTGGATGAATTCAACAATCCGGGAGGAATCGGTCTCACCGCCGAGAACTTCGAAGGCATTGGCGTCGCGATCGACTTCTCGATCCCTGACGTGGTTCCTGACAACGCGGTCCGGCTGGCGGAACTCGGCGTTCCCCTGGCAATCGGAACCACTGGATGGCTCGACCAACTCGAACGCGTTCAGGGGGCCGTTGAGGGCCACGGATCGGCCCTCGTCTACGGAGCCAACTTCTCGATCGGGGTGAACGCTTTCTACCGCGTGGTCGAGGCTGCCGCGCAGGCCTTCGCCGGGCAGGACGATTACGATGCCTTCATGTACGAGGCCCACCACAAGTACAAGAAGGATGCTCCATCCGGTACGGCGCTCCGGCTGCTCGACGCGATGCGCGACGCGGGCTATTCCCGCCCGGTCGACGTTGCGACGCAGCGAAGCGGGCAGTTCCCGGGAATCCACGAGATCGGATTCGACTCCGAAGCGGACACCATCCGCGTGAGCCACACCGCCCGCAGCCGCGTCGGCTTCGCCCGCGGAGCCTTGAAGGCCGCCCGCTGGATCATGAATCGGAAGGGGGTCTACGAATTCTCGAAGATCTGGGACCAGGTAGGCTGAGACGGCCGGATCATCACTGTATCAGCACCTGCGTACGTCGAGGGTCTCGACGGTCGACAACGCCTACCCAACGAGGCTTCGGAGGAGGGCAGCAATTCTCGTTCGGAAAGCACTCAGGCAGTTCCGGCGCGAGAACGATTGTCTGGGGTATCCGTCTAACCCCAACATCCACGGCACAGGTTCTGAATCCCCACGCTGTGGCCAATGTAACGCCGAAACGGTAAGTTCTTGGTAGCAAGTCACTTGATGCCGTGCAGAAGAGATCTGCCACAGCTGATCCGGCGACGATTCGACCCGCGAAAAACATGGCTACGGTGACTAGCTTTCTGCTGGCTCGGTCGCCAGCAGCTCCGCCAGCGGCGCGGGATGCGGCTTGAATCCCCAGCAATTGGAAAACGCGCTTCTGCAACCGTGTCAGCGCACTCACCACAGCCGCCCGCTGCTTCGGCGCCACCTCCAGCCGCAACCCCGCCGCGAGTTCTTCAACGAACTCCGGATTCTCATCAAGTGGTTCTGCTTCCGGGGCTGGACGGACCTGTTCGAGACCTTGCTGAGGAAACGGCCGCCGCCGGGCATGGCCCCGGCGGCCGCTGCCGCATCGCCATGAGCCAGCCGGCCCGCAGCCCAGCGAGTCGTCGGCTTCCGCGGGAAGCCGCGGCGGGCCTGCGCCTTGCCGCGTGCCGGAGCGCCCCGTCTCCCCTGCGAGGCCGCCCGGGACCGTCTGCCTGCACCGACTCGCGCAGCCACTGCGCACTGATGGCCCACCTGCCCGCCATCCAATCACTCCGCCAATCCCACCCGAACCATCCACGACCGCCACTCTTGGAACTGCTGGCCGCAATGGAGGGAGCGCGTATGATGATTACGTGCTGGAGCGCCCATGATGCCGCCGACGGACGACACAGTGCGCCTCATCTGGGATGAGGTCGTCGACTCGGATCGAATGTGCCGCTATTATGGCTATCTGTCCCATCGCTTGAACCGTGTGAGCGAGGTGCTGGCGGTCGGGACCGCCGGCGCGGCTTCGGGTTCAGTTCTGACACTGCTTTCGCGCTTCCCGGACTGGGTTCCGGCGGCAGCAGCCGCCGCCGCAGCTCTGGCGAGCCTGATCTTGGTGATTGGCCGGTATCAAGACAAAGCGGCCCGCTGCGCGGACATCCGTCGGAAGCTCGGCGAAGTCGGTGTTGACTGGGAAGATCTCTGGGCGGACGTGTACAGCCGTGACGACGCGGAGTTGCGGGAGCAGTGGCGTGCGTTGGTGCGTCGCCAGACCATAATCGTTGAAAGGGCTCCGTTCGAGTTGCCCCTGTCGAAATCGCTGGCGAGGCGCAGCGAACGGGAGGCAGACCGGTTTTGGACGGAGCGCCATGCCTCAACCTGAAGGACCGGAAGGCCGACGGCCGCGAGGCATGGCGCAGGAGCGGCGCTGGCCGCCGCGGGAGAGGCCGGTGCCGCCACCTCCGCCCCGGCCAAGGCCCGGTAGCGACCCACAGCACGACGGGGGAGATGACAGCGTCCCCCGGCCACCCAAAAGGCGTTCGTGAATCGCCGGGGAGATCAACCCGCGACGCTGTAGGCTGGGTCCATCGGTATGGGACTGCGCGAGAAGGACGCCACACGACACAGAAGGGAGACCCTAGCGAGACTCGGGGAAAGTGAATTGGACGATCTCCTGCGGGACGCATTGCGGGAAGTGTTGAGGAACGATGCGGACCTACTCCTTGAAGGAGTCCACGAAGTCGCCATCACCCCAGCTTATCGAGGACCGCATCATGCAACCCCTGATCGCGGAGGCGCTCAATGCGCTGTTCGCACAGCGACAGCTGCCACCGATCGCGCAAGCGCAGGACTCTTACTGAGGTCACCCATAGCTGAGGATGAGACGGATGCGGACGCCGCCAGCCCCGCGAGTCCCCGTCAAACACAAAATCCCCCCAGCATCCGATGGCGCACGCACCTGCATTGGGTGCGGCTGCTGGGACGAATGCGCCGGCGGAGGCCTCCGACGAGCGCAAGATGTCGGATTGCTCCGGAGCGAAACCTGTCAGCGGGTTCGCCCGTGCTCAGGCTCCGGAGAACCGAATCGGGCGGAGTAGTCCGTCCCCAAGTTCTCGTTCAGCTTCCGTGCCACGGCAGCCGGCCAGACATCAGGGTCCGGAGCGGCCCGCTTGTCGTGCGGGTCGTAGCCGGTGATCTCTACGAGGCTGTATGGGTGCTCCAGCGGCAACCGGAGCCCCAGTTGCGCCACTGGCGCTTCTCGACCGCGTAGATGGGATCGCCCTCCCGGGCCAATGCGGTTAGCGCGTCCTCAAGCCCCCGGCTCCAGGCCTTGCCGAGCATCTCCGGGAACTTTGCCTTCATCCCCGTGTTGTCTTGGAGCGTGCGATGCATCTCCACACGCCACGTCTCGATTTCCTGCCGCCAGTGGTTGCGGGCCTCCTTCGCCGCACTGTGCTCGATCTTCAGTAAATGCGAGATGACGTTCTTGCAGTACGACGTCCAGGAATGCTCTTCGCTTCGCCCAAGGGTCTCGATCTCCTCGATCACGTTCTCCCAGTCGATGGCACCCACGTCCCGCCGCCGTACGGCGGCGACCTGCTGCCGGGACCCCGTCCAGAAGTCCCTGTCGTATAGTGCCCGCGACCGGGTCCCGCTTACCGCCACGGCGGCCTGTTCCCGCAGCGACGCTCACGCTGGCATGCCTGCATTGTAGGCGACGAAACCCGGGACGGCATCCCCACTGCTCGACGGCTAGGCCTCCGGAGCACCGCCGCTGATCCCCGCTAGACCGTCAAGCCACTCCGGTGGCAGGTCCAGCCAAGCCCCCGGAACTTTCCGCGCCAGCTTGCGCGGCAAGGCATTGCGGGCCCAGAGCGACGGAGACCGGAACAAGGCCATGCACCACACGGTGGCGACCGCGGCCCTGCTGCTCAGCTGGCACCGCCAGATCCTCGCCGCGGAAGCGGAATCCCCCGACCCAACATATGGGGGCTGCTTCCGGCTGTTCCGGCGGGGTCCCGGCCGACCGCCCCCTCCGGTCACAAGATGTAGTGCGCGCCTCGCCAGCGGAGGCCTCCGCCGAGCGCAAGACGTTGGACCATCTCGGTATGGAACCCGTCAGCGGGTTCGCCCGCCGCCGCGCTCCGGGACTCGGATCCGGGCGGGGTAGTCCGTCCCCAGCCCCTCGTTGAGGACGCGCGCCACCTGTGCTGGCCACACGTCGCGGCTCGGCTCGGCATCCTTGTCGCGAGGGTCGTAACCGGCGATGTCCACGAGGGCGTACGGGCAGTCCGGAGGCAGCCGCATCTCCCAGCTGCGCCGAAGGCGACTCTCGGCCGCGTAGTCCTCCCCGCCGCGCCTCGGCAGCGCCGTGACGGCATCTGCCCGCCCGTCCTCCCACGCCTCCTGCAGCAACTCGGCGAGCTTGCCCGTCATGCCGCGGTTCTTGCGCAGCTTGCGGTGCATCTGCACGCGCCACGCTTCAACCTCTTTCCTCCAACGGTTGAGATCCCGGTCCGAGCCGCTATGTTCGATCTTCAGCAGGTGCGAGATGACGTTCGTACAGTGCGATGTCCATGCGTCGGAGTGACGATTGCCCACGTCATCGATCTCCTCGATCACGTTGTCCCAGTCAACCGCCTCGAGCCGCCGTTGGCGGAGCGCGTCGGCCTGCTCCCGCGACCAGCTCCAGACGTCCTCGAAGTAGAGCCCCTGCGCGCGGCCCCCGTCCGCCGGGGCGGCCTGCTCCCGAAGCGACGCTCCCGGTGGCATGCCTGCGTTGTAGGCCATGCGAAGCCGGTCCGGAAGCGGGATGGCGCCGCCCGTCCGGCACCGTTGATCGACCGGCCGGAAGCCGCCTAGCGGGAGCGACCGGGCACCTGCTCCAGGGCGCGGTACCGGACGGGGTAGTCCGCCCCCTGCCCCTCGTTCAGGGCGCGCGCCACCGGGGCGGGCCAGACGTCGTCGCACGGCTCGGCATCCTTGTCGTGCGGGTCGTAGCCCGCCACGTCCTCGAGATGGTACGGGCAGCCTTCCGGCAACCGCGACTGCCATTGCCGTCGTAGGCTCTTCTCGGCCGCCAGCCCATCCGGCCGACCCTGCTTAACCAACTCCCTGACGGCATCCTTGCGCCCAAGCTTCCATGCCTTGGCGAGCATCTCGGGGAGCCGATGCTTCATGCCAGGATTGCTGGCCAGCACGCCGAACATGTCATCGCGCCACGCCTCGATCTCCCCGCTCCAGTGGCGGTAGTTCTCCTCTGACCCGCTGTGCTCGATCTTCTGCAGGTGCGAGAGGACGTGCCTGCACAGCGACGTCCATGCGTCGGAGTGACGATTGCCCACGTCTTCGATCTCTTCGATCACGTTCTCCAGGTCGAGCGCGTCCCAGTCGCGCCTCCGCAGCGCCTCGGCCTGCTCTCGCGACCAGCTCCACACGTCCTCGAAGTAGAGCCTCTGCGCACGGGTCCCGCCGACCGCCGCCGCGGCCTGCTCTCGGAGCGACGCTCCTGCGGGCATGCCTGCATTGTAGGCCATGCGAAGCCGGTCCGGAAGCTGGATCGCGCCGCCCGTCCGGCACCGTTGACCGAGCGGCCGGAGGCCGCCTAGCGGGAGCGTTCGCGTACCTGCTCCGGGGCGCGGTGCCGGACGGGGTAGTCCGTACCCAGGACGTCGTTGAGGACGCGCGTCGCGGGAGCCGGCCAGACGTCGCGGCCCACCTGCTCTATGAGGCCCTGACCGCACTGCGCGGCGGATGAGCACCCGCTTGGGGTGCGTCGATCGACGCTCGCTCTGACGCGGGGATCACCGTGTCAGAAGCTGTTGCGCGCGTCGACCGATCCCGGAGAGGGCTCGTGCGCGGAATTCGTGGACAGAGTGGTTTCCCGGAAGTAGCCGGACCCCATGAGTCGGGTGGTCGACCCGGAGCAGCCACGATCGAACTGGGCGCCGCCGCTGGGGAAGGGCTGGCAACGCACCAACGTTCCAGACCGACCGGACGCAGACATGGAAGCAATTGATGTGGTTGATCATCAGAAGATGAGCTTCACGCCGAACTGCACCTCGCGTCCGTCCCGAGCTGCTAGCACGCGTCCGAATCCGGGTGTCCCGAAGAACACGTTCGGGTTCAGGAAACCCGGCGTGTTCAGCATGTTGAAGAACTCCGCCCGCAGCTGCAGCGAAGTCGATTCCCCGAGTTCGACGTTCTTGAGAACCGAGAAATCCACGTTGGCAAGCCCCGGGCCTTGGACGATGTTGCGGCCGGCATTCCCGAAGCTGCCGAACGGCGGCAGCGCGAAAGCCGCCGGGTCGAACCACTGCTGGGGGTCCGGGTTCGCCAGGTTCGGGTTGCCCACAACGTTCGGCCGGTCCCCGGCACCGAACCCGTAACTGGTCCGGCCGGTGTTCGAATTGTCGAGTTCCCCGGGCAGGGCCACCGAGTACGGCTGTCCCGATTGCATCGTGACGATCCCGTTGAGCTGCCATCCGCCGAGCAGCTTCGCCGCGCCGCCGGCGAGTCCGCCGCCCCATGCCTTGCCGGGGCCGATCGGCAGCTCGTAGACGAAGCTTCCCGTAAACCGGTGCGGCACGTCGAAGCTGGAGCGGGCGCGCTCCGCCGAGAGATTGTTGCTGTCCTGCGCGTAGTTGGCGTCCCCGGACGAGGCGAAGAAGTTCGAGGCGTTGTCGATGGACTTCGACCATGTGTAGGAGAAGAGTCCGGTCAGGCCCGTCTGGAACCGGCACTGGAACTGCGCCTGGAGGCTGTGATAGACGGAGTCGAATGACGACGCGATCAGGTTGATGTCGGAAAAGGCGGGCAGGGGCCGGTAGTTCGGCTGTACTGGTGAAGCATCGGGCTGGTTGATGTCCCGCGCGCCGATCAGTTTCGTCCCGCGCGACCCGTTGTAGCCCATGCTGAACACCGTGTTGTCCATGAGTTCCGTCTGGACGGTGAAGTTCCATTGCTGCGCGTAGCTGGTGCGCAGGTTGCGATCGTAGGTCGTCAGGCTCGGCGGCAAGGGTGCGTTCTGCCCCTCGGGCCAGGGATTGGCGATGGTGATGAACGATGTTCGCGAAGGGATGAACAGGAGGGACTCGAAGAACGGGGGATTGAAATACACGCCCTGCCCCGAAGCGATGTCCGCGAAGTTGTAGTGGATACCCCAGCCCGTCCGGATCACGAGCTTGTCCGTGCCGGCCGGCCGTAGGGCGAGGCCGATTCTCGGGGCGACGTTGTTGGCGTCCGCGTGGAACCCGCTTCTGGGCAGGCCGCCCTCTCCCAGCCGGACGATCTGCATGCTGGCGGGGTCGTATATCGATGCCGAGTCTTCCGCGTCGTAGGCCGGCTGGTTGAATTCGTAGCGCAGACCCAGCGACAGGGTCAGGTTCCGTGACAGCCGCCACGTGTCAGTCACGAATCCGTTCATGGCCCCTGTCCGTGCCTGCTGGAACGTGTCGCTCCGCGCCGCGAGCGTGTAGCTGGGGAACCCGAGCAGGAGGTCTGCCAGAGCGTTCTGCGTGAAGGCGAGGTTTGTGAAATAGAGGCTGCCTCGGGACAGCACGTTCCGGAAACCGTCCTGCCGGATGCCGCGCTGCTCGAAGCCCAACTGCAACAGATGGCTGCCTCGGGTGTAGCTCAGCGTGTCGGAGAACTGCCAGGTCGTGATGGTGCTGACCTGGGGGTTGTTGAACTCTCCGCCGAGAGAGGAGTAGCCGGTGACCTGGACGAAACTCAACCCGCGGTCGATGTCCCGCGTGGTGAATTCGGGCAGCCCCACGGTGCTGTTCAGGTTGGTGCCGCTGTTCTCGTGCAGGGTTTGGTTCGCGATCCGGTTGAACCCGAATCGCGCTTCGTTCACCCAGGCGGTCCCCAGTGAGTGAGTCTCGGAAACCATCACGTTCTGCCCGCGCTGGTCCACGTTGTTGCCGTATCCCGGGACCGACGAGAACTGCTGTGCCGCGTACGGCTCCAGGCCCGCACTGTCGGAGATGCTGTAGCGGCCGGACAGTTGCCCGCGCGCGGAGATTCGATGGTCCAGCCGAATGTCGGACTTCGTAGTGTTCTGTTCTCCGACGGGGGCGCCGACAAAGTTCTGGCCGGGCACGTCGCTATTGGGAGAGGGATACAGGTTGGCGATTGCGCCCCCGACCGGGTTGGTGAATGGCAGCATCCCGTTCGGGAAGGGCTGGCCGGTGAAGAAATTGACGGGTGCCCCGCTGCCCGAGGCGGAAAAATCGCCGTTCCGCTCCGCCTCGGTCGGCACGTTCGTGGTCCGCGTTACCGCACGATCCTCCCGCAGGGCCTCGATATTCGCGAAGTAGAACGTCGAGTTCTTCGCAAGCGGGCCTCCCACCGACGCGCCGAACTGGTTGCGGCGCAGCACCGGCACGGGGTCCCCCGGCCGGCTGAAGAAATTGCGGGCGTCGAACCGGTCGTTCCGCAGGAACTCGTAGGCCGTGCCGTGGACCTCGTTGCTCCCCTGCTTGATGGCGACCGAGACCTGGCCTCCGCTGTTGCGCCCTAGGCCGGCCTCGGAGTTGGACGTCTGGATCCGAAACTCCCGGACCGCGTCGACAGGCGGTACGAACGCGAAGCTGTTCAGGATCGGGTCGATCGCATAGACGCCGTCGTAGAGGAACGAGTTGGTCGATTCCCGGGCTCCGTTCGTCTGCATCGCGAACCGGCCGCGCTCGCTGCCCGGCGAACCCACGGCGGCGGGGGTCGTTCCTGGCGCGAGCAACGTCAACTGCAGGAAGTTCCGGCCATTCAGAGGCAGGCTGACGATGAAGCGGTTGGGAATAACCATCCCCATTGAGGCCCCGGAAGCGTCAAGCGTGGAGAGGATCCCGGACACGGTGATCTCGTCGGAGGCCGAGCCCACCTCAAGACGGAAGTCGACCTCCACGTCCCCGCCGACTTCCAACAGGATCGGCTCGCCGGACGCCCTGCGGAAGCCGTCAGCCATCACGGTGAGTTCGTAATTGCCTGGCGGCAGGGCCGGTATCGCGTAGTAGCCAAGGGGACCGCTTGAGGTCGTCCGTAGCGTGCCCGTTTCGATGCGCCGAGCGGTGATGCTGGCATCGGGGACCCCACCGCCGCTCGCGTCGACGACGCTTCCGTGAATATTGGCTCCAGTTTGCTGGCCTAGGCAGGTCGTCGCGCAAAACAGTAGCGCAGACACTCCTCGAGCCAATCTCGCAAGGTGCATGATTCCCATCGTAGACAGTTATAGGCGCGGGCCAGCGTCAATTGGTGTCGCCGGCCCCGCGCTCCGCTTGGCCAGCCGGAGCCTTGTTGCGACCGAGAGACCGAAAACTGGCCCGGGGTCGTCTCCAGTGGGCCCGGCTGGCGCGAGTTGCTGCGCCCCGTCGATCCGCGTCACGCGGCGCGGGCCTGGGCGGGTTGACCCGTGAACTACGGTATGTGACATCATCACCGGAGGCTAGCCTCGGGTGCTGGCAGCGCAGAACGACGATGAATCTTCCCGCCGCAGTCTCGATTTCCATTCTGATGATCGCAACGTTCGTTTCCTGTGCGGGCGGTGATCATCCGTCCCCGACGGATCAGGCCAGCCCCGCGGAACGCGTGATCTCCGCTGCCGACTATTACGAGAAAGTGCATGGCGGGTGGCTGGGGGCCGCGGTCGGCGGGGCACTGGGGATGAGCGTGGAGGGCATGCACAAGGGGGACCTCAAGCCCTACCTGGAGGGCTTGGGGCAGTGGCCGCTGACGGAGTACATCAAGGCTCTTCCTCCGCATCGCGATCCCAACCGGAAAGAGTGGTACACGGCCGAAGACTGGGGCCGGGTTGGGTTCGGCCCGGATGACGACTCGCTCTATCAGGTCGCGAACCTCCTGCTGATCGAGGAGAAGGGGCCGGACATCACGAGTCAGGACATCGCGGACAAGTGGCTCGCCTCGTTCTCTGTCTTCGAGGCCCGGAACTGCGGGCGTGCCGTCCGCGTGGCAGAGCGGCTGCTGAAGCAGGGAGTCAGGCCCCCTGAGTCCGGTCAACACAAAATGGGCGAATTCATGGGAGGCCAGATGAAAGGCGAGTTCTGGGGCTACCTGCTGCCCGGCAATCCCGAAGCGGCTGCTGAGTACGGGCGCATCGACGCGGAAGTCGCGTTCCACACGGACGGCGTTTACGGTGAGATGTTCATGGCGGCCTTGACCGCCGAGGCTTTCTTCGAATCGGACCCCGTCAAGCTCCTTGAGGCGGGTCTCGCCGTGATCCCCGCGGACTGCGACTATGCGCGTTGCATCCGGGACGTCATTGAGTGGCACGCGCAATGGCCCGACGACTGGGAAAAGGCTCACGAGCAGCTCGACGCCGTCTGGGCTCCGGAGGGCGACAAGAACCGTCGCGTCTTCCCGAACAACGCGGTCAACGCCCTGGCGCTGCTTTACGGTGACGGCGACTTCGACAAGACAATTGCGATTGCGGTCATGGCGGGCTGGGACACCGATACGAACGCGGGCGATGTAGGCCCGGTGATGGGTGTCATTCTTGGCCCCGGGGCCATCGCCGAGCACTGGACCGAGCCCATTGCGAACACGTTCCGCACGGACGTGAAGGGTGCGGAGGAGTGGAGGATTGACGAACTAGCCCGGCGCACGGTTGCCGCCGGAGCGAGGATGACGGCCGCGAGGTCCGCCGGCGTGGTCCGGATTGACGGGCAATAGGAGACTCCATGGCCCTCACCCCTGCCAACGGGCAGCGGTACCCTCGTGGGGATTGGCCCTCGGCGACTCCTGAAGGATCGCTTCGCGTTTCGCAACGTGCCCCGTCCTCCCGGTTCCGGGGAGCCTGGATCCGCAGACGGGATTTCGTCGCTGCCGGCGCGGTCTCGGCATTCGGCTGCCGCCTGGCGGGCCCGGTGTCCAGGCCGAACGTCCTTGTTGCCATCTCGGACGACCAGTCGTTCGCTCATGCCGGCGCTGCCGGTGACCCCGTCGTCCGCACGCCCGCGTTTGACCGCATCGCTGCCGAGGGAGTCCGCTTCTCCCATGCTTTTTGCAGTTCTCCGTCCTGCACGCCGTCGCGTGGCGCGATCCTGACTGGTCAGGACTGCTACCGCCTCGAGGCGGGTGTGAACCTCTGGAGCTCCCTCCCCGCCAGGTTCGAAACCTATCCCGACCTGCTCGAGTCAGCCGGGTACTCGATCGGGTATATGCGCAAGGGGTGGGGCCCGGGCAGTGTGGAGGCTGGCGGACGCTCGCGCAACCCGGCTGGCCCCAGGTTCGATGACTTTGGCGCGTTCCACGCGACCGTTCCGGAAGGATCTCCGTTCTGTTTCTGGTTCGGCAGCACCGACCCTCACCGCCCCTACGAGAAGGGCTCGGGCATCGCGAGCGGCCTGCGCATGGACGACGTCCCGGTTCCGGATTTCCTTCCCGACGTGCCGGAGATACGCAGTGACATCCTCGACTACTACGCTGAAATCGAGCGATTCGACCGAGAGCTGGGCGGTATCCTCGCGTTCCTGGAAGAGCGCGACCAGCTCGCGAATACGATCGTGATTGTCACCAGTGACAACGGGATGCCGTTCCCTCGCGCCAAGGCCGACCTGTACGACTACGGGGCACGAGTTCCGCTGGCTGTCCGCTGGTCCGAGCGGATGCCTGCCGGTAGGGTCGTGGACGATCTTGTCAGCCTGGTCGACTTGGCCCCGACGATCCTCGAGGCCGCCGGACTGGAACCCCTGCCGGAGATGACGGGCCGGAGCCTCCTTGCGCCGCTGGTCTCAAGAAAGCAGGGACGGGTCGAGCCCTCCCGCGACCACGTGGTACTCGCCCGCGAACGCCACACTCCCTGGCGGGCCGGTCGTGTTGGGTACCCCATGCGCGCAGTCCGGACCGAGCGCCATCTGTACATACGGAATCTCGAGCCGGACCGGTGGCCAGCGGGCGATCCGCCGATCCTCGGTGAAGTGGACCCATCTCCCGCCAAGGACTTCATCCGGTCTGGTGAGGGGGATCCGGAGTTCGCACGTTACTACAGAGCCGCGTTCGCGAAGCGCCCGGCCGAGGAACTCTACGACCTCGACCTTGGGCCGAGCCAGATGAGCAACATCGCCGGCCAAGCCGAGCACGCCGCTGTCCAGGTCTCCTTGGCAACCCTGCTCGACCAGCGCTTGCTGGCGACTGCCGACCCCCGAGCTCTCGGTCATCCTCCCGTATGGGAGTCGAATCCGCACTATGGCAGGCTCACGCTGGAACAACGCCGCTGAATTGGACGGCCAAGTTGCCGGTTGTCCGGCGTCCCTGCCGACAATTGAGGCATCGTGAGCGTATCGGCAATGCGACAATCCCGCTGGCTCGTAGTGGCCGCCCCATTCCTGTTGAGCATTATGTTTGCCCAAGCGCAGGATGAGAATGCGGCCGAGGGGGAGGATTGGGTTCGCCTCTACGAGCCTCATCCGGATGGCGAGATGCTGTACCGGTTGATGAGGCCCTACGAGTTCGATCCAGGCAAGCGCTATCCGGTCATCGTTTCATTGCACGGCGGGGGTGGGCGCGGGACCGACAACCGCAAGCAGCTGCGAGTCTGGACCAGGCACCTTGCCCAGCCGGAAATCCGCGCAAAATGGCCGAGCTATGTCCTCGCTCCCCAGACGACTGAGTTATGGGACGCGGCAGACCTCGAGAGGATCAAGGACTTGGTCGCCTCGCTGGACGCTGTCGACACGGACAGGATCTATCTGCTCGGACACTCTATGGGGGGCCATGGGTCGTTCGTCCTCCTGCAGATCGATCCCGCCTACTTCGCGGCGGCATTGCCCTCGGCAGGGACCGGGCGGTCCCAGGATGATGAATTCATCGACGCGGCAGTGATCAAGGACGTGCCGATCTGGGCCCTTCACGGCGACAAGGACACGGTCTGCCCGTACGAAAAGGCGCAGGAGCTGTTTGCCGAGATGACGAGGCTCGGGGGGAACATGAAGCTCACGACCTGGTCGGGCGACGGGCATGGCGTTGGCGCCAAGATGATCCCCGGCGGCGAAAACGGCACCACCCGATGCAGCAGCGATCGCTGCGACCCGGAACCGGACCCGATGGAGTGGCTGTTCTCCCAGTCGGCCTCCGCAAGGCAGTGACGCGGCCGGACTGAGCTGCCAGCGGCGAGCTCATTGACGAGCCGCGACGTGGCTCGGTAGGGGCAGGTAGTCGCTCTCCCGGATCATCCATCTGTCAAGTTCCTGCCTCAACGCATCCTCGATCGCCCGGACGGCCTCCGTGCCGGCCAGGTTCTCCAGCTCGTACGGGTCCTCCTGGAGGTCGTACAGTTCGAAAACCGGCCGGGGGTTCTGGAAGTAGAGCCTGTCGTGGAGGGGAGACAGCCTCCCGGCGCGGTGGGCGGATTGCAAGGCCACCCCAGCAATTCTAAATGCCGCCTGATTTGGGTTTTTGCCGCCGCAGATGCCGGAT
>CAYWUV010000057.1:0-38041 GCA_964461235.1 uncultured Bryobacterales bacterium | reverse complement strand
ATTGGACCATGCTCAAGAAACGCGGCTTTGGTCCAGCCTAATTCAGTGCCATTGCCCCGCCACCAGGCCCAGCACCAATGTCCCCAGCACGTCCCGCACCGCCGGCGCGTTCGGGTTCGTGTAGGCCAGCGGCGCCTCCCCTACCAGCGCCTCGAACAGGTCCGCCTGCTTGAGAAAGTCGATGAAAAACGGCAGCTGCCCCAGCGGCGTGACCGCCTCCTCCGGCGCTGTAGAAATTCACATTATCTTGACCGAAAACGGCCATTTTTTCTCGAATTAAATTGACGACAAAGAGGTTGGAAATCAGTTTATTTCGGACACGGTTGCTTCTTCGACAGGCTTGTAAGTCCAAATCCTACAGGTGCCTTCAGGCAGTCGCAGGCCTATTCCTCTTCCGGCAGGAGCCAATCAAACCGAGAATCCCAGCTCAACTGCTGCCGGAATAATCTGAGACTGAGGCGTCAGAATAATGTGACTCTCTACAGCGCCCAGCGCACCGCCAGATTGCCGGCGAAACTGTCCACCGGGACCGTCTCCGGAATCGGACCTAAGGCCCTCTCCCGCGTTCACCCACTGGGTGAGCGCTCGTCGTGCTCAGTTCGCTTGCCATAGTCCCTTATATATCAGGGATTTGGGGCTCACGAAACCCGTTCGAACGCCTCTTCAACGGCGGAATCTAGGTTCACTGACCCTGGTTCTCGTCATTCGGCTGATCAAGGCGCCATCCTGCTCGCGGCGACCACGTTCTTCCCGGATCGGTAGGAGTCGGAGGTCTTGACGTTTCGCGGTCCATCCTTTGTCCGCCGGAAGCAGACTCCGACCAAGTGTCTCCTCATTGCCCTGCATTCGAGAAGTCATCGAGCGAGTAGGTCTTCCCCGGTTCGGTTCCGATTGCGAGAACTTCAGCGGCCCGGGCTATCCGCACCTGGCATTCGTTGCCGAATCTCGACAGGATCGTTGTCTCCGTCAGGTTGCCTTCGGCCCAAGACATCGAGACCTCGAACCCGCCCCTGGCCTTCAGTCCCTCGACCGAGCCGTGACGCCAGGCTGCTGGCAACGCCGGCAGCAGGTGGAGCTCTCCCGCATGTGACTGCAAGAGCATTTCCGCGATTGCTGCTGTGCCCCCAAAGTTGCCGTCGATCTGGAACGGAGGGTGGGTGTCGAACAGGTTGTCCAGCGTTGACTTTGCGAGCAGGGCCTGGAGATTCTCGTGAGCCTTCTCGCGGTCTTCTAGCCGCGCCCATAGGTTGATGAGCCATGCCCGGCTCCACCCCGTATGGCCGCCACCGTTAGACAGCCGGTGTTCGATTGACTTTCGTATCGCCGCGGCGAGTTCCGGAGTTCCTCGCAACGTGAACTGGGCTCCGGGGTGTAGTCCGAACGCGTGCGAGATATGGCGGTGTCCAGGGTTCGCCTCCTCGAACTCCTGCCGCCATTCCATCAGGCGGCCGTCGCTCCCGATCTGCGGGCCGGCCAGCTTCGCGAGCTTCGCCCGGGTCTCGGAGGTGAAGTCGTCAGAGACTCCCAGTTCGTCCGCGGCCCGCAAGACGTTGGTGAATAGATCCCAAATGATTTGCTGGTCCATTGCCGGACCCATCGTGAGTCGCGCCTGTTCCTTGTCGTTGGTGAGGAAGGCGTTTTCCGGTGATGTCGAAGGGCCACTGACGAGCTCTCCGGTGCGTGGATCTTCGACAAGCCAGTCCAGGAAGAACTCGGCCGCTTCCTTCAGAACCGGATAGGCGCGGTATCGGAGGAATGCCTTGTCTTGGTTGAATAGGTAGGCCTCCCAGAGATGCCTCGATGTCCACGCGGCGCCGGTCGGCCACATGCCGTATTGGGCGCGCCCGATCGGGCTCGTCCACCACCAGGCATCGGTTGTGTGATGCGCCACGAAGCCGCGTGAGTTGTAGTGGGCTTTCGCAGTTTGTCGCCCGCGGACCCGCAGGTTGTCGAGCAGGTCCCAAAGGGGTTCCTGCATCTCCGAGAGATTCGTGACATCCGCTGGCCAGTAGTTCATCTGGACGTTGATGTTGATGTGGTAGTCGGAGTTCCAAGGGGGAGCGATCTTGTCATTCCAGATGCCTTGCAGGTTCGCGGGCATCGTCCCCGGGCGGGACGAGCCCATCAGCAGGTAGCGTCCGAATTGGAAGTACGTCGCCACCAAATCCGGATCGCTTCCGCCCGCCCGAACGGAATCGAGGCGCTCGTCAATGGGATTCTCGCGGTTGTCATGTCCGCCTAGGTCGAGCGAAACACGGCTGAAAATTGCCCTGTGGTCGTTGACGTGGGCTTTGCGGAGACCGACGTAGCCCCTTTCCTCTGCTGCGTCCAAGCGCCGGGTGGTTTCGTTGCCCGCGTGCTGACCGCGGTAATCCGTTGCTGCCGCGAGGATCAACGTGGCCGAATCGGCCCCCTCAATTCGGATCGCATCACCATCAGCCTGTACAGAGCCGCCAGAGGCGTGGGCCCTCAGCCGCGCTTCGAATCGGACACCGAGTTGTTCCCCTTCGTGGCCGGCACGGCCCCTCAGCAGGAGTTCGTTGCCAGCGGCTGTCGTCGCGGCGTCAGTCGCCCGGTCCAGACGGACCCGGGTCGAAACCGCCCCGGGACGATCCCCCTCGATCCGAACGACCAGGACGTCATGTGCGGCGCTCGAGAAAACCTCCCGGCTGTAGCTAATGCCGCCATCGGCCCACTCGGTGCGCGCAATGCCCGTTTCCAGGTCGAGTTCGCGCCGGTAGCTGCTCGGGCTCGCTGACGAGTCTGAATCGAGCCACAAGTCCCCGAGGGTTTGGTAGCCCTTCGGGAAGATCCGCTCGCCCATGAGCAACTCCTCGGTCTTGCGCTCGGCCTCGACATACCTGCCGTCGAAGAGCATCTGTCGGATCTCCGGAAGGTGCCGGAACGCGCCCGGCATGTCGCGCTCCTGCGGGGCCCCAGCCCAGACGGTGTCTTCGTTGAGCTGGATTCTCTCGTTCCCGGTCTTTCCGAAGACCATGGCTCCGAGGCGTCCGTTGCCAACGGGTAGGGCCTCGACCCACTCTTCGGCGGGGCTGGCATACCAGAGCAGTGGCTCCGACCACAGCGGAACAGCGACGAGAATCGCGAGCGCAGGAATTCTCATAGGAGACTAGGAGAATACCAAGCGCAATCGCGCCCCAGAGGTTCGCCCGGCCTTGACCCAAGCAGCCGGGGCCAGGTCACGGAAGCTGAAACACCGGCAGTCGGGACGGTTAGTGAGTGCGGACCCCGATCACGCCCGCGCCAGCTGGATGGCGGCATCCACGATCTTCGGTGCATCCGGGCGCAGCCAGGACATCATTCCTGCCGCTCCCGGGCCCGGCACGTCCGGGAACGCAAGCCGGCGAGTCTTGACGCCCGGTGCAGACTGCGCCACCTCGGCGACGACATGGGCGCCGAAACCCGCCGTGTAGTGCCCGTGCTCGACCACGAGCAGTCGCCCGGTCTTGCGCGCGGACGTGACGATCGTTTCGGCGTCGAGCGGCTTGAGCGAACGAGGGTCGATGAGTTCGACGCTGATTCCCTTCTGGGAAAGCTCGGTCACAGCGCGGGACGCTTCGACCGTTGCGGGAGCCCAGGCGACGAGAGTCAGATGGCTTCCGTTCTTGCGAATGGAGGCCTTGCCCAAAGGAATCTCGTATGCGTCGTCGGGAACGTCGGGCTGGGTGCCCGACTTGACTTCCGGATAGTCGATATACACCACCGGATCCGGATCGCGGATCGCCGAAATCAGCAGCCCCTTGGCGTCGAAGGCGTTGCTCGGGACGACCACCTTGATGCCGGGCAGGTTCGCGAAGAGGCACTCGGCGCCCACGTCCGTATGCTGCCCCGCGCTGCCGCGACGCCGTCCCGCCCCGTCGACCCATAGCACGAACGGCATGCTCGCTTGGCCGCCCGTCATCGAACGGAGCTTGCCGGCTTGGTTGTAGACAAACTCGATCGCGAAGATCTGCGCCATCGAGGGCAGTCGGGCGATTGCCTTGGAACCGGCGGCCGCGACGCCGATCGCGACGCCGGCAATCCACGACTCGTCGATCGGCCATCCTCGGCCGGACGTGCGGAGGTCGCCGAACTCACCCACTAGGTCGAACACCTCGCCGTTCGGAGCGATGGTGGTGGGCTTCTGGTACTCGTAGTAGTAGACCATCTCGGGGTCGGCCCGCATTTCCTGGGCGACGGCCTCGAGTTGCGCGTAGTAGTAGGATTTCCTCGCCATGTCCGAATCTCCTTTCGTCTAGGTCGTCGCCGTGCCCTTGCGGTTGTAGAACTGACTCGCAAGGACGGGTCCCTCGGCGTGAGTGTGGAGCACTCCGGCGGCCGGATCCGGATCCTGCCCCTCGCGGGCGAACCGCACCGATTCGTCGACTGCGGCCTGGGCTGCCGAATCGATGCCTGCGAGTTCCTCATCGGACGCGAGTCCCTTGGCGCGCAGCCAGCGCTTGTAGCGGGGAATCGGATCACGAGTCATCCAGGCCTTCACCTCGTCGTCCGTGCGATAGGGCAGGCCCGATGCGCCTTCAGTCCCGACACGCGCACCGGCGAATCCGCTGTGGTCGTACCAACGGTAAGTGAGCCCTTCGATCACGCTCGGGCCGTTGCCGGCCCGTCCCCATTCGACGGCCTGCTTGGTGGCGTGGTAGACCGCGGCCACATCGTTGCCGTCGACCAGGTGATGTGGCAGGTCGAGGCCCTTGGTGTAGTCCGAGATGTACTTGGTCGGCACCGTGTCGGCGACGGGGATCGACATGTACTGGAAGTTGTTCTCGTTCACGAAGATGACCGGTATGTTGAGGTTCTTGCAGCTGCGGACCGCGCTGAAGTAGTACGGCGAGGCTGCTGCACCGTCGCCGAAGAATGCCACGGCGACCTGCTTGGTCCCGCGGATCATCCCTCGGAGGGCCGCCCCGGCCGCCATGTAGAAGCTAGCCCCGACGATCCCGTTCATGCCCATGATGCCCCTCGACATGTCGGTGATGTGCATCGATCCGCCGTAGCCCTTGTTGTAGCCGGATTCCTTGAAGAAGATCTCGGCCGACATCCGGTTCAGGTCGCCTCCCTTGGCGATCAGGTGCCCGTGCCCGCGGTGAGTGCTCGCGATGTAGTCGTCCTCGTTGATAGCCCCGATTGAGCCGACCGCGATCGCCTCCTCGCCGACGTAGGTGTGGAACGCTCCGTACAGTCCGTCCTCGCCGCCAAGGAACAGGTCCTTCATCGTGGTCTCCCACTTCCGGCTCGTGCTCATCAGACGGTAGATTTCCAGCAGTTTCTCCTTGGGTTCGCGGGCAAGGGTGGCCGATGCCTCCCCGCTCGTCGGCATGTCCTCGGGCGGCAGGTACTGCAGGGCGAATCCGGGCCTCCACTGCTTGTTACCGCCCGGCCCGGCCGTAGCCAGCTTGACGGTCTTGCCGAATTCTCCACCGGCGATGCCCGGCGGGCTTGCCGCGCTGTCCCCACATGCCGAGAACACCGTCGTGGTCGCGCCAGCGGCGCTCATGGCTTTCAGCAGGGTGCGCCGATCGACCCTGCGGTGTCGATTCTCCATCGGTCTCTTTCTCCTCCTGGGCGCGGGCCGCGATCGTCTTGTGACCGTGACCCGTTCACGGAAAGGCCCTAGGGCACTCGCAGTCTACCGAGGCGCTGGCATTCCTGCAATACCGACCAGCTGCCGAACCGGGAATTCGGCCCCGGAACGTGTCCCCCGAGCCCGCTAACGCGTCTCCGAGCCCCCCTGCGCGGAGGAGGTGCGGTGACAGGGCTGCCCGCAGCAGTCGGAGCGCCCGAGGACGTGGCGGTCGATCACGATACGGTCAGAACCCTGTTGTCGCGAAGCGCCTTGTTCACCCAGTGCGAGGTGGCGGCTGCCTCGACACCGGCCCGGATGTGGGCGTTTGGGGTCCCGCGGTTTCGTATGGAGTCCAGCCAGTTGCGCACGTTGCCCAGTGTGCCGTTTCCATCGATCCGCTCCAGCGCCGACGTGTCTTCAGAACGGGAGAAGCGGTGACTCGGCTCCGGCAGGCTTACCGCCTCGAACGGCCGCGCTCCTTCGTCGTAGACCGCATAGCCCAAACGGGTCAAGGTCATCATCGCCTTGTCGCCGCGGAAAACGATGCCGCCGCCGAGCAGGCCGAACGTCATGTTGCCTTCGTAGGCCGCCATGTATCCCTCGGGAAAGATCATCGTCGCGGTGACGGTGTCCGGGGCCTCGAGCCAGTCCTGCGTATACGTTGTTCCGGCGGCGTGGATCTCGTGCGCTTTCGCGCTCTTCATGAACCACTGGATTACGTCGATCCAGTGCGTCATCAGGTCCGTGACGCTACCGCCTCCGAAATCCCAGAAAAATCGCCAGAAACGGAACCGGACCGGGTCGAAGGGCTGCTCCGGTGCGGAACCCAGCCACTGTTCCCAGTCGAGCTGACTGAGATCGACGTTCTCCGCAAGGTTCGCCCTGAATTGCGAGTAGTTCTGCGACCAGTGGCAGCGAACGAAGGTGATCTTTCCCAGCACTCCCTCATCGATCAGCTTCTTCGCCTCAAGGAAGTGTTTCCAACTCCGCTGCTGTGTTCCCGTTGCCACCACCTGTCCAGATGATTCGACCGCCGCCACGAGCTTCTCGCCTTCCGCAAGCTCATGGGTGACCGGCTTCTCGACATATACATCCTTGCCGGCGGCGACGGCTTCCATTGTCATGGGAGCGTGCCAGTGATCGGGCGTCGCGATCACGACGGCGTCCACTGTCTTGTCGTCGAGTGCAGCGCGGTAATCGGCATAGCCCTTGGCCGTTGCCCCGAACTGCTCCGCTGCCTGTTCGCGGCGCGGTACATACACGTCGGAGACTCCACGCACCTCGGCACCCCCGATCCGCGGTGCGTACGAAGTGACCCCCCGGCCGCGGCCGCCACAGCCGATCAAGGCGATGCCGATGCGGTCGTTGGCTCCGGCCACGCGCTGGTACGCCAGGGCTGACAGGGTGCCTGTCCGAAGAAAATCTCGTCGCTCCATGGAATCGGTCCCCCCTTGTGACCCATTCGAGAATTCCAGTGATGGAGGTCTCCTTGATCTCCTTCGCTGCTGTGTTGCGGGTCCAGTGTACATTGCTCGTTTGCGGAGCCGTCCAAGGATCTGGGTGGGAGTGCATGGTCGCCTCAACCGACTCCAACACGCGCATTCAGCCTCTTCCACTGCAACGGTGAGTCCGAGGAAAGCAGACACAGACCTGCTAGACAGCGGCCCGGCACGTCAAGGAGCCCGTACACCTAGCGGCCACCTGCTCCCGGCTAGCGGAATGTGAGCAGGTGCGCTGACTGCGCCAGGTGCGGCAACTCGTTGAACGCATCCAAGGAGACGCGGGGGCCGCTGTACAAAACACTCGTCAAGGATGTGTTGCGGACTCTCCAGTTGATTTCCAGCGCTGCCCCCGGAGGAGCGCCCAGACACTCCTGCACAGCCACGCCGATCGGACCGCCGGACGTGAATGCCACCACGCGTTGGCCGCCTCGGTGGCCTTCCCTGATTCGGCGCAGCGTTTCCGCGATCCTGGAGCGAAAGTCCTCCCACGGTTCGAGTTCGGGCTCGGCCAGGCGGCCGTCAGCCCAGCGGGCGACCAATGCCTCGAACATCAGCTGAAACGTCCGGTTTCGGTCAGCCGATGCATGCAGCCAGGCTTCCCAGAGCGGAGCGAACTCCGTGTCCCGATCGGCCAGCTTGGGAGCGATCGAAGTGACCAAATCCTGCGCGCCGTATTCATTCAGTCCTGGGAGCTCTAGCGGCCCGGGGAAGGGGAGTCCGGCCTTCCGGAATTCGGCCTCCACCGCATGGCAGGATTCGCGTTGCCGCCGGAGGGATCCGTGGTATGCCGCGTCGAACGTTACCCGCTCGTCGGCCCAGTAGCGGCCCAGCACGCGGGCCTGCTTCCAACCCAGTTCGCTCAATTGATCCGGTGACTCGGAGAACGGCCGGGCCTGTCCGTGGCGGACGAGTACCAAGGTGCTCATGGCGGTACGGAATGGCGGTTCTCTACAGGGGCTGGGCCGCGCTTGCGCGGCTTGCGGACGGCCGACTCGCTAGCTAGGCGAGAAGCTTGTCGATCACGTGTCCGCCGACATCCGTCAGCCGGAAGTCCCGGCCGCGGAACCGGAAGGTCAGCTTCGTGTGATCGATGCCTAGGATGTGAAGGATCGTCGCCTGGATGTCATGGACGTGGACCGGATCCTTGACGGGTGAGAACCCGATCTCGTCGGTCTCGCCGATGTTCTGTCCCGGCTTGGTGCCTCCACCCGCGAACCACATGGTGAAGGCGTCGATGTGGTGGTTCCGGCCTATGGTGTCCCGGACCTCGCCCATGGGCGTCCTGCCGAACTCACCGCCCCAAACGACCAACGTGTCCTCGAGCATGCCGCGCTGCTTTAGATCCATCACCAGTGCCTTGCAGGCCTGGTCGGCCGACAGGCAGACCTCGTCCAAGTCCTTGTCTAGGCTCTCCCCGGGACCGCCGTGGTGGTCCCAGCTGGAATGGTACAGCTGCACGAACCGCACGCCGCGCTCGACGAGCCGGCGGGCGAGCAGGCAATTGTTGGCAAATGACTTCTCGCCCGGCTTCGCACCGTACAGGTCGAGTGTGGCCTGGCTCTCGGTCGAAAAATCGATCAGTTCCGGACCGCTCGTCTGCATCCGGTGCGCCATTTCGTAGGCCGCGATCCGCGTGGCGATCTCCGGGTCGCCCGTTTTTCCCATGTTCAGGCGGTTCAGGTCGAGAATCGCATCCACCGTCGCTCCCTGTCGCCGCTCGTCGTAGCCCTCCGGGCTTGTCATGTTGAGGATGGGAGCGCCCCCGCTGAGGAACGGCACTCCCTGGTGCGCCGTCGGCAGGAATCCGCTCGTCCAGTTCATCGCCCCGCCCCGGGGGCCCCGCGGCCCGGACTGCAGGACGACGAAGCTCGGCATGTCCTTGGCCTCGCTGCCGATGCCGTAGCTAACCCACGCGCCCATGCTCGGACGGCCGAAGAACGGCGTGCCCGTGTTCATGAAGATCTTTGCGGGGGCGTGATTGAAGTTCTCCGTGTGGACGGAGCGCACGAACGTCACGTTGTCAACAATCTGTGCGGTGTGGGGGAGGCACTCGGAAACCCATTGGCCGGAGTCTCCGTACTGCGCGAACTTCCTCCGTGTACCCAGGAGCTTGGGCGGCTTTTTGACGAACGACTCCATGAACGCGAACCGCTTGCCTTCGAGCATCGAGGGAGGCAGTGTTTGCCCGTTGAGCTTCTGCAATTCCCTCTTCGGCTCGAACAGCTCGAACTGGCTCGGCGCTCCGGCCATGAACAGGTAGATGACGCTCTTGGCGCGCGGTGCGTGATGCATTCCGCGAGCCCCTTCCGACGTGTTGGCGTAGATCTGGTCCCCGACAATCAGCGAGGTCAATGCGAGCTTGCCCACCCCGATCCCGCAGTCCTCGAAGAGCTGGCGCCTTGTGCGCTGGGCTAGCAGTGTGCGATTGAGGTTCATCGATACCTCCGTCCGTGGCTACTGGCGGGTGACAAATTCATCCAGGTTGATCATCACGCGCGCGGCAGCCGTCCATGCCGCCGCCTCCGCCGAGTCCGCGCCTGTTTCTTCTCTCGCTTCGGAGTCAGTCGCGAATTCGTCTCTCATGCTGCCCAGAAACTCTGCCAGTCGCTCCTGTTCCGGCCGCTCCGGGGGGCGGGACAGGCAGATCTCGAAGGCGTGGCGGATCCGGTCCTCGCGCTCGTTGGAGTGCTTCAGGACGCGGGAGGCCAGCCCGGCAGCGAACTCCGTCTGCGATTCGTCATTGAGCAGTGTCAGGGCCTGAAGCGGCGTGTTCGAGCGATTGCGGCGGGTGACGCTCTCCTGTGCGATCGGGGCGTCGAACAGCACCAAGCCCGGATGCGCTGCCGATCGGATGAAGTACGTGTACATGCCCCGACGGAAGCGGCCGGCCCCCTCGTCCGCCTTCCAGTTGCGATCCACCTGGGTGAACTGACCCGCTCCGGCAGGCTGCGGCGGGTACACGCTGGGACCGCCGATGACCGGCGAGAGCAGTCCCGAAGCCGTCAGGGCCACGTCGCGGATGATCTCGGCTTCCAGTCGGAGACGATTCTGGCTGGCAAGCAGTCGATTGCCAGGATCGACCTCCGCGGCATCGGCGCGGTGGGCCGACGCTTGCCGGTAGGTCGCGGAGTGCAGGATCAGCCGGTGCATGTCCTTGAAGTTCCAGTCGCGGCGAACGAACTCCGAAGCCAGCCAGTCCAGAAGTTCCGGATGGCTCGGCTCGGAGCCCTGCGAGCCGAAGTCGTTCTCTGTCTCGACGATGCCGAGCCCGAAGTAGCGCTGCCACACGCGGTTCATCGTCACGCGCGGCGTGAGCGGGTTCTCGTCAGAGACGAGCCAGCGTGCCAAGCCCAGCCGGTTCAGGGACGCGTCAGGCGGCAGTGGAGGAAGCACCTGCGGCGTGCCCGGCTCCACCGGGGCCCCTTTCCGGGTGAAGTCTCCCTGGACATGGATGTACGAGTCGCGCGGCTCCGGCAAGTCGCGCATCACCATTGTCCATTCGATTTCGGGGAGGCTCCGCATCAGCTTCCCGATTTCGTCGCCCTTGGCTTCGTACTCCTCTACGTGCTTGGAGAACGTCCTCTTCAGCACGGAGTCCTGGACGGAGGACCGCTCTTCCGGGGGAATCGCGATAATGTCGCGGGCTATCTCGATCTCCGGTTCGTCCCCGGGAGGGAAACGCTCGTCCCAAGTCGCCTCCAAGGATCGCGCGAACTCGGAGAGCTCCGTCCTCAGCTCGTCAATCTCGCGCTCGATTCTGTCTCGTTCCGCCAGGCTCTCGGGGTCCCCGAACTCCAGGATGGGGTGCATCATCCGGGACCGGCCCACGGTTTCCTCGAGGTTGCCGCCCAGTTCGTCCACGCTGTTGAAGAACGAGTAGATCTGGAAGAACTCTCGCTGGGAAATCGGGTCGAACTTGTGGTCGTGGCAGCGGGCACACGCTAGGGTCAGGCCGAGGAATGCCGCTCCCGTAGTCCGGACCCGGTCCACGACGGCCTCGACCCGGTACTGCTCGAAGTCGATTCCGCCCTCTTGGTTGACCATGGTGTTGCGGTGGAAACCCGTGGCAACAAGCTGCGCCTCCGTGGGGTCTGGCAGGAGGTCGCCTGCGACCTGCTCGATCACGAACCGGTCGAACGGCATGTTGTCGTTCAGTGCTTGGATCACCCAGTCGCGGTAACGCCAAATGGACCTGGGCCCGTCGATGGAATAGCCATTGGTGTCGGCGTAACGGGCGATATCGAGCCAGTGCCGCCCCCACCTCTCGCCGTAGTGGGGGGATTCAAGCAAACGCTCCACGAGTCTGCCGTAGGCGTCCGGTGAGTCGTCCTCGACGAACTCCCGCACTTCCTCCGGCGTGGGCAGCAGTCCTGTGATGTCCAGGCTCGCTCTCCGGATCAGCGTGCGCCGGTCCGCCTCGGGGGACGGCTCCAGGCCCTCTGCTTCCAGTCTGGCGAGGATGAACTGATCGATCGCATTCCGAGCGAGGTCGGCGTTGCGGATTCTCGGGGGCTCGACTCGCTGGACGGGCCGTAGCGACCAGAGGGCCATGGCCGCGGCCGGGTCGCCTCCGGCATTGCCCCAGACGGCGCCATCGCGAATCCAGGTGCGGAAGTCTTCGACCTCGCTGTCGGACAGGGGGCCCGTGGGGGGCATCTGCAACGGTCCGGATTGCTCGATCGCGGCGATCAACTGGCTGTTCTCTGGGCTACCCGGGACGATGGCGACGCCGCGAGTCCCTCCTTGCAAGGCTGTTTCCCTGGATGCGAGCGATAGGCCGCTGGTCTTGAGTTCCTCGTTATGGCAGCCTTGGCAGCGAGTTGCGAGCAACGGACGCACCCGCTCCTCGAAGAAGCGGACCGCATCATCTTGCCCCCAGAGCGCCGCGGGCGCCAGCAGGGCTCCCAGAAACACCAGTTTCCTGGCCATTGCTGCCTATATATTACCGGACACCCGGTCATTTCCCCGGAGTCTCCGTGGGTGCGCACCATGCCTCGGCATGTCGGGCCGATGTACAGACAGCCGTGCAGACTGGTATCGGGAGCGTGCTCTACCGAAGGGTCCGACCGGGGCGGACAAGGGGAGGTCGGCCCGTGTTTGGATGCACGCAAACGCCCGCGGTGGGAGTTCGCGGTCCTAGCGCTGGCGCCGTCGCCTGCCCGACTCCCGTCTCCGCGGCGATTGGTGTTCGGATTCCTTTCGCGGAGAGGCAGTGTCGCCGGGCTCTTGCCGGGTCTTGACGGCTGTGCCCGCCGCAGTAAACGCAGCCACTGCGCAGACTGCGCCGACAGGCACGAGGTAGACGCCCATTCCGGGATCGGATCCGTGAATCCCGAATCCTCCGAGCAGGAACCCGGAAGGAAGTAGGACCGTTGCGAGTGTCAGCAGTCGCGAGGCCCAGAGCAACCGGGGCGGCGCTCCTCCCATAGCTGGGATCGCCACCCCGAACAGCACGTTCACGATCGACAGGAGCGCCCCGTGCGCATGTCCCAGGGTGAACAGGAGCCTACGGGTTTCGTAGGCCTCTTCCAAGTACCAACTTGTCTTGAAACCGTGAAACGCCTCAAGCGTAATGCCAACGACCGCGAATGCAGCGAGCATTAGCCACCCGAAGCGGACATGGTTGTGAGCGAGCGCGTCGCGATCCAGTGACATGGCCATACGGTCAGGGACTGCGTCTTCGCTATTCCACCAGATATACCGGCCGGTCATCCCGTTCGCGAGAGAGTTGCTCGACTACCTTCAGATCTACTGCCCCTGAGTCGGTGAACAGGCCCTCAGGCAGCCGTCCGGCCCGCGGCTCCCAATCCCGCAACATCCGTTCTGCCGCAGCTTGCCGCTGTTGTGGGGCATCGAGAAAATCGTAGGCTCCTTCGTCGATGCCCCCGAGTAGTCTGGCTGACCGAGAGGCAATGTAGCGGACCGCGTCATAGGGATCTTGCAGGGCGGCCGACAAAAGCGGGATCTGCCAGTCCGAACCCGAGGCGCGCAGGGCCGGTTCCCAGGAGAAATGCCACGCGGTCAGGGCCCGAAGCCCTGCGTCTCCTCGGAGCAGCCATGCGGGAGCAGCTGCGAGGCGCCGTTGCTCCGGAGTCAGAGAGGGGATTTCGATGCCGTACCAGCGTTGCAACCAGCCGGCTGACCATTCCAGCGAGCGGTCCAGATGGCAGAGGTTGCAAGCGTTGGGGCGTCCGGTGGACAGCTCCGCGGAAACCGACGGGCTCGTAACCGTGTGGGATCTTGAAGCCTTCAGAAGCCCGTAGCTGGTATACGGCAAGTGGCAATTCATGCACCGGCTTCCCCCAGTCTCAGCATCATGGCGGGTGTGCGCGCTTCCCGCCACCGCCACTTCGCTGTGGCATTGAGCGCAGGCGGCATCCCCTCGCATTCCGTCCTTGAGACGATCGTCGCGTGCCCCGCCATGGATCGTGTGACACGAGAGGCACGAGAACTCGCCCCCTTTCGAGCACGGCGATTGGAGCAGTCCGTTGTATTCGCGACCCACGACCCGGATCTCGCCGTCCGGCCAGAACCACTCGTCCAGGATTCCGGGCCGGTCGTTGACGAAGCCCTCCATCAGCGGAGAACGGCCCAACGTGTCCGGATTGACGACGTAGGTCGACCGATCCAGATCATCGCCCGGCCTGAAAGGCGAACCCTCTACGAGCGAGCGAGCCCAGTCTTCTCCGTTGTACTGGGTGTTTAGTGAGTGACACTGCCCGCAGACCTGGCTGGCCCTGCGCCCGCCAAGAGTCAGCGGCTGGGTCACGGTGGTGTCGGGCGATCCCGTCAGGTAGTGCCGGTAGCGTTTCAGCGGACTCCGATTCTGGCTGGCATGCTCGGCCGAGGGGCCGTGGCAGGCTTCGCACGCGATTCCCACCTCCGCGAGTCGCGTGTCAGGCGCTCCCCGGCCGCCCGGTTCGTAAAGCGGACGGCCTCCGGTCGAGTGGCATGGCAGGCAATCTCGGTTCCAAGCCTTACGGGGTTCGCGAAGATTCGGAGGGGTCAGAAATACCGATACACGAGGCACCCACCGTCGGTCTTGGATCAGGTAAGCGAACGGAAGCATGTACAGCTCCCGCCCGTTACCGTTGGGGTACCAGTACAGCTGGTAGTGATGGGATCCCGTCGTAAGCGTGATCGGCCTCTCCACGCGCGGAATCGTCGCTGCGAACTCCTGCGCGCCGCGCATGTCGCCGGATTCGGCGATAGCCATGGCCCGATCGACCATATCCGGATCCGGCAGTTCGACCCGATACTCGTCGCCGTAGCGGCGCAGCCGGTACTCCCGACCGTCCAAATACAGCGTGAGATCGCTGAAGTCCCCCAGGACCGATCCCGTCCGGGCGACCTGCGTCATGGTCCGGTGATACCCTTCCTCCCACGTAGCGTGCTCGCGCGGGTGGCACGGCAGGCAGGTGTCCGACGTTACGAATCCTCGTCCGTCGGAAACCATTCCGTCGCGGAGTTCGACCGGACGGCGGGGGTTGTGTCTGGATTCGGGCGATCTCAGCAGCGCAGGTGCCGTTGCCGCGACTGCGGCGACAGCGACCATGATCACCCAAGCGCCCCGGCCGGGAGCCACCTTGCGGGCGAGAATCGCAGCCGCTCCGCAGGCAGCCACCCAGAGGGCAAGTTCGATCAGTGCTAAAGTCATCGACCTGTCCCCAGTGGCTGGCCTAGTGCGATTCTCGGGCGTCTCGAGGCGGCGGCCCGTCGAGTTCAACTGTACCGCTTTGGCTTCCGGTCTAACAGCGGGGCGAAGCGACGCCCTGGGGTTCGATGGATCTGCCAAGCGTGCTCTCCCGTGCATACTGATTGCAGATTTGCAAAGGGCGGGATTGCGCTCTTGACATGATGTAAACTAGATGGTGTCTTGAATCACCGTTGCAAGCGGTGTGGGTAAAAGGGGAAACCAAATGAAAACGAATTGGGTGCGCCATCTGGCGCACTTTCTTGCGATAGCTGTACTTGCGGCCCTCGCCGCAACTGATGGCAGCGCACAGGTACTGAAGGGCCAGATTCTCGGAACCATCACAGATCCGTCCGGGGGCGTGATCCCCGGAGCTTCCGTCATCCTGACCGAGATGAACACGAACGTGGCTCGTGATGGACAGACCAATGAGAGCGGCCTGTATGTGTTCCCGAACCTCGACCCGGGCAGCTATCAGGTCGAGGTCGCTCTGGAAGGGTTCAATACCGCTGTGCGCGGTGACATCGGCCTCACGCCGAACTCCACGATCCGGGTGAACCTGGAGCTCTCGCCCGGTGCGGTAACGGAAACCGTGACTGTAACCGGAGCGGCACCGGTCCTGCAGACCGACCGTGCCGACACCGGAGTGAAAATCGAAACGCGGCAGTTGCAGCAGCTGCCGTTGCTATTCAACCGCAACTACCAGGGACTGATGACGCTCGTTCCGGGCGTCGGAAGGCTGAGGCGTCCGCACTCGCAGTTTTACAATTCGCAGGACTCTCTGGCAGTCCGGGTCAACGGCCAAGGCCGCCAGTACAACAATTTCCAGATCGAGGGCATCGAGAACAAGATCGACAACGGCAACCTGACGGCGCTGGTGCCGCCCGCCGAGGCGATTCAGACCGTCGACATCTCCACGTCGAACTTCGACCCGGAATTCGGCAACGCGGGCGGGTCCGTGGTCAACGTTACGTTGCGGTCCGGAACCAACGAGTTCCATGGCAGCGTCTTCGCATTCCATCGCAACGAGAACGCCCAGGCGCGGCAGGTGTTCGCCAACACGAAGGCCCACACGGTGTACAACCAGTTCGGCTTTACGGCAGGCGGCCCGATCGTCAAGAACAAAATGTTCATTTTCGGGGACTACCAGGGCAGCCGCGATCATCTTGGCCAAGTGGAACTCGACAGGATCCCGACGGTACCGTTCCGCTCCGGCGATTTCTCCGGCGAGTCCGCCACGGTCTACGATCCGCTGACCGGAGACGCTGAAGGCGGCGGCCGAACCGCTTTCATGAACAACCGCTTGCCTGATACCCGCATCAGCCCTATTGCCAGGGCGATGGTGGGGTTCATCCCCGAGCCGAACCGTCCAGGGCCGATCGGCTCGCGCAATCAGGAGATTCCGGTCGTCCGCATCAAGGACATCAACGCGTTCGATGTGAAGTACGACTACGTCGTGACCCAGAACGGGCGCCTCACCTTCCGCTACAGCTTCCAGAAGGCGACGGTCACCGATTGCGGTCTGTACGGCCCGAACTGCGGCATCTACGGCGGACCGCGGAACAACGGGTTCTCCGGGAGCGGGCCCGCCAGGACGCAGAGCCCGATGATCTCGTACTCCCATATTTTCTCGCCCACTTTCGTCTGGGAAGGGCGGTTCGGCATCGTCCGGAATCGCAACGACGCGATCAATGCGGACCGAGGCCTACGCACGGCTGAGGAGATCGGGATTCCGGGCGTGAACGTGAACGAATGGACCAGCGGCCTGTCTGAAGTGCGCGTCAACGGGCTGGACCGCCCGCTGGTCGGCTTTTCGCCCTCATTGCCGTGGGCGCGCTCGGTCACGTTCTTCGGGATCGTCAACAATTTCACGAAGACGCAAGGCAATCACGTCATTCGGTTCGGCTTCGAGGTGCGGCGCGAACGCAATGACTTGCTGCAGACCCAGACGTTCAACCCCCGCGGGCGGTTCGAGTTCAACAGGGGCCAGACAGCGTGCAGGGAGAACTGCGATGGTCCCAATCAAACGCAGGGAATTGCCAATTCCTTTGCCGCGTTCCTGCTCGACCAGCCCGGCCGCCACGGCCGCGACCTCGACGTGCAGTTTCCCACGCGCCGGGAACTGATCTTCGCCGGCTACATCCAGGACAAGTGGCAGGTGAGCCCCAAGCTCACAGTGGACCTCGGGATCCGAATGGAACGTGAGAACGCATCCAAGCCACGATTCCCTGGGTCGTACTCGAACTACAACCCATTCACCAACTCCCTCGAACTCAGCGGGATCGGCGGACGGCCCGAAAACAACGGAATTCGTAACGATTTCGGTTGGGGACCGCGCGCTGGGATTGCCTACCGGATTGACGACAAGACCGTGCTTCGCACGGGGTTCGGAATCAGCTTCATCAACCGCATCATGGGCCAGCAGAACTTCCCGGTGAAGCAGAACAATTCCTTCGTCGCGCCGAACGCTTTCACCGCGTCCGGGGCGATGGCCGAAGGCTTCCCGGCCTTTCAGCAATTCACGGTTCCCGACAACGGAATCATCGATCTGAACCTGCCCGAGAATGCCCTGTTCTCGCGCCAGAATTTCGGCTGGGTCAACCCGGACCTTCGGCGTCCGTACGTCCAGAGCTGGAACTTCGCGATCCAGCGAACGCTGCCGATGAGCTTCACCCTAGATCTCGCGTACGTGGGCAACCACGGCGTGAACAACCAGAGCGGGTGGGAGTACAACGCGGCCCAAGTACCCGGTACGGGCAATGCCACGCGCCCCCTCAACGTGCTTTGGGGGCGCACCCAGAACACGGGGACCAGGATTGGCACGCACACGTACTACAACGCGTTGCAGATGAAGCTCGACCGAAGGTTCTCGAACGGGTTCTCGATGACCAATGCCTACACGTGGGCCAAGGCACTCAACTTCAGCGACGACACTGGCGGTCTCAGCGTTGACGGGATCCGCGGAGCCTTCGGTACCAACAAGGGCCGGATGAACCAGGACCGGCGCCACGTCTGGGTCTCGAGCTACTCGTACGAACTGCCGTTCGGGAAGAACAAGCCGTTCCTGCGGTCTGGCCCGGGACGCTGGGTGCTTGGCGACTGGCAGATGCAAGGCATCGTCAGCATGATGAGCGGCGAGCCGTTCACCATCACAGCGCCGGGATCCACGCTCAACGCAGGCGGAAACCAGCAGCGCGCCGACGTGGTGGGCACACCTAGGCGCATCGGCGAGATTGCCGGCCCGAGCGGAGACGCCTTGTGGTTCACGACCGAGGCGTTCGCCATCCCCAGGCAGGACACTCTCGGGAACGCCGGGCGGGAGATCGTAGACGGGCCCGGGCTGTTCAATTGGGACTTCTCGGTGTTCCGCCGGTTCCCGATTCCCCAACTAGGAGAGCAGGCGGCGCTGACCTTCCGGCTGGAATCGTTCAACTTCACTAACACGCCGCACTTCAACAACCCGAACGGTGACGTGGCGAACCGGAACTTCGGCAAGGTGCAGAGCGCGACCTCGGACCAAAGGCAGTTCCAGTTCGGCCTGACCCTCAGGTTCTGACGGCGGTTCCTGAACCGCCAGAGCGCGAGCCGAGGCTTCGCCCTCCGGCTCGCGCCAATCCTCGGACGACGCCGCTCGCCTGACGTTCGTGCCGTTGGGTCCCGCATTGCAGGGCAAGGACGCGCCGATCCCGTCCGCAACTTCCCCAGCGCCAGCGTAACCCCAGCTTCGTAGTCAACCCCTTGGGGACGTGAATTCGGACGTGACCCGCAACGCGGTCAGTTCAGGTATCCCGCAATCATGCGGCCAGCTTGGTCAGCGGCATCGAGTTCCAGGCCGGTGACCACGACGAGGTACTTGTTCTTCTGGAAGATGAGCGTCGGCGTCTCGCTGTCCATTCCGAAAAACCCCCCGAAGTGGGGGACGAACTTCGCGTCAGCCAGGATTTCCTTGTAGTCCATGGACAGGAACAAGGCTTGGTCCGCATTGCGCCGCAGTGTGAAGAACACTTGGTATTTCTTGCCATCCTTCTCGTACTCGGCGAAGTTCCCTCCGGGCATGAAATCTTTGCCGCCGAGATTGGCCTCGACGACCTTCGCTGCAACTAGGCCGTCCTTGTGGAATCGGTGCGTCTCGTCCCGGATTTCCTCGGCGGGGCGAGACGCCTTCTCTGGTTCCGCGGGCTCCTGTTCCGGCGGCGCCCCGCAGCCGAAGGCGGCGATCAGGGCGATCAGGGAGAGTGTTCGGGTCATCTGGCTGGCCTTCCCCATCCTGCACGCATTCTAGCCTTTTCCTGCTTCACGCGAAACCTCCGGTAGTTTGGTCTAATGGACTGCACTCAGGAGAGTCTTGATTGCCGGGCCTCGGCCTGGGCGGACTGACCGGAGAAGCCATGGCGGAGTCGTTCCAGCTGAGGATCCTGCGACACGATGTCGATGATTGGAACTTGTGGCGCAAAGAGAACGCGTCCGCTCGGGTCGACCTGAACGGTGCCGATCTGGACCATGCCGACCTGAAGTTCGCTGACCTGCGAGATGCGGACTTGCGCGACGCGTCCATGATCATGGCGAACCTTACTGGTGCAGACCTCCGCGGTGCCGACCTGCGCAATGCCAACCTGGTTGGCGCGCGGATGATCGGCGCGGATATCGCCAACGCCGACCTGCGCGGGGCCGACATCCGCACTGCCGAAGACCTGACGAAGGAGCAATTGGAAGAAACCCGGGGGGACTGGGCCACCGTCCTGCCCGATGCCGTGGAGCGGCCTCAGCTCTGGACCGAGTGAGGGTTCCAGGGGCCGCCCCGGAGCGCGCCGGCTTCTGCAAGCCGACTACAACCGTTCGACGACGGCCTCCGTCATCTCGGTGCAGGAGATTCCACCACCGAGATCAGCGGTGCGGCAGGCCGGGTCTTCCAAGGCCTTCTCCACCGCGTCGCTGATAGCTGTCCCGTATTCAGGGAAGCCCAGCCAGTCGAGCATCATCGCGGCCGAGAGGATCGTAGCCAGCGGATTCGCAATGCCCTGGCCGGCAATATCCGGCGCGCTCCCGTGGGCGGGTTGGAAGACGGCATGCGCGTCGCCGAGGTCCGCGGACGGTGCCATGCCCATACCACCAACGATTCCCGCCGAGAGGTCCGAGAGAATGTCGCCGAACATGTTCTCGGTGACCAGGACATCAAACGATTCCGGCTGCCGCACGAGGTACAGAGCTGCCGCATCCACGTAGATGCGCTCGGTCTCGATGTCCGGGTAGTCTACCGCTACCCTGTCGAAGATCTCTCGGAAGAACGCCATCGCCGGCAGTACATTGGCCTTGTCGATCAGCGTTACCTTCCTCCGTCGCCGCTTGGCGGCCTCGAAGGCCGCCCGCACGATTCGCTCGGCTCCCCGACGCGTGACCCGCATGGCGTTTTCGACGGCGTCAGCCTCCGGGTCGTGCTGCTTCTTCCGCTCCCAGAACAAGCCCTCGGTATTCTCACGGAAGAGGACGAAGTCGATCTCGCCCGCGTGCTTCCCTTTCAGCGGTGTCAGCGAATCCTGGTACAGCCGCACCGGGCGGATGCCCTGGTACAGGTCAAGTTCCTCGCGGATGTCGATTTGGGGTGCCATTTCTGTGCCATTCGGCCACCGGACGTCAGGCAGGCCCATGGCTCCCAGCAGGATGGCGTCGCACTCGCGCATCGTGGCCAAGGTCTCTCGGGGCAGGGGATCGCCGCCCTTCAAGTACTCGCCGGCTCCGACCGAGTACGTTTCGAACCGCAAGTCCAGATCGTCGGAGGTGGCCTCGACCGTCCGAAGCACCCGGATCGCCGCTTCCGTGACTTCGGGGCCGATGCCGTCTCCGGGCAGCGCGGCAATGCGAATGTGGCTCAATCTGATCCTTCCCCGGGCCTTGGGCGGGTGGTGCCACATCGGACGTGGTTGGCCGGCCCGTTGCCCGCCCAAGGACTCACGAACGCGATCTCCTATGCTAACCGCATGGGATCCACCGCCATGGATGTCGATTCCGTTGTTCAGGAACTCTGCGACGGACGTGGCTACGCCGTGCTGGAGGATTTCTATCCCGCGAACCTTATCGCCGCCGCCCGCGAACAGACCTATCGTTTGGTCAACGAAGAGCCGGACCGGACTTCCCATTTCTACGGGGACGAGGTCAACACCGCTCAGTCCCGTGTCTGGAATCTTCCGGCCAAGGGCAGCGCGTTTCGCGACATCTGCGCTGATCAGCGGCTACTTGCAGTGCTCCGCCCCATCTTGGGGGAAGACCTGATGCTGAGCTCGTTTGCCGCGAACGTGCTCCATCCCGGTGCCCAAGCGCAGGAGCCGCACGTCGACTACCCCTATTGGGACCTGCACACCCGTAGCCGCTGGCCACGCGCACTCAATGCCAGTTACCACCTCGCCGTCGAGTCGGTCGTCCCGCTTGACGAATTCACGATCGATAACGGCGCGACCGCAATCGTGCCCGGCAGCCAAAAGCTTGCCTCGTGGCCCGATCCGCGGGAATTCGAGTCCCGACACATCCGCGTGACCATGAAGCCCGGATCCCTGCTGCTGTTCCCGGCCTTGCTCTGGCACGCGGGGCAGACAAATCGGTCCATGGCCTCAAGAGCGGCCCTGCTCGGCTCGTACAGCATGAAGTCAATCAAGCCGATCGAGGACTGGAGCCGTTGTATCGACCGAGACGTCGCAATGGGCTATGACCGGGCCGTGCAAGAACTGCTCGGCCTCCATTACCCCTACCCCGCTGTCATGGACGGGCTTCCCGGGCGCAGTTCCGAGGGGGCGCGGAGCAAGGAGTCGATTCTTTCTGATACGTGATGCCTTATGGTTCCCAAGGAGGAAGTGCTGAAGTGGCTAAGATCAGCCGGAGAGACTTGTTGGCCGGATCGTTCGCGCTAGGTGCGGCCGGCTGCAAAGAGAGCCGGGGCGAGCGTCGCCCCAATATTCTGTTGGCGTATACCGATGACCAGTCCTACCCGCACGCGTCTGCCCTCGGGGATCCTGTCGTGCGGACCCCCGCGTTCGACCGGGTGGCCCGGGAAGGGGTGGTGTTGACCCATTCCTTCACGGCCTGCCCTTCCTGCACGCCGTCGCGGTCCGCGCTCCTGACGGGTCGCCCGATCTGGCGGGTCGGCGAGGCAGGCGTGCTATACGGGACGCTACCTGCCGAGTACCCGCTTTTTACGCACTTGCTCGAGGATGCCGGATATCACACCGGGTTCGTCGGCAAAGGATGGGCCCCCGGGGACTGGCAGGCCGGAGGTCTGACGAGACACCCACTGGGACCCGAGTATGCGGCCAGGCTGGAGACGGACCCTCCTCACGGAATCGATATCCGGGACTACGCGGCCAACTTCCAGGACTTTCTTTCCGCTCGTCCGGAAGGTGCCCCGTTCTTTTTCTTCTTCGGAGCAACCGAGCCGCACCGAGACTACGAACCCGGCATCGGACAGCAGGGCGGGCTGGATCCCGCCAAGGTGGACGTGCCTCCGTACCTCCCGGATGCCCCGGAAGTTCGTTCCGAACTGCTCGACTACTACTACGAGATCGAGCACTTCGACCGGCACTTGGGGCGGATGCTGGAAATGCTGGAGAGCTTCGGAGAACTCGACAATACACTCATCGTGGTCACGTCCGACAACGGCATGCCGTTCAGCCGCACGAAAGCGACCCTCTACGACAGCGGAACGCGCATGCCGACGGCCGTGCGCTGGGGGGACCGGGTGATCGGCGGACGCCAGTTGGACGATCTGGTCAGCCACATCGACCTCGCTCCCACGTTCCTGGAGGCCGCCGGGCTCGAGCCGAATGCGATGCATGACGGCCGCAGCCTTCTCCCGCTCCTATCCGATTCGCGCGAGGGCCGCGTGGCTCCGGACCGGAATCATATCATCACGGCGATGGAGAGACACACTTGGTGCCGTCCGGATGGCGCCACGTACCCGATGCGAGCGATTCGGACGCACGACCACCTGTACATACGGAATTTCGAGCCCGATCGCTGGCCGACCGGAGGGCCGGAGTTCATCTCGTCGAACAAGGCCCCGCACGGAGACATCGACGACGGGCCGTTCAAGGACTTCATGCTGCGTCCCGCGACGCGGCGCGACTTTCCCCGGGAGTTCGAGCTCGGATTCGGGAAGCGGCCGTTGGAGGAGCTATACGACTGCAACGCCGACCCGCACCAGCTTCGGAACCTTGCCGAGGATCCGGCGCACCAGGCGGTCAAGGACCGGCTCTGGGCCAGGCTGGAATCGTCCCTGCAAGCGAGCGGGGACCCTCGAGTCCATGGAAACGATCCGTGGCAGGAGTATGCCTATCGCCAGATCGACGGGTTCGGAGCCACGTTCAACAGGCTCCTGAGCGAAGAGGACCGATTAGCGGCGAGGGACAGAGGCAAGCACGCAGTCGGGCACGCGAAGCCCCGAGAGTGACCGCTCGGATCACGACCTGGCCCAGACCAAACGATCGGAAACAATGATCAGAGTAGATAAGCGAGCGCCTCGCGAAGGGGTGATCGCGCGCATTGGAGAGGGGCTATAGTCGATGACGTTTCGAGTCCCGACGTGCCTCGCATTGCAAGCGCGGGCAGCAGCGACCTGCATTGCGTCTTCGAAGCCACGAGATAGTGAAAGCCCGAAGCGGTGTGCCACGCAAAGAGCGCTGTGCCCGAACGGAGCTCGAGCCGGTCAAGGAGTTGACTCTATGCCCCCGAGTGAGGTCTTCAGTCAAGTGCCAAATCGATCAGCACAGCTGTGTCGATTCGCATCAGAGGTGCTTTCGCGCAAGGGGACCGTAGCGTGCGTCATGCCGACGTGCCTCCTCGAAGCGCCCCCGCCAACGATCCGAGAACGAGGACGAGTCGTGCATCACGGCGGCTCGAAGTGATTCTTCGACAATTGATGACAGCGAAACGCCGCGCGAGCGAGCATATCGCCTGGCCGCGGACAGCACCTCGCTGTCCACGGTGATCGTGAGTTTCCTCTTCATCTCGCGCGTTGCGTCCTATACGTTCCATTCTTGGGCAGTATGCGTATTCCTCGGATTCCCTTGCGACCGGAACGGCGTCCCCTGCGGGGGCTCCAGCAGAGTGCGTGAACAGCGAAGTGCGGATCCACGGCAATCTCGGTTGCCCCGGCTCGTTGATCGCCAGTGCTGTCAGGTTTCTGGGAGCTTCGAGACTTACCGGACCCCTCCACGCGAGCGGCCCCTGGGACCCCTGAAACCAGATCGTTGATCGCCTTGCTCCGATGGTCCCCCCAAGCTCCCACGCCTTGCCTCGTACGTCGACTGGACAGTCACGGGTAGCAGATCTGATCCAGGCAACGACTCTTGGGCCGAGCGGTCACTCGCTGACCATTTGTGCCCGTGCGAAGGCGTCAGGCAGTCTCCATCGGGCGAACTCAGGGCGAAACGGCCGTTCAATCCGGTCGCGGACCTCAAGGGCACATCGCAGGGATCTCTTCGGGGCGGTACTGCGGAAGTCGTCGGGCAGCTTTTCCCATCTGGAATGCTCGGTATCCCGCCAAGTGACCGAATCCCTGGGTCCTCTTCTCTTGGATGGTGTCCTCAGAAAGAAATGATCCGAGAGGGACATCGGTTGTGAGGTCCCCACGCATTGGGCCCCGTCCTCGTCCCAGAGGGGTGACTCGCTGGTTCCGCCAGCTAACCGGATGCCAAGGGATTGAGGGGTAGACTCAGGAAATCGTGTCCCGTGCCTTTGTCGACATCTCTGTTCCGCTCGAAGAGGGCATTGCGTCCGATCCCCCGCCGATGCTGCCGTCAATCTCGTACCGCGCCCATCAGGAGACAGCGACGGAGATCTGCTCGGTCTTCCCTGGACTCTGCCCCGACCAGTTGCCGGACAGCATGGGCTGGGCTGTGGAGGACGTGAGGATCTCGACACACAACGGGACGCACGTCGATGCCCCTTGGCACTACCATCCGACGATGGACGGCGGAAAGCGCGCGATCACGATCGACGAGGTTCCGCTTGAGTGGTGCTTCCAGCCCGGCGTCAAGCTTGATTTCCGCCACTTCCCCGACGGATACGTTGTTACGCCTTCGGATATCCAATCGGAATTGGACCGGATCGGCCATCAGCTCCGTCCTCTTGAGATCGTGGTTGCGAACACTGCTGCCGGCAAACGTTACGGGGAGGCAGATTACCTGCTGAAGGGATGCGGCTTCGGACGCGAGGCCACGCTGTGGCTCACCGACCTCGGTGTCCGCGTCGTGGGAACCGATGCGTGGTCCTGGGACGCTCCGTTCCCCCACACGGTGGAACGCTGGGAGCAGACCGGCGATCCGTCCATCGTGTGGGAGGGCCACAAGGCGGGGAAGGATTGCGGATACTGCCAGATCGAGAAACTGGGCAATCTGGACGTGCTGCCACCGAAGGGTTTCGACATCATCTGCTTCCCGACCAAGATCAAGAAGGCGTCGGCAGGCTGGACTCGGGCTGTTGCCGTGATCAATGAGTAGGTGCGGATCAGCCGGCCTGGAGGCCGGTCCAGGTGCCCGGTCAGAACAGCTTGGTGGAATCCAGCAGGATCGTGACCGGACCTTCGTTCGCCAGTTCGACACGCATCGTCGCTTGGAAGACGCCCGTGGCGACTGTGAGTCCTTCTGCCCGCAACAGAGCGACATACTCGTCGTAGAGTGCCTCCGCCGGACCGGGCGCACCCGCTAGGTCAAAGCTCGGACGCAACCCCCGCCGCACGTCGCCATACAGCGTGAATTGCGGCACGGCCAGGATCGTTCCGGAAATGTCCCTGACGGATTGCGTCATGCGCCCGTCGGACCCTTCGAAGACACGCAGTCCGGCCGTCTTGCCTGCGAGGTAGGCTGCGTCCTTCGCTGTATCGCTCCGACCGACGCCCACAAGGACTAGCAGCCCCCGTCCGATGCAAGCCACTGACTCATCCCCAACGGTCACGCTCGCGCGGCTGACCCGCTGGATGACGGCACGCACCGACGACCCATTGTAGATGGGCTGCGGACCGCTTCCGGTATCCTATTCCTGCGATGCGTTTCGGAATTCTGGCGGTGCTTGCAGCATGCAGTCTCGCAGCTCAGGTGGACCAGCGCCGCTTGGAGCAGGCTGCCAGCGAGCCTCACAACTGGCTGACGTACAACGGCACCTACCGAAGCCAACACCACAGCGAGCTGAAGGGAATCGACCTCTCCAACGTTGGCGATCTGGAACTCGAGTGGGTCTATCAGGCCGCCTCGACTGACAAGTTCCAAACAACGCCCCTCGTGGTCGACGGTGTGATGTACCTCACCGAGCCTCCCAACAAGCTCGTCGCGCTCGATCCCCGGACCGGCCGGGAGTTCTGGGTGTTCGAGCACGAACTCCCGGCCCGAATCTATCCGTGCTGCGGCCGAGTCAATCGAGGTGCCGCCATTCTCGGCGAAACCCTGTATTGGGGCACCCTTGACGCCAAGCTCCTTGCCGTTGACGCGAAGACCGGCGGGAAGGTCTGGGAAGCCACCGTGGTTGAGGACTACGAGAAGGGCTACTCCCTCACCGTCGCGCCCCTGATCATCAAGGACAAGGTCATTGTCGGAACAGCGGGCGGGGAGTTCGGCATTCGCGGGTATCTTGCGGCCTACGACGCCGCGACTGGCGAAGAGGCGTGGCGCTTCTACACGATTCCAGGTCCGGGCGAGCTAGGGCACGAGACTTGGGAAAACGATGCTTGGAAGACGGGCGGAGGCTCGATCTGGCTGACAGGTTCCTACGACCCGGAGCTGAACTTGACGTACTGGGGCGTTGGCAACCCCGGTCCGGACTGGAATCCCGACGTGCGGCCGGGGGACAACCTTTACACCGATTCCGTCGTCGCACTCGATGCCGATACCGGAAAGCTCCGCTGGCACTTCCAGTTCACCCCTCATGACGAGTGGGACTGGGACGCCGTTCAGATCCCCGTCCTCGCGGATCTGGAGTGGGAGGGATCGCCCCGCAAGCTGATGCTCTGGGGGAACCGAAACGGGTTCTTCTACGTGCTGGACCGCGAGACCGGAGAGTTCCTGCTCGGCAAGCCGTTCGTCAAGCAGACTTGGGCCGCGGGGCTGGACGAGGACGGACGCCCGGTCAAGATCCCTGGGCGCGGCCCCAGCAGCGAGGGGACAAAGACCTGGCCCGGCGTGCAGGGCGGCACCAACTGGTACGCGCCCTCATTCAGTCCGATCACCAACCTGTTCTATCTGTCGGTCTGGGAAGGCTACTACTCCATCTACTTCAAGTGGGATCAGGATTACGAGCCCGGTACCCGCTACCTGGGCGGGGCACCACGCGGCCCGGTCTCGTCTACCTCACGGCGCCGCTTCATGAACTACACCGAGGAGGACGGCTACGGTGCGATCCGGGCGCTCGACCCTCTGACCGGCGAGAAGGTCTGGGAGTTCTCGATGACCGACGTAACGGATTCAGGGCTGCTCACCACCGCCAGCAATGTCCTGTTCTCCGGCAGCAGGGAAGGCTACTTCTACGCTCTCGACGCGACTTCCGGGAAATTGCTGTGGCAGCGCTACCTCGGCGGGCAGATTGCCGCCTCTCCCATCACTTTCGAGGCCGGCGGCAAGCAATTCGTCACGATTGCATCCGGTCATGCGGTCTTCACGTTCGCCCTGCCGGAGTGATCGACCAATTTGAAGAAGGAGCCAACTCATGATTCGTGCTTTGTGCCTGGCCGGAGCTTCCGTTCTGGCCCTAGGACCATTTTTCGGCTGTACACAGGAGAGCGATCCCGTGACACACTCGACACACTGGGTGTACTTCGGCACCGGAGCCGACCACATTTATGTCTCGGACTTCGATGCCGCGTCGGGCCGGCTCGGAACGCCGCGCGAAGCAGTCCAAGTCGGCCGTCCGGGATTCTTGGCGTTGCATCCGAACGGCGAGATTCTGTATGCGGTGGGCCGGGACTCCCCGGAGGGGTCCCCACCGGAAGGTTTCGCCGCTGCCTACACGATCGATCGGACGACCGGAGACCTCACCGAGCTCAACCGGGCTCCTACGGCTGGGCGAGGTGCCGCGCACGTCGCGGTCCATCCCACCGCGACGGCTCTCGTGGCGGTCAACTACGGAGACGGTAACACCGTGTCTCTGAGCCTGGAGCCTGACGGGAGGCTGGGAACCTTGGTTTCCGACATGCCCCACGAGGGCTCGAGCGTCAATCCCCAGCGGCAGAACGAGCCGCATCCCCACTCGGCCAATCTCACGCCGGACGGCCGATTTGTCGTCGTGCCGGATTTGGGCACCGACGAGCTCGTGAAATACGCCATCGACGACACGGCCCGCCTGGAGCGGACCCCGGATCCGCAGGTTCGCATGGCCCCGGGTTCCGGCCCGCGACACATGACGTTCCATTCGAACGGACGGTGGGCATACGTGATCAACGAACTCCTCTCCACGGTAACGGTCTTGGAGTACGACACGGAGTCCGGGGATCTCTCCCCGGTTCAGACAATCAGCACGCTGCCAGACGACTACGACGGGCCGGCCAACACCACAGCCGAAGTTCTCGTGCATCCCAACGGCAGGTTCCTGTACGGCTCGAATCGCGGGAGCAACTCCATTGCCGTGTTCGCCATCGACCCTGCAACGGGCCAGCTCAACCCGGTCGAGCGGGTCTCGACTGGCGGGGACTGGCCCCGGAACTTCAAGCTCTCGCCCGACGGCCTCTTCCTGCTGGCGGCGAACCAGCGGACCGACGACGTGCACGTGTTCCGGGTTGACCCTGACTCAGGGCGCATAGCCCCGACGGGAGCATCCGTTTCCGTCCCCAGCCCGATGTGCGTCCGCTTCGTGCCCCGCGCCTCGGAGTAGCGAGATCTTTCTAGGTTCGGGCGCGAAGCATCATGTACGCGCCTCCGATGGCGAACAACGCGCACGGCGCCCACGCTGCGACCGGAGGCTGGAGCTGCCCGGCGCGGCCCAGCTGCTCAGACAGTGCGTTGAACGCGTAGTAGGCCACGGTCAGGCCAAGCCCGAAGCATACCGGCCACATCGTGCTGCGCCCCCCCATCCGCATGCTGAACGGTATCGCGAGCAGCGCCATCGAAAACGCGAAGAATGGGAACGCCAGCTTCTTGTGCAGCCGAACCTGCAGTCGCACGGTGTCAAACCCGCTCTGGGTGAGGTCGACGATGTAGGCCTTCAGTTGCGCGACGTTCATCTGCTGATCGTGGCGATCCCGCTTCAGGAAGTAGTCCGGCGGCTCTCGAATATCCGAGAAAGCCCGGGCTTCGAACGTCTCGAATTCTTCCGTCCGGATGCCGTCCAGGCTCCGCACCCACCCATTTTCGAAGATCCAGTCCCCGCCGGACGGGTCCCAGCGGGCGCGTTCGGCGTGGATCTGGCGACGCAGTTCGAAGGGCTCCGGGCGCAGGTCGTAGACCGTGATACCGGAAAAAACCCTGCTTCGCGAGTCGAAGGCACGGTGATAGAAGATCCGGTCCTGCATTCCGAATGTCCATTGCCGGTCGGGACGCAGATAGGTGCGCGGCGGGCGACCCTTGATCTCGTCCCGGAGGGCGTCTTGGCGGCGATTCGCTTCCGGAAGGTAGGACTCTTCGAGGGCGAACAGTCCGCTCCCAAGGGCTGCCGCCACCACGAGGATCGGAACGGAGAGACGGTACAGGCTCACTCCGCACGCCCGGAACGCAGTGATCTCGTTCTGGCGCGCAAGGATCCCGAAACAGACCAGGGTCGCGACTAGGACCGCCAGCGGGGTCGTGTTGTAGACGAGGAACGGAGTCAGGTAGTACAGGTAGGGCACGAAGCTGCCGGCTTTGTCGCGCGTCAACATGTCATTGAGCAGTTCGAAAAAACTGAATACGTACCAGACAGCGACGAAAGCGGCTAGGAATACGACGAGATAGAAGAGGAAGGTTCGGAGCATGTAGCGGTCGACCACGGGCACGAGGAGGTCGATCGGTCCGGGAGGCGATGTGCCGTTCGCCTCGCTGTTTCCGCGCCGCCCGTCCTTGCGCAAGATTGGCATCGCTTTGACGATGCGGGACAGCCCTGCACCAGCGATGGCGCTCCAGTCACGTTGGGTTGGGGTGTCGACGGCTCGGAGCAGAAGCAAACCGGTGATGGCGAAGATTCCGTTCGCTAGCCATGCGGCGACGCCGGGATCAATTACCGACTGTTCCGCGAACGCGGTTCCCGCCAGCGAGACCATCCAGTACGCGAAGCAGAGGATCATCGCGATCACGATTCCCGCCGAGCGGCCGGCCCTTCGGATGGAGACCGCGATCGGGAATCCGGCGAGCGGCAGCACCCAACAGGCGAACGGCAGGGAGAGCCGTTCGTGAAGCAGTACTGCTGGTTCCGGATTCTCTGACGTAGCCGCTTCCCGGGCCAACGCCAAGGTGTCCATGGCGTCGTAGCGCTGCGCTCGCGGATCAAGGCGTCTAGGTTGCGCTTGGAGAACTTGGTCCGCTTCTTCGGAGCGGAAGGCCAGGTACTGCTCCGGGTCGGTCGATTCCTCGTACGTGGTCGTCAGCGGAAATCGGATCTGAACTCGGTTCTGCTCCGGCCGGGGAAGCACGAAGGCCTCCGAAGCGAGCGTGACGCGCGGACCGTCCACGGAAGCGTTGAACCCGCTGATGGATCCCCGTGCCGCTGGCGGGCGCATGTCGGCGATGAAGATGCCCTTCCAATGCACGCCGTCTCCCGGCAGTACGTCTTGCACCCAGATCACCTGGTCCGGGTAATCCTCGATGAAGACACGCGGTATCACCTCTGAACCTGCCAGGCGGATGCGCAAGGATTCGGCGATGCGGACTTGCTCGCGCAACGACCAAGGCGTGAGCCAGAGCGTGGTCGCTGCGCAGGCCAAGAGCCCGATCGTTGCTACCAGGGCGACTGGTCGGAAGATCGAGCGTGCCGGCACCCCGCAAGCTAGCATCGCGAGGATCTCGTTGTCCCCTGCCAAGCGTCCCAGCCCGACCAAGATCCCCGTCAGCACCCCCATCGGGACGGTGAAGGGGAATGCCTGCGGAACCGTCAGGACGAATAGCAGCAGCATGTCGGCGGCGGGTGCCCCGTGCCCGACCAGCAACTCCATCACCGGTTCCACGCGTTGCAGGAACAGGACGAGCGTGAACAGGAGCGTGCCGACAAGCGACGCGACGGCCACCTCCCGGAACACGAATCGATGAAGCAGCCGCACTAGCAGACAGGCCGTCCCAGCCGACCGGCCATTATCTCAGTCTGCAGGTGCCGGAGCGGCTCGAGAGAAATCAGGGGGCATGAGTCCACGGTCCCTCCGGCCGGCACGAGGGTACAGACCGGATAGAGGGCCGCGGGAACCGGCCGATGCGTTGGCCCGGATCGGGTCATCCGGGTGGGTTGGTACAATGGAACATGTACGGCGCTATCGTCTAAGGGTTAGGACAGGGCCCTCTCAAGGCTCAAATCGGGGTTCGAATCCCCGTAGCGCTACCAGTTCCCCGCACCTCTCGATCAGATCGCTTGCGTTGGCCTAGGGCTCATGTCCTTGCCCACGAGTCGCGGGTACTAGAATGCCGGGCATCGCCGGATTCCGCCGTCAAACGATTGGCTTGGCAGCTGGGATTGTTGCGTTCGTAGCGGTTTCGGCCATGCCTGCGCCTGCTGGCTTGGGGCCTGACGCTCAGAAGACGGCTGCAGTGGCGGCCCTGATGATCTGCTGGTGGGTCAGCGAGGCGGTGCACATCGGAGTCACGGGCCTCGTGCCGCTCGTGATGTTCCCGCTTCTTGGAGTGTCCACGAGCCGCGAAGTCTCGGTGCACTACGGCAACCACCTCATCTTTCTGTTCGTTGGCGGCTTCATCATCGCCTACGCGATGGAGGCTTGGAACCTCCACCGCCGAATCGCCCTGAACACGATCGCGCGGTTCGGATCGCGCCCGCGCCGGATCGTCCTGGGGTTCATGGTCACGGCGGCTGCACTGTCAATGTGGATCTCGAACACGGCGACCACCATGATGCTTCTCCCCATGGCCATGGCAGTCGTCAACCAGCTCGCGGAGTCAGCCGAGATCCGCGGTCGGGAAAACCTGTCCGCCGAGGAGGCATCCGCGGTAGCCCGGGACTCGTTTGGCTGCGTGCTGCTGCTCGGAATTGCTTATTCCGCCAGCATAGGCGGCGTCGGGACCGTTGTCGGCTCGCCAACCAACGTCGCCTTTCTCGGCTTCGCCTCTGAAACCCTGCCCGACCTGCCCGCCATCAGCTTCGCAGACTGGTCGAAGCTATGTATCCCTATCGTTATCGTCTTCCTCCCTCTGACGTGGCTCTACCTGTGTCGGTTCGGAACTTCGATTCCCTTGTCATTCATCCGATTTCGAGGAAGCCAGTCGGTAATCCGCAACGAGCTTGCCGCTCTTGGCCCGACGTCTGTCCCGGAGAAACGAGTGCTTCTAGTAGCGGCCACGACGGGATTGCTGTGGATCTTTCGCGCACCTCTCGAGATTGGGGCGCTCCACGTTCCGGGCTGGTCCGCGCTCGTTCCAGTGCCGAGCGCGGTCCACGATTCAACGGTCGCAATGGCCATGGCTGTACTGCTCTTTGTCCTACCGTCCGGGAAATCCGGCGAGCGGGCGACCGCCAGGCTGCTTCACTGGAAGGGCGCTGCCCGTGGGATCCCGTGGGGGATCGTGTTTCTGCTGGGCGGAGGATTTGCGCTTGCAGGCACGATTACAGACAGCGGGCTTGCCGCTTGGGTCGGCTCTTTGCTTGGGGTGATGAAGGGCGCTCCTGGATGGGGCCTTGTAATCGCGATCTGCCTGCTGACGACGACCATGACTGAGACGACTTCGAACGTCGCCGCAGTGCTGATGCTGTCCCCTGCGATCACGGCGATGGCTTCCGAGGTCGGCGTTCACCCTTACCTCCTGCTGATCCCGATGGCGGTCACGGCCTCGTTCGCTTTCACGATGCCGGTAGCGACGCCGCCGAACGCGATCATCTTCTCCAGTGGCTGGGTGACGATACCTCAGATGTTCCGGGCGGGGGTCGTGCTGGATCTCGTTGGCCTGCTCATTGTTCCCCCGGCTGTGTATGTGCTGGCCGGTCAGCTCTTGAGGACGTTGTAGCTCCCCGCCCTGACTGGGCCATCGCTCCAGGATTGGCGTGCAGATTGCTTGTGGCTCGGGCACATCGCATGCGGCGGCACGGCCTCGTCGACAGTAACCGTTCGGGCCGTCCGTGAAGGGCGCTTGCTGGCCGACCCATCGAGATTGGTCTTACAGGCGCAGCAGGACGGTTAGGTCAAGTCGATCCCCGTCGGTGCGGCCCCGAAGACCCACGCGTCGGCGACAGCGGCCTGCCTGGAGGCACGGAGCCCGCCGGGACCTCTCGGCACCATCGTCAGCCCCGGTACCGGTTGCTGGCCCGGTGCCCCTCTCGCCGGAATCCGGTTAGACTCATGCCTGCCTTGACCATCGAGCAGACGGACTGCGGACACGCGGTTGCGATGTCGTCCGGATCGGGAATCACGCATTGGCCCAAGAGGCGCGAGCATGGGCGTTCACTGCCGCTGGGAACCGAGCCCGGCCTCCAATGCGGCGAGTCGTGCCTCGGCTTCCCTTCTCGCCTGGGCCTCCCGTGCGGCCCTCTCCTCGGCCTGACGGCGAGCCTCGGACTCCTCCTCCAACCGCTCCTCCGATTCCGCCGACCACCGGTAGTCCGTCCCGTTCCGCAGGTTCCGCACCCGCAGGAACGAGCCCTCCGGACGGAACGACACCCCCAGTGCCTCGCTCCGCACCGAGCCTGCCTCCGGACCCAGCTCCGGGTCCGGCCCCAGATCCCGGTACGCCGATCCCTCCAGCGCGTAGCCCACCAGCCGCGGCCCCGCACGCTCCGGGCCCGGCTGGAACACGAAGTACTCTCCGATCCCGATCCGCTCGTACAACTCCTTCTTGGCCACCCGGTTGCGCACCTCGCTCGACGGCGAGATCACCTCCAGCGCGAAGTCCGGCGGCTTGCCCTCCTCCCACACCTTGTGCGTGCCCCGGCCCCCCAGGTCGTGGTCCAGCACCACGATCAGGTCCGGGGCCACGTACTTGCCGACCCGCTTGCCCAGCACCAGCCGCTCGTCGGCCTCCCCCTCGGCGTAGTAGAGGAACATGCCGCCTTCCACGACCACGTTGGGAACCTTGCGGAAGTGCTCCCGCAGGCTGATGCGCAGCTCCACGACCGCGTTGGCTTGCAGGGGGTTGTCGGGCAGGAAGTGGCCGTCCGAGTCCGGGTACGTGAGGGGCTCGGCGACCGGGACGGGCAGGGCGCGTTGCTCGATCCTGCCCTTCCTCGCCATGCGGGGCGCTGCGGGAGCGCCCGTCCCGCGCAGGTCGAGCATAGCACGGGCGAAGCTCCGCGACCGGACTAACGAGCCGGAAGTGCCCGTCGAGACCGGGCGGCGCGCACACGCCTTCCGGCTCTCTCCCGGCCCGCTCGAACGGTTACCGTCGACACGCTCCGAGCCTGCCTAGTGGGTGCTAGCCTAAGCTTATGTGTCGTAGTGTGATAGCCATAGCCTTCGCCGTCTTGGCTGTGGCGCTCTATCCGGGGGAATCACTAGGACAATCGGCGACGGGGCGCATGTCGGGGACCGTGCTGGATCCCAGCGACGCAGCCATCCCCGGAGCCGACGTGGTGGTCCGCAGCGAGTCCACCGGAACCACTACCAATCTCGTCTCGAATGCGGTAGGTGCGTTCGCGACGGGCGCACTGGCACCGGGCTATTACACAGTCGAGGTCTCAGCGGATGGGTTCCGCAGCCACACGGTGCAGAGTCTGAAGGTTGATGTTGCCCGCGAGACCTCAGTGCCCCCGATCGTGCTGGAAATAGGCGTTGCCACGGAAACCGTGATAGTCGAGGGTGGTGTGAACCAGGTGCAGACGACGAATGCCGAGGTTTCGTCCATCGTTACGTCGGAGCAGATCAAGGAACTGCCACTCATCGGCCGGGATCCCCTGCTGTTCGTCCGCCTGCAAGCAGGCGTGGGGTTCAACGGCGCAACCGCGACCACCATTAACGGCCAGCGTACGTCGTTCTCCACGGTGACGATCGACGGGATCAACGTTCAGGACAATTTCATCCGAAGGAATGCACTCGATTACTTGGCAAGCCGAACGTTGCTGGACCAGGTCGGGGAATTCTCCGTGATCTCTCAGAACGGGTCTCCCGCTATAGGCGGAGGGGCGTCGCACGTCAGCTTCACGACCAGTTCTGGCGGTCCGGAGTTCCACGGGAATGGCTATTGGCACATGCGGAACGACAATCTCGCGGCCGCACCGTGGTTCTCGAACCGGCAGGGATTGGAGAAGCCCGAACTGAGGATCAACCAGTTCGGCGGATCCGTTGGCGGGCCCATCGTCCGGAACAAAGCGTTCTTCTTCGCCAATTTCGAATCCCTCCGAGACCGTCGGGAGTCATTGGTGAACGCAACTATCCTGACGCCTGACGCCGCGCGCGGGGTTGTCAGCTATGTCGATCTGGGGGGAGCGCTCCGCCAGGTCAATGTGCTCGACATTCATGGCCTGCAAGCCGATCCTGAAATGGCGCAGGTGATCAGTCAGATCCCCGCGCCCAGTGAAATCAACAATTTCGACGTCGGGGACAGCTCGAGCGAGCGCCAACTCAACACTGCTGGCTACCGGTTTCTCACGCGGGACAACGGCGAGCGCGACAGCTTGACGACTCGAGGCGACTGGAACTTGACCTCGCGGGACGCGCTGACGGTCACATACAAGTACTCCCAGGAAGGCAATGACCGGCCAGATGCCGGTGTCGGCTACAACGAAATCCCGCCGGTTCGCGACATAATTCACACGAACTTCTTGTCCGCGGGCTGGCGAACCACCCCCGGTCCCCGCTGGACCAACGAGGTCCGGATCGGGTTCAATCTGGCTCCCGGCGACTTCCGGAACAGTTCGCCTCCGGAAGACTACATCCTTACCGGGACACTCTTTTCCAACCCTGCAGTGAACTTCCTGGACCAGGGGCGCGCCACGGACACCTACAACTACCGGAACGACTCGATCGCCCAACTGGGTCGCCACACGCTACGGTTCGGCTTCGACGCGCAGCAGGTCCGCGTGAACTCCTTCAACGACGCCGGCACCTTGCCGCAGATGTCTCTCGGTGTCGGCGCGCAGAGCATTTACCAACTACCGGGCTTCTTCTTCCCGGGCGGGATCGCGACCGGCGACCTAGGCACCGCCCAGAGCATTCTCGCCTCCATCTCCGGGATCATCTCATCGGCAACGCAGACATTCAATGTGAGGGATCAGTCCTCCGGGTTCGTAGACGGGCAGGGAGAACGGCGCCGCTATCGCTACGACATGGTCTCCGGTTACGGACAAGACAGCTTCCGCCTGAGTCCGCGTGTCACCGTCAATATCGGTCTTCGGTGGGAGTATCAGGGACGGCTCGACGAGCGAGACGGTCTCATGCTGCAGCCCGTCCAAGCGCACGGGACGCTGATTGAGACACTGCTGTCCGACGCAGAGTTGGATTTTGCCGGCAGCGCCGCCGGCAGATCCCTGTGGCAGCCGGACCGCAACAATCTCGCTCCCAATGTGGGGCTGGCGTGGGACGTGTTCGGTGACGGGACGACCGCCCTGCGGGCCGGCTACAGCATCAACTACGTCAATGACGAGATCATTCAGGCCGCTGACAATGCAGCAGCGGCCAACAGTGGACTCCAGGGCCAGACGGTGCTCCAGAACCTCGATGCATTCCTTGCGGACGGGCCCGTGCCTCTTGACGCCCCCGAGTACTCGGTTCCCAGGCGGGTCAGCCAGAATCAACTCATCGATCCCTTCAGCGCCGTGTTCGGCATCGATCCCAAGCTCCGCTCTCCTTACGTGCAGCAGTGGAATTTCAGCCTGCAGCGGAATGTCGGGTGGCAGACCGTCGTGGAAGCCCGCTACCTCGGAAACAAGGGCACCAAGCTGATCCGTGCGTTCGATTACAACCAGGTCATCGTCCGTGAGAACGGATTCGTGGACGACGTGATCCGGGCCCGGAACAACGGTTTTTTGGCAATGGAATCCAGCGGGGTTTTCAATCCGTCTCACAACCCGGGCCTCGAAGGGAGCCAGGAACTGCAGGTGTTTCCGCTCCTGCCGAACAGCGGTTTCCTTGGTTTTCCGATCATTCAGGAATTGATCCGGCAGGGAGAGGTCGGAACGCTGGCCCGGATCTACATCACGAACGATCTGGTCGGAGATCAGGTCCGGTTCCGCCACAACCAGAACGCCTTCGTAGCCGATATGGTCACGAACTACTCGAATTCGAGCTATCACGCACTCCAACTCCAGGTCAGGCGCCGTGCCGTAAAAGGCTTGCAGTTCCAAACGAACTACTCGTTCTCGAAGGTACTGACGGATTCGAGCGGAACAGCCGTTCGTTTCGATCCGTTCCTGGATATCCAGCAGCCCTCCCTGGAGCGGGCCCGGGCCACGTTCGACATCAACCATGTGCTCAATGCCAATGCGGTCTGGACCCTGCCGTTCCGAACCAAGGATCGATTGCGGGATGGGTGGACTGTCGCATCGATTCTGGTGTGGCAGAGCGGGGCGCCATTCTCGATCCTCTCCGGACGAGGAACACTGAACCGGAGAGGGCGTTCCGGCCCCAATACGGCCTCCACCTCCTTGACGAAGCGCCAACTGGACCATATCGTGCGGTTCCGGATGACCGACGACGGTCCGTTCAGTATCGCGGCCGGCGCGATCAACCCCCGCGACAACAGCGGAGTCGCGGTGGACGGCACGGACCCGTTCCTCGGCCAGGTGTTCTTCCATCCCGGCCCCGGAGAGTTGGGTACGCTACAGCGCCGGCTGTTCTCGGGTCCGAGCGTGTTCACGCTGGATTTCTCGCTGAGCAAGTCGATTCGCATCAAGGAGAACCACTTGGTGAAGGTGGGGGCACGGGTCGAGAACATCCTCAATCACCCGACCTTCTTCGCGGGAAGCGAGTCCATCGGCTCCGCGCAGTTCGGCCGGATCGTCAGCACGCTCAGCGCACCCCGGCGGATCGAGCTCATGTTCCGCTACGAGTTCTAGCCCGGCCGGGACCGTGCCCCATTCATTGGCGTGCGTACGTCGCTGGATCGATCAAGCGATGCTGTCTCCGGCGTTGGTAACGCGGTCCACGAATCGGGGCCAACCGACCGGGCATTGGGGCCGGATTCTGCGAAGGCCAGCAATTCTAAATGCCGCCTGATTTGGGTTTTTGCCGCCGCAGATGCCGGA
>CAYWUV010000056.1:0-39029 GCA_964461235.1 uncultured Bryobacterales bacterium | reverse complement strand
GGTGCAGCACGAAGCGCTTGAAGGCGGCATCGCGCGGGACGCGCATCTCGATGACGGGCATGGGAGTTGCGGGGGCAGCCGGGGGCTCGGGAGGGGGCGCAGCCTGCGATTGTACGGCACGCGGCCGGACCCGCGGGACTGTCGCCCCGGCAGGGTGACGCGCCGGGTCGACTGGTTCGAGTGGGAATCCTGCGAGCTGACGCTGGCCCCGCCCCGGCCAAGGCGCTCCGTCTCGCAAGGTACCCGAAATGGCCCGCCCGAGCGGCTACGGGGATTCAGAACCTGTACCGTGGAAGTTGGGTCTGGACGCCCGGTTCGAGCCCGGCTGGACACTGACGGGCCAAGACTCCTGAAGAGCGGTGTCTTAAACACGTCCCAGGAATGCCACCGTCTCGATGTGATACGTCTGCGGGAACATGTCGACCAAATGAATCCGCTGGACAGCGTATCCCCCGGCACGAAGCAACTGCATGTCACGAGCAAGTGTCGAGGGATCGCAGGACACCAAGCGCAAGTCCGGCGGAGCCAGACGCACGATCTGCTCGACAACGCCCGGTCCAAGGCCGGCCCTCGGCGGATCCGCCACGATGACGTCGGGCCGGTCCTGGAAACCGCGGAGGAAATCCCCGACCCCGGCATGCACGGCCCGAATGCCCAGCCCGGCCCGGGCAGCGTTGCTCTGGAGATCCCGCACCGCGGATTCGGCCACGTCGACGCCAATCACGGACTCGCAGGTGCGCGCCAGGGGCAGGGTCAGCAAGCCGACCCCGCAATACAGATCCACCGCAAGTCCCCCCGGGACGTCTGCGAGGGCAAGTTCCGCGACCTTGCCAGCCAAGAACCGGTTGACCTGGAAGAACGACCGACCGCTCACGCGAAACACATCCCCGCCGCAGGCATAGTCGAGGGGAACCCCCGGGCCGCCCACGCCGAAGCGATCCGCGCACCAAGCCCAGAATTTCCTGGGTAGCGGCCCCGGACGCCGCGGCAGGTTCAACTGGGTCTGGTGCCCGTTCGTGAAGATCTCCACGGTTCGCAGGGACTTCGGAAACCGGCGGTCGGTAACCATGTCGGCGAGCACGAGATGCAATTCGTTCAGCTTGGGGCCGTTGATCGGGCACTCGGACACAGGCACATGGGTGTGGGACGCGGCCCCCAGGAATCCAGGACGGCGATCGCCATCGCTAATACCGAGATGCAGCTGGGTTCGGTTGCGATACGCCCATGGCTGCGCGCTGGCAACTTCGATTTCGTCCGTCCAGTCCAAGCCGCCGATTCGCCGGAGCGTCTCGCGCAGGATCCCTGTCTTGTACCGGCACTCTTGCTCGTAAGGGACGTGCTGGTAGTGACAGCCGCCGCACGTGCCAAACACCGCGCACGGAGCCTCCGCCCTGTCACCGGCCGACTCGGTCCAGCCAACGACCGAGGCTTGCCGGACACCGCCGGTCCGCTTCCCGAGTTCAACCTCGACCCTGTCGCCGGGCAGGACGAACGGGACAAGCAAGGTCTCCTCTCCGTGACGCGCCAACCCCGCCCCGCCGTAGACCAGCTTCTCCACACGGACCTTGGCACGCACACACTCGATTCTCTCATTCGACCAATGCGACCACGGTCCCGGCAGGACGTTGGTCGCCCCGCTCGGCGCAAGGACCCTGAGAGCGACTCGGCAACCGGCCACACGTGAACAGGGGATCGGGCCCGTCTGCTCGCGTAGCAGCCCCGGAAGCTTGCCGGTGCCCGTCTGCAAGCAGCGACAATCGGACCGTTCCGGCGGGTTGCTAAACTCGGGATCGGGCTTCCCGCCTATGGCTCTCACCGCGTTCCTATTCCCAGGGCAAGGCTCGCAGGCACCGGGAATGGGACGCGATCTCGCCGATCGGTTTCCCGAGGCGCGCGCCGTGTTCGAGGCGGCCGACCTGGCCCTAGGCTTCCCGCTGTCGCAGCTTTGCTTCGAAGGACCGGCGGAGGACCTCAGGCAGACCGAGAACACGCAGGCCGCCATTCTCACGACCTCCGTGGCGACCCTCGCCGTGGTGCGGGCGAGGGGAATCGAGCCCGATTTCGTGGCCGGTCACAGTCTGGGGGAATACTCGGCGCTGGTGTGCGCCGGCGCCATCCCTTTCGAAGACGCCGTGCGGCTGGTCCGTCTGAGGGGCCGTCTCATGCAGGAGGCCGTGGCGGACGGCGTCGGAGCCATGGCCGCGCTGCTGGGCATCGACGCGGACGCTGCAGTGCGCGTGTGCCGCGAGGCGGCAAACGGCCAAGTGGTCTCACCTGCCAATCTGAACTCCGCATCGCAGATCGTGATCGCGGGGCATGCAGAAGCAGTCGGTCGGGCTGTCGGACTCGCCAAGGCGGCCGGCGCGAAGCGCGCAGTGATCCTCGAAGTCAGCGCTCCCTTCCATTGCGAGTTAATGGCGCCCGCAGGGCAAGCACTGGCCCCGGCCCTGTCGGGGATTCGCTTCAACGACCTGAGTATGCCTTTGGTCAACAACTGGCAGGCTCGAGAGATTCGGTCCGCGGAGGAAGCCCGCGAGGGACTCCTTCAGCAGATCCCGAACCCCGTTCTCTGGGAGCGGAGCGTTCGGCACCTCGTTTCCCGAAACGTCGATCGATTTGTGGAGATCGGGCCAGGACGGGTTCTCACGGGTCTGATGAGAAGCATTGACCGCTCAGTTCGCTGTCGCAGCACCCAAGACCTCGCTGCGGTCGAGGCCGTCGTCGCATGAAAGATCGAACCGCGCTCGTCACGGGTGCCAGCCAAGGCATCGGAAGGGCCTGCGCCAAGGCACTCGCCGCGAAGGGAGCCATGGTCATAGCCGGAGCGCGACAGGCAGAAAAGCTGGCGGCCCTGGTGGAGGAGATCCAAGCCGAGGGCGGCAGAGCCAATGCCATCGCGCTGGATGTGGAGGACCAAGCGTCGGTCGACGCGATGACAGCCGCGCACGGCAAGTCGATCGACATTCTCGTGAACAACGCCGGCATCGCCCGCGACGGACTGGCGATGAGAATGCGCGATGAAGACTGGCAGCGCGTGATCGACACGAACCTGACCGGGAGCTTCCGTTGCGCACGGGCACTGATGCGCCACATGGCCCGCAAGCGCTGGGGCCGCATCATCAACATCTCGTCAGTGGTGGGCCTGTCAGGGAATCCGGGCCAGGTGAACTACTCGGCGTCGAAGGCAGGCCTAGTGGGCATGACGAAGTCACTGGCTCTGGAACTGGCGGGCCGCAGCGTGACGGTGAACGCCGTGGCGCCGGGCTTCGTTGACACGGCCATGACCAAGGCCCTGGACGAGGCATCGCGGTCGAAGATCCTCGCGCAAGTCCCGCTCGGAAGAATGGGGACGCTCGAGGAGGTCGCCGCCGCAGTCTGCTTTCTCGCGAGCGAGGAGGCCGGCTATGTCACTGGCCACGTGCTCAACGTAAGCGGCGGCCTGTACATGTAATGACGGCCCGCGAAACGAGGGACCTGACGGTCCTGGAGCAAATCGTCGTCCGCAAACGCGCCGAACTCGTCGTTGACCGTTCGACGGTCACGCAATCGGACCTGGAGATGAAGCCTGTGCCGGCTCGCCGTGGTTTCCGTGCAGCGATTCGGGCGAAGCGGCCCGCTGTGATCGCCGAAATCAAGAAGGCTTCGCCGTCGGCGGGACTGATCGCGAAGCAGTTCGATCCCGCAGCCATCGCGCGCGGCTACGAACTAGCCGGTGCCGCCGCCTTGTCGGTGCTGACCGACCGGCAGTTCTTCCAGGGCTCCCTGGACGACCTTGAGGCGGCACGGGCCGCAACCGCTCTGCCCGCGCTTCGGAAGGACTTCACGCTGGACCGCTATCACGTCCTGCAGGCTTCGGCGAGCGCAGCGGACTGCGTCCTGCTGATCGTTGCGGTGCTGGACGACCCGGAACTGCGCGAGTTGCTCTCCGCGGCCCGGGACCTCTCCCTTGATGCGCTGGTGGAAGTGCACGACGACGACGAACTTGAGCGGGCGCTCGCGGCCGGGGCGGACCTTATTGGGGTCAACAACCGCAACCTCAAGACGATGGAGGTCTCGCTCCAGACATCCCTGGACCTAGCCGGGCGATTCCCGGATACGGTCCTTCGCATCAGCGAGAGCGGCATCCGGACACCGGACGATCTCAAGCTCCTGCTGGACGCCGGCTACCAGGGCTTCCTCGTCGGGGAGAGCCTGATGCGGCAGGATGACCGGGGCCGTGCGCTGGCCGGCCTGCTCGGAACTGACGGATGACTGGATTCCTCCGGCAGTCCACGGAGGTTCTTGAGGCGATCAAGTTCCAGCACTCGGTCTTCGCCCTGCCGTTCGCCCTCACAGGAGCCCTGCTCGCGACGAGGAACGCGGGACTTAACGCCGGCGAACTCGCCGCAAAGCTTGGCTGGATCATCATCGCCATGGTCGCGGCGCGGTCCGCCGCAATGGGGTTCAACCGCCTGGCCGACGCCTCGATCGACGCGCGCAATCCTCGCACGGCCAGACGAGCGCTGCCGTCCGGGAGGCTGTCGAAGCGGTTTGCTGGAGGCTTCGTCGTCTTCTCCAGCGCAGTGCTGGTCGGGGCCGCGAGCCAGTTGAATCCGCTTTGTCTCAAGCTCAGTCCGCTCGCCCTGGCCGTCGCACTCGGGTATTCCTACACCAAGCGCTTCACGGCGCTTTCGCATCTGGCGCTGGGGTCCGTGCTGGGTATCGCGCCCGCGGCGGCGTGGATCGCGGTCCGAGGCTCGTTCGACCCGCGCATCCTGCTGCTTTCCGCGGCCGTGACCCTATGGACCGCAGGGTTTGACATCATCTACTCCTGCCAGGACGTCGATTTCGATCGGTCGTCGGGTCTTTATTCGCTCCCTGCCCGGCTCGGGATTGCCAAGGCATTACTGGTCTCCAGGCTCCTCCACGCCGGCATGGTCGCACTGCTGCTCCTCGCCTGGAGCAGCCTGGAAATGGGGGGCGCAGCCCTGGCCGGCGTAGGGGCGATCGGACTCCTGCTCGCCTACGAGCAGTCCCTCGTCCGGGCCGATGATCTGTCCCGTGTCAATGCCGCGTTCTTTGCCGTGAACGGGTGGGTCAGCGTGCTGTTCTTCGCGTTCTGGGCCGCGGACCTCTGGTTGGCGAACCAGTGGTAGTGATTCGGAGTCTGAAGTCCGAACCGCGTCCGCGCATACGCCTCGTCGGGTATTGGGAACCTGATCTGCCCCGAACGTGCACTGTGGGCAGTAAGTCTTCAGCTCTATCGCCGCGTCCGCTGTACCGCCAGCCAGCTCACACGCTGAGTACGGTTCCTGCAGCCTTGCGCTCACCGGCCCGCTCGGCGATCAGGGGGCCATCCCCCAAGTCCGGACATGCCCTTGGAGACCGGGAACTCCAGAAGGAACCGCGATACCATGCGGCATGCGCCGCCTCGCGACAATCGGACTGCTCGCCCTGCTCGCACCTCCTTTTTGGGCCCAGCGAGAGAACTGGACTCGCCCGTTCCCAGGGCACCGCGTCATAGGGAACCTCTACGCGGTCGGCACCTATGACTTGGGCGTCTTCCTCGTCACGTCGGACGAGGGCCACGTTCTCATCAACACCGGGCTGGAGGATTCGACCCCGATGATCCGGAGGAACATCGAATCGGTCGGCTACCGGCTGGAGGACGTCAAGATCCTGCTGACGATGCAGGCGCACTGGGACCACACTGCCGCGCTCGCGGAAATCAGGGAGATCACCGGGGCACAGATGTGGGCCACGGTAGGCGATGCGCCGATCCTCGAGGACGGAGGCTTCAGCGACCCGCACTTCGGCGGGAGGGTTTCGTTCCGGCCTGTACCGGTCGACAAGGTTCTGGCGGACGGCGAGGTGATCGAACTCGGCGGCACGCGGCTGACGGTCGTGGAGTCCCCCGGCCATACCACCGGCAGCGTGAGCTACACCATGACTGTCAGGGAGAACGGCCGGGACTACGGTGTGGTGATTGCGAACATGGGCACCATCAACCAGGGCAAGCGCCTGGTCGTCGACCCGACGTACCCCGGCGTGGCCGACGACTTCGCGAAGACTTTCCGGCGGCAGAAGGAGATGGGCATCGACGTCTGGGTGGCAGCCCATGGCTCCCAATACGGGCTGCACCGCAAGTACAGCCCAGGCCAGTCCTACAGCCCGGACACCTTCGTGGACCCCGAGGGGTTCCTTGCCGCTGTCGAACGGCTGGAAGGCCTTTATCTCCGGCAGATCGAGCAAGAGCGGCAGTAGCCGGCCGAAGCCCGCCGGCGAGGGCGGCGTGGTATTTTGGAACCCGGAGAAGGGCCCTTGGCACCCCGCATCGCCGACAAGAGGCTCGTTCCGATCGCCGACAAGGTGCTCGGGGGCGAGCGCCTGTCCTTCGAGGACGGCGTGGCTCTGTACCAGTCCCCGGACCTGTTGGCCATCGGATACTTGGCGAACTCGGTTCGCGAGCGCCTGAACGGCAACAAGACGTATTTCAACGTCAACCGCCACCTCAACCCGACCGACGTCTGCGTGGCCGCGTGCAAGCTGTGCGCGTTCGGCAAGCAGAAGCGCGACCCGAGTTCCTACACGATGTCCCTGGAACAGGTCTGGCACACCGCGGGGATCGGCTACAGCGAGGAGATCTCCGAGTTCCACGTCGTCGGCGGCCTGCACCCCGAACTCGGGCTGGACTGGTTCTGCAAGATGTTCCGCGGGCTGAAAGACCGGTTCCCCAGCGTCCACTTGAAGGCGCTCACGATGGTCGAGATTGGCTATCTGGCCCGGCGCGAGAAGCTGTCGGTACGCGAGACCCTCGAGCGTCTCCGCGACGCCGGTGTCGACTCCCTGCCGGGAGGCGGTGCGGAGATCTTCCACGAGCGGGTACGCCGCATCATCTGCGACCACAAGATCGACGGCGAGGAGTGGATCGACACGGCCCGCACTGCGCACCAGCTCGGACTCCGGTCAAACGCCACCATGCTCTACGGCCACATCGAGACCGACGAGGACCGGGTCGATCACCTGCTGAGACTGCGAACGCTCCAGGACCAGACCGGCGGTTTCCAGACCTACATACCGCTGGCCTTCCACCCGCAGAACACGCCGATGCACCACCTGCCGATGACGTCAGGATTCCAGGACATCAAGGCCATCGCGGTAGCAAGGCTGCTCCTGGACAACTTCCCCCACATCAAGGCCTACTGGATCATGATGACGCCGAAGATCGCGCAGGTGGCCCAGCGGTTCGGAGCGGACGACATCGACGGAACGGTGGTCGAGGAGAAGATCTACCACGACGCCGGGGCCAAGACGCCCCAATCGCTGCGGCGCGACCAGCTTCTGCGCCTCATCCGCGAGGCCGGGCGCGAGCCGACCGAGCGCGACACACTCTATCGAGAAGTCTCGCGGGACGAGGCGATGCTGACACTGGCGGTCTGACACCACCCTACGGGCCCCGGCCTCACGGAGAGAGCAGTTCGAGAATCTGTTCGAGCCTCGACCGAATCTCCCGCAAGGCCTCCGAGGGAACTCTCAACCCATCCCCGGGCGCGCTCGCGCCAGCGGGCGACTCGGTCGGAACGTCATCCGGAACGTCATCGGCTTGGGCCTTGCGCCGGTTCCGCAGCGCCTTGCGAGCACCCGCTATCGTGTAGCCCTCTTCGTACAGCAGGTGCCTGATCCTCAGGACCGTCTCGACATCCTTGCGGCGGTACTGCCGCTGGCCGCTCGACGTCTTGCGCGGCTTCAGAGTGGGGAACTCGCTCTCCCAGAAGCGCAGCACATGCGCTTCCACTCCCGCAATCTGGCTGACGTCGCCGATCCGGAAGAACACGCGATCCGGTATCACGGGATGGTGCCCGTCTGGACTGCCTTCTCCGGCCATCGAGCGAGTCCATCCTAGCGCACTGGAGCCGTCAGGACGGGATCGCTCCCTGCCATCGTCACGCGCGGCACCGGCGGCGATCGATCGGCAGGCTGGAACTCCGATCGCGTGCTGTAGACTCGTCCGGGGTTCCTACGGCATGACTCGCATCTTGGTGGCATCGCTGCTCGCGCTCACGGGCGCCGCTCACGGTGCCGCGGCGGAACCGAACGTGCTGCTGATCCTCGCAGACGACCTCAACGACTGGGTGGGGAGCCTGTCCGGACACCCGAACGCCCGGACTCCTAACATCGACCGTCTGGCTTCGAGGGGCATGCTCTTCCGTGAGGCTTATGCGCCGTCACCCAAATGCAATCCGTCCCGGACGGCCCTCCTGCTCGGCCGGAGCCCGCCTACAACCGGCATCTATGACAACGGCCATTGGTGGAAGCCCCATCTGGCCGGTGCCATCACGTTGCCCGAGGCGTTCCGCCGCGGAGGGTACACGGTGGCAGGCGCGGGAAAGGTCTTTCATCACACGGCGGGCTTCAATCCGCCTGAGCTCTGGGACGAGTACTTCCCCCTGCAATTCGACGACCCTTGGGATCGCCAGGGCAGTGCTTATCCGCACTTGTCGATTGCGGCACCCCCTTCCGGGCATCCACTCGCGGGTCTCAGGCCATTCCGCCACGAGCTCGATTGGGGCTCGCTCCCCATCGGAGAAGCCGAATACGGCGACGCGAGGACCGTGGAGTGGGCGGAGGGCTTCCTGGCCAGGACGCACGACCAGCCGTTCTTCCTGGCAGTGGGCCTCTTCCACCCGCACCTTCCTTGGTACGCCCCGGCCCGGCACTTCCAGGCTCTCCCGCCGGGAGACGTTGCGCTGCCGCAAGCCGACAAAGACGATCTCGTCGATGTCCCGGCCGAGGGACGCCGGCTCGCCGCGCAAGGCGCCGATGTCTTTCGCCGGATCGTCGACGAGGGCAAGTGGCTCGCGGCGGTCGCCGCCTATGCCGCGAACATCGCCTTCGCAGACGCGCTGGTCGGGCGGCTGACCGACGCCCTCGACGCAAGCCCCCATGCGGACAGCACGGTCGTGGTCTTCGCTTCCGACCACGGCTTTCACCTGGGGGAGAAGGGTCATTGGTACAAGTCAACGCTCTGGGAGCGCGCAACGCACGTGCCATTGACCTTCAGCGGCCCGGGAATCGAGCAGGGACTTACCTGCGACGTGCCGGTGAGCCTCATCGACATCTACCCGACCCTGCTCGACCTCGCGGCCCTCGAGCCCGATGCCGCCCTGGAAGGCTCGAGTCTCAGCAGGCTGCTCGAGAATCCGGCGTCCGAGCCGGACCGTTCCGCCCTCATCTCCTACCTGCCCGGCAATGACGCAGTCCGCCGGGGGAAGTGGCTCTACATCCGGTACAGGGACGGGGGAGAGGAACTGTACGACCGCGAGGCCGACCCGGGAGAGCTGACGAACCTGGCCGGCGTGGACTCCCTGGCAGCGCTGCGCCGGGAACTCCGCGCGCTGCTCCCTCGGTCCCACGCTCCGGCCGCGCCGGGCAAGAGCCGCTATGCCTTCGACCCGGCCTCTTACTCCTGGAGACGCCTCCCGGGCCCGTAGCTGGCACCGGGCCCCAAGTAGCTCCGTATAATGGAAGTTCCCGCCCTCCCCGGGGAGGCAATGGCTCTACACCCGAAGATTCGCTCCACGACCGTGCTGTGCGTGCGTCGCGAAGGCAAGGTCGTCTTGGCTGGAGACGGCCAGGTCACGATGGGGTCCGAGGTCGTCAAGTCCTCGGCCCGGAAGATCCGCCGCCTGCACAACGAGCAGATCCTGGCCGGCTTCGCTGGCTCGACGGCGGACGCGATCTCGCTATTCACCCGTTTCGAAGAGAAGCTCCAGGCCTACAGCGGCAACCTGAGCCGCGCGGCTGTCGAACTGTCGAAGGACTGGCGCCTGGACAAGACCCTCCGCCATCTCGAGGCGCTCCTGCTCGTCGCCGACAAGAACTCGATCCTGCTGCTCAGCGGAACCGGGGACGTGATCGAGCCCGACGACCGCGTCGCCGCGGTGGGCTCGGGCGGGCCCTACGCAGTGGCGGCGGCGACGGCGCTGCTCGAGCACACCGACCTCGGGGCACGCGACGTGGCGGAAGCCGCCATGAGGATCGCCGCCGGGATCTGCATCTACACGAACGCGAACATCGTCTACGAGGAGCTGGCCTAGCGCCATGGTGATCTACCTGCCCGGCAACGCCGACGGGCAAACCCCCGCCCTCGACGAACTCACTCCCCGCGAGATCGTCGAGGAACTCGACAAGCATGTCGTCGGCCAGAACGGCGCGAAACGGGCCGTGGCGGTGGCGCTGCGGAACCGCGTCCGTCGCCAGCGCCTCGATCCTGAAATGGCCGAGGAGGTCATGCCCAAGAACATCCTGATGATGGGCCCGACCGGGGTGGGCAAGACCGAGGTCGCCAGGAGACTCGCACGACTCTCCAGTTCCCCCTTCGTGAAGATCGAGGCCACCAAGTTCACGGAAGTCGGTTACGTGGGCCGCGACGTGGACTCGATGATCCGGGACCTCATCGAAATGGCGATCGACATGATCCGCGAGGAGAAGATCGAAATGGTCGCCGAGCGGGCGGAGAAAAACGCCGAGGAGAGGCTTCTCGAGGTCCTCATGCCACCCCAGGAGGGGGGCGAGGAGGACACCACGGCGAAGACACGGGAGAAGCTGCGCAAGCAATTGCGGGACGGGAAGCTCGACGACCGCATGGTCGAGATCGAGGTCCAGGGACGCGCCAACCCGATCGAGATCATCACCAACCAGGGCGTCGAGGAAATGGACATCAACATCAAGGAGATGCTCCCGGGCATCTTCGGCGGGCAGACACGCCACCGCAAGATGACCGTCCTCGACGCGCTCGACACGCTGGCACAGGAAGAGGAGCAGAAGCTCATCGACATGGAGCAGATCACCCGCCAGGCTGTTGAGCGTGCGGAGCAGTCGGGCATCGTGTTCCTGGACGAGATGGACAAGATCGCTGGTCGCGAGGGGGGCCGGGGCCCCGAGGTGAGCAGGGAGGGGGTCCAGCGCGACCTCCTGCCGATCGTCGAAGGAACGACCGTCAACACCCGCCACGGCATGATCCGGACGGATCACATCCTTTTCATCGCCGCCGGCGCGTTCCACGTGACCAAGCCGAGCGACATGATCCCCGAGCTTCAGGGACGGTTCCCGATCCGGGTCGAGCTCAGATCCTTGACCAAGGACGACTTCGTCCGCATCCTCACGGAGCCCAAGAACGCACTGACCAAGCAGTACCTGGCCCTCCTGGACACGGAGGGCGTCCAGCTCGAGTTCACGGCTGACGCGGTCGAGGAGATCGCCCGAACCGCGATGATGGTCAACGAGCAGACCGAAGACATCGGTGCGCGCCGCCTGCACACGGTCATGGAGAAGCTCCTGGACAAGATCTCCTTCGACGCTCCCGACATGAAGGAGAAGTCGGTTAAGATCGACGCAAACTACGTGCAGGAGCAGTTGTCCTCGATCGTCAAGGACCAGGACCTGAGCCGCTACATACTCTGACGCATGCCCGGAAGGGTTCTAGGACGCCTCCCAATCTGGACCGCCATGGTCGTGGGGGGCGTGCTCGGCGCGTGCGGCGCCGTCGGCGACCCCCTGCCGCCACTCCAGAACCTACCGCGCCCGGCCAGTGACCTGACAGTCCGCCAGGTCGGCCGCCACATCGAAATCGCTTGGACCTGGCCCCTCCTGACAACCGAGGGCACGATCGCCCGCGAGATCGGCGGCTTCACGGTCTGGGCAGTCGATGTCCCTGGGTTCTCGAGCGAATTGACGCCCGAGACGATCAACCAGTACAGGCGGCCCGTCCGCGCTCTGGACACCGACAAGCTCGTCGGCCAGGAGCCGGGATCTCGTCTGCAACTGCAGTCCCCGCTCTCCGACTGGCAGGAGGGGCAGACCACGGTCGTGGTCGTCACCGCCTCGAACCGCTCCGGACGGGACGCCGGATACTCCAACCAGGCTCGATTGCAGCCGCTGGACCCGCCGGACGAGCCGCGCTGGATCGAGGTCAAGTCCGCGCCGGACGGAGTGGCGCTGTCCTGGGAGCCGACGGACCGGGCCGAGGAGTATTCCGTCGAAAGGGCCGATGGCGAGGGTGGGGCGTTCGAGTCGTTGGGGCGCCTCGCCATCACGGCGTTCCTGGACCGAAGCGCGGTCCGGGGCCAGACCTATCGGTACCGGCTGCGACCGTACCGGATGTCCGAGGCGGGCTGGATCGAGGGCCCTCTCTCCGAGGAGTCCGAAGTCACTCTGGAGGACACCTTCCCGCCCGCACCGCCTCGTGGCCTGCGGGCGGTGCGGGCCCGGGCGTCGGTCGAGATCTCGTGGCTGCCGAGCCCCGAGCCGGACGTATCCGGATACCGCCTGCTCAGGGACGGCGACGACCTGTCCGGTCCGGTAGGGGCCACCACCTTCAGTGACGAGTCCGCAGTCCCCGACACCGCATACGCATACACGCTCACGGCTATCGACACGGCCGGGAACGAGAGCGAGCCCAGCGCGCCGATACGGGTCCCGGGCTCCCGGGTACCGATAGACTAGGCGCATGCAGGACGTTCTGGGCCGGCGGGGCTTCCTCCGGTCGATGGCTCTGGCCGCCGTAGCTGCGAAGGCGGCGCCGGCGGATACCGGCTGGCTGGAGTACGGCGGAGGCTCCGGCGTGACGCGCTACTCGCCGCTGGACCAGATCCGCAAGGAGAACATCAGCCGGCTGCGCCCGGCCTGGGTCCACAAGTGCGGGGACAGCATGGTCCGTCCCGCGACAACCATCGAAGCCGAACCCCTTGTCGTCGGCCGGGTGATGTACGTCACGACACCTCAGCTCAAGGTACGCGCCTTGGACGCGACCGACGGGACGGCACTCTGGACGTTCGACCCATTCGGGAACGAGCGCGCGGGACGGGCGCGCGGGGTGTGCCGCGGCCTCACGTACTGGGAAGACGACCGACGGAGACGCATTTTCGCGACCGCGCGGGAACGGCTGTATTCCATTGATGCGGAGTCGGGCAAGCCGGACGAGAACTTCGGCGAGCGCGGGTCGATCGATCTCCGGGACAACTTCGACCGGGACATGACCGGCCTGTCGGTGACGCACAACTCCCCGGTTGTGGTCCACGGCGACTTGCTGATCACCGGGGGAGGCGGCGGCGAGGGGCCAGCCCGGCAGGCACCCGGACATATCCGCGCATGGGACGCCCGGACGGGGAAGCGGCGTTGGATCTTCCACACCGTCCCGCATCCGGGGGAGTTCGGTTACGAGACGTGGCCGGAGGACGCTTACCGGCGCGTCGGCGGGACGAACGACTGGTCCGGGATGAGCATCGACCGGCAGCGCGGAATCGTGTATGCGTCGACCGGGTCGCCGTCCTTCGACTTCTACGGAGGGGACCGAGCCGGCCAGAACCTCTTCGGCAATTGCGTGCTCGCCCTCGATGCCCGCACGGGCGAGCGGATATGGCACTTCCAGACTGTCCACCACGACGTGTGGGACTACGATCTTCCCTGCCCTCCGATCCTCTTCTCGGGGAGTGTCAACGGTCGGCAAGCGGAAGCCGTCGGTCAGTTCACGAAGACCGGTCTGCTGTTCCTGCTGGACCGCGAGACCGGAGAGCCGCTCTTCGAGGTCGAGGAGCGTCCCGTGCTCCAAGACGGGGTGCCCGGCGAGAAGCTATGGCCGACCCAGCCCTTTCCAGTCAATCCGGGTCCCCTCTGCTTGCATAGCTTCACCGCCAACGACGCCACCGACCGGACGCCAGCAGCGGCGGCCGAAGTGAAGCGCATCCTCGGCCAATGGCGCTCGGACGGAATCTTCACACCGCCAAGCCTGCAGGGGACCATCGTTCGGCCCGGCTTCAACGGCGGCGTGCTGTGGGGAGGCGGCAGCTACGATCCCGAACGCAACCTGCTGATCGTCAACAGCAGCGAGAACTCCAACATGCTGCGGCTCCGTGAGGCGGGACCGGATAAGCCGTACCGGTACGAGCACGAAGGATGGGTGCGGTTTCTTGATCCCGAGGGCTTTCCGGCCGCAAAACCGCCTTGGGGCCACCTCACGGCGATCCGGGTGGACACCGGAGACTTCGCCTGGAGGGTGACCTTGGGCGAGCACGAGGGCCTGCCCGGAAGCGGCACGCTCTGCGTCGGCGGACCACTTGCCACTGCCGGGGGCCTGACGTTCGTGGGATCGACGCAAGACGAGAAGTTCCGGGCCTTCGATTCGGATACGGGCGACATGCTCTGGGAATACCAACTCAACGCCGGCGGCTATGCGAACCCCTGCACCTACGCGATAGGAGGAAGGCAGTACCTGGCGATCGCGGCAGGCGGAGCTGGCAAGAACCGGACACGCTCCGGCGACGAGTTCGTCTCGTTCGCGCTCGAAACCTGACCGGGCGGTCCGGTCAGTCCTGCGTTTCCTGCAGGAACGGGTTGAAGGTGTAGCGCAGGGACACCGGTCCGGGCAGGTGCAGGTTGCGGGTCACGGCATAGGCCGGATCCAGGCACCACTGGCCGGTCGCGAGGATCCCTTGTTTGCGGGTCTCGTTATCGTGCCATCCCCAGAACGGCTTGGCCTTGTCCGCCCCGTGGCGCCGCCCAAGGAACGCACCGGCAAGACGGTCGAACGGAGCCTCGGGACGTCCGCCCTCCGGCCGGTACCGGAAGTAGCTGCTGAACGTTTCGTTGCGGTCTCCCATCGTGTGAGCGCGCAACCAGAAGTGATCGTAGATCGGAAGCAGGTCGTAGCCGACCTCCCGGTCGGAGGCGTGCCGGGGCCTCTCTGCGACGCCCTTGAAGACGTACGTGACCCCCGTCCCCGCATGAAATCTGTCCTCGTCGAACGAGTAGCTGGCATGGCTGCCCGGACCGTAGACCCCATGGCCCCCGGCGTGCACGAATACGACCGGATGCGATCCCTGGTAGAACTCCATATCGCCGTCAAGGTCGTGAAAGTTGCGCCTTACGCGAGGGTCGGCCCGGTAGGAGTAGATCTTGTTGTGGGCGAGGGTCTCCATCGCGACCGCCCGGCCCGCAGGCGATCCGTCCCTGACAACGGTGAGCACGATCCCCTCGTTGTCGTTCTCGTGGCAGGCGCTGGCAACGCACTTGTCCGAATAGTCCCTCAGGTGGAAGAAGTTGTACAGCAGGAACCAGTGGGTCTCGGTCTCGATCACGGCGTAATAGACGTACGCTTGGGAACTCGCGCGGGACGCGTTGTCCCAGTTGTTGTCGCCGCGCCAGTCGCCGTCCGCATCGAACCGGGCGAGGTAGTCGGACTTCGGGTCGAACCAAGTCTCCTGCGCGATGAACGGAGCGTGGTGCTCGGCAAGGGCCCGATAGCGATCGTCCGAGCGCGGCTGCTGGCCGAATGCAACCGTTTCCCGCGGCTCGGACGGGGGAGTCTCGGAATCGACCCGGATCGGGATCGAGCCGGTCACCCCCTCGAGCGTGGCGGACACGACCGCTACGCCCTCTCTTCCGGAGGCGGTGAACAGAACCGCGTCCTGTACGAACGACTGCTGGTCCGCCATGTCGAACAGCCGCTGTCGGAATCCCTCCTCGAGTCCTGCTCCGACCGGCAGATCGCTGGTGCCTTGGTAGCGAAACGGCTTGGACAGCCATCCCGTACCTGCGTCGCGCACGCGAAACGCAGCGGGTCCGCGCCGCAGCCGCACCGTTCCGAAGCCGGTCGGGTCATCCGGGTCGACGCCGAGCGCCAGCACGCGGATCACCACGCTCTCAAAGGGCCGGACCCGGGCGTCCGGGGGATCACTGCGCAGCAGCACCTGCCGCACGTGGTCCGAGGTCTGGCCTGGCAGACCTTCGCCAGGCAGGATCAAGCCGAAAAGGACCAGCGCTGCAGTCGCAGCCAGGGACCGCCCCGGAATGGGGGTCCGGGAAGGGCTGCCGGTCCGTGCAACGCCAACCCGGGCCATGGCGTACAGCTTGGCACACCGGGTGGTGACAGTATCGGGGCAGGCGCTATGATTGGCGTCTCCGCTCGGTCGGGGGGCTCAGGTGTCTGCGCAGCCGATAGGACTGGTCGGAGTAGGGCTGCTGGGAACGGCCATCGCGGAACGGCTCCTTGCCGGCGGGTTCGACGTTCACGGATTCGACATCGCCGGAAGCCGCCGAACCCACCTTGCCGGGATGGGCGGCAACGTACAGAGTTCAGCGAACGAGGTGGCCCGCGGGTCCGGTCGGATCATCCTCAGCCTCCCGGACTCCAGGATCGTGGGTCAGGTGCTGGCAGGGATCGAGCCTGCTTGCCTGACTGATCGCATCGTGATGGACACGACAACCGGATCGCCGGAAGCCGCGGCGAGTTTCTGCCGGCGCCTCGAGGCATGCGGCGGCACGTACCTGGACACGACGGTGGGCGGCTCGAGCAACCAGGTCAGGCAAGGGGAGGCGATCGTGATGGCGGGGGGAGACGAACAGGCGCTGGAAGCATCCCTGCCGGTCCTGCGCTGCTTCAGCCGGGAGGTGTTTCATACCGGCCCGTGTGGTACGGGCGCCACCATGAAGCTGGTCACCAACCTCGTGCTCGGGCTGAACCGGGCGGCCCTCGCGGAGGGCCTAGCATTCGCGCGGCTCTGCGGCCTGTCGCCGGCCAGGGCGCTGGAGGTCCTCAAGTCGGGCCCTGCCCGCTCCATGGCAATGGACCGGAAAGGCGAGAAGATGGTCCGCGACGAGTTCTCCTCCGAGGCGCGCCTGAGCCAGCATCTCAAGGATGTCCGCTTGATACTGGCCGAGGGCCGGCGGCGAGGCAAGGGCTTGCCCCTCTCCGAACAGCACGCCGAACTGCTCGAGAGGGCGGAGGCGGCCGGGTGGGGGGGCGCCGACAACAGCGCTGTCATCAAGGCCTTCGACTGATGCGGCACCGGCTCCAAGCACCCCTGAAGGTGGCCTCGGAACGGGCTAGTCGGAAGCGTACTCGCGAAACCATTCCTCGATCCGCTCGGGACTCGCGGCTCCTTCGTGGATCACCACGCGGTAGCGAAGCGTCAGCGTCTCGCCCTCGGGGACTACGTGGCTCCCGTTAGCGTTTTCATTCCCGCTGAAGTCCGAGAGACCGAACGGGTTTGCCGAGCAGAGGCTGTACCCCCGGGCGTGCCACCTGGAAGGATGCCGAAGGTTTGACGGGTGGTCGAGGATCGTGACTCCCGCCGGCTTCTCGCCGAGGACGGCGGAGTAGTCCACCCAGCGCGCTTCAGCCCCCCAGATGTCCTCTGTGCCCTTCAGGCCGCCCGAGTTCAGTAGGGTCGCGCCGCGGTCCTGTCGAAACTCGTCCGAGAGCCGCATCGCAAACCCGCCGTCCTCGGTGTCGCCAAAGCGAAGGTCCTTGCCCTGATCGGCCCGGAATACAAGCCGCGCATCAATCCGCAAGGTGTCCCCGACTCTCTCGAATGCGTAGCGCTGCACCAGGCTGGCCTCCAACTGATCCGATGCGTTCCGGAGAGCGAATTCCGCCTGAATCCACCCGGACCGCTCCCCGCCCTCAAAGACAGGCTCGGACAGCGGGACGACCATCCCGCTCTTGTCGCGGCCGAGTTCCCTCCAGAAGTCATGGCCGTTGATGTCGCCGTGCCCGTACCAGATCCCGCGGTGCCAGTCGTGATCGCGCTCCTCGCCTTGCCTGGGCTCGACGGGATAACCGCGCGAAACGACGGTTCCCGAGAGAGTCCGTAATGGGTAGAGGAACGGCTTGTCCCATCGGTCGCTGAAATGCAGGGCGGTGAATTCCTCGCCCCCGAGCAGCACCCCGATCGAGCCCTCGCCGGGCTCGAAGCTGACGGAGGACGGGATTGGATCGGCGGGGCTGCGGGGTCCCGAATCTGAACCGGAGTCGCCACGGCAAGCAAAGACAATTCCAGCCATGGTGACGAGAAGTGCCAGCCGGTGGATCGAACCCCGTTCGAGTCGGAACCTCCCGAACGAGCAGAGATCCCGAGTGGAGGGAGGCGAGGGTACTGGGGGAACGCTCATGCCTGACCGGACCGCTGGTCTGTACGGCAGACTAGCAGAACGCCAGGGCACCGAGGCTCGCAGTCCGCCCCAGCCTTCCTCCGGAAGGGGCGCCCGCACTGGCGTGCGTGGCAGAATGGAGGGCGCCCGCAGCCCGGGTCCAAGAGGTTGCGCAGGATTGGCCGTCCCGAAGTCCGGTGAACGCTCAAGGGTAGCCCCTGTGACGGCTGCCGGCCTGGCCTGGGTCCGCCGACGCGCACCGGCCGGCTTGACATTCCTGGCCATCCTCGTCTCCCTGCCGGTGGCTTCCGTGCCGGCCGCGGAGTCTCCGATGGTCGTGGGTGTTGCCACATTCCCACCTCACGTAATGGACACCCCGGGGGGCATCCGGGGATTCGACATCGACATCTGGAACGAGGTGGCGAGGTCGATCGAGGTCGAGTCCACGTTTCGCGCCATGCCATTCGGCCAGTTGCTGCAGTCGGTACAGAGCGGCGAGGTGGATGCTGCGATGGCCGGTATCAGCATCACGAGCGACCGCGAGGTCGATATGGACTTCAGCCACCCGTACATGGAGAGCGGACTGAGAATCCTCACGCATGTCGACCATGAGCCCGCCATCGTCCGCGTCTTCCGGTCGCTGCTAGCCGAAACGGAGCTCAGCGCCCTCGGGGCCCTCATCGCCTTCGTCCTCATCTGCTCGCACATCCTGTATTTCGCAGAGCACGGTCGCTCGGGCATCAACGACCGATACTTCCCGGGAATTTTCGAAGCGGCTTGGTGCGTGCTGGCGACGATCACGACCGTGGGATACGGGGACGTCACTCCGCAACGGTGGATCGGTCGGCTGGTTTCTCTCGTCGTGATGGTGATCGGCATCGCCCTGTTCGGTGTCGCCATCGCCCAGCTGTCTGCGGGGTTGATGCTGGCGGAATTCGGCAGCGACATCGGAGGTCCGGAAGACCTCGCGGGCCGCCCCGTGGCAACCGTCGCGGACACGACCAGCACGCAGGTCGCGGTCCGGTACGGTGCCGTGCTCAACGAGGCCGCCGACATCGAAGCCGGCTATGCCCTGCTCGAATCGGGGGAGGTCGACGCGATCCTGTTCGACGCTGCGCCGTTGATGCAATTTGCGCGGCAGGACGGCGGAAGGACCGTGACGCTGGTCGGTCCGCTGATCGAGAGACAGTCGTACGGAATCGCATTCCCGGCGGGGAGCGAACTGCGCGAGGCGGTGAACCGGGCACTCCTCGCTATCCACGAGTCCGGCGATTACGCTCGGATCTACAACCGGTGGTTCGGCCCGACGAACTGACCATTCCCCGTCTGTCCTCCACCTCGCGGCGTTGCCTATGATGGGAGCGTCGTCGCAGCTGCGCGGCCGGTCGCGAGACGCTGGCGCCAACCACAGTCTCCGGCAGTGATCGCGACAGGCGGCGGCCCGAACTCACAGCCCGGACAGGCTCGGCCACGATTTCGCATGCGGGAAGCATCGCACCGAAGGCTCCGGTGGAGAGCGATCCCCGCAGGAATCGGCTGTGTCCTCGGCTCCGTCGTCCTTTTGGCTTGCGGCACCCGCCTGGGGCCCAGAACGATCCCGGGAGCGCGGTTCGACTACAACCAGCGCATCGCCCGCTCCCAGAATGACCAGCTGCTTCTCAACCTCGTCCGGCTGCGGTACCGGGACACGCCTGTGTTTCTCGATGTCGGCACGGTCATCGCCCAGTACACGCTGGACGCGAGCGTAGACGTCCTTCCGACGCTGAACGTGGAGGGATCCGGCAACACGGAGCTCGGCGTGGATCTGGGCGGACGCTACAGCGAGCAGCCGACCATCACCTACGAGCCGATTTCGGGGGCGGAGTTCACGCGCCGGTTGCTCACGCCCATGACGGCACAGACGATCATCCTGCTCTCGCAGTCGGGCTGGAGCATCGAACGCCTGCTGATGTGCTGCGTGGACAGCATCAACGGCGTGACGAACGCGCCGGTTGCAAGTGGCCCGACTCCGTCCAGGATTCCCGACAACAGCCAGTTCCGGGAGACTGCCCGCCTGCTGCGGGAATTGCAGGTGTCTGGGGTCCTCAACTTCATGCTCTCTCAGGACCGAGAGTCCGGGGAGACTTCCATTCGAGTCCCCAAGCCCGAGTCGGACCCGGAGCGGGCCGAGATCCTCTCACGCGTGCGCGAAATCCTGAAGCTGGACGATGGCCACGAGACGTTTCGACTAACGACCCGGAGCGCGCGATTGAGTTCGGACGCGATCGTTCTGACGGGCCGATCCCTGCTAGGGGCGCTGTTCTTTCTCTCGCACAGCGTTGACCCTCCCGCGACCCATGAGACGAAGGGCCTGGTAACCGTCATGGCGCCAGGCGAGGGCAATGCGCAGGACTGGGACACGGTTTCGGGAAACCTCCTGAAGGTCTCCTCGGCGGAATCCCCTCCGACCGAGGCATTCGTGCGGATCCGCTATCGCGACCACTGGTTCTACATCGAGGACGCGGACCTGAACTCGAAAGCCACGTTCAATCTGCTGACCTACCTGCTCTCGCTGCAGTCGGCGGGACAGGGAGGCATCGACGCGATGCTGACCGTGCCGGTGGGCCAGTAAGTCCGGCGGGAACAGTCGTTGCGTCGAATTGGCCGAATCGGACGCACCGGCCGGAACACGAAGATTCGCTGTAGAATTAGGCCTGTTCAGGACGCGTTGGAACGGGGACCTCCAGGGAATGCCATTGCTCGGATCTGCGACCAAGCCGGCCGCTAAGCCACCCGGCGCTGGGCACGGGTTCGGAACGGCCCCGGTCTTCCTGGCCTCGATCAGCACGATCCTCGGCGCGATCCTGTTCCTGCGGTTCGGGTATGCCGTCGCGCACGTGGGCCTGTGGGGAAGCCTCGTCATCATCCTGCTAGGCCACCTGGTCACCATACCGACCGTGCTGGCCGTGTCGGAAATCGCGACCAACCGTCGTGTCGCCGGCGGAGGCGCCTACTTCATCATCAGCCGGTCCTTCGGCACGAGCATCGGCGGCACCATCGGAATCGCGCTGTATCTCTCCCAGGCGATCTCGATTGCCTTCTACTTGGTGGCTTTCGCGGAGGCATTCTGGCCGGCGTACGAGTGGTTGAGATTCACGTATGACATCCAGCCGGACGCACGCTGGGTCAGCCTGCCATCGACAGCCCTGCTGGCAGTCCTGATACTGACCAAGGGCGCGGGGCTGGGCGTCCGGGCTCTCTGGGCGGTCAGCGTGCTCCTGGCCGGCTCCATCGGGGCGTTCCTGCTGGGCGAGGGGCCGGAAGCCATCCGCCCGGAGGGCCTGAATGTCACGGCCAAGGTCGACGACGCCGACGGATTCGGTACGGTCTTCGCGACCTGCTTTCCCGCGTTCACGGGAATGATCGCGGGGTTGGGGCTGTCGGGCGATCTCAAGAACCCCCAGCGCAGCATTCCGCTCGGAACGATTGCAGCGACCCTAGCGGGCATGCTCGTGTACTCGGTCGTGGCGGTCAAGCTGGCGCAGAGCGCAACGCCTGACGCGCTTGCCGCCGACCAGTTCGTGATGGTGCAGATCGCTCTGTGGGGCCCGTCGATCTATATCGGCCTGGGGGCTGCCGCCCTGTCCTCGGCCCTAGGCTCGATTCTCGTGGCGCCAAGAACACTACAGGCGCTGGCGCGGGACGACGTCCTGCCGATTCCCTCGCTGAACCGCCTCCTGGAACGCGGCCGAGGCGATGCCCAGGAGCCGGTGATGGCGACTTGGATCTCGAGCTTCATCGCACTCGTATTCGTGCTGGCGGGCGGGATCGATTTCATCGCCCAGATTCTCAGCATGTTCTTCATGGTGACCTACGGCGCGCTCTGCGCCATATCGTTCCTGGAGTACTTCGCCGGTAACCCGTCCTACCGCCCCACGTTCCACTCGCGGTGGTATCTGTCCTTGCTGGGAGCGGTGATGTGCGCGCTGATGATGCTCCAGATGAGCGCCATGTACACGTTCGTCTCGCTGTTCCTGATGGGGCTCGTCTACGCCGGGCTGCGCCGCTCCCGACGTGGCGAGCGGGACCTGACCGCGATCTTCCAGGGAACCATGTTCCAGCTCACGAGGCGCCTGCAGATCGCCCTGCAAAAGAGCCGCCTGAAGGGATCGATGGGCGGATGGCGCCCCTCGATCGTTGCGGTGACGCGGTACGCCACGGGCAGGCTGGGGCACTTCGACCTGCTGCGCTGGATCTGCCACCGTCATGGCTTCGGGCACTTCATCCAGTTCGTCGAGGGGGACTACTCCTTCCGTGCGGAGATTGAAGCCCGGACGCAGGTGAGTTCGCTGATCGAGCGAGCCGAGATCAGCAAGGCCGGGATCTTCGTCGACTCGATGATCTGCCCGTCGTTCCCGATGGCAATCAGCCAGACGCTGCAGATGCCCGGCATCTCCGGCCTGCCCAACAACTGCATCCTGTTCGAGTTCGACAAGGACCATCCCGACGAGGTGGACGAGGTGGCGCAGGGAGCGCGCCTGGTGTCTGAGTCGCTATTTAATGTCCTTGTCCTGCGGTCCAGCGACTTCCGTTTCGGCTACCGGGCCTCGATCCACGTTTGGGTGACGCGGCAGACCCAAGCGAACGCGGCGATGATGATGCTGCTCGCGTACATCATCGTCGGGCACCCGGAATGGCGGAAGGCCGGAATCCGCCTGTTCGCCTGCTTCGACTCCGAGGATGCGGAGCAGGAAACCGACAAGCTCACTCAGTTGATGACCGAGGGGCGACTCCCGATTTCGCGGCAGAACCTGACGGCCGTCCCGTGCAGCGCCGGGGAAACCCTGGAGCGCGAGGTGGCCCGGCGTTCGAGTTCGGCTGACCTCGTCATTGCAGGCCTGCAAGCCTCTGACCTGGAGCCCGGCCATGTGGAAACGGCACTGATGCGCTTCGAAGGCGCGAATGACGTGCTGTTCGTCCATTCGGGCGAGACCATATCAATCAACTGACACGTGACGGATCGGGAACGGCGATGACTTGGCTGCGCGGCCTTTGGCAATGGCTGGCGATCGGCGTGCTTGCCGGCGCAGCGGCTATCTCGCTGTTGATGGCCGAGCCTCCGCACGTGCCCGTCCTGAAGTTCCTGTCCGACTTCCTAGGGAAGCTTTGGAACAGCCACTTCCTGGCCCAGCGGAGCTACGGGGACACCCTGCTCCTGGTCCTCCAGGCGAGCATCCTGATCATCGTGCTGTGGTTTGCAGCCAAGGTCGCGGGCCGCATTGCCAAGGCCCGATTCCTGGACAGGACGAGCCTGAGCGAAGGCCGGAAATTCGCGCTCCAGCGCCTCCTCGCCTACTCCCTGTTCCTCTTCGGCGGCCTCACCGGAATCCATGCGCTCGGGCTGGACCTAAGCACATTGACGGTGTTCGGCGGGGCGCTCGGCATCGGCCTGGGACTCGGTTTCCAGACGATCGCCAAGAACTTTGCCTCGGGCCTGATCCTGCTGTTCGAGCATCCGGTGAAGGTAGGCGACCGTGTCGAGGTCGGGGACCTGCAGGGAGACATCGTCTCGATCGGGTCCCGGGCGACGTGGGTCCGGACAAACGACAACGTCGTCATGATCGTGCCCAATTCGGAATTCATCGAGCAGCGCGTTACCAATCTGACGCTGAACGACCGAAACGTCCGCATCAACGTGCCGGTCGGGGTATCGTACGCCAGCGACCCAGCACATGTCCGGGCAATCCTGATCGGCGTGGGGCACGCCCACCCGGATGTGCTCGAGGATCCCACGCCGGACGTGATCTTCGCCGGCTTCGGCGACAGTTCGCTCGATTTCGAGTTGCGGGTGTGGACCGCGACGCAGGTGACGACACCGCGAGTGATCGCAAGCGAACTGTATTTCAAGGTGTTTGAAGCCTTCAAGCGCGAGGGAATCGAGATTCCCTTCCCGCAACGAGACTTGCACTTGCGATCCGTCAGCGACGCGATCCCGATCGAGAGCGGGCCTCAAACCGAGGATCCGGGGGCGCTGCCGGAGCGCGCCGAATCGATGGGAGACGACACCCTCCGCCAGTAGTCCGCTCCGGACGCGCTTCGCAGACGGGCGTACAGCCGTGCTGGAACCGGTCGAGATCTGACTCCTGATCAAGGCCGCCAAGACCGCGAAGTCCTGCGTAGTCGTCGATGGCGGACAGGGGGTATCGCGCCGTTCCGGACTCCGCGTCCGTCGCCTTCCAGATTCGCCAGCGCTGGGGCGACGCGGTCGCAGGTCATCCGAGATCGGCACCGGCGTCGGATGGGGGCAACCGTCAGAGCAGTGGGACACTCCCGCGTCGAGCCCCGGTCAGGCTTGCCGGACCCAGGCCGATCACGTACGATACCGTTAGCGCGCGGCCGACACCGGCCCTGCTGGCAACTGGCGGACCGGTGGCAACGCCCCGGGACACCGTCCGTGAACGGGATGAGGCGTATCACGCTGTTCTCTGCGGTAGCACTCGTACCGCTTGTGGGCATCGTCATGACCCAAGTGCCGGAAGCGACCGCTGCAGAGGCCGATCCGATCGACTTCGCATCGCAGGTCGCCCCGATCCTGAAATCGCGTTGCCAGGTTTGCCACGGCCCGGACCAACAAATGAGCGGGTTGCGCCTGGACAACGGGGAGAGCGCCCTTAAGGGTGGCTATTCCGGGCCGGTGATCGTGCCCGGCGACAGCGCGCAGAGCCGCCTGATCCGGCTCATTTCCGGCCAAAGCGGTAACTTGGTGATGCCGCCAACCGGCAACCTCCTACCGCCGGGCGATGTTCGTCTGCTGCGAGCGTGGATCGACCAAGGAGCGCATTGGCCGGACTCGCCGCAAGCAGCCGAGGAGAACGCTCCCGCGCCTGACGAGGATCACTGGGCGTTCCGTTGGGTTCGCAGGCGGGAGGCTCCCGCGGTGCGACAGGAGTCCTGGGTCACGAACCCGATCGATCGCTTCGTCCTGGCGCGGCTCGAGCAGGAAGGCATCGAGCCGGCGCCGGAGGCTCCTCCCGCCACGCTCGTCCGCCGGCTCAGCCTGGACCTCACCGATCTGCCTCCGGCACCCGAGCTGGTCGAGACCTTCCTGGCCGACCGGGCGCCCGACGCGTACGAGCGCTTGGTGGACAGGCTCCTCGAGTCCCCGCACTACGGGGAGCGTTGGGCGGTCCATTGGCTGGACCTGGCCCGGTACGCTGACACGGACGGATACGAGAAGGACAGCGAGAGACCCTACGCTTGGCGCTGGCGGGAGTGGGTGATCAAAGCGCTCAACGAGGACATGCCCTTCGACCGGTTCACGATCGAGCAGATCGCCGGGGACACGCTTGCGGAGGCGACGGTCGATCAGCGGGTCGCGACGGGATTCCACCGCAACGGACTCAAGAATCGGGAGGGGGGCGTCAAGGTCGAGCAGTTCCGGTTCGAAGAGACCGTGGACCGGACCAATACGGTCGGCACGGTTTGGCTGGGCCTCACGATCGGTTGCGCCCAATGCCACGACCACAAGTACGATCCAATCTCCCAGAGGGACTACTACCGGCTGTTCGGGTTCATGAACGCAATGGACGAAGCGGAAATCGAAGCTCCCGTGCCGGGGGAGATCGGGCCGTACCTGCTGGCCCTGCCGGAGTATCTGGAGAACCGCCGCGAGCTGCTGGAGAAGAACCGCGTCTACGAACTGCAGCCGGCCTGGGAAGCCAGGATGGTCGAGGCGGCCGACAACCCCGGGAAGTGGACGGACTGGGACCACGCACTGGACGCCCTCCAGAAATACCTCGACAACGGGGAGGAGATCGTCAGAAAGCCTCCGAGAGCCCGCACGGAGCGGGAGCGGACAAAGCTCGAGGACCACTTCATCAAGAACTACCATCGCGTCATCACGAAGGAGTTCCGGAAGGAGCTCAACTGGGAAGCGTTGCGAGAGCAGTTGCTGCGAATGCGTGCGGAGACGCCGGATATCACCTACGCCCGGTCCGTGGTCGACGCCGTGCCGCCCCGTCGCACGCACATTCACCTGCGCGGAGCGTGGAACCAGCCCGGGGTCGAGGTGGAACCCGGGCCGCCTTCAGTCCTGCCCCCGTTCGAGTCGGCAGACAAGCATCCGAGGCTGGCTTTGGCCGAGTGGTTGGTGTCCGAGGAGAATCCCCTGACGGCGCGCGTCACGGTGAACCGGATCTGGCAGGAGTACTTCGGGCGGGGAATCGTTCCGTCCGCGGATGATTTCGGTACCCGCAGCAGCGGCCCGTCGCACCCAGCCCTGCTGGACTGGCTCGCCAGCGAGTTCGTCGAGAACGGGTGGAGCTTCAAGAAGCTTCACAAGTCGATCGTGATGTCCTCCACCTACCGGCAGTCCTCCGAGAGCCGGCCGGCACTGGAGCGCCGGGATCCGGGCAACGCGCTGCTGGCGCGCCAACGACGTCTGCGGCTTCCAGCCGAAATGATCCGGGACTCCGCCTTGCAGGTCAGCGGCCTGCTGGATCCGACCGTCGGAGGACCGAGCGTGCGGCCACCGCAGCCCGAGGGCGTGGCGGATCTCGCCTACGCAGGTTCGGTGAAGTGGAACGCGAGCGGTGGCAGAGACCGGTACCGGCGAGGACTGTACACCTTCCTCCAGCGAACCGTGCCGTATCCGCAACTCGTCAACTTCGACATGCCGGACCGAACGTCTGCCGCCTGCACGAGGGAGCGCTCAAACACGCCGCTCCAAGCCTTGAACCTGCTGAACGACCTGACTTTCATCGAGGCTGCGCGGGCCCTGGCTCTACGGGCCGTGAACGCTCGATCCGGCGGTTTCGAGCAGACCCTGTCAAGACTGTTCGGCCTGGCCCTGTCGCGGGAACCGGACGCCAGCGAGGTTCGCCACCTCACCGACTACTACGGCGACCAGCAGGCCATTTTCGAGGTCGAGCCCGAGGCCGCGGAACAGTTCATGCCCCTGGATGTGGCCGGGCTCGCAAAGCCGCAGGCGGCGACATGGACCGCCGTCGCCAGTGTCCTCCTGAATCTCGATGAGTTCATCACCAGGCAATAGGGCGGCTAGGGCGCGGGGCATGGATCCTCTCGGTTATCAGGCCATAAAGGCGAGGCGCCATTTCTTCCGGCTCTGCGCTGGCGGGCTCGACGTGGCGGCACTCGCGCATCTGTTGGGGCGCGCCTCCCCGGCGACCGGCGCGGACCAGCCGGCAGCCAATCCGCTTGCCCCGAAGCAGCCGCATTTCGCCCCGAAGGCGAAGAACGTCATCTTCCTCTTCATGGCGGGGGCGCCCAGCCAGATCGACCTCTACGATCCGAAGCCGGCACTCCGGCGCTGGCACGGTCAGTCCCTGCCGGAAGCCATGACGAAGGACCTGCAGCTGGCGTTCGTCAAGCCGGGAGCCAAGGTCCTGGCCAGCCCGCGCGAATTCCGCCCGTACGGCCGGAGCGGCACGGAATTCTCCGACTACATTCCCCACATCGCGTCGCGCGCGGACGACATCTGCCTCGTGCGATCGATGCATACGGAGGCGTTCAATCACCACCCCGGCCAGTCGCTGCTCATGAGCGGGAGCGTGCAGCTGGGCCGGCCGACGATCGGGGCCTGGGTATCGTACGGGCTCGGTAGCGAGTCCGAGGACCTGCCGGCATTTGTCGTGCTCAGTTCCGGTCGGGGATCCAGCGGCGGATCGAGCAACTGGTCCAACGGTTTCCTCGAATCCACCTACCAAGGCGTGGTGTTCCGGAATACCGGCGAGCCGATTCTCTACCTGAAGAACCCCGCAGGCGTCAGCGACCGCACGCAGCGGGCGAGACTCGACGCGATCCGCCGACTCAACCAGCAGCACTACGAAACGACCGGCGACAGGGAGATCGCCTCGAGGATCCAGTCGTACGAACTGGCGTTCCGGATGCAAGCCGCTGCACCCGACCTGCTTGACTTCTCCCAGGAATCGCAGTCCACGCTCGACATGTACGGGGTTGGCCAGGAGCCGACACACCCTTACGCCACGAACTGCCTGCTGGCCAGACGGATGGTCGAGAAGGGAGTCCGCTTCGTGATGCTGGCTCACGCAAGCTGGGACGACCATCAGGAAATCGACAGAAAGCTGGGCCAGAACTGCGCGATCACCGACCAGCCGGCGGGAGCGCTTCTCACGGACCTCAAGCAGCGAGGGCTGCTTGACTCCACGCTGGTGGTCTGGGCGGGCGAGTTCGGACGCACGCCGATGGGGCAGCTGGAACGAGTGGACGAGGCGGCCGGTCGGGACCATCACGCGAATTGCTTCAGTGCGTGGGCCGCGGGCGGCGGGATCCGCGGAGGGCGGGTTATCGGACGCACGGACGAGCTCGGATTGGAGATCGCGGAGAATCCGGTCCATGTCCATGACCTGCAGGCGACGATCCTGCATTGCCTGGGACTCGATCACGAGCAGCTGACCTATCGCCACATGGGCAGGGACTTCCGGCTTACGGACGTCGCCGGCAACGTGGTGCACGGCATGCTGGCGTAGCCGCGGCCGCTTGGTCTGATCGAGCAGATGGCGCGACTCGCAGGCGGAAGTCGAAGGGGTTCCGGTTCGGAGCGTGGCGGCTACGGATCGAGCAGGCCCTCCACGGAAGCGGGCTTGGCCTTCGATGTCGCCTCTGGAGCCCATCAATCCGCGTGAGCAGACGGAGCCGGCCGACGGGGATTTGAGAGCGATTCGGCAGGGACGCAGGCTTTCGGTGAGCCCATGGACGGAGCCTCGACGTCGGAGTACCCGGCAGTTCGAAGGCGGAAGTGGGGGCGGGAAGGACGGTGCAGGCTATTGTCGCGATCGAATTCCAGGCGACCGCGGCGGCCAGGAGCAGAATCGATCACGCATACTGGTGTAGGCCGAAGCGGCAGCCGGGTTGTCGCAGCCTGGAAACATGAGCACCCTGAGCCGCCGACAGTTCATGCAATCCCAAGGAGCCGCCCTGGCGCCGGTAGTGGCATCGGGAGCGTACGTCAAGCCGAAGCACTTCACAGTGGACTGCCAGAGCCACATTTTCGTGCCGGAGCTGGTCGCCTACATGGAGAAGCGCAAGGAGCCGCCCTATGCCTACCGCAGGGACGGCGGGACCTACGTCGTCGTGGGCGAGTGGCACAGGCGCCTGAGGGAGCGGCATACGGACATCGGAGCCAAGCTGGCGGACATGGACGAGGCCGGGATCTCCTTGACGGCCCTCAGCATCAACGACCCCGGCCCGGAACTGTTCGGTGCCGACGGGCCGCACGTCGCGAGGATGGTGAACGACTACATCAGCGAACTCGCGATGGAGCATCCGGACCGTCTATTCGGACTGATCGTGTTGCCGCTGCAGGACGTCGACGCATCCCTGAAGGAACTCGATCGATGTGTCAGCGAGAGGGGCATGAAGGGCGTGCTCCTGTATTCGAATCTGGACGGATCGTTCCCCGACGAGGACCGCTACCGGCCCCTTTTCGAGCATGCGCAGCGCCTTGACATCCCAGTCCTTCTGCACCCCGCCTATCCCGTCACCTACGACGCCACCGCGGGGCGGAACCTCGTCGCAGCGCTCGGGCTGATGTTCGACACGACCATCGCCCTGGCGCGCCTGATTCTCTCCGGGCTGCTCGACGAATTCCCGGACCTGAAGCTCGTCTGCCCGCACGTCGGCGGGACGCTGCCGTACCTGATCGGCCGCCTCGATCACCAGACCCAGGTCCTCAAGCGAGGTGCCGAGAACATCACGAAACCTCCGAGCGAGTACCTCGGCAACATCTACCTAGACGCGGTGTCCCCGATTCCGATGGCCATTCAGTACGGAATCGATTACGTCGGAACCGAGCGGATGCTCTATTCGAGCGATCACCCGTGGGTCGATCCCAAGGTGATCGCGGACTGTGTGCGCAGCCTCGATCTCCCGGACGACGACCAAGCTCGGATCTTCGGCGGAAACGCCAAGAGGCTCTTCAAGCTATGAGCGCGGATCGTCGCGAATTCCTGGTCCTGCTCGCAGCGTCCGGATGTGCCACCAGCACGCCGGAAGCGGAGACGCCGGAGGATCCGGACGCCGGGGCCACCAGCAGGTCCCGCCTCGCAATCTGCAACGAGACATTCCAGGGGTGGGACTTCGCGGCAGCCTGTCGCGGGGCGATCGAGACCGGCTACACCGGTATCGAGATCGCGCCGTTCACGCTTTCGGAGGGCCCGGCTTCGATTCCCGCGAATGTGCGCCGCGAATGCAGGGACGTCATCGAATCGGAGGGTCTTGGCTACGTCGGGCTGCACAGCCTGCTGACTGTGCCTGCCGGGGAGTTGCACATCACCACCCCGGATGACGCGATTCGGAATCGCAGCTGGGCGTACTTTCGCCAACTGATCGATCTCTGCGCGGATTTGGGCGATGACGGGATGATGATCCTCGGGTCCGGCAGGCAGCGCCGGACGGTCGAAGGGTCCTCCGTCGAGGACGCAACCGCCCGTCTGCGCGACGGCCTCGCATCGGTTGCCCAGCATGCAGCCGATCGAGGCGTCACGATCCTGCCCGAGACATTGGCGCCGCATCTGTGCGATGTCCTCACCTCGCTGGACGAGACCGTTCGGTTGGTTCGCGAGGTCGATCACCCCTCGGTGAAGACCATGTTCGACACCCATAACGCCGTAGCCGAGACGACGCCCCACGACCAGCTGATCAAGCAATATGCGGGCTTGATCCGGCATGTGCACATCAACGAGATGGACGGTCGCCATCCGGGAACCGGGTCGTACGACTTCTCCGTTCCCATGCAGGCGCTCAAGGACATCGGTTACGACGGATGGCTATCGCTCGAGGTGTTCCGGTTCGAGCCCAGCGGCGAGGAGATTGCGAGAGTCTCGAGCCGGTATCTCAGGGACATAGAAGCCGGGTTGCGCAGCGCCTGACCCCGCTGCGGCCTAGCCCGTCGCGAGATCCCGCGCCCTGAGGTCGGTAACGAATCCGTGGCCGGGGGAATGGGCGACCATGATGTCGATCCCGGCGTGCAGGGCCGCCTCCTGTGGAGTCACGCCGCAGGCCCAGAAAACCGGCACCAGGCCCGGCGGCACTGAGTCGACGGGCGGCCCGAAATAGGGGTGCTCTAGATCCGCACCGATCGTATCCGGATCGCCGATGTGGAGAGGCGCTCCGTGGTTGAGAGGAAATCGGGTGGTCACCTGGGTCGCGGTGATGGCCTGGTCCGGCTCGAGCCAGCGCATGGTGACGACGAGCGGACCGCTGAATCGCCCCGCAGGTTCCGTCGGCACCGTTGTCCGCAGGACCCAGCGGTCCTTGGTCGTTCGCACGCCAGCGTCTTCAAGCGCCTGGTCGAACGTGATCCCGGAACCGATCAGGAACGCCACGAAGTCATCCCTCCAGAGGTGGGTGACGTCGGTTTCGTCGCGTAGCCGCTGGCCATCCTGATAGACGGCATAGCGCGGTAGATCGGTCCGCAGGTCGGCTCCAGGAGCAAGGCGCCTAGGCTCCGGGTCCCCGGTGTCGGTAACCTCCAGCACGGGACAGGCACGCTGGTTGCGTTGGCAATAGAGCAGGAATTCGTAGGCGTAGGCTTCCCGGAGAATCACGAGGTTGCATTGCACGAAGCCCATGGCGAGACCCCGTGTTGTGGCAGCCAACCGACCCTCGCGACATGCCCGACGCACGTTGGCCGGCACTGCGAGTTCCGATGCCGCGATCTCATGTTTCATCGATCAAGGCCCTGGCGAACGCAAGCTATGCCGCCCATCGCTGACCTCTGGATTGCCGCACTCGGGAAGCTCAGAGCGTCCCGTCATGCCATCTTCAGTCCTAGCCATGAACGTACACCATGGCCAGCTTGTCCATGCTTGCCTCAAGGTCGGTTCCAATCGTATCGCCGGGCGTAGCGGGCCCTCGAAACCGCCACCCAGAAACCGGCCGCCCCAATTGCGGCCATCGCCGAGAGCCAAAGCTGGCTGCCCGTCGGCAGGCAGATGGCCGCCGCGGAAGCCAGCCCCATCACCATACGTTCCCAGACTCGTAGCGGCCGCAGCCAGTAACCAGCCAGTGCCGCCGCCCAGCCTGCCGTCCCGACGAGCAGACCCGAGCTGGCAGCCATGATCTCGACCGGCGAGCCATCTCCCAAGAGGCTCGGCTCGAAGGCGAACGCGAAGGGAATCAAGAAGCAGACGAGGCCGAGCCGGAACGCGAGGGCGCTGGTCCTCATCGCGCTGCCGCCGGAGATTCCGGCAGCCGCGTAGGAGGCGAGGGCGACAGGGGGCGTCACCATCGATAGCACACAGAAATACATCACGAAAAAGTGCGCTGCGATCTCCTCGATGCCCAGATCTCGCAAGGCTGGAACAAAGAGGATGGCTCCGATCAGGTATGCCGCGACGGTCGGCAGGCCCATTCCCATCACGAGGCATCCCACCACGATCAGGCCCATCGCCGCGAGGAGCGAGCCGCTGCCTCCAATCAGTTGCGAACTGAACTTCAAGGCGAGATTGGACTGGATCGCGACAGCAATGATGATGCCGATCGCTGCAATGGGAACGGCAATCTGGCCAGCCTGGCGCGTGGCGGTCTCGATGAACCCGACCATGCGCCTCCCGGTCAGCCGGGCATCCTTGCTGGCAAGGCCCACCACGAGGCATCCGAAGCTGGCGAGGACCGCCGCATAGGTCGCGGAATACCCCGCCCCGAGCAATCCGACCAGCAGGACCGGGGGCAAGAGCAGATACAGCCGCGGAGCGATCGGTTCCTGGGAATCCTGCGCACTCCGCGGCAGCGTCCCGACGCCAGTCCTCCTCGCGCGCAGGTCCACCGATAGGAACAACGCGGCGTAGAAGGCGAGGGCCGGCACGAGTCCAGCCAGCGCGACCCGGCCGTAGTCGACCTGCAGCATTTCGGCCATGACGAACGCCGCCACACCCATGATGGGAGGCATCAGTTGCCCGCCGGTCGAGGCGATCGCCTCGAGCGCACCCGCCGTGTCGGCGGAGTAGCCGGCCCTGCGCATGAGGGGAACCGTGAACACGCCGGTAGCCGCCACGTTCGCCACGGCACTGCCCGTAATGCTGCCCATCAGGCTGCTGGACACGACAGCGGCCTTCGCGGAGCCCCCGCTCTGGGAGCCTGCCAGCCGCAGGCCTATGTCGATGATGAGCTGGCCTCCACCGACCGCGCTGTACAAGGCCCCGAACAGGATGAAGTAGAAGACGAACTGTACCGACGTCCCGGTGGTGATACCCAGGATTCCGTTCAGCGACAGCGTCAGGATCTCGATCGCCTCGTCAAGGCGGAACCCGGAAAACCGTAGCCAGCCGGGCATCCATGGCCCGGCGAAGCCGTACGCAAGAAACCCAGCGATCACGCCGAGCAGGGGCCAACCCACGGCGCGACGGACGCCTTCGAGGAGGACCGCTACGGCCAGCAGGCCGAACAGGACGTCGGCCGGCAAGACCGGATCGACCCCCTCCATCCGCTGGGTCAGCCGGCCCGCGGAGAGCAGGTAGTACCCTCCTGCGCAAGCTGTTGCGAGGATCAATAGCGAATCGGCCGCAACCCGGAAAAACCCGCGTCCTCGAGCCGGAAGCGGCGTCCAGAGGAAGAGGATCGCCGTTGCTAGGGCGAGGTGCAGCGGACGCTCGACCAACGGCGCCAGCGGCCAGAAGAGAATGTAGACCTGAAACGCGATCCATAGCAGTCCGAGCGCAACCCGCAGCCTCCGCACTGCGGGATGGGCACTCGCACGCGGGTTGGGTACGGGTGGGGCATCTGGCGGCAGCTGGGACACGTCCGAGCTGGCTAGAGCCATCCGCGCCGCTTGTAGTACGGTTCCGCGCCGGGGTGGAGGGGCACGCCCGTCTTCTCCAAGCGCGCTGCCTGGGCGGGATCGAAGTCCTCCCATGCTCGGTGGGCCTGCGCCATGGCGTCGCTGTTCTCGCAGACCGTCTGGGCGATCAGCATGGCCAGATCGTCCGAAGTGTCCTTGTGGGTGATTAGGACCGTGCCCATGTTGACGGAATCGAGGGGGCCGGCCTGCCCGCGGAACCATTGGGGCATGGGCGTGCGCTCGACCCCCGGCCCTGCAAGCCTGGCAATCGTAGCTTCCGGGTAGTCAAGGAAGCGGACTGCGGTGGTCGTGGCAACCTCTGTCACCGTGGGATGCCCGCGTATGGCCGTCTCCAGGTAGAGATCGGCACGCCCGTTACGCAGGATCGCGGACACTTGGTTCGCCGTGACCTGGATGATCTCGCCGCCCCGATCGACGAGGCGCTCACGGCTGGTGCCGAGCGATTCGAAGAGCATGTCCGCAACAACAGGTACCGTGCTGCCCCGAGGCTTCATCACGATTCTGGGCGGCTGGTCGGAGACCAGGGCCTTCTCGAGGGTGTCGTTGCCTGTCCGCTCGATGTAATCCTCGGTCATCATCGCTGCCATCCAAACCCGGTTCAGGCCGCCCGCCAAGGCGCGCAGGTTCCGGTGCTCCCGGTCGTACGCAACGGAATTCCCGCTGTAGGCCCAAGCTGCGGTCGCCGCCTGCGAGATGGCGATCGTCTCTTCGCCGCGATCAACCAGGATCGGATTGCCGATCCCGCCCCCCCTGGCGATCACTTCGACCTGCATGCCCGGCGGCAAGGACCGCTGCAGCAACTGCGCGAGTGTCGCGGCGAAGACATACCAGGACGTGCCCGGAGGCATGGCGCCGATCGTGATGCTGCGGGCATCTTCGCGCCTGCAGCCGATACCTCCGAGAAGCCCGCATTGCGAGGCCGTCAGGACAAAGAAGTCTCGTCGCCCGGTCTTCATCGAATCCTGCGGTCCTAGGGTAAGCTAGCCCGCAACAGCGGCCGGCTCCGCAACCAAGCCAGCCGCCCGCAACGCATCCCTGATTCGAGCCAGCGCCTCGGGGGACGGGCGGCGCGTGGGAGGGCGCGTGACGGAGGTGCTCAACCGGCCTGCCATGACCATGGCAGCCTTCATCCGTGCGTGCGCGTCGCCCGACGGCTCTTCGTTCGCGTAGACCGCCTCCTTCAGGACCGTGATCCGATCCTGGACCCGGCGCGCCCTGTGCAGGTCACCGTCACACACGGCGGCATACAGGTCGACGAGAAGCTCGGGGATGAAGGAGGCGAAACCGACGAGTGCGCCGTCGACTCCCTGTACCATGGAAGCAAGCACGTATTCGTCGTGACATGTCAGGACCGTGCAGCCCGTGCCGGCTCCGCGGATCGCACGAATGTCGCGCTCGTACTTCGACATCTCCCTGGTGCCAACCTTGAACGTGGTCACGTTCGGAACGTGGGCCAGCCGCGCCAGCAGGTCCGAAGAATAGCGAGCCTTCGTCCAGGCCGGGTAGACGTGGACGATGAGATTGAGGTCCACAGCCTCGGAGACGGCCTCGAAATGGTCGATCACGTGCTCGGGGCGCATCCCGAACCGCAACCAGTAGTGCGGCGGCATGATCAGCAGTCCGCTGGCTCCGGCGTCGCTCGCCATCCGGGCATGCTCGACCGATTCCTGGATCGATTCGCAGCAGATTCCCGAAACGATCGGCACGATGCCGCCGGCTTCATCGGCGACGATCCGTGTCACCTCGGCACGTTCCGCGGCACTCAAGGCGAACACTTCCCCGGTATGGCCGTTCGTCACGAGTCCGCTGACTCCCGGATGGCTGCCAAGCCAACGCGAGAACCTCCGCAATTCCGCCTCGTCGATCCGGAGGTCGTTCCGGAATGGGACCTGCATCGCCGGCAGGATGCCTCGGAAAGGGGCAACTCGAGCCATAGACTGATTCTCGTTCCTTTCGACCAAACGGGCAAGCGCCCGGGCGGCCGCAGACTCCCGGCACCAAGTCGCAAGTTTCGCGAGATCGGCCACATCGTCCGCCTTCACTCGCTCGCAGCCGCGCCAACAGGCACCAACGGCGCTTACCGACACGTTCGGCACAAGGGGGGGCGATTCGGTGGTTGGATTCCACTGGAACACGGGCGGGCGACAGCGGGATCAGCCGAATCCGACGTTGCCGATGGCAGTTTCGACGGGTGTACCCGGACGCAGGGGATGGCGGCCTCGGGAAAGGGCATCGCGAAGGCCCTACCGGCCCCGTGCCGGGCTGGCCGCACCGGAGATTCCGAGTCGCTTGGCTAAGCGATCACGGGGCATCGGAAGACCGGGTTGCTCGCGTGCTTTATTGCGGGTCCAGATGCAAATCCAGAGTTCGGCTTCATCCGTCCATATGTCTTTTATGTGACTTTATTTTGCAAGTATTAAATTTGGTATAAATGTCTTACATTGACGGGAACAGCATCGCTCATTGGTCGAGTGATCCGTCTTCCCCTGATGCCATCGAGGCGAATCAAGACAGCGACCCGAACGCACCGACGACCATGAACCAAACCGATGAACTGAAGAGGGAGAACGATGCGCTCCGAGACCGTCTGGGCAAGCTTTGCGAGGCCTGCCTGCGCGTGAGCGAAGGTCTCGACGTGAGTGCGGTGCTGCGCGAGATCACGGAGAACGCCCGGGCGCTGACCAATGCCCGCTACGGCGTGATCACCGTTCGGGACGATGCGGGGCGGACCCCGGAAGTCGTCAGTTCCGGTTTCACGGCGGACGAGCACCAAAAGCTACAAGACTCCCCGGGCCGCTGGAAGCTCGACGACTACCTGCGCGATGTCCCGGCGCCGCTTAGGCTTCGGGACTTCGCCGAACGCATGAGCGAACTTGGCGTTTTCGGCGCCCTTCCCGGCAACCACGATCCGCACTCACCCGTCGTAGCGGCACCGTTGCGCCACCGGGGCGCTCATATCGGGAGTTTCTTACTGCGCGGGAAAGAAACAGGATCGGAATTCACCAAGGAGGACCAGGAGATTCTGGTCATGTTCGCGTCGCAAGCAGCGACCGCGATTGCCAACGCCCGCCGGCATCAGGACGAACGGCGGGCCCAGTCCGACTTGGAGGCCCTGGTCGGAACCGCCCAGGTGGGCGTGGTGGTCTTCGATGCCAAGACGGGAGACGTCATGTCCGTCAACGGCGAGGCCCGGCGGATCGTGGGGGAACTGCGCAAGGGGAGTAGCTCGCTGGAGCGGTTGATGGACGTTTTGCCCATCCGGCGGGCGAACGAACGGGAGATCTCCCGGGCAGAGTCTCCACCTGCAATGGCACCGGGCGCGGCGTCGACGGTGCGAGCCGAAGAGATCGTCATGGAAACGCCTGATGGACGGAGTGTCAGAGCGTCGGTCAACGCGACGCCGGTCCGATCGGAAAACGGCGAGGTCGACCGGTTCGTAGTGACAATGCTGGACATGACTCCGGTGGAGGAATTGGAGGGGATGCGCGCCGAGTTCCTGGGCATGGTCAGCCACGAGTTGCGCGCCCCCCTGGCGTCGATCAAGGGCTGCACGGCCACGATGCTGGGCACGTCCCCATACCCGGACCCGGTCGAGATGATGCAGTTCTTCCGGATCATTGACGAGCAGGCCGACAGCGTGCGCGGGCTGATTGCCGACCTTTTGGACGCGGGCCGGATCGAGGCGGGCACCCTCACGGTCGATCCAGAACCGTGCTCCGTGGCGGATCTGGTTGACCAAGCCCGGAACACTTTCGTCGCTACGGGCGGCAAGCACTCTCTCCGTATCGACCTGCCCCCGGGCCTGCCACTCGTGCGGGCCGACCGCAGACGAGTCGTCCAAGTGCTGGAGAAACTGGTATCCAACGCGCACCGACACTCGCCTGAGTGGGCCCCCATTCGGGTCAGTGCGGCATGGGAGGGCATGTACGTTGCCATTTCTGTAGCCGACGAGGGCGTTGGGGTATCGGCCGACGTGCTGCCGCACCTGTTCCGGAGGTACTTCCGGACGGACAGAGGCCAGAACGGCCAGGGTATTCGCGGGCCGGGCCTAGGCTTGGCGATCTGCAAGGGCTTGGTGGAGGCTCACGGAGGACGCATCCGGGCCGAAAGCGAGGGACCGGGCCAAGGCGCCCGGTTCACCTTCTCCCTCCCCGTCGCGGAAGAGACTCCGGTCCCCGGCGAGCCGGATTCGGCCGGCAGCCCAGCTCTGGAGGGGAGGCGCGTTCTGGTTGCGGACTCCGACCCGCACGCGCTCCGCTATGTACGGCACACACTTGAGGAAGCGGGCTACTCGGTGACAGCGACGGGAGACCCGGAGGAGATACCCGGACTGATGGCGACCGAACGGCCGGAATTGGTCCTGCTGGACCTGTCGCTGCCCGGACGGAACGGCATTCAGCTGATGGAGGACATCCCTGCGATGCGTGACGTGCCGGTGGTCTTCCTGTCTGGATACGGCCAGGAGGAATCCGTAGCCAGCGCCTTGGAGAAAGGAGCCGCCGATTACGTTGTCAAGCCCTTCTCGCCGACGGAGTTGGTAGCGCGGATCAAGGCAGCGTTGCGGGGACGCGCGGGGCGCGCCACGGCGTTCGAGCTGGGAGAGCTGGTTATCGACTACGACGACCGACGGGTGACCTTGGCCGGCCAGCCCATGGAACTGACCGCTACAGAGTACGACCTGCTGCGGGAACTCTCAGTCAACGCGGGGCGAGTAATGAGCTATGACTTGCTGCTGCGCAGGGTCTGGCACCGGAGCGGCTCGCGCGACTCTCGCCGGGTGCGCGCGTTCATGAAGAAGATCCGTCAGAAGCTGGGCGACGACGCGACCAGCCCAACTTACATCTTCACGGTCCACCGGGTGGGCTACCGGATGGCCAAGCCGCATGCGGGCTAAGGGCCGACTGCTTCGCCCGAACAAGGTGTGCTGACCTGGAAGCTCCTCACCCCGAGTCAGGCTCGAATCGCTCCCTAACCCGGACTCAAGCACTCGCTGCGGGCGGCGAGCGCGCCGATGAGGGATTGGCCACGACCAAGCGGCCAATGCGCCCCGTGAGCGACCGGACAGGCGGCGACGTCTTCAGCCTCACCTGCTCAGCACTGCGCCGCGTCCAGGTCAATGCGCCCGCTCTTCACCCACCGCTAGTCAAGGCCGAGAGCTGGAGCAGGTGCCGGCCTCTTGATTCCACGCGGCCAGGTTCGCGAAATGGTCGAAGGGCCCTTCGGGGAAATCGATCGCTCTGGCCTCCCCGTCGGCAGCCGAGTAGGGGAGGTCGTTACCGAGCCTCCCCCCTCACCGACCCGAGCG
>CAYWUV010000055.1:0-39220 GCA_964461235.1 uncultured Bryobacterales bacterium | reverse complement strand
CACTCCGCCAATCCCACCCGAACCATCCACGACCGCTACTTTTAGAATTCCTGGCCGGCAATCCTCATATCGAGGTGTCCTGCCACAATCGCAGTCCCCGAACGATAGCCTCCTCCAATCAGTCCTTGAACCTTGCCTCGACATCCGGGAATGGTTCCTTGTGGTTGATCTGGAAGACCTCGTCCGTAATCGGGGTCACTGGGCCGATTTCCCGTTCACCCTCCTCCGTCTCGACCCGTTGAAACCAGATCGCCGAGCAGGCAAGAACTCCTTGGAATTCGTGGCCAATTCCGTGGAATGCAACTAGGAGCTCCGTCTGCGTAGCGTTTCTCATCACTAAGCGAGCCCAAGACCGATAGATCTGAGTGCCGGCAAAATAGCCCAGAGCTCGTGCAGTCTGGATGATCGGGTAGCGATAGAAATGGCTCCGGTCGGAGCCGTCCAGCGCGCCATCGGCGAAGAAGCTGACTCCGTCAAGCAGGTCGAGCACTTCCCGTTGCAACTCGGTCGCCACCGCGGCAAGCCGATCTTGGGCAAGGTTGCGCAACTTGGCCGCTATGGCCTTCGCGGCTTCCCGTTCCTGAACCAGTCCGTCACGGCGGGCTTGCAAGCTGTCCCGCACGGACCGAATCGCATCGTGAACCCGGCGGGCCGTAGTCACGTCCTTGGTAATGCTCAGAGCCCGAACGAATTCCTCTTTCTGCAAGCTCGCGAAGTAGTCCACGAGCGGTTTCAGGTTTCCAGAATCCGCATCTTCCAATGCCTCGACATAAAGGGCTCGTTCTCGGTCCCGGGCGACAAGCGGGAACCAACCTGACTTGACGAAAATCATCGTCGCGAGCGCGCGGGCGATGCGTCCGTTGCCGTCTTGGAAGGGATGTATCTGCGTCAACCGATGGTGAAGCCATGCCGCTTCTACTTCAGGTGCAACTTTGGCGTGGCCACGGTGCATCTCCATCAGCCGATCCATCTCGTGAGACACATGCTCCGGTGGGCGGTACTCGTGGACCGATCCATCGGGCTTGCGAGGACTATTGGAGAGTCGCTTGTAGTCACCGCGAATGAGCCGAACCTTCCGCTTCCTCCCAAGAGAATCGACGCCGTCCACGGTAGGCTGATGCGTTGTCATCAGGGCATGCAATGCCTTGATGTAGCTTGTTGATAGTTCTGGCTGCTCCTTGACGAACTGGAACACTCCTTCGACCGCGGCTTTTTGGTCCTCGATCATTGCAACAGTGGCCTCAGGATTCGGAACGCTCCCATGCGGCAAGACTGCCGCCTCAATTCCGTGCTCAATCAGCAATTGAGTGGTGCCGCGGTCAAAACTGTAGAGACGTTCGATCAACCCCGTCTCGATTGCCCACTCGCGCTTCAGTCTTTGCTCGAACTCGACATAGGCTTGCTGACTGGCCAACCGCGCTCGCTGTTCGCTCCAGAGCTGAGCCAGAGCGACGAGTTCTTTGTGGGCAAGTTCGTCCGGCGACTCCCAGTCAGCTATAGGAGCCCAAGCGTGGCCTATGTCATCGGTCCTGCTGTCATCCAGTCGCGCCCACGCCGCTCACAGACCCCTCAGTCCGCCGCATCAGCTGTCCGTCTTCAGTCGCGTAGTCGACCGGAGTACTCGTTCTGTATCGACCTCCGTCGATGTGTGTGTCCTCGGTGGCTGCCCGCGCCTAGATGGCTGCAGAATGTCAAAGGCTGGCAGTGTGTCTGACCCGTGCGGCACAATCACTCGACGCGCTGCCCGTACGGGGCAGGTCAGGGCGCTGTCGTCTCCGCCTCCGGCACGATGGACCTGACGTCGGACAGTTCCCCTCCCATCCGGGGCGTTCAATCTGCGAACTTGGCAGGACGGCCCCATCGGTCGCCCTTGGCTGACCCGGCTACGCCGCCAGGACGCTCCCGCCGAGGTATTCCGACCCGTACTCCGGCGGGAGCAATAGTGTGAGGATCTGTGATGCCAGCGATACTCGGGCTGGCAGCCTTCCGGCGACCTCCCCGTCCACCTGGACCTGTACCGGCGAATCTTCGTCCGGTTCGATCCGCACTTCTGCGCAGGCCGAATGCCGGATACCCGGCCACCAACTCGTTTGCGAGCAGATGGCTGCAAGCAGGTACCCGCAATACTGGATGCGGCTGGTGCTGGTGAAGTCGGCGACCGCCAGGCGGTCGGAAAACAGATTGGCGTCCGGTGTGAGCACCAGGCCCCCTCCGTAAGTGCGGCTCTTGGAGACCACGACAAGACTGCTGGCGCCGTTCGTTGGCTTTTCGTTCACGGCCGGCGCGATGCGGAGCCGCGGGAACTGGCCCAGGATCCTCTTGGTGCCCCGGAGCCAGAACGCCCCAAGTCCCAGCCGGTGTTTCAGCCTCGTCGTTGTCGCGTTGGCAATTTCCGCGTCGAGGCCCGCCCCGCACATCACCAGAAAGAACCGGCTCGTTCCGTCGTCGAACTCCACGAGTCCGAGCGGCACCGCTCTCGCCACCAGAGTCGGCAGCGATGCAACCACGGCGAGGGGGTCCTTCGCCAGGCCGATTTCGTTAACCAGCACGTTCGCGGTACCGCCGGGCAACACCAGCAGGGCCGGCGATTCCCGTCCCGCCAGGCCTTGCACCGCTTCATTCACGGTGCCGTCCCCGCCTTGGATGACAAGCAGATCGTAGCCATCTGCCGAAGCCCTTCGGGCGAGTTCTGCCGCGTGATTGGGCGATTCTGTCGGCCACAGCCGCAGCTCGCCGACCTCGCGGAGGAGCCGGTCTCGGACTGCGTGGACCGAAGCTTGACCGGCACCCACTCCGGCGACCGGGTTGAAGATGCACACCCCGCGTTGGTACTGCACCTGCGTCCTATAGTAAGTGGGATGCAGGCGAACGCCGTTCCGGAGCGGTCTGTTGGGTCGGCGCTGGAACGGGCGAAGGATTTGCGCGCGCAACTGACGCGCCACGAACGCCTCTATTACGTCGAGGACAGCCCCGAGATCACCGATGCCGAATTTGATCGGCTGATGCGTGAACTCGAGGAACTGGAACGGCAGTTCCCGGACTTGGTCCAACCCGATTCGCCGACCCAGCGGGTCGGAGGCGCGCCCCGGGAAGGGGTCGAGAAAGCCGCTCACTCGTCGACCCTGCTTAGCCTCGACAATGCCTTCGACGATGCCGAGCTGCGCGACTTCGACCGGCGGGCTCGGGAGTTGCTGGGCCTTGAGGGGTCCGCGATCGAGTACGTCGGCGAGTTCAAGTTTGACGGCGTGTCCATGGCCGTCCGCTACACGGACTGCCAGCTGGCCTTGGCGCTCACTCGGGGCGACGGCCAGCAGGGCGAGGTGATCACTCCGAACGCCCGCACCATTCGGTCCCTGCCCCTCTCAGTCGACCCGGCGGTCGCGGAGCGGCACGGACTCCCGGTGGACTTCGAGCTGCGCGGCGAGGTCGTGATGCCCAAGGCCTCGTTCGCCAAGCTGAACTCTGACCGACGGTGCGAGGGCGAGCCGTTGTTCGCCAATCCCCGGAACGCCGCCGCCGGATCGCTCCGTATGCTCGACGCAACGGTCACCGCGGGCAGACGACTGGATTTCTTCGTCTACATGCTCGTCGTGGACGGAGCTGATCATTTCTCCACCCACTGGGAGTCCCTGAACGTCGCACGCGATCTCGGGTTCAAGATCAGTCGGGAGCGTGAGCGTCTGCAGGGCGTTTCGGCCCTAATCGAATACAGGGACGATCGCCTGCGGGAGCGGGAGGACCTGCCCTACGAGGTCGACGGTCTCGTCTTCAAAGTCAATCGTCGGGAGCAGAGACTCCGGCTCGGCTCCACGTCCAAGGCCCCGCGCTGGGCGATTGCTTGCAAGCCCATGGCGCAGCAGGTGGAGACAGTCGTCGAGGACATTGACGTGCAGGTCGGGCGCACTGGTGCCGTGACCCCTCGGGCGCGGCTCACCCCAGTGCACGTTGGAGGCGTGACCGTGTCCCGGGCCACGCTCCATAACGAGGATGAGATCGCGCGGCTCGGACTGCAGATCGGCGATCGTGTCCTGCTCGAGCGCAGCGGGGACGTGATCCCCAAGATCGTGCGGGTCGTCGCGGAAGGGGACGGACGCAGGCCGTTCGCAATGCCCGCCCAGTGCCCGGTCTGCGGTGCTGATGTGGTTCGACCTGAGGACGAGGTGGTTGCGCGTTGCGTCAACAACAGCTGCAAGGCCCGACTGAAACAGTCAATCGAGCACTTTGCCCACCGATCGGCGATGAACATCGACGGGGTCGGGGAGCGTGTGGTGTCCCAGCTTGTAGAGAACGGCGACGTGCGCGATATCGCCGACTTGTACCGCCTGGACGCCACCCGGCTGGCGGGACTGGAGAAGGATTCCGCCATGAGCGAGGCGGAGGCGGCGAAGGTCGTAGCCAACATCGCGGAAGCGCAGCGGAAAGCCAGTTGGGGCACGGTGCTGAACGCCCTCGGCATCGACGGGATCGGCCCCGTCACTGCGGGGGCGATCGCCGGTCAGTATCCCGACCTCAGGACCCTCGCGTCTGCAAGTGTCGAGGAACTCTCCGGTCTCAAGGGCGTCAGTTCCCGAGCTGCGGCCAGTGTGCGCTCCTTCCTGGACGATTCCGCGTCCCCGGCACTGCTGGACAGGCTCAAGCAAGCCGGGCTTCCCGTGGGTGTGGGTGCCGGGAGTCCCGCGACCGGGGAAGCTGCGTTGCACGGTCCGGAGCATGAGCAGGCTACGAGCGTGCCCGACAAGGAGGCAGCCAAGGCCGCAATCTCCCGCTTCGTGCAGGCGATGGGCATCAAGGGGCTGGGTGACCTCTTGGTGGGAGAGCTGGTTGATGCGGGGCATCTGCAGGTCCCGCCCGACGTTTTTTGGTTGCAGGTGCCCGATCTGGCCGGGAAGGGGAGTGTCCGCCTGGGCGTGAAGTCGGCGGAGAAGATCATCGCCAGTTTGGAGCAGTCCAAGCAGGCTCCCTTGGCATCCCTCCTGTTCGGTCTCGGCATCCGGTACGTGGGCCAGCGCACTGCGGAACTGCTGGCCGCGCACTTCGGCAGCCTCGACAGGATCTCCGAAGCCTCTGCCGAGCAGTTGGAGGAAGTCGAGGAGGTCGGTCCGAACATCGCCGAGTCGATCCGGCAGTTCTTCGATGCGGAGAGCAACAAGGACCTGGTTGGCCGGCTTCGCGACGCCGGTCTCAAGTTTGAGGAAGACCGCCCGGAGCAAGCCCGGCCGCAGCCATTGGCAGGCCAGGTGATCGTGATCACGGGCACGTTCGAGAAATGGACGCGCGACCAGGCCAAGGCCCTGGTTCAGCAGCTCGGTGGCAAGGTCACCGGTTCGGTCAGCGCGAAGACCGATATGCTGCTGGCCGGCGAGAGAGCCGGCTCCAAGCTCGATAAAGCAAAGCGATTGGAAGTAGAGGTGCAGGGCGAAGAATGGCTCGAGGGGAAGCTGAGAGATGCGCCCGGCTAGCCGTCAGCGGGGAACGCGATACGCATGAGCCCGGTTATCGAAATCCTGTTCGTCTGGTTGCCCATGATCGGCTCGGTGGCGTTCGTTCTGTGGTTCATGTACCGCTGCCGCTGCGACGGCATGTCCCTGTACGAGACGCTGACGGACCGACGGTTCCTAGTGGTCTTCCTGTACACCGGCGCCCTGTTGGCAATCTACCTGTCGACGTTCCACTTCTTCTACTTCGGCATCTACGGGTGAGGACTCGACACGGCACGGCACTTGCTCCTGCCCGGGAGCCGCGGGGATTCTTCAGGACGCCCCGGTGCTACTGGTACCGGCGATGGACAGCCAGGAGCCGCCCCTGGACTTCGACATCTTCGGCGGGCACGATGATCGGGTCCATGCTCATGTTGGCAGGCTGCAGCCGGATCATGGTGCCCTCAAGGTAGAAGCGCTTCAGCGTGGTCTCGGTGCCCCGGACCAGCGCCACGACGATTTCCCCGTTCTGGGCTCGCCTGGTCTTCTCGATCAGCACATAGTCGCCGTCCAGGATGTGATCCTCGATCATGGACTGGCCGTGCACCTGCAGGGCGAAGACGTTATCCGAGCCCAGGAAGGGTGCGAAGGACAGGCTCTCCTGATTCTCGAACGTCTCCAGCGGCTGCCCGGCCGCGATCGCGCCGACCAGCGGCGTGGCCAGCCCGTCCTCGTCACGGTGGAACGCGCTCAGCTTCTCGCGGTTGGTCTGGATCTCGGCGTAGTACTTCGGAGTGATCTCCAGAGCCCGGCTGCGGTTGAAGCTCCGATCCAGGTACCCCTTCTCCTGGAGGACCTGCAGGTGCTTGTGGACCGTCGCCACCGAGGACAGATCCATGTTCCGGGCGATCTCCTCGAAGCTGGGACTGTAGTGATTCTCTGCGATGAACTCCGCCAGGAAGTCCAAGACCTGTTTCTGGCGTTTTGTGAGAGGCAAGGCTTTGGCCTCCTTTCTTTGCTCTTTATTCTATCTGTGTCAGTAAGAATTGGCAAGGTTCTGTCACAAATTTCTGCTTCTCTTCGACAGGAGCGCTGGCTTCCTCGGCCTTCGCGTTAGAATCGGACCAATGCGACTCGGCCTGATTCAGGAGCAGATTCGAGCCCAGGGGCTGGACGGCTGGCTCTTGTTCGACCACCACGTTCGCGACCCGATCGCCTATCGCGTCCTCGGGCTCGATGCCAGCAGCCACGTGTCCCGGCGCTGGTACTACTGGATTCCCGCGTCCGGGGATCCGTGCAAGCTGGTCCATTCGATCGAGGACGCCCGCTTGGACAGCCTGCCGGGGCTGAAGCGCGTCTACTCGAGCTGGCAGTCCCATCAGGCCCAGTTGAAGGCGATCCTTGAGGGTGCCTCGCTCGTCGCGATGCAGTTCTCCCCGGACTGCATGATTCCCGTCCTTTCGCTGGTGGATGCTGGCACGGTTGACCTGGTCCGGTCCCTCGGTCCGGAGGTGGTCTCGTCCGGCGCGCTCGTCCAGTACTTCGAGGCGCGGTGGGACGAGAGCCAGCGCGCGTCGCACTTCGAGGCCGGGCACCGGGTGGACTCCGTGCTACGCGACGCCTTCCAGCGGATCCGAGCGGACATCGACGCCAAGGGGCGCTCCGGGGAATGGGAGATCGCCGAGTTCATCCGCACGCGCTTCCGCGAGCTGGGCATGGTTACCATGGACGGGCCGATAGTCGCTGTCAACGCGAACAGCGGAGATCCCCATTACGGCCCGGACAGGGAACGGTCCCAACCCATCCGGGACGGTGACTTCGTGCTGATCGACCTGTGGGCCAAGCTGGATGCTCCTGGCTCGGTGTACTACGACATCACGTGGACGGGATTCTGCGGGAATCGTCCGCCGGACCGCATTCAGAGCGTCTTCGAAATCGTGACCGGTGCCCGCGACCAAGCCCTCGCGGCTGTGGATGCGGCGATGCGCGCGGGGCGCGAGATTCACGGATGGGAGGTCGACGACGAAACCCGGGGCTTCATATCTGCTGCGGGCTTCGGGGACGCCTTCGTGCATCGCACCGGGCACTCTATCGGCGAGGAGGTTCACGGCAACGGAGCCAACATGGACAATCTCGAGATGCGGGACGAGCGGCCTGTCATCCCGGCGACGTGTTTCTCCATCGAGCCGGGGATCTACCTGCCGGAGTTCGGTGTGCGCAGCGAGATCGACTGCTATGTCGAGGCGGACGGCGCCCGCGCGACTGGAGCGGTACAGACCGAGATCGTCCGGATCTAGCCGGAGCCGGCCTACTCGGCTCCCGTTGTCACCCAGTTACCCGTCTTGCCCGATTCGATCACGGCGTCGCAGACCTTCTGGGTCTGGAGGGCGCAGCGAAAGTCCGGTTGTGTCGGGTTGCCGGCCTCCACGCCCGCGACGAAGTCGGCCAGCGCATTCAGGAACGTGTGCTCGTAGCCTATGGTGGTTCCGGGCACCCAGTACTTGTCCATGTACGGGTGCTCCGAGTTGGTCACGTGGATCTTGCGCCAGCCCGTGAGGTGGTCCTCCACCTTCTTGCCGGACTGCTTCTGGGTGTACTCGAAGAAGTGAAGGTGTTCGGGATCTTCCAGGTCGAAGAAAACCGATCCGTCCGCACCGTTGAGCTCCAAGGTGTTGTAGTTCTTGCGGCCACGGGCATAACGGGTCGATTCGAACGTTCCCATCGAGCCGTTCGCGAACTCCGCCAAGAACATGCACGCATCGTCGATTCCAACGGGCTGCACCCTGCCGGTGACGGCGTGCATCCGCTCTTTCACGAACGTCCGCGTCGAAGCGACCACCCGCTCGATCGGCCCGTTGAGCCACATCGCCGAATCGATCGAGTGTGCGAGCAGGTCGCCCGTCACCCCGGAACCGGCCACGTCGACGTCGAGCCGCCAGGTGCCGGCTCCGCCCTGCGGCACGTTCTCGTTGATGGTCCAGTCCTGCAGGTACGTCGCGCGGTAGTGGAACGGCTTGCCGATGCGGCCCTCGTCGATGATCTGCTTCGCCAAGGCAATTGACGGCACGCGGCGGTAGTTGTACCAGACCATGTTGGGCACATCGAACTTCTCGACAGCCTCGGTCATCGCTTCCGCCTCTTGGACGTTCATTGCCAAGGGCTTCTCGCAGCAGATCATCTTGCCCGCCTCCGCGGCGGCCAGCACGATGTCCTTGTGCAGATGGTTCGGAGCACAGACGTCGATAAGGTCTACGTCGTCCGCCGTCGCGACGCTCCTCCAGTCCGACTCGACTCGCTCGTAGCCCCAGTTGTCGGCGAATGCCTTGGCCTTAGCGGCGTCCCGCGCGGCAACAGCCTTCAGTACAGGCCGATGGCCTACCGGAAAGAAGTCGTTCAGTCGCTTGAAAGCGTTGGAGTGAGCCCGGCCCATGAAGCCGTAGCCGATCATTCCGATGCGGAGTTCCTTAGCCATGAGATTGCGAATCCTCGAAACAGTAAGCCTAGCCGTGCACAGGTGCGAGCGTCAAGTTAGCTCCGAGCTAGGCTGGCTCGTGCACAAACGCCACGGTGGAGAGCGCGAGGAGTCCAAACAGAAGGCAACCGAGCTTTGCTTTCTTGTCCCAGACAATATCCCGGGCGTCGACACTCTTGGCCACTACATTCCCGCAGTCCACGCAATGAACGGGCATTCAGCTCTCCCCCAAAATCGCCCAACCCTATTCCGACGTGGGAAGGTCCACCGGCCATGGTGCTGCTACGCGCCCCCCTCAGGTTTGGTGAAGACTTGGCGTTCAGTCGTCCGTTTCAGAGCCCTGTACACTGCACCCACCCTCAGCCCGTGTTTTGTCGCAAGCTGACGGATGGACAGGCCCATGAGCCGGTCATTGCTGATAGCCGTATCGCGCTCTGCTATGGCCGCCCGACACGCCGTGCCAGACCAAGCCCAACGCCCATTCTGCACGGTCCGGAACGCGGCCATGCCTTCCGAACTCGTCGATCGGATCCGCTCAGAATGTGAGCCACCAGCACCCCGCCGTACCGCCCATGACTCTTTGCCGTCCCGGCGGCGCGCTTCCGTATCCACCACACCCGGAATCGCTCCAGGCGCGCCCTCTTCCATGTCCGACGACTCGCTCCTATCGGACACGGGAGAGGATGGTTCCCGGATCCATTTCAGGCCCCTTGACGGCCGGAAAGGGTCTGCGTTTGTGTAGAACGGTCCGGCGATGGTGTGCACAACCGCTTGAAAGACCGAGGCCGCGAGCCTGACCGTTCACGTTCAATTCTCAGGGGTCGCTCCATTCCTAGTTGCGTCGACAGACCCCTTGAACTTCGGGCTCCGGCCGGCGATCGTCTCCGCATCCAGCGTTGTTGCGACCTTTTCCGACACCCGCGCGGTATAAATGCGCGCTCCAAGCAAGTCCTTGAGATGCAGCTTCGGATTCTGGATCTCGTCCGGTCTCGATGGGTCGACCTGTCCGAGTGCCCGACCCAAGTACTCTCTTAGCTTCTCCGCTTCTCCGCGTGGGCGAAGAACCATGCCTCAAGGTCTTCTTGCGCGGTAAGCGTTCGGGCGGGCCGTGAGATCTCGCCACGTTCGCCGGTTCAGGCCGAACCGTATCAGGTGCCTGCCACGGTCGCGCTCACCGTCGTAACATCCGGCCTTGAGTGCGGTTGCACGCTGTGTCCTTCCGAGTTCCGACGGAAACGGCCGAGCACACGGGGCTCCCCGCAGGTCGTGTCCGGGTTGACTCCGTGGATGCGTCCACTCCAAGCACAAGTGGTTCGGCTTCAGCTGGGACCGCAGGTCGTGTCCGGGTTGACTCCGTGGATGCGTCCACCCGGGGCGGACCCTTCCCAGCGGCCAGCGAGGCGGTGGCGCCTCCGGCCCGCTTTCAGGCCTGTCGGAGCCGCGCCAGGAACGCCTCCCCGCTATCGCAAACCAGCAGCCACTCGCCGATCTCCTCCAGCCGGTCCGCGTCCGTGACCGGCTCCAGCAGCGTGGCCATGCTGCGCGTCAGCGTGTCGCCGAATCGCACCCGCGCCAGCCGCCGCAGCAGCTTCCGCTCCCGCTCCAAGCCTTGCTCGCGGCCCTCTTGTCGACCCTCTTGGCGGCCCTGGTGGCGGCCCTGCTCGCGGCCCTCGTCACGAATCCGGTCCGCCCATGTGCGGGGCTCGGTCTCCAGCACCTCCAGCATCTCCTCCAGCCTATCGCTCCGCAGCGCGTCCTCCACCCCCAGTTCCGACAGCCGCACGTGCGTGATCCACGTCGCGAACGCGCTCGCCAGCCCGGCCCGGGACGCGTCCCCCCCCCCACGCCCGCAACGGCTCCGCCGCCACCCGTAGCTACTCCGGGTCCTCGCACCGCTGCAGGCGCATCAGCAGCAGAACCACGTTGCCCTCCCCGCCCGGGTCCGGGTACCGTCGCAGCTCCAGAACCGGGCAGGCCGGCGGCGGCATTCCCGGTCCCTCCTCCGCCGGCGGCCATGGGCTCCGCCCGCTGTACACCGTCAGGTTCTGGATCGTCGGGACCCGTCCCGCCGTGTAGCCCGGGGGCGGGTCGCGGCTCAGCGCCAGCGCCAGCGTGCCGACCGCGTGCTGCATGCGGTACGGCATCGCGGGGTCCGGCTGGGACTGGCACTCCACCACCAGGTACGCCCTCCGGCCGTCGCGCAGCCGCAGGCACCACACGGCGTCGGCCAGGCGCTGGGACAGGTCCGGTCCGACGAGGTTGGCGGAAGCTGGCTCGACCCGCTCGACGCGGTCCGGGTCGAGGCCCGGGAGGGGATAGGCGCCCAGCAGGTGGCGGATGAAGGTGGGGTGCAGCACGAAGCGCTTGAAGGCGGCATCGCGCGGGCAGACACACCGGTCAACTCGTTGATGGCCGCCCGGGGAACATCCGCCGCAATCAGCAATCGGACTTCGCGACAGTTTGCATCCGCATGCCCCGCAATGACTTATGCATCCTAAGACCGAAGAATCACATCCTGGGGCCAAGCCAAAGTTAAAGACGCAGGCTCGCCGTCTATGTTCTGTGGCTGCACAAGCTTGCGCTGTGTGATTCAGCCACTTCCGTCCGATCGAGTGCCGTTTCCGGCGCGGCCGGCACTCACTACCGGTTTCCAAGGGCCGTGCGTCAGTACTAGAATGACGGAAGTTCTAGTGACCTTTCTTGAAGTGGCACCCCTCGGAGGGTGTCTCCACGCAGTCGGCGCTGAGTCCCTTGGGAGGTAGGCACCGGTGGACGGAGCAGCCACTCGAGCCGAGGGTCCGGGACAGAGTCGGAGGGCGTTGCCGGCCAAGGCCTTGGGCCGCAGGGCGGCACATCCTCCGTAGAGGTGTTGCAAAGCGGATAATCCAATCCTGGTTGAAAGTAGGAGGTTCCCGTGAGGAGTGCCACGATTGCGATCCTGTTGCCCTTGGCAATGATTACGAATGGAGCCGCCCAGCAAGTGGGCAGCTCGGAGAACGGACCCGATCCCGCACTGGTAGAGAAGATCCAGGGACTGGGCGGGCAGGTAATGCGGGTCGCCGCCAATGATCCCGGCTTGGAAGTCGCCTTCCACCTCGGCCGGAACCAGGACGGCCTCCGTCAGGTCGACGTCACGGACTCGGATGGCCTGGCGGCACCTGCCCTGGACGGCGAGCTGGCGATCCTGAAGGATCTGGGGCACTTGGTGTCACTGCATCTGGGAGGGACTGACGTCACTGACGAGGGCCTCGTGAACTTGGCGGGCTTGACATCGCTGAATCGCCTCCACCTGGAGAAGACGAATGTTTCGGACGCGGGATTGGCGCATCTCGCCGGCCTGGAGAACCTCTCGTACCTGAATCTCTACCAGACTGGCGTCACCGATGAGGGCCTCGCCCACTTGGAAGGCCTGAAGAGCCTCAAGAATCTGTATCTTTGGCAGTCGAAGGTGACGCCCGAAGGCGCCGAGAAGCTGCAACAGGCACTGCCGGACTGCGATATCGATCTTGGCTGGGAGGCTCCGGAGGAATCGGAGGAAGCTGATGAGCCCGAAGACCCGCCGGACGCCGAGAACTGAGCCGGCGCGCGGGAGCCGAGGCGGGACAGGGGGCGGCGGCCATCGGACGGCTCGTATCTCCTTCGGCTGGGTCCGGACCGGCGATTTGCCACACTGGAGTTTGCCAGCCACCTCCCTGGAGATCCTCAACCCGCAGGCCAACGCGAGCGGTGCCCGCGTCGGCCTGTTCGACTTCGACGGCACGCTCTCGCTGATCCGCGCCGGCTGGTTCGAGGTGATGGTTCCAATGATGGTGGAGGAACTGGTCGACCTCCGGACCGGCGAGCCCGAGGCGGATCTCACTGCCATCGTCGAGGAGTACGTCGGGCGGTTGACAGGCCGCCAGACGATCTACCAGATGATCGAGTTCTGCGACCACGTCCGCCGACGGGGAGGCACGCCGAAGGACCCGCTCGAGTACAAGCACATCTACCTGGACCTCCTGATGGACAAGATCCGTCACCGGCGAGAGGCTCTCCGGGCGGGCCAGGTCGAGCCGGACGCAATGATGGTTCCCGGCGGCCGCCGGGTCCTGGAGTCCCTGCGGCAGAGGGATATGACCCTTTACCTCGCCAGCGGCACCGACCAGCCATTCATGCGCGAGGAGGCCCGGCTGCTCCGGATCGACTCGTTCTTCGAGGGCGGCATGTACGGAGCCCGGGACGACTACGAGAACTTCTCCAAGAAGATCCTGGTCGAACAGATCATCCGCGAGAGCGATTTCAAGGGTGAGGAGTTCCTCGGCTTCGGCGATGGCTTCGTGGAGATCGAGGTGGTCAAGTCGGTCGGCGGGCACGCCGTTGGGCTGGCCACTGACGAGCCGGATTGCGCGAAGGTCGATCCTGTCAAGCGCGAACGCCTGGTTGGTGTCGGGGCCGACTGGATCGCGCCCAACTTCAAGGCGCACAATGAACTGATGACGGCCATGTTCGGATCCTCTTGACCGGATCCGGCCGGGCTATCGCGACGGGAGCACCGCTCGATGCAATCCAAGTACCCGGTCTTTGACCGATCCCGACTACGGGTCCGCTCGTTGGCGGAACGCGATCACGACATGGACCTCGGCCACCTGCTCGGCCTCGACGAGCAGGTGGCCGAGGGGGGCTCCGATTTGCGGGAGTCTCTGGCCTTGATCGCGCCCAGGCTGACCGCCGACAGCCCCTCCGCGAGGATCCTGATGATGGGAGCCCACGTCATCAAGTCCGGTGTCTCGCGCCAGGTCATCGACCTCTTGCGGCGCGGAGCGTTCACGCACGTCGCCATGAACGGCGCTGGCGGGATCCATGATTTCGAGCTCGCGCGCATCGGAGCTACGACGGAAAGCGTCGCGCGCTATATCCGGACCGGTGAGTTCGGCCTCTGGGACGAGACGGGCATCCTCAACGACTGGGCGATCGACGCGGCGAGAGAAGGACTGGGACTGGGAGAGTACTTCGGCTACCGGATTGCAAAGGAGCGATTCCCCCATCGGGACGTCAGCATCCTGGCCGCGGCTTACGAGCTCGGCATTCCGGTCACCCTGCATGTCGGAATCGGGTACGACATCACCCACGAGCACCCGAACTGCGACGGGGCGGCCTACGGATTCGGCAGCTATCGGGATTTCTTGGTATACACCAAGTCCGTCGAATCCCTTGAAGGGGGAATCATGGTCAGCTTGGGCTCGGCGATCATGGGTCCCGAGGTCTATCTCAAGGCGCTGTCGATGGCCCGGAACGTCGCCCGTCAGGAAGGGCGGCGGATCGCCGACTTCATGACCGCCGTCTTCGATCTGGTCCCGATCCGCGGCAACGTCCATCGCGAGTTGCCCAAGGACGATCCGGGCTACTATTTTCGCCCGCACAAGACGATCCTGGTTCGTACCGTGGCGGACGGCGGCACTAGCCTGTACGTGTGCGGCGACCACCGCGTCACGGTTCCGGCCCTGCGGCGGGCGGTGATGGAGCAGGTGGCACTCCCCGTGGGATGACCTGCGCGGACGTCCTCAATGCTGCCCGCGCAGCGAGCGTTCTGGTTGTCGGGGACATCTGCCTCGACCGCTGGTGCCGGTACGATCCGGCCTTGGCCGAACCGTCCCGTGAGACCGGGATACCCCGCATTGCCGTAACCGAAACCCTGACTACTCCTGGCGCGGGCGGGACAGTAGCGGGAAACCTGGCGGCACTCGGGGCCGGACGGGTCAGCGTCGCCGGCGTCATCGGGCGGGACGGTAACGGATTCGACCTCCGGCGGGCCCTGCGTGCGCGGGGCATCCACAACGACCTGCTCTTGGAGACGGACCAGGCCAGCACCTTCACCTACTCCAAGCTGATCAACACGCGTTCCGGCCAGGAAGACCTTCCGCGGGTCGACGTTGTGAATTCGAGCGCGCTTGCGGAAGACGCCGAGCGCCGGCTGCTCGACCGGCTGCTGCCCGCAATCGGTGACTTCGATGCCGTGGTCATCGCCGATCAGGCCGAAACCGACCAGGGCGGCGTGGTCACGGCCAGGGTTCGCGAAGCGCTCTGCCGGGCGGCAGGCCAGCGATCTAGGCAGGTGTTCGTCGCCGACTCGCGGCGGCGCGTGCGGCACTTCCGGAACCTCATCGTGACCCCGAACGAATCCGAAGCCGCGGCCGCCTGCAGGGAAGCGTTCGGAGAGGTTGACTATGCACGGCTGCACGGGATGATCGGCGGCCCCGCATTGGTGGTGACAGAGGGGGATCGCGGCGCGTTGCTGGTCGATCGAAAGGGCGTCCGGCGTTTTGTCCCCTGTCGCGCGGGAGAGCCGGTCGACCCTTGCGGGGCAGGGGACAGCCTCACGGCTGGCCTGGCGCTTGGCCTTGTGGCGGGCGCCCCGATTGGGGCGGCACTCCGCTTTGGGATAATCGTCGCGGGCGTCACGGTGACCAAGCGCGGAACCGGGGACGCCAGCCCCACCGAGGTGCTGGCCGTGGGGCAATCGATATCTGACTGAGGGGAACGGATGGCGTTCGCTATCGAGTACAAGCGGCGGTTGCTGGCCGCGCTGGAAACGGTCGACCTAGACCGCGTCGAACAGCTGATCGACGTGTTCCGGCGGGCCCGTGACGAGGACCGGCAGATCTTCGTCTTCGGAAACGGAGGCAGCGCCGCTACCGCGAATCATTTCGCCTGCGACATCGTGAAGGGTGCCAGCTACGGCAGGGAGAAACGCTTCCGGATTCTCTCGCTCAGCGAGCAGATCCCGACCATGACGGCCTACTCCAACGACGTGGGGTACGAGAGCGTCTTCGTCGAGCCCCTGAAGAACTTCGCCCGGCCCGGGGACGTCGCGATGGCGATCAGCGGCAGCGGCAACTCGGAGAACGTCGTGCGTGCGATCGAATACGCCAACTCGGTCGGCTGCTACACGGTCGGGCTGAGCGGCATAACCGGTGGGAAGCTGCGCCCTAGCGTGGATCTCAGCCTGCACGTATCCGACAACCACATGGGCAGGGTGGAGGACGCGCATTTCTTCATCTGCCACATGGTCTGCTACCACTTCATGGACACGGAATCGTAGACTCCGGCGCTACCTGAACGAAACGGACAACGCTTCGAGGCTGCGTGCAGGAACTGTCGACTGCCGTCCTCTCTGGCTCAGAGCGGGAAAGGCCGCCCGATCCGGCCCGGCCGTCCGATGCCCCCGATTCCCCGGTTACGCCTGTTGCGGTTCGGATCCGGCCCGGGCCCGACATTGCCTCGGCCCGGCCTTACGGCATCGTCGAACATAAGCTCGGCTTCGGTGAACCGGAGGTCCATTTCAAGCAGCATTTCCACGTGCGTGCCCCGGTCAAGCATTGCGTCCGGACCCCGCGTCAGCAGCACCTTGGTCGTCCCGGCTGCGGCACCGGCCAGAGTGCCGATTCCTAGGCCCTTGCCCCCGCTCCCGCCGATCGCACCCGCGATCGATCCGATCGAAGCGCCTGCGGCGGTTGCCGTGGCTATGTCCGTGGCATCCTCGCCCTTCGTGCCCTGCGACTTGACTTCCCCTGTCTCGCGATCGAAATTGTCGGGAGAACGGCCGTCAAGCGCTCCGGGACGGCCACGGAGATCGCGAATCACGCCATTCGGCAAGATCATTTGCTCAAGCTCCACCTGCAGCTTGCCCCGGCCCTTGATCCGCCCAGGGCGCTTGGCCAGGATCACCGAGCCCGATACGTGCGTGCCGGCGGGTATCAGGATCCGGCCGTCCACGACGACCGGGTAGACGCTCTCCAGGTAGACCGGGTCGCCGGCCTTGGAGTGCTTGGAACTGATGCTGTTGACCATCACCAGCGGCACTCGCGTGCCGGCTGGCACCGTGACCGCGGGCGAGTGATCAGATCCTTCTTTCGTTGCCGGCGCTGGGTCGGCCACTTCTGCTGGGACGGGCGCGACAGAAAAGACGACAAGCGCCATGGCCCAGCCTGCGATTGCCAGAGTGCGATTCATGGTGCCTCCTTGGCCCGTACTGCTCCGGACGACGCAGACCGCATCAGCATCGCCACCCAATACAGATTAGAACGACAGACACCCCGGTCTGGTTTCAATCGGGCCGACATGGCGTTCGAACCCTCGTGTCGTGCCGGGCCTCGCTCAGCCTCCCAAACTATCCCGGACTCTGCGAACCGCCCGCATCGGGTGCCATAGATTTCCTATGGGGCTATCTGCAATCCAGCGGAGCCGTTGCTTTGGGACACGCCCTGCGATGCGGTTTGCGCAGGACTTCCTTGCGTGGAGGAAGGTACAAGTCAACGTCGCCGAACGTCTTCTACAGCCCATGGAGCGCTGTTCTGAGCCCCTGTACCGTGCGCGGCCGTTGGCCCGACCACGACCTCAAGGATCCGCCGAACCTCCTCTTTCATAGAGCGACCGTTGGAGGCTGTCCGCACCCGAAGTTGATTCTCTATGTCGTCGTCCAGATTGCGGACAGTGATGCTTGCCACACAGAACTGGTGCCCACAGTGCGCGTAGCTGAGGTAGGAGGCCCAGCAGTCATGCACCAGCGTGCCGCGACAGCTGGGGATCAGGCCGATCCGAAGCTCTCCCGCGACAGCCGCTCTGCCAGCTTCCTAGCTCTTGCTGATTCGGCGGATCCGGACCGAATCGTTCGAGTTCGCGCCCTGAGGAAGTTAACGGACATGTGCAGGAGAGCCGCCAAAGCCCGTGGCCGGCGGCGCTACTGCCGTTCGCCGTTGACGTAGGTGGAATGCTCCGTCGTCCCGTCGGGCCGTCGAAGGATCCAGCCTCCGTGTTGTTTGCCGTCCACGAACGGCCCTTCCACCACACCTCGTAGGCGCAGCGGAACGTGCGGATCGAGCGGGCGTTGCGATCAATGCCGATGTTGCGCAGCGTCGGCGGTTTGCGCTGCATGATCGCGCCGCCGCCGAGATGGGTCTCGATTCAGGTGGCATGCGGCAGCATGGCCGCGATCAGCGGCTGGCACAGACCCGAGGTCGCCTTCGATCCGTACCAAACTCCCATCGCCGCGCGCTGCCGAAGGCTCCCTTAGCCAGCAGCGTAGGCGACCCCAACCAGTTTGTCACGCCCGCCCTCGGCTGGGCCCGGAAAGCAGCCGCTGGCCGGTCAGAATGGGTCCCGCTCAGAGACAGGATCCCGCCACGAGCAACCGTTCGAAACCTGCCTGGCCCCAACCAGCACAAGCATTGCTGCGCGTGATCTCAGGCGACAAGACACATAGTCAAAAGGGCCTGAGTAGTTACGATGGATCAAAGATCAGAGCTGGATTTACGTGGTATTTCCACATAAAATCAACTTTATTCCATCAAGTGCCGTCACTTGCTCGCGACTGGTGTCGTCGCGGCAAGTCCTTTGCAGGCAGAATCTGATCAAAAACACCCATGGGTGCTTGCACAATGATTGACGACTCCAGACTTCGAGAGAACGCGCTAGTCGCATTCAGGGCTCGAAACATACGCTGCTATCGAGACCCGACGACGCTGTCCTTGGAAGGGACTCGCGTAGCCAACCCCGAAGTTGTGCGCAACGTGGCAACGGCTTCCTCATCACCCACAAGGATTCTCCCGGCAGCGGGTGTGTTCGGTGCGAACGGGTCGGGGAAGTCTGCCCTGTTGCTGGCCATGCACGACATGCGAATTCTCGTGTTGGATTCGTTCAGGCGGGGCTCCCGCGGTACCGGTCTCGGCCGACGGCCATTCTTGCTCGGTTCGGAGCAGGACGATGAACCATCCGAATTTGAAATCGAGCTGGTTGTAGACGGTGTGTTCTGGCAGTACGGTCTTGAGCTTGATGACAGCCGGATCATACGAGAGTTCGCCTACCACTACCCGCGCGGGCGCCAAGCACTGGTCTTCGAGCGAGAGGGCGACTGGGTTTCCTTGGGTGCCTCGTTCCGAACAGCGGGTCGAGCCGTGCGTCCACTACTCAGGGCGAATGCACTCCTGCTATCGATATTGGGTGCGACGAACGAGGAAGGAATCACGGAGTTTTATGCCTGGTGGCGGCACAACCTGCGAATTGCTGTCGCCGGGAATCGTTGGGCCCGAGGCGCGTACACAGCTCGTCTCGCCGTTCAGGAAGGAGCACGGGCTTGCGTGCTCAGTCTCCTGCAAGGTGCTGATGGGACATTAGTCGATATCGAGGTCGTGGAGCCGGATGCTGACACCTTGGATAGGTTGCGCCAAATCACGCGGATACTCGGAGGGGATAACACTAGCGAGGACGATGCATTCGTAGAGGGCGAACTGCGGGTTGTACACCGAGGCACGGAACGCACGGTAGGATTCAGCCCTGAAGACGAGTCGCAGGGCACCCAGGTGTGGATTGGACTCATAGGGCCAGTGCTCGAAGCGCTTGCGAATGGAAGCGTTCTCCTCGTCGACGAGATTGACGCCAGCCTGCACCCGCATCTGGTAACCCGTCTGATCGACCTGTTCCAGGATCCTGAAACGAACCCAAAGTGCGCGCAACTCCTATTCAATGCGTACGATACGAACATCCTTGGCAATTCAGACAGCCACTCCCTTGGACGCGACCAGATCTGGTTCACGCAAAAGAACGAAGACGGGGCTTGTCGTCTCTATTCTCTGGCTGAGTTCCGTCCACGAAGGGACGAGTCCATTCAGCGGGGATACCTCAACGGTCGCTATGGTGGCATACCTGACTTGGACCCCATTGCGTTTGGCCGCTCAGCCGAAGACCTCGAATCCGTTCGACTTGGTCCCAAGGAATGAGGAGGCGCCCACAGCGAATTCGACGTAGAGTTGGCCAGCGAGAACGTTGCCCTGTCATTCGTGTCCTCACAGAGGGTAGAGTGACGGAACGCGAGTATCTCCGACTCATCTGCGGAGACTCGGTAAGGCTTCAGCTTGGCAAGAGCAAGACTAGCCCTCGACAGTTGGTCGAACAAGCCAAACGCGACCGGAAGGCCGCCCCAGGTGATCGCGCCGTCAATAGGCCATTCGATGAAATTTGGTGCATATTCGTTCGAGACGACCACGGCAGCGTTGACCAGGCGGTTCAAGCGGCCGCGCTGTCGCATATTGGAACCGCCGTTTCCAACCCTTGCTTCGAGTTGTGGCTCATACTGCACGTGCGGGATCAGACTGAGCACCTGAGCGCTTCAGATGCGCAAGGCCAATCAGAAGAGTTGAACCTCGTTGATGGCAAGGGCCTCAGCAAGGTGAGCTTGCAGATACTGAAGAGTTCTTGCCAGGAGGCGAAACAGCGTGCCCTTGACCTGGATACGATGCACGAACGGAACGGGTCGCTACGAGGATCGGACCCCAGTAGCGGGGTTTGGCGAATCGCCGATCGATTGCGGGATCATTCACCTTCATGATCTATCCAGCTCCCATGGATTCCGGCACACTCCTACATCGGTCAAGTATCGGAAGACGGCGCTGCCGCTGCGACCGAATGCCGAGCATCAGCAATGCATCCGCGCTTGGTGTTACCGGCGAAGATCAGGAAACACACCAATCAACATGATTGCCGCCGAAGGCCGCCAGTTTCCTCCAAGACGTCACCATCCAAGTCCCATGGAACTGCAGCGGTTGGTCCGGAAGTGCCCTCAGGTGGCCACGGGACAATGCGATCGGCCTCATCCTTTCTCGACCCGGTGAGGGTGGGTGAGACCCGTTTCCGCTCGGCTGGAGGGATCAGCCCGTGCCTTGACCGTCCGACTTCCTCACGGAATCGGGAAACAACATTGAGCACCGGTAACTGCTCAGGCGTCGGTTGGTCAGCTGGTGTCGGGCCATAGTGTTGTTCGAGCGTGTCGGCAGCATTGCCGACGAGCGCGATTTGAATGGCGACGAGAGGATTGTAGCCGAGCGCGGCCATGGACTGCAGGTAGCTCGAGATGCGGCCGTAGGCCTCGTCATAGACTTGCGTGCGAAAGCAGCCCGACACTCTCATCTTCACCTTGGACAGATCCACCATCGGCTGGCCGACCGGGTGCGTGCGCACCTGTTCCTGTGCCTGCTGGCCTACTACGTGGAGTGGCGCATGCGCGAGGCGTGGCGGCCGCTGCTGTTCGCCGACGAGGAGTTCGGGGAGCGAACGCGCACGCGCGATCCGGTGGCGGCGGCGGAGCGGTCGGCCAGCGCGAAGCGGAAGAAGGCCACGTGGCGGGCCGCGGACGGGACGCCGTTGCACAGTTTCCGGACGCTGCTGGAGGATCTGGCGAGCGTCACGCGCAACGTCTGCTGCGCGAAGGGTCCTTCGGGCACGCGGCGGGCCGAATTCGAGCTCGACACGCAGCTGAGCGCGGAGCACGCCCGCGCGCTGGAGTTGCTGAAAGGAATCCGGGTCTAACGCACGAGAGCACGGACTGTAGTCAGTAAACGCAAATTTCCCCCAAGCGCATCTGATTGAAAAACAAGGGGTTGTTCCGAAAAACCCCGAAGAACCTCAGCCTAGTCAGGCCCCCCCAATTTAGAATCCCTGGTCGAACACCTTTGGCAATAACCAAGCTGGTACGATCAAGAAGGTTGTCTGGCCGGCTCCAATTTCCGGCCAGGCTTGGCAGCCAGAGCTGCGTTCGGTAGTCCAATGCCCCTCTACGAATACGAATGCCTCAAGTGCGGGGAGCGCTTCGAACGGATCCAGAAGTTCTCCGACGATCTGCTGAAAATGCACACGGAGCATGCCGGCTCGCCGTGCGACGGAGAGGTGCGCAAGCTCCTGTCCGCCCCGGCCATCCAGTTCAAGGGAAGCGGCTGGTACGTCACCGACTACGGAAAGGGCGGCGAGAGGCCCGCCCAAGATCGCGATAAGTCCCCGAAGGACGGCAGCGACGTGACCCGTCAGAAAGACGCCAAGGCTTCCGGAAGCCAAGACAGCTCAACCAAGGTCTCCAAGCCGCCTGCCAAGGACGGCGGATCGGCCGTCGCGGCCTCCGCGTCCTGACGCCGCCGATCGGTCGCTTCTAGCCCGGCAGGGCAAAGGCCTGCAGCGTGTCCGTGAATTTGTGGCTGAGCTTGTTGCCCCCTCCGGCCGCGATTACCACGTACTGCCGTCCCGATTCGGGTCCAGCGTAGGTCATTGGGTTCGCGTGCCCGCTACCTTCCAGTTCCGCCTCCCAGAGCACGTTCCCTGACACGGTGTCGAACGCCCGGAATCGCCGGTCATTGCTTCCGCCGATGAACAGGAGGCCCCCGGCTGTCACGATCGGACCGCCCATGTTGATCGTGCCGGTTGGCGGGACGCCTTGTGCTGTGAGTTCGGGAACCTCCCCGAGAGGGACCTGCCAGTCGTAGTCCCCGGTTGCGAGATCGATTGAGCTCAAGACACCCCAGGGCGGCTGTTGGCAAGGCCAGAGCGTTTCCGGATCCCAGAACTTGTTTTGCCGCACATCGATGGGTTTCCGGCGATAGGTCACGTCCGGAGTCAGCCCCTCGCGGGTCACGATCTCGCGACCGACCGGCTCCCCGGGCCGGCTTGCGTTTCGCGCCTCCATCACGACGATGTCCGCAAGGTTCGAACCGTTCACGAAAAATCGGCCGGTAGTTGGGTCAAAGCATCCGCCACCCCATTCGCCGCCGCCTTGGTTGCACGGAAAGATGATGACTCCGGACTCCGTCCCGGGGTGGAACAGCGGCGCGATCTGGTATCGCCCGGCGAGTTCGCGGGCCCGAGCGTTGTGCTCGGGAGTCACGGTGGACAGTTCGTCCGGAGTCATGGACTGCCGCACGAACGGCGCCGGCTTGACCGGGATCGGCTGCGTGGGGGATGGCGATTCCCCCGGTGCGCAATGCTGCGGCACTGGCCGCTCTTCGATGCCGAAGAGCGGCCCACCGGTCTCGCGGTGCAGCACGTAAAGGAAGCCTTGCTTGCTGACTTGCGCCACGGCCGGCACGACTTGCCCCTCGCTCTGCACGTCGCACAGCACCGGCTGGGCGCAAAGGTCGTAATCCCAGATGTCGTGATGGGTTGCCTGGAAGTGCCAGCGATACTCTCCCGTGGACGCATCCAGTGCGAGGACGCAATTGGAATAGAGGTTGTCCCCGGCCCTGTCGCCGCCGTAGTAGTCGTAGGTGGGCGAGTCGGTCGGTACGTACAGCAGACCGCGTTCGGTGTCCACGCTGAGCGGAGGCCAGGCAACTCCGCCGCGCCGGTTCTCCCAGGAGGTTCCCGCCCAGGTCGCCCGGGCGGCGCTGTCTTCCTCGGGAACCTTATGGCGCGTCCAAACCAGTTTTCCGGTGCGCACCGAATACGCCCGCAGCGTCGGCGCGTTGCCCCCGATGATGGCGAGGTCTGCGGTGATTGCTGGCGGGGACGTGAGCCGCACGCCGACGTCGACCGCACCTCCGTCCCCGAAGTCACTGCAGGGTCTCCCTGTCGCGGCGTCCAGCGCGATCAGGCGTCCGTCGAGCGTTCCGTGCAGCAGGCGACACTCGGAACCGCTGCTCCACAGTCCGACGCCGCGGTTGGCCCACAGGTTGTACCGTCTGCCGAGTTCCACGCCGGGATCGAAGGACCAGCGCTCTCGGCCCGTCTCCGGGTCCAGGGCTAGGACGCGGTTGTAGGGCGTGGTCACGTAGAGCGAGCCGTCCGCCATCAGAGGCGTGCATTCGTAGGCAGTGCGGGTCCGGTTCTCCGTGCCGTCGCTGATTTCCCCGCAGCGGTGCGTCCAAACGGGCTCGAGGGCCCCGACATTGCCCCGGTGAATTTGCCGGAGCGGGCTGTACCGCGTGCCGCCGGGGTCGCGCCCCCAGTCACGCCACTCGGCACCGTCGTCACGGGCGGAGCAGGAATGAAGCGCACCTGCGGCAAGCGCGAGTCCCATGCCGTGGCCGAACGAACGGCGGGTGATCGAGACAGCCATTTCGATCCATGATGGTCGCACGGAGCAATTCACGGCAAGTGCCCTGAGAGACGCTCCCCATTCGGTGACTGCGGCAAGCGCCCTCTAGCGCCGCCATGAAATTGGATTCCTGAGCACCTCCAGGGGCTTGCACGGGGTCGGCGCGTACTTCCTGGTGCAGGTTGGTTACACCTTGACGCGGAAGTCGACCATTCGATCGTCCGTCTCGGCGTGCTCCTCGCGCGGAATGTACTCTCATTCATGCCGAGGGCAGATCCATTCAAGGATATTTACAAAAACTTCACCTTGCAGGGCAATACGGACACAAGAATCACGAAATCACGGCTACAGCATGCAGCCCTAGCAGGAATCACGGCTGAGGAGGCGGAGCTACGAGGTCCTCACTCGCAACCCACTCCGTCTCCCGTCGGATCGGGCCCAAGGGAGGAACGGAGGCAAGCCAATGGGTAACACGTTCAGGGCTGTGAGACTGCACCAGCTAGTCAAGGACACGCTCATGAAACGGTTCGATGGCCATGTCATGAGCAACAAGAGTCGCGGGGACTTCGTCGAATGCCTGATCGGGATCGCTCTGGGACCTGGTTGGCGCCTTGCGTGGACCGGCGCGGACGAATGGGCCGCATGGGATTGCCAGCACCACAACGGGGCGCGTGTCCAGATCAAGCAGGCAGCGGCGCGGCAGTCCTGGGATAAAGGGGCTACCCCGAAGCGTCATCCGAGCTTCGACATCCGGCCGCGCAAGAGTTACCGGGAAGTGCGGAACGGTCGATGGGCAAAGGTGAGAGCTCCAGGCCGTCAGGCGGATCTTTACATATTCGCCCGGCACAGCGAGACCCGGGAAAGGCATGCCGACCATGGCATGGCGGGCCAATGGGAGTTCTTCGTAGTCCCTGAGAAGGATCTTCCCCGGGACCGGAAATCGATTGGCTTGAAGGCCCTCAATCGCCTCGCCTCGCCGTGCCGGTTCGAAGACCTAAGGCGGGAAGTGGAGAGAGTGTATCCAGCCCAAGCCGATGCCAGTGCATCGCGCACGTGATCGGTCGGGATGGGTTTGAATCGTGTCGAAGACAATTCTCCTTGAGACTGGGGAGGGTGGGCCGGAGAGAGCCTTAGGAGAAGGTACGGGCCTCTGGACCCGAAATGACCTTGGGACTACCGAGACCGAGGGTGGACACAATGGTACGAATTCCGCAATTGAGTCCCGCTCACGGCCCCTCAGGCCTGCTTGAATTGGCCGCTTGACCGTGCCTTCCTTGCCGGCCCTGACTCAGGCCGGCAGCAGCCCGGGCGGCGGATCCGGCCCCCGTCCCCGGAAGTACCTCCGCAACGCGTACCCCGGGATTCGGTGCCAGAGAAGGGCGGGGCTCGGTAACGACCCATCCATTCGGTGCCTTCAAGCAAACGGATCGATGAGTTCCACGCCCCTGGCTGCAGAATCTCGCCGACGTCGGGTCGCAAGCTGAAATCCGGGAGTGGGGGCAGTTGCGGCAATGAGACTGTCCTTGATCGGCATGGGCCTTCCGATAGGACGAAGATGCGCCAGCAACCCGGCCAAACGCGACCCCGTCTCGGCGTCCCACGGCACGCATTGAACGTGCGCGATTGCCTCATCGACCAATGGTGGAGAGCGCGGCGCCGTTGTCCGGGCGGAAGCACAAGGATACCGGAGCGTACCTCCCCGAGAATTACAGGATCGATCGCCAGGTTGCCCTCGTTGCGCCTCAACCACTCGATCATCCTTGGATCCGGATTCGGCTTGGTCGCCTCGCACAACACATTGGCGTCGAGCAGACACCTCACCAGCGTCCCCAGCGCGTCCTGCGGCGTAGGTGCGTTCAGACGCTGTACGTCAGCCGTGCCTCCCGCACCAACTGGCCGAACAGGGCGACTGCTTGGGGGAGTCGATGAAGAACGGCAGTTGCCCCGGCGGCGTCACCGCGTCCTCCGGGGCCCACTGCACGGCGATCTTGCCGGCGAAACTGTCGACGGTCAGCTTGTCAGGCATGGGCTCCAGCCTCCCTGTTGGCCGCTCACCCGGTGCGTGAACGCGGGAAACCACCAGTTCGTCTTCCGCAGTCCCTTATGCATCAGGACTTTCGGCCTCGCGAACCGCGCCCGACCAAGCTATCAACAGGCTGCGGAATCTAGCTTCAATGAACCGGAATCGCTGCTGGCCTAACCTCCCGCTATAGGGAGGTGCCGGCGGTGCTACCGCCCGGTGCGCCCGAACACCAGCGTGAGAAACTCCTCACGCGTCTTGGGGTTCTCCCGGAAGGCGCCCATCATGCTGCTGGTGACGGTCGATGAGTGCTGCTTTTCCACCCCTCGCATCATCATGCAGAGATGCTGGGCCTCGCAGATGACTCCCACACCCTCCGGACGGATCGCGTTCTGAATCGTCTCCGCCACCTGTTGGGTTAGCCGCTCCTGGATCTGCAGCCTGCGCGCGAAGATGTCCACTAACCGAGCCGTCTTGCTGAGTCCGATCACCTTCTTGCGAGGGATATACGCGACGTGCATCTTGCCGAAGAACGGAAGCATGTGATGTTCACACAGCGAGAACACCTCGATGTCCTTCACGACCACCATCTCGTCGTAGGAGACGTCGAACAGAGCGGATTGGAGGACCTGGTCTGGGTCCTGCTCGTAGCCGCGGGTCAGGTCGCGCCAGGCCCTTGCAACTCTTTTGGGCGTTTCGCGCAGGCCGTCTCGGGACGGGTCCTCGCCGAGCAGGGTGACCATTTGGCGGATCAGGGGCTCAATGCCGTCCGCCGGCTTCCCGTTCTGGTTGTCCTCGAGCTCTTCGAGCACGTCATATGGCGCTGGGTTGAATCTGGGCATTCTGGGATCCGTTCTAGGTCGCTTCCGTGCGGAAGCTGTTGCGCGGCGTCTCTTCGAGTCGCAGTCCGGCGAGACGGGACGCCTGCCCCGGGAAGTGGTGGTCCCACTTGCCGCGCAGCCACGCTTCGATGACAACGAGGACGTTCTCGGACGTTGGCACAAGGTTGCGGAACTCCGGCAACTCCGAGTTCAGGTCGGTATGGTCGATGCGATCCAGGGCGGACATTCCGACCCATTCGTCCAGCGCCTCGCGGGACAGCGTGAGGCCGCTGTCGGGATCCGGGTCCCCGCTGACGCTGACTTCGAGGACGTAGTTGTGGCCGTGCCCGAAGGGGTTGGCGCACTTGCCGAAGATCTCGCGGTTCCGCTCTTCGCTCATCGAATTGGAGAACAGGCGGTGCGATGCCGAAAACCGGTAGCGCTTGGTCACGGTTGTCACGGGGCGTCAGGCTCGCTGTATTCCACGAACAGGTCGTCGCTCTCGTGCAGCCGGATGGAGTGCAGCGAGCTGCCCATCTCTGCCACAGGTTCGTGCAAGCGCTGCCAGATGTCGCGCGCGATGTTCTCCGCGGTCGGAACGACCGCGTCGAAAGGGGGCACTTCCCGGTTCAGGAACCGATGGTCGTAGGCGTCGATCACTTGCCTGCGGATGATCTCCTTGAGTTCCTTGAGGTCCAGCACCATGCCGTGTACAGGGTCAACGTCGCCACGCAACGTGACTTCCAGCACGTAGTTGTGACCGTGCGGACGGCTCTCCTTGCCGTACAGGCGCTCGTTCTCCTCAGGCGGCAGCTTCGGGTTGGAGCAGACGTGCGATGCCGAGAACTCGGCCCTCCGGGTGATCAGCATCGCTGGGAACTTTGCGTTCGCCGCTCTCGGCGCGTAGAGTGGAACTGTACCCCAATTATGCCACGCGTTGGAAGGGAACCCGTCGTGTACGGGCTGGCTCTGGTCCTGGCCTCGGTCATGGTGTACCGCGTGCAGGGGTACTTGCGTGTATACGACGTCCGGGTGGGCGACCGGGCTCCCGGATTCGAACTGTCGGACGATCAGGGCCTCGGCGTGAGTCTCGACGACTACGACGGCAAAGTGGTGCTCCTGAATTTCTGGGCCACCTGGTGTCCGCCCTGCATCCAGGAGATGCCCTCCCTCAATCGGACCTACGAGCGTTTCCGGGAAGACGGCCTGGTCGTGCTGGGAGTCAGCGTTGACGAGGATGCGGACGAGTACTCCCGTTTTCTGCGAAACGCGGGAGTGACGTTCCCGACGGTGCGCGATCCGGAGCGCCGGGTCAGTACGCGTTACGGGACGATGAAATACCCCGAGTCGTACCTGATTTCACGTAGCGGCAGGGTCCTGCGCAAGTACATCGGGCCCGAGGACTGGGGACGGCCCGAGATTGCCAATTACCTCCGCTCCGTTCTATAGCGGCCTTGGTACGGGTGTCCTCTCGGAGATCCGGACTGGCTACAATGTATGTGGATCGAGATGGCACTCCGCTTCATCCTCGTGCTAGCGATCACGGCTGTCGGAGCGTTCGCCCAGCAGAAGACCATCAGTTCCAGTACCCGTCCCGGCGTCAATGACAACGCCTCCGGTGCGCTTGAGGGCACGCGCCCCGAGGCCGTCCTGAAGATCGTCAAGACCAAGGGATCAGTGACCAGCGTTGACCTCCAGAGCCGGCGGGTCCTGCTTGCGCTCGGAAAGCGCGGGGAGTTGGATCTGGCGTTCTCCCAGCCCGCGGGCCGCGAGCAAATCAAGATCGGCAAGAAGGCGGCCAAGAGGCTTGGAACGACCCGCATCCGCCTCGAGGAGCTCGAGCCGGGAAGCAAGGTCCGGGTGCAGTACTATCCGCAGCTGGCGCAGTTGCTGGAAGTCGTTGTGGACTAGCCAGCGGCGTCCGGATCGTCGCCCAGCTGCTGGGAAAGGTAGATCCCGAGGCCCATGTCCTCGATCATCTGCAGTTGGGATTCCAGCCAGTCGACGTGTCCTTCTTCGTCCTTCAGGACCGTCTCGAATAGCTCCCGGGAGGCGTTGTCGCCCGCAATTACGGAATCCTTGATCGCAGCATTGAGGATTTGCACGGCCTCGTACTCGAGCTGCAAGTCGTTGGAGAGCTGCTCCTTGACGTTCTGGCCGACGTTCAGCGGCTGGAGTTCTCCCATGCCCGGCACGCCCTCCAGGAACAGGATGCGCTCGATGAACTGCTCAGCGTGCCCCATCTCGCCGATCGCTTGCTGCTTGATGAATGCCCCCAGTTTCGTATAGCCCCAGTCGTTGCACATTTCGGCGTGAACGATGTACTGGTGGATCGCGGTGAATTCGCCCTTCAGGGCCCTGTTCAGGTGCTTGATGACAGTCGGGTTGCCCTTCATGCTTTCATCTTAGGGCACGCCCCCGGCTACGATTCGGCCGGCGTGCCGGTCCGCTTCCCGTCGCGAGCGGAGTCGGTTGGACCTGCTAGAATTCGGGTGTCCTCACGGACCATGAAGGAGTTTTCCAGGCCATGACTTCCCCGACCAGACGTTCGTTTCTCGGCACGGCAGCGGCGCTACCGGTGGCCGCGTCCGCTACCGGCCAGACCACCAATGGCTCGGACCCACACAGCTGGGGAGACGTGAAGCTCGCCGTGGCGACCTACTCCCTGCGCAAATTCAGCCGGACAGCCGCGATCGGGATCATGAGGGAGCTCGGGATCAAGTACGCCAACGTCAAAGCGTTCCACATGCCCTACTACCTGTCCGAAAAGGAGCTGAATGGGGCGCGGGCCGAGTTCGAAAGGGCCGGCATCGAGATCGTCGCGGGCGGCAACATTTCGCTGAAGGGCGACACGGAGGCCGATCTGGAGCCTTACTTCAAGTACGCCGTGGCAGCAGGAATGCCGGTGATGGTCTGCGCGCCCAAGCACTCCAACCTCGGTGTCATCGAGAAGCTCGCGATCAAGTACGACCGCAAGATGGCCATCCACAACCACGGGCCGGAGGACAAGTTCTATCCGGCACCGAGCGACGTCATCAAGCACGTCAAGGACATGGACCCGCGGATGGGCCTGTGCGTGGACGTGGGCCACACCGTCCGCACCGGAGCCGACATCCTCGAGGAGATCGACGGGTCATGGGACCGGATCTACGACTTTCACGTCAAGGATCTCGCGGATTTCAGCCGCAAGGACAGCCAGGTTGCAGTTGGTGACGGCCGCATGCCGGTCGCTGCGATCTTCAAGATGCTGAAGGACCGGGGCTATTCCGGCTTCGTCGGCCTCGAGTACGAGGTCTTCGCCGACCAGCCGCAGCGCGGCATGGCGAAGTCGTTCTCGTACATGCGCGGCGTCCTTGACGGCCAGGCGTCCTAGGCGACCGCAAGCAGCCCGGGCCGAGCCGGCCCAAGCAGGATCCCTGTTCGCTCAGACGGTTGCGGCTCGGTACGCCTCGTCCAGCAATTCCACAACGTGCAGCACGGGCGTGGGCCGGGAATAGCGGCGCGTGCCGGCCTGCAACTGCAGCATGCACCCGGGGTTTGCCGTCACGATGGTATCCGCCTCGGTCGATTCGACCATTCGCATTTTGTCCTCGAGCAAGGACATCGAGATGTCGGTGTGCTCGATGTTGTAGACGCCGGCTGATCCGCAGCAGATCTCGCTGAAGGGGAGTTCTGTCAGCGTGATGCCTGGAATCGACTGGATGACCGTTCTCGGGGCTTGCTGGATCTTCTGCCCGTGCAGGAGATGGCAGGAGTCCTGGTAGGTGACCGTCCGTTCGACCCTGCCGAAGTCGGTGTTGAGGTCGATCGAGGCGAGGAACTCGCTGACGTCCCGCATCTTCCCGGAAAATACCTCGGCCCTAGCGTGCCAATCGGGGTCGTGCTCGAAAAGGTCGGGGTATTCCTTCAGAACCGACCCGCACCCGGCCGTGTTGGTGATGATCGCGTCGAAGTCTCCGGACTCGAGTGCGGCGATGTTCTTCCGGGCCTGCTCGCGGCCGACGTCGCGCAGCCCCGCATGCACCTGAAGGGCTCCGCAGCACGCCTGCTCTCCGGGAACGGTGACCTCGCATCCGTTCTTGCGGAGCACGCGGACCGTCGCTTCGTTGAGCCGGCTGAAAAAGACATTCTGCATGCAGCCGGCAAGGAAAGCCACCCGGTGCCTCGTCTCCCCTTCCGCCGGATACACCTTGCCGATACTGGAAAAGAAGAAAGGCGCCTGCGCTTGCGGCGCGAGCTGGGCAAGCTCGCCCAGCCGGCCCAATTCGTCCAGGAATCCGGTCGCCCGCATCATGGCTTCCAGTCCGCTGCGCTGGAAGAGCAGCAATCCGGCACCAGCGGCTTTGAGCAGCAACGGACTGCGCAGGACTTGGTAGTACGCCAGCCAGCGCAGGAACCGCTGCGCGAACGGACGTCGGACAGACGCTTCAATCTGCGCCAGCGCACCCTCGATGAGCCGGCCGTACTGCACGCCGGAGGGACAGGCGGTTTCGCACGCACGGCAGGCCAGGCACAGTTCGATGTGCTCGACGTAGTGCCCGGAAACATCGCTGCGGCCCGCCGCCACCTCGACCATTTGGTAGATGCGTCCGCGTGGCGAATCCATCTCGACGCCCAACTCCCGGTAGGTCGGGCACGCGTTCAGGCAGAGGCCGCAGTGAACGCACTTGCGGAGATCGCTATCCTGCGGGACGTCGATCGGGGCCGTCACTCGAGTCTGCAACGAGATTCACCGAAGTTGGACTGTTAGTTGCAACAGGTCACCCAATGCAATTTCCAGCGATGCGATGGCGCGGGCTGACTTCAAATCGCCGGAAACGGAGAGAGGCAGTCCACGGCCGTCCCACCGGCCATTATACGGACCCGGATTCTCGTACGGCGAGACTGATCGACTGGGCAGTCGACTCGGATTTCCCGGTCTTGGATTGACGATTGTCGGAATCGCGCCCTCCCTGTGACAGCCAATCGCAGACCTGAATCAGGCGCTGCCCCGTCTGGTGGGCCTTTGCCTGGAAGCGATCCTGACGGAGTATCTCCTCCGGGAATTGGGCTTCGCCGTACGGAATGCAGCGCCTTTGCAGATAGAACTGATCACCGGATTGCCGTCGGCGACCAAGAGCTCCTTGAGAATACTCGGGGGCCCATTCTCTGGTACTGGGTGTCCCGGCTCTCAATCATGTAGCCTCAACTGCGATCCTCCCGTTCAACACGGATTCTGCCATGGTTCCGTCCTGTCGAGCGATTCGGCCCGGTCGGCCAAGTCGGACCAGATCCGTTGCAGCCACGAGATCTTGTCCTGCCCTCCGAGGCTCGCACGGATGCTCTCGGCGGCCGTCGGCTTGCAGGAAGACCCGAGTGAGGCGACTTCGCCGAAAGCGTCCAACGAATGGCCAGACGTCCCGGACGTCCTGCTCACCCGCTCGCGTAGCGACGGCGGAGTTCGGCTTTCAGGGTCTTCCCCATCGCGCTCTTGGGCAGCACGTCGACGAACCGAGACCGGCGCGGCACCTTATTGCCCCCGATGAATCGACGACAATGCTCAGTCAAACCCTCGTGATCTGGGAGCTCACCCCGACTGTATGAAGCGGGGCGCACACCACGGATGGATGCAGCGCCCACACGGGGGCTCGCCTAGGCGCGAGCCATCGTCGGCCGAGCCGTTGGCTGAACTGTAGAGCCATTCCTCTAAACGGCTGGAGACTGTGCGCCGGCCCACGGCCTAGAAGGTGAGCGCACCGCTGCGCGGCCTCGGATTCATTCGGCCAGTAGAGAATCTGGCAGCGCTCGCAGCGGTAGATCTCCGGACCCTGGCCGAACATGGCGACAAGCTCGTCTCCATAGCGATACCACCGCTTGACGAACGTGCCGTCGGCCAGTTTCGCGACCAGATTCTTCGGCTCCGGAACGGTCGCCTCGTCAGCTTCGGGGTTAGCGGCAGTGGCTTCGGCGGTAGCAGAAATCGTGTCTGGAACGGCCTTCTGCCAGACCCTAATTTTCTCACTCGGGCGGGGTTGTGAAGGCTGCGCTCGCCTCAATTCAATCGCGCTCGCTGGTCCACAGAAGCTTATCGACCTTGCGAGGGGTCCATTCGCTGGTGTTGAACAGCTCATTGAGCGAAACGGCCTTGCGACGCATGATTCCTATCAGCACAACGCCATCGGCGATGGTGAGGCTCGCGCGGTTCATGCGCATGAGCTTGTCTCGCTCGGGCAGGCAGCGCACCTTGCGAAGTGCGCCAACGGCAAACTGATCAACAGTTCCGAACTTGGCCGGGAATAGCAGGGCCAACAGGCCGGACGCGCCCGCCGGACCAAGTCCCTTGAACTCTGTCGCGGCACGAAGTGCATCTCTAATACTGGCATTCTCGCAACCGAGAACTCGACCTCGGATCGTGAGCAAATGGTGTCGGCCAAGATCAGTAGCTTGGCACTTAAGATGCCTCGTGGTTGTGGCGTACCTGTTAGCTGCCGTGTACTTCCAGAAGAAGTACTTGTTCGCAAGCCATTCGTACCACTGGTCGGCATCAAGGTACCGCACATCATCCGGCCGGAGGGTGTCCATCTCACGTTAAATCTCGATATGCGTCGGCTTGACGTACTTCCAGTAGCGATCGAGCGCGCATTGCCACCTCGATGCATCCGAGGAATGCCACAGCTGCTCGATCTCCGAGGTGTAGTCGTCTACGGATGTCATGTCACTTCTCCGCTTTCTGCCTATACCCACGTTACCGACGATCACTTCCTCGAGGTTCCGGGATCTGGGCCGCCGGATGCAACGGACCCGCCACTTCTGCGTATCTTCCCTCACGCAGCTGCAGAATCTGAGGACTCTCGGCGAGATCGCTATGTGGAGTGCGACCTACCAGCGTTCGACCTCCAAGCCGGCAATGCGCGAGAACTCGCCCACGTTGCGGGTCACCAGCACATGCGAATTGGAGATGGCGGTGGAGGCGATCATGAGATCATTTCCGCCGATGGGCCTTCCTTCCCGGCGAAGCTGCGCCCTCACGATCCCGTAATGCCGTGCCGACTCGTCGTCGAACGGCAGCGACTCGAACGCCCGGCAGAATATCTCTACCCGTTGCAGGTTTTCGGAGAGCCGGGCGGAGTTCTGTGCCCCGAAATACAACTCCGCCTTGACGACGCTGCAAAGGCGCACGGAGCCGCGTGGGTGTTCGAGTAGACGTGCCGCCGCTTGCTCGTCGGACCGATTGATGAGCGCCACGCAGACACTGGTATCGAGCAGCCACATTACGGGAAGAGGTTCAGGTCCCCTGGGGGCGGGTCGTCGGGCTCGACGATATCGCCGTTGCCGTGGTGCAGCAGGTCAACGAGGCTCTCCGGCCACTCGGTCAAGGTCGACTCGCGAATGCGTGCGCTCACCCACGCGGACAGGCTCCTGCGCTCATGCTTTGCGCATTTCCGTGCGACGGCGAGGACCTCCTCGGGCAGGTAGACGGTGACTTGCGCCATGTCCTCAGTATATGTGGCCCAGTATATGTGCTGCAATCCCACGACAGGCGACAGCGGTGTGTGCGGGAAGCGGTTCCTTTACGATGGTCCGGTGCATGGCTGATTCGGCCATTCGGGCAGGCCGCCGCAGTTGAGTCAATCCTCCAGCTATGCCCTCAAGGCCGGCCGCACCAATGGAATTCAGATTCCCTCAGGCACGCCGGATGGCCGGTTGGGCCCGCAGTCTAGCTCTAGCCCTCGCGCTCAATCAGCCGCTCGATGTGCGCGAGATGGTGCTGCCGTGCCAACCATAGGCACCGATCGTGACAGCCAGCGTCGAGGAGCCCGACTCCGGGTGAACGAGCTCGCGCTGCAATTGCGGCCAGCGCCGCTTGCGCAGCAGACCCACCCAGCGACCGTGGAGTCAATCGAGCATGTCGAGCGAACCGGCGATCAGGCCCCAGTAGTCAGCAAGCGCGGCCCGTCCCTTCTCGTCGTACGCCTTGATCATTGGCCGTCTCTCGGTCGATGCCCGCCTGAACCGAATGAAGCTGTGCATATGGCTGTCGGGCAAATGGTGCACAACCTGCTGGGCCGTCCAGCCGCCCGGGCGATAGGGCGTGTCAAGCTGACTCTCCGATAACCGGGAGCCGACGCGACGAAGATCCGGCGGCAGCGCCGCAATGTCGTCGATCCAGCCATTCACCTCGTCTGGCATGAGCGGTTCGGCGGGCAAGAATCGCCCGATCGGATATCGCAGAGCTGGAGTTTCTGGGCTCATCGATTCCATTCACGAAAACAAATCGCGAAAGCCGCTGAGGCGTGCGCAGGGAGTTTTGGACCGTACCAACCAAGGGTCAAGAGGGGTTATTGAGGAGAGCACTGCCAGTGGAGCACGCGGGTAACGCTGGCAGCCTGAACCCATTTCTGTTCTGCGCTGAGGTTCCCCGGGACTGGTCCAACTTCGGGCGCATCCGGCGTAGGACAAGCGAGCACGGAAAATGTGTGCGAGGATGACAGGTAGGCGATTCCACTTTGCGTCGTCACGCACTTCGAAACCGGCGACCCGCATGGCCGCCAAGCTGGCGAAGGATGCGACTCGCCTTGTAACCGTCTCCACCGTCGGGCTAACCCGAGCAACCTACCCTTAGTTCCTCCACTCTGGAAGAAAGCTAATGGGGCTCGGGGGAGCGTGCAGTGAGTGGGTCCGCCAAGTAAGTTGCCAATGGCCACCCATCCGCTCACACTTGCCGCGCACTCCCGCGACCTCCTGTCCTCCGGGATCCGACCTACACCCCTCGGTTCAGGGACAGCACTCGCCCCTAGACCTTGCTCCCGCCTCTGGGGCCTGCCTCTACGGCTGGCCTGCTGAGCACACCCGAAATAGGAATACCCTTGTCTTTCTCCACCATCGAATTGCACCCGACTCTCTTGAAGAGCGTCGACGAGCTGGGGTTCACCACCCCGACGCCCATTCAGTCGGACGCGATCCCTCCGGCCCTCAAGGGGCGAGATCTTCTCGCCTGCGCCGCCACTGGAAGCGGCAAGACCGCCGCCTTTTTGCTCCCCATTCTGCACCGGCTCGTGGATCTGCCTCGGGGCACGACGCGGGCCCTGATCCTGGCACCCACCCGAGAGTTGGCTCTGCAGCTCCTGGAAGATCTGCGGGCGCTGGCGCGCTTTACGCGGATCAAGGCTGCGGCCGTCCACGGTGGCGTCGGAATGGGCCCGCAAGTGGCGGCGTTTCGGCGAGGCGTCGACGTGATCATCGCCACGCCGGGGCGCCTGCTCGATCACTTCCAGCAAGGGCACTCACCCTTGTCGGGGCTGGAGTACCTAGTTCTGGACGAGGCGGATCGCATGCTGGACATGGGCTTCCTGCCTGACATCCGGCGCGTGCTCCGGCACGTGCCGAAGCCCAAGCAGACGCTCTTCTTCAGCGCCACCATGCCGCCGCCAATCGAGGTTCTCACCCGTGAGATCCTTCGGAATCCGGTCAAGATCTCTCTTCAGCGCCGGGCTGCCCCGGCCGCGGGCATCTCTCAGGCCCTCTATCCGGTGCCCCGAACACTCAAAGGGGCGCTTCTGGTGGAGTTCCTGAAGGGTGACTGCGTCTCCGACGCGCTGGTCTTCACCCGGACCAAGCACCGGGCGGATCGGTTGTGCAAGCTCCTGATCCGAAACCGCATCGCCGCCGAGCGCATTCACGGAAACCGCTCGCAGGCGCAGCGAACGAAGGCTCTGGCGGGATTCAAGGCGGGGAAGTACCGGGTGCTCGTGGCCACGGATATCGCTGCGCGAGGGATCGATGTCGAAGCTCTAGGGCATGTGGTGAACTTCGACGTCCCCGCCGTACCGGAGGACTACATCCACAGGGTGGGGCGTACCGGCCGTGCGGAGTTGACCGGAAACGCCATCACACTCGTGGCCCCGGAGGAGGAGTCCGTTATCGGCCAGATCGAGCGCGCTGTCGGATCCAAGATTCCAAGGGTGCGCCTGGATGGCTTCTCATATGCGACAGGCGGCGGAGAGGCGCCACTGGAGGTGCCTCTGGCCAAGCGCATCACCGCGATTCGAGCCAGGAAGGCCAAGCGCCGGAAGCGCGCAGCCTAGCGAAAAGTGAACAGCCACTGTCTGTAAGACGGTGGCTTCAATGGTTGCCAATTGGAAATTGATTGTCGTCGTGCACTGGCTCGCCTTCCTGCTCCTCGAGTAACTACTCAGGCCTCTGTTGGGCTGTTGGTCTCTTCGCCTAATATCATGCGGATCCATGCTTGCGCTGGTATCCGGTCAGGGTTCGAACGGTTGTGCCGAGTTCCCGTTCGCGGGCGACGAGCTGGTCTACTCCGACCCGCCCTATCTGCTGGCCGCCCGCAAGTCGCAGCGGCGCTACCGCTATGACTACATCCTGGGCGCCCTGGCGGCTCGCCGGCAGGGCGTGCCCGCCGTGGCCTTCGTCGACACCGCTCCGTTCCTCGCCCCGGCAACCTGTGGTTCGAGGCCACGCACTACGTGCGCCGCAACGCCTACGCCGACTACCCATCGTCGAGTTCGGGGGCGGGGGCCGCATGCTCGACGTGTCGGGGCAGGTGGCGTCGAGTTCGACGAGGATCAACTGGCGAGGCTGGGACTACATCGAGCGCTTGGAGAAGACCCTCTGCGAGGCGAGCGAGACGCGCGTGCTGGTGTTCGGGGCGGCCGGCATGACGCTGGGGCGCGGCGCCCCCTGCGCCCTCGACGTCAACTTCGTCGACATCGATCCGGCCCAGCACGGGATCGCCGCCGCGGCTAGGCCCGGAAACCGGATCTTCCGCTGCCGCAAGGGCCCCTTCGACTCCGATCGGGCAATCTATTCCGACGCCGTCCCGCGGGCGGACCTGGACCGCTCTCTGCGATGACCGACGAGTGGCGATCGCTGACTCACCGCTTCGCCATCGGCGAGCACAAGGGCACCATCACCGCGGCCGTCGACGCCGACGGGCGGCCTGTGCTGCTCCAGATCCACATGGCCAAGGGCGGCGGGCCCCAACTCCCGCTGCAGCACGCAGCACAGCACATGCACGCGAATCGAGTGGTCGGTCCAGTGGTACTGGGTCCGGATCGCGATGCAGTCCGTGTCCTTGAGTTGCCGGAACGCGCTCTCCGCATGGTGCTGGGCCCGGTAGCCGCGCACCAGTTCCGCGTCGCTCCAGCCGGCCGTGGCCCGGGACTTGGGACAGCTGGGGCTGCCCGTTCCGCGGTCGACGCTGTCGGCGGGACTGCGGCGGCTCGCGCATCTGTTCGAGCCGCTGGACGCCGCCATCGGGGCGTACCAACAGCTCCAGCCGGTGGCCTAGGCGGACGAGACTTCCTGGCCGGTGCGGTGGCAGGCCTCGGAGGGGGCGGACAACAAGGACCGGCCGGCGCACGGGCGGCAGAAGCCGAAGTTCTGGACAGACCCGGGCGCACGGAGCGTGGGGCGGGGCACCCGCCAAGACGCCCAAGGCGGTCTTCGTGTATCCGCTGCAGCGGGACTGGCAAGCGGTCCTGCTCGGACCCCAACGCCCTGCGCGCTCGCGTTAAATGCCGGCCTCCTCGGGTCTCCCGAGCCTCGACTCAGCCGACCTCTTGCGCGCCGGAACCTGAATGCTCACGCTCGCGCACAAGAATTGCACCTCCCCCGTCAGCACTCGCTTCCGCCATTTCGGAATCCAGATCAAGTGCGCCTTCAGGTCGTGCTTCGTGGGCGGTCCTACCCGGTACCGCCGCACGCGACCCCACTACCACCACCGGCCAATTTCCGGGATTCTCGTTCCTTAGCGATATAGTCCCCATTACTTTGGCCGGCTTGTAGTGGGGACCGCAGCCTGGTCGTCGCCGCCGCATCCGCTGAACACATGCTCGCAATGTAGGTGCGTTCCGGACGCATCAGAGACTACGAGGACATCCCTTTCCTGATTGATTTCCTGGGGTTTCGCCCCGCTGAAGGAGTATTCGCTCCCCATGATGAAGTCCTCCGGCGAGACCCTTCTCGGCAGGACAGCTTCAAGAACGTATGCAAGCTCTTGCACGAGACCTGGCCGCTGGCCGAGAGATCGCTCTCTTGAAGCCCAGAATCGGTACGGATACGATATTCCCGACAGTCCTCGCGAGCGCTGAGCCATCGCGACCTCGAGGTCCCTCCCCTGCTGGGTGCCGTTATGCCAGTCTCCTCGAGGCATGCCTTGGACGGGGCTGGCGTTGAGGTAGTCGGTCGCTCGTTCGCAATCGACGTAGAACGTTGACGTATCGAGCTCGATGTTGACCGGGCTCCTCCGGACATGGCCTTCCGAGCGGGAGTCCTCACGACACCCTTGTCCTTTCGTGAGCGGTCCCGCTTGTCTCCGAAATAGGCAGTCAACGCGCCGAAACGCGACAGGGTTGCTTCTGTTTTTTCTGTCGCGACATCGATCTCGAGTGCGTCAGGTTGAACATACAGAACCCTACGAGGTCATTGAGACACGCCCTTCCCGTCAGGGGATGCGACGGTTCCGAGCGGGCCTCCAAATCGTCGATCGTATCGGCTGGCGTCGGGGTGCCGGCAAGTGGCTGGGCCCGTAGGCTGGGGTCAACGGGTGGCTCGTCTCGTTCGAACGGCCTGGGCCAGGTTGGTAGTGTTGGAACGAGCGGATTCCATCCAAGGGGCGGCGAATTAATAACTCAGTTAAAGTAGCGGCTAATTTGCCATTGAATG
>CAYWUV010000054.1:0-39515 GCA_964461235.1 uncultured Bryobacterales bacterium | reverse complement strand
TCGGATCTCCTCGCTGACGTATGCCGCGGCATTCCATCCCGAGTAACTGAACAGCACGGGTATCAGTGCGAACACCCAGTTCGACAATTCGATCGATTCGCCTCCCGCATAGTGCGCCACGTTGCCTCGTCCTATCGAGAATCCGAGTGCCACGACGACGACCAGCGCTGTGACTTTCGCACCCGCCAGGAGGTTATGGACGATGCGACCGGGACCCAGGCCCGCACTATGAATGACCGACAATCCCGCTATGGCCGCAAGCGCCACCAGAGCTTGTGTCGAAAGCGTCAGCGAGACGAACGGCAGCGCTATGGAAACAATCGGCGTCGTGTCTGCCGCCGCGGGAATGAACCGGCCCAGAATGCCTGCCATGCCGACCGCGCTGGCTGCGATGGCCCCGGAGAATCCCGCGACGAACGACGTCCAGCCAGTGAGGAATCCAAGCAACGGGCCGTAAGCCTCCCTGAGGTAGACGTACTCGCCTCCGGCCCGCGGACGTAGCGCGGCCAGCTCTGCGTACCCGAGAGCCCCGGCGAAGGCCAGTGCCCCGCCGAGGAGCCAAACGCCAAGCATGGCCCATGGACTGGGTGCCAACTGGGCCACGACGGCGGGCACGATGAATATTCCTCCGCCGATCACATTGGAAACCACGATTGCAGCACCGTCCAAGGAACCCAGCTTGCGGTCCAACGTGGCTGCGGAGCCGCCGCCGTGGCCAGCGGCATCAGGTCGGCGCGAATCAACTTGAGGCATATGGCACGCTAGGTTGGGATTGGCGCCTTGCCAATTCGACAGTGTCGAGCGACGATGATCCGTTGCCTACGGCACGGCCAGCCAAAACCGGAGGTAGAAACCAGTATGCAGCTTACACGGACCCGTGTGACAGCGATAGCAGCAGTCCTCGGCACTATCGGCGCATCTCAAGGCGTCGCATGGCAGTTGGGTTCTCGGCCCGCCGAACAGTGGATCGAAGTCCTTGATCGGCCCGACCGAGTCCAGCGACTCAAGATCGATGACGTGATCGCCAGGCTTCGGCTCAAGGCCGGTGACACCTTGGCGGACATCGGTGCCGGCACGGGGGTTTTCAGTCTGCCCTTTGCGCGCGCCATTGCTCCCGGTGGCACGGTCTACGCAGTGGAAGTGGACCAAGGTCTGGTCGACCATATCGGGGAACAGGCTCGTGCCGAGGGAGTCTCGAACATCGAGACTGTTCTCGGCGAGTTCACGGACCCCAATCTTCCTACACAGGACATCGACTTGGCGTTCTTCCACGATGTGTTGCACCATGTCGAGGATCGAGCAGGCTATCTCAAGAACCTCGCCCGCTACATCAAGCCGGAGGGTAGAATCGCGATCATAGAGCGCGGACGCCACGGGCCCGGGGAACGCGGACACAGCCAGCCCGGAGAACGCAGAGACAATCGTCCCGCGGGACGCGAGGCGCGTCCCGAGATGCACATGACCCAGGAGCAAGTAACTGCGTGGATGGCCGATGCCGGCTTCCAGCCCGCCGAGGAGTATTATCTGTTCGACAGCGGGAAATGGTTCGTCGTGTACTCCCGGCGTTGACGGTCGTTTCGTGTGCGAACCGGGTACTGCGAGCACGGCACCCAGCCGTACGCAACCACAGATTGATATTGGCAGTCGACGGGAGCCCTGGCGCAACGCTGGACTCTGCCGGGCACTCCGAGCACGCTCGAATTGCACCCTGGGCTGGGGGCGGCTCTGAGTGAACAGTGACAGTAACTACCCACGCCTCTGTTGGTGGCGAGCCGTCTGTTGGTGTCGGGCCATAGTGTTGTTCGAGCGTGGCGACAGCGTAGCCGGCGAGCGCAATCTGAATGGCGACGAGAGGCGGCAGTTTGCCAAGCATGCAGTGCCTGATGCAGGCGGCGGATGTAGCCGAGGCAGGTGGCCTCGGACAGGCGCAGGCCGGACAGTGCCCGGACCAGTTCGACGACGCAGGGCAGGGAGCGCATATAGGCCACCAGCAGGTTGATGATGAAAGCCTGCAAGCCGGGGCCATACTGCACCGGCCCGGACAGGCTCGCGGGGAACGCTGCCTTGCTGCGGGTCTGGCAGTCGGGACATGGCTTGACCTCGGCCTCGACGCGCCGCTCGATCACCTGAAACACGATGTCGTACTGGACCAGGCGTTCGCGGTCGATCGGATCGACGCCCGACAGATCGACGCCACAGTGGTCACAGGACTCGACAGGGATCGTTTCCTCGATGGTGAGTTTCCGCAGATCGGGGCCGCTGCGGTCTGGGCCCGGACGGGCCTTGCGACGGGGCTTGGAACGCCGCACGGTTTCGTCGGCGTCCATCTGCGAGGGCGGGATGCTGGAGTTGGAGCTGTTCTTGCACGTTGTCTTTTCGAGACAGACTGCCAGCAGCAGGGTGAGCAAAGGGCCTCAGGGCCTGGAGCAGGATGCCCACTTCGGGCGGCACTTTGCCGGCCTGGCGGAGGGCCTCGAGCTGCTTCTGGAAGGCCCTGGATTTCCTCGCGCAGGGACTGGCCGTTGACCGTCGGCATCACTCGGCCTCGACCGCCATCAAGGCGGCCAGCACCGCCAGGCGCTCGCCCGGCTCCATGGCCGCATAGCGCTTGGCCCAGTTGGTGGCCTTGCGCTTGATGCACGGGCGGTGCGTGAAGTTCTGGCCGCATAGGTGTGCCAGTGCGCGCCCCCCGAGGCAAAGTTGCACCAGACGTTCTCGGTCACCACCCCGGCCTGGTTCATCACCTGCAGCGACAGGCTGTGCCAGCCCTGCAGGGTGCGCTCGCACAGCTCCGAGGGATAGCCGGAGATCATCACCGCCCAGGGCAGGCCTTTCGCCAATGCCAGCAGTTGCTCGTGATCGGCCTGCGTGTCGTCATAGCGGTAGCGCCGCTGCGACTTGCGGGTGGGGTGCAGATAGGGCGGGTCGGAGTAAACCAGTTCGTCGCCCGCAAACGGGAACTCGGACAGCAAGCGGTGGCAGCACCCGTGCACCAGTTCCACCTCGTACTCGCAGCGGAACGTGCGGATCGAGCGGGCGTTGCGATCAATGCCGATGTTCCTCAGCGCCGGCGGTTAGCGCTGCATGATCGCGCCGCCACCGAGATGGGTCTCGATCTAGGTGGCATGCGGCGGCATGGCCGCGATCAGCGGCTGGCACAGACCCGAGGTCGCCTTCGATCCGTGCCAAGCTCCCCTCGCCGCGTGCTGTGCCGAAGGCTCCCTTAACAGGCTGCATAGGTGCCCGTAGCCAGTTTGTCAATCCCACCATCGGCTGGGGTCCGGAAGGGAGCCACTGGCCGGTCAGAACGGTTCTCGCTCAGCGACAGGATCCCGACACGAGCAACCGTTCGAGACCTGACCGGCCCCAAGCGCAAGCATTGCTGCGCGTGACCAGTTGCTTCCTCTCGTGCATCGGATAAGTCCTCCCCCATTGGCATTGGCCGAGGCGCCACATCGTCGCCCGGTATGCGCGGCTGCCTCTTCGCCAGGTCGACGTGGGGGCCGTTTCCTACCCATGCCGGATCCATGCGACCCGTGGTCCGGCACGCTCTTATAGGGGCACTTGCGTCAGTCAGCCTGCCCTTTCCGAGCCTCCGCCGGACCGGACCTCCCAATTTGACTTCCGCCTCCGACAGGGATACCATGAGGCGGCTGAGGATGAGCACTCAATTGAGGGAGTGAAGTGCGGCCATGGGGAGGTTTCTATGTATCCAAACGGTCGCATCGCATGCTTGGCATGTGCCGCAGCACTCCTAGCTCCGGTTCTTTCTTGGGCGCAAGGCGTCTCGGGCAGTGCATCGGTCGCTGGATCGGTAACTGACGAGACCGGTGCCGTCATTCCCGGTGCCACTGTCGTTCTGGTCAACGTCGAGCGCGGCTCGGAACAGGAGCTCTCGACCAACGAGGCGGGAAACTACGCGTATCCCGACATTACTCCGGGTTCGTACACTCTCCGCGTCTCGAGCGAGGGGTTCGCAACCCAGGAAATCACGGACTTGGAGGTCCAGGTAGGCCAACGCGCCGCCGTGAACGTAGAACTAGCGGTCGGTCAGGTCACAAACGTTGTGACGGTCGAAGCTGCCGCTGTGCTGTTGGAGACCGAATCGAACGCCATTGGAACGGTCGTGGACTCCGAGCGCGTCAACGACCTTCCTCTCAACGGAAGGAACTTTCTGCAGCTCGCCCTGCTCGCGGGTGGCACGGCCCCCTCGGAAGGCCGGGCCTCGTTTCAGGGACAGATTGGGCATCCAGGGCGCTTCGTCGTCATCGGTGGCGTGAAGGCGGCGAACAACAGCTACACCATCAACGGTATCCAGGTGCGCGGGGCGCGCGGGGGAGAGCTCGCAGTAGGGCTGTCGGTTGCCAATGTCGACCAGTTCAAGGTGCAGTCCAGCTTTTTCATGCCGGACCAAGGACCGAATCCCGCAATGGTCAATGTCTCCACGCCGGGCGGCGGAAATGACTTCCACGGCCAAGTCTTCGAGTTTGTCCGCAACACGGTGCTGGACGCCCGCAACTTCTTCTCGCCCGGGCCGGAGGAGTTGAAGCGCAACCAATTCGGCTTCGCCCTCGGAGGCCCAATCGTGCGTGACAAGGTCTGGTTCCGCGGAGGTTACGAGGGCATGCGGGAGCGTGTCGCGTTCACCCGAGGAGTCTTCACGCCGACGCAGGCAATGTTCGGGGGGGACTTCACCGAGGACCCGTTCATCATTCACGACCCGCTCACCCTCAACGAAGAGGCGGGCACCCGCGAGCCCTTCCAGAACCAAACGATTCCGCGGAGCCGATTCAATGCCGTCTCAGAGAATCTCCTGCAGTATTATCTGCCGGGTTCCAGCCTCAGCCAGAGGCCCAATAATCTGTTCGTAAATCCCAGGAACACAATCGATGACGACCAGTTCAACATCCGGATCGATACCCAACTCACGCCGAAGCAGAACCTGTTCTCGCAGTTCATTTGGTCCGACAACTCGGCCGTCCGGCCTGGCGCGTTCCCTCTGAGCGGAGCATTCTATCCCAATGAGTTCGCAATGTGGATGTTCCAGCACACCTACACTGTTTCCCCAAAGTGGGTCAGCACGATCCGTCTGGGTGTCTCGCGCAATCAAGCCTTGTTCAGTAACGAAGCTCGCGAGGTGGGGGACATCCTGACTCCACTGGGCATCACTGGTACTTTCGACACACGGGGCGTCTTCGCTCAGGGATTCCAAGGCTATACCGGGTTTGGACGTTCGAACGGCGACCTTGGCAACATCGATAACAATTACCAGTTCGACCCAGGGATGAGCTATATCACCGGGAACCACCAGTTCCGGTTGGGTGCGAGCATACGCTACCGGAGGACGTGGCAGCAGAACGCCAATGCCGGTGCGCACGGGAACCTGCGATACAACCGCGTGTACTCCGCCCAACTCACAACGAATGCCGCGGGGAACCTGGTCCCTGATGGCGGGACCAGCGGAAACGCCTTTGCCGACTACCTGCTCGGCATGCCGGATCGCGGCAGCACCCGGGGCCTGCCGATGCTCCAGTACAGGCACACGCAGTTCATGCCCTATCTGCAGGACACCTGGAAGGTTCGGCGGAATCTCACCCTCAACATGGGTGTGTCGTGGTTCAAGGACACGATTCCGAATCCATACGGCCGGGCTGCCGACTACCCTCACGGGTTCGACCCGGCGACGGGGCTGCTAAGGTTTGCCGTCCTCGGGGAGGTCGACCCGCGAGTCATCCAGCCGGACAGTGACAACATCGCCCCGCGGTTCGGTCTCGCCTGGCAACTGGATGACAAGACAGTGATCCGTGCGGGCGCGGGCGCGTACTTTTCCGATATGCAGTTGATCGAACTGCAGTTTTCTGCTGTCGGGCCACCGTTCACGAACAGCGTCGACGCCATCAACACGGGAAAGCTGCTGCCAGAGTTCATCCCCGGGGTCAACATCTTCCCGGTGATCCCGCTGCCGCCGATTGACGAGAACTTCGCTGCGAATCTCCCATCCGGAATCACTCCGTTCACGCTGCAGGAGGAGGGGCGGACACCGTATGTCCAACAGTGGAATTTCTCGATCCAGCGCACACTCAGCGGGAACGACATGTTCGAACTCAGCTACATCGGGAACAGCGGGCACCGTCAGCAGAACCGATACGACAACAACCAGTGTGTTGTCGGCTCGGATCTCCGCTGCGACCGGGCGACACGGCCCTATCCGCGCTACCGGTCGATCCTGCAGTCGGACTTTAACGGGAACTCGAACTACAACGCGCTGATCGCCCGTTATCACCACCGGATGTCGTACGGACTCGATTTCAGAGCTGAGTACACGTTCAGCAAGGCCCTTTACGACGGCTGGGAACTGGGCGGTGCGACCAATAACCAGATTGCGAACAACCGCGCCCTAGACAAGGGACCAACTTCGTATGACGTCCGGCATCGCGGCGTCATCAGCGCACTCTGGGAACTGCCCTTCGGCCGAAACCGCAGATTCGGCTCCGCCATGCCGCGCGGGCTCGATTACGTGGCAGGCGGCTGGGTAATCACGACCATCGCGACGTTCTCGAATGGTCTCCCGATCTTCATCACGGTCCCTAATCGGACGGGGAGCCCGTTCGTCGGGCATCGTCCGAATCGGACCTGTGCCGGGGACCTGGAAGGGGCGGACCTCCGCAGCAGCCTGCTATTCATCGACAGGAGTTGCTTCCAAGACACGGAGCGGGGGTTCTTCGGGAATTCGGCACGGGCACCAATCAGCGGCCCCGGCCTGAACAACTTCGACATCGGCATCCAGAAAGAGTTTCCGGTTACCGAGTCGAAGTACGCGGAACTCCGGGTGGAGATGTTCAACGCGTTCAATCATGCGCAGTTCCGCAATCCCAATGGAGCGGTGGCCAACCGCAACTTCGGTTTGGTGGGTGGCGCCCGCCAGCCGCGGTTGATCCAGATGAGCCTGAAATTCGTCTTCTAGATCGCGCTGCAATCGGTACGCGGGAACCTCGGACAACACTGCATCGGGGCCGATTGGCGACCGGCATTCATGTGCGCGTCTTGGCCACCGATTCAACGGGGGGACGCCACGACGGCCTCGCCGAGTCGGGCGGTCCCGGACCGCCCATCCAGCGGTTCGGAACTCGCGGGTGCGTCGCTGCTACCTTCGTCTGAGTGAGACGCACACCGATCCTGATGTCGAGGTCGACAGGCAAGGACTCTGCGTGGGCCCTGCATGTCTTGCAGCAGCAGGGCCACTTCGACGTCCGAGGCATATTCACGACCGTAACGGAGACCGTCGGCCGCGTCGCGGTCCACGAGACTCCGGCTTGGGTCCTGGCGGAGCAGGCGGACAGGCTGGCGCTACCCCTATACGAGATCCCGATTCCCAACCCGTGTTCGAACGAGCGGTACGAGGCTGCCATGAGGCAGTTCCTGGACACTGTTCGAAGCCTACCTCCAGACCAAGGGGCGTCCTGCCTGGCGTTCGGCGACCTAACTCCTCGACGAAATCCGGCGGTATCGGGAAGACCGGCTCGGTGGTACCGGATTCGCTCCGATGTTCCCGGTCTGGGGCGTGGAGACTGCCAGCCTGGCCAGCGAGATGATCTCTTCCGGCCTCGTAACTACTCACGCCTCTGTTGGTGTCGAGGCGTCTGTTGGTGTCGGGCCATAGTGTTGTTCGAGCGTGGCGACAGCGGTGCCGGCGAGCGCAACTTGAATGGCGACGAGAGATGTCGCCTTCGATCCGTGCCAAGCTCCCCTCGCCGCGTGCTGTGCCGAAGGCTCCCTTAACAGGCTGCATAGGTGCCCGTAGCCAGTTTGTCAATCCCACCATCGGCTGGGGTCCGGAAGGGAGCCACTGGCCGGTCAGAACGGTTCTCGCTCAGCGACAGGATCCCGACACGAGCAACCGTTCGAGACCTGACCGGCCCCAAGCGCAAGCATTGCTGCACGTGATCTCAAGCGACAAGACGCATACTCAGAAATGCGCCTGAGTAGTTACCAGCGACAAGTGAAGTGTCGCCGGCCCGGGACGATTGGCCGGCTAGCCCAGAAGTTCCTCCAACCGGTCCATCGCGACTTCGATCCGGTCGAGCGCCGCGGCATAGCTGAATCGTAGGTAGCCTTCCCCGAAAGCCCCGAAAGAGGTCCCGGTCAGGCAGGCCACACCGGCATCCCGGAGAATCCGTTCCGCTAGGTCGTCGGATTTGAACCCGGTTTCCGATATGTTCGGAAAGGCATAAAACGCGCCGCCCGGCTTCGCGCAACGGACGCCTGGGATCGCGTTGAGTCGGGAAACAATGACATTGCGACGGCGCCGGAACTCCTCGACCATGGCCGTGACGCTGTCCTGCGGCCCCTGCAGCGCCTCGAGGGCGGCACGCTGGGTGAAGCTGGCCGTGTGAGATGAGCAATTCACTTGGAGCATGCAGATCGCGTTGACCATCCCCTTCGGGAAGACACCGTAGCCAATCCGCCATCCCGTCATGGAATAGGCCTTCGAGAAACCATCGAGAATGATGGTCTTGTCAGCCATGCCATCCATGGATGCGATCGATGTCGGACGGTCATCGAAGGCGATCAGGTTGTAGATCTCGTCCGAGAGCACGACCAAGTCGCGGTCGGCCACGAGTTGGGCAATGGCTTGGAGATCCTCTGTCGGAATCGTACCGCCGGTCGGATTTTGGGGCGTATTGAGAATGATCAGCCTAGTGCGGTCCGTCAGCGAATCCTTGAAGCGGTCCAGGTCGATCGAAAACCCTCGGCTCTCCAGAAGCGGGATGGGCACGGGCTTTGCCCCGGAGGCCCCGATCATGGATTCGTACATCGGAAAGCCAGGATTCGGGAACATCGCCTCGTCGCCCGGGCCGAGCAGAGAGAGCATTGAATAAAACAGGATCGGCTTTCCGCCAGGCGTGACAACCACTCTCGATTCGTCGACTGCGATTCCCCGTGTCGACGAAATGTACTCCGCAATGGCCTCACGGAGTTCGGGGTCGCCCTGGGTGGGGCCGTACTTCGTGTAGCCATCCGCGAGGGCCTTTTGGCCCGCTGCGACGATGTTACGAGGCGTCGGAAAGTCGGGTTCGCCGATTTCCATGTGGACGACGTCCCGGCCCTGTGCCTCGAGTGCGCGTGCGCGGACAAGGACTTCGAACGCACCTTCGCCAATCAAGCGGTCGATCCTGGAGGCCAATTGCATAGCAAGAAGTCGAGTGTATCAGCCGTGACTCCCGGCCTCGGACCACTCCCCAGCGATGCTTCCGCCGGCCCGCTATCTCGGCCGAGGGTCGCCCCTGGGGCTTGCAGAAGCGGATAATCCAATGCAGCCTGCACGCATGCACGCGGTCCTGCGTCTAGAAATGTGGAAGCCCGGGAATGCCAGCGAATCTGGCCAGCATCACATGGTTCAGAGGGTCGACGATGGCCCTTGAGGGTCATTCCGGTCAGGAGGAGGCGGATCGGTTGGTTGAACCGGCCGGAGATTCGATTACCGCCCATTCGCGACGCATGTTCCGCCTGATCTACCGAATCGTTGGGAACGTGGCTGACGCACAAGACTTGACGCAGGAAGCCATTCTGAAGGCGTTGACCCGGAACGCCCAGCTCAAGGATGACCGCAAGGCCGTGCAATGGCTGAACCGGATCGCGGTGAACACTGCACTGGATTTCGTCCGAAAGAGGGGTCGCGTTTCGTTTACGGAACTGGACGACTCACCGCCGGCCAAAGGGGAAAGCCCGGAACAGCGTGCCATCCGAGCGCAGACGCGTGCCTGGATCGAGGGAGGTCTCGAACTGCTGTCCGACCGCGAGCGCACGGCTCTGCTGCTGCGGGACGTCGAGGACATGCCGGCGGCCGAGGTCGCAAGGGCAATGGGATGCTCCACCGCGACGGTGCGTTCCCATATCGCGAATGCGAGGATCAAGTTCCGGAAGTACAGGGAGACTCGAGAGCCGTGACCCAACTTCGCCGCCATCCGGACAACACTTCACTGACCCTGTTTGCCGGCGGGGATTTGGGCCTCGTCAGGCGATGGCTGGTTGGCCGCCACGTATTGGAGTGCCCGCAATGCCGAGCCGCGGTGTCCGCCTACCGCGTCGACAGAGAAAGGCTGCGCCAGGAATTGCCGGTCCCGGAAATCGACTTCGCGGCCTTGGCCCACAGGGTCCGAGTGACGGCCGAGCAAGGGGGCCTCGAGACGCCCCCACGGGCAGGCTGGCGCTGGAAGACTGCCGCGGCGGCCGGGCTTGTGGCAACAGCGGCTATCCTCGCCCTGGTGGTTCCGAACCGCGGTGTCGATGATCCGGATCCGCAACGCGCCGCAGTGCAACAACTGCATCCCGATGGGCAAGCGGCCCTGTTCGACGCCGGTGCCGAAGCACAAGTCACAGCGCGGGGGAGCCTGAGCGCCCGGGCGTTCCATCCAGGGTCCGGCACCATGACCATCACGGAGTACTACGCCCCATGAGACTCCAACCCCACGGCTGTATCGAACTCGCTCTGGCGGTCTGCCTGATGACGCCACCGGCGATCGCCCAAGTACTCACGGAGGGCCAAGACAGGGTCGCCATCGAAATCCCCGAAAACGTGCCGCTCCGGCTGACCGCCAGCGACTTCGCTGCGAGCGAGTTCGAGCCGCGCGGCGGAGCCCTCGTCATCGAACTGTCTGGCTGGGTCCGGTTCCGGCACGAGGGACCGAACGCCGTGCGCGCGATCACGCTAGCGATCCGCGCTCACGACCAGGGACTCGGAGGCAGAGCGGCTGTATCCGTTCCGAGCCTGCACGCCCCGCAGGGCGAGGAGTTCGACGTCCATTTCAACCTCCGGATGCTGAGGCCGCTTCCGCTGCCCCCCGGACCGACTGTACGAGTCGCCACCGACGCAGTCCTGTTCGACACCCTGGCCGCCGTGGGCCCCGACAGACTGGATTCTGTGCGGAAGATGAAGACCCGCGAAATGGAAGCGCGCCGCGACCGGGAGTATTTCCTTGCTCGATGGCAGGCCGGAGGCCGACGCCAGCTGGCCTCTGCGATGCAGGCCAGTCTACGCCGCCAGGCTGCGAGACCGCGGCTCGATATCCGGCTCGCCGGCGGCGGGCCAGCCACTGCCGGCCCGGCCGGCGCTCCGCGGGAGGTTCAGTTCGCGTTTGTCCAAGACGTCGACGCGCCGCTGGTCCTCGAGAGAGGCTCGGCGGTTGTCACCGGGACAGTCTCGGACGCACCGCGAATCGTGCTCCGCAACCGGGCGTCCGTGGGGGTTCAGCGATTCGAACTCGCGTGGTTCGCCGTAGACGCTCAAGGCACCGCCTATTCGCTGGGGGCGGCTCCGGTAAGCGGTGTGCCGAGCGTCGGCCCAGGTGAGCGGCTCGAGACCGGCGGTACCGGTCGACGATTCGAGATTCGTTCCGGCTCGGAAGGCAAGCCGCTGGAGATCGACGCGATGAGCGCATACGTCCGCAGCGCCGATCTGGAAGACGGAAGCCTGTGGGTGCCGAGCCGCGTCGCCTTGGAACAGTCCCGCCTGCTGGAATCGATTCCAGTCTCTGCCGAGGAGCAGCGGCTGTCACAGCTGTACCGCGAACGGGGCCCGGACGCGGTAGTCGAGGAGTTGCAAAGGCTGACCGGAGCCCTAATCGACACGGTGGCCCCGTAAGGACTGCCGGCAGGGCGTCCGCCGCCGACCCAGACCTTCGCCAAGAAGCAAACGCCCTCCGGTCGGCACTCCTTCCAGAAGGATCCGATTCCGTTTTGAGAATCGCTGTGTTGCTACAATATTGAGTCTCAGGGCGCACCCCGGGGGCTTGCGACGGGCACGCGGCGGTAAGATTTCGAGCCCATTTTCACTAAACGAGGTCTGAGCCTTCCATGGGTCTTCTGGTAGCGATCGTTGTCTGGGCCGTCACGCTTGCGATGGCGATTCCCTTTGTCACACGGACTTGGTGGATGCCAGAGCCGATCACCGCCCTCGGACGCGAGATCGACAACGCGTTCCTGTTCACCCTGGTGTTCACGGGAATCATCTTCCTGCTGGCCCAGGCAGCGCTCGGCTACACCATCTGGCGCTACGGCCGGAAGAGTGAAGAACCGGCGTCGGACATGCACGGAAACAACCGGCTCGAGTGGCTCTGGACGGTGGCCGCAGCTGTGATATTCGTGGGCCTTGCCCTCTACGGGTACACGGTCTGGGCTGAGACACGCTTCATCGACCAGCGAACGATGGAACCGTCCGCCGACCGGCTGGTCGTCGAAGTGGTTGGCCAGCAGTTCGTTTGGAACATGCGCTACGCCGGCGCTGACAACCAGTTCGGCCCCACGGACATCAGCCTGATCGACGACGCGGCGGGCAATCCGGTCGGCGTAGACCGTAGCGCTCCAGGCGGCGCTGACGACATCATGGTCCCCGAAATGCGAGTTCCGGTGAACAAGGAAGTGGAAGTGGTCCTTAAGTCGAAAGACGTACTCCACAATTTCTTCGTGCCGGAACTGCGGATCAAGCTGGACACGGTACCCGGACTCGTAGGCAAGCTGGCCTTCAAAGCCGAGAAGGAAGGCACTTACGAAATCGTCTGCTCGGAACTCTGCGGACTGGGCCATTACAAGATGCGCAGCTTCCTCCACGTCGTCAGCCAGGAGGAATACGAAGCTTGGATCGCCGAGCAGGCCTCGTACGTGTTCTAGGCGGCAGACAGGCACCGGCATTGAGGATTTGAGGACATGACCGAAGTTCAGGTTTCCCCGGAAGTCGCCGAATACACCGAGGTGCATCGCCACCCGGAGCCGAAGAGCTTCATTTGGAAGTACATCTTCTCGGTCGACCACAAGGTGATCGGCATCCAGTACCTGGCGCTGGCCTTGGTGGCGGTGTTTGTGGGCATGGGGCTGAGCCTTCTGGTGCGCTTGCGGCTGGTGTGGCCGGAGACACCGATCCCGCTGCTGGGCCAGTTGTTCCCGGTCGGGGCGCCGGACGGCGTCATGACACCGGAGTTCTACTTGGCCATGCTGACCATGCACGGCACCGTGATGGTGTTCATGGTGCTGACCACCGCTCCCCAAGGGGGCTTCGGGAACTACATCCTGCCAATCCAGATCGGTGCCGCAGACATGGCCTTCCCGCGGCTGAACATGCTGTCGTTCTGGACGACGTTCGTCTCCTTCCTTCTGCTGATGGCCGCGTTCTTCGTCGAGGGCGGGGCCCCGATGTCGGGATGGACCGGGTACCCGCCTCTTAGCGCTGTCCCGGAAGCAACCGTACAGGGCATCGGCCAGGATCTCTGGCTGGCATCGATCGCCGTCTTCTGCATCGCCTCCCTCCTGGGCGCGCTCAACTTCATCGTGACGACGCTCGATCTCCGAGCCAAGGGCCTCACGATGATGCGGCTCCCGCTGACCTGCTGGACATGGTTCGTCACGGCGATCCTGGGGCTCCTGGCGTTCGGCGTGTTGCTGTCGGCCGGAGTCCTGCTGCTGATGGACCGCAACGTGGGGACCAGCTTCTTCGTTCCAGGCGGGCTGGTCGTCAGCGACAAGGTGATCGACCATTCGGGAGGGTCGCCGATCCTTTGGCAGCACCTGTTCTGGTTCTTCGGTCACCCCGAGGTGTACATTGCGATCCTGCCCGGCATGGGAGTCACCTCCCACGTGCTGGCGACGTTCGCCCGCAGGACGGTGTTCGGCTACAAGGCCATGGTGCTCGCGATCGGAGCCATCGGCTTCCTGGGCTTCGTGGTTTGGGGCCACCACATGTTCGTCAGCGGCATGAGCCCGTACTCGGCGTTCGTGTTCTCCATCCTGACGATGTGCATCGGGGTCCCGTCCGCGATCAAGACCTTTAACTGGATCGGAACCCTCTGGGGCGGCAAGATCCGGTTCGACTCGCCGATGCTGTACTCGCTCGGCTTCGTCTCCCTGTTCGTGTCCGGAGGACTGTCCGGCATCTTCCTCGGCCAACCGACCGTCGACCTGTTCTTCCACGACACGTACTTCGTGGTCGCCCACTTCCACCTCATCATGGGAGTCGCGGCCATCTTCGGTATGTTCTCGGGTCTCACGTTCTGGTTCCCGAAGATGTTCGGCCGCTTCATGGACGAGCGTCTCGGCAAGATCCACTTCTGGGTCACCTTCGTGGGCGTCTACGCGATTTTCGGGCCAATGCACTACTTGGGACTGCTGCCGCATCCCCGCCGCTATGCGGAAATCACCGGAGTGGACTACCTAGGGGCGACAGGGGCCGAGGGCCTGCACTACTTCATCACTGTTGCCGCGCTCCTGACGGTCCTGGCACAGTTCCTGTTCCTGTACAACGTAGTGCGCAGCCTGTTCAAGGGAACGCCGTGCAACGGGGACAACCCTTGGGAGGCCACAACCCTCGAATGGGCGATCCCGTCGCCGCCCCCGCATGACAATTTCGGCGGCAAGGTGCCCCACGTCTACCGTGGCGCATACGATTTCAGCCTGTCCGGGGCGAAACGCGATTTCGCCATGCAATGCAATGACGACAAGGCGGTCTACGGGACCCAGCCGGCTGCCGGGGACTAGCTTCGTGGCAGCAACCGTCGCAACTACCGAAGGGTCGGCCCGCACCGAATCGGGCGGTGGCGGCTTTGTCACGTTCCCGCCCGAGCCGACGGGCGGCTGGGGCGGACACGGGCCCGATTCTCGGGTCGTGCAGAGGTACAAGCTCGCCGTCTGGGTCGGCATGGGCGCGATCGTTATGTTCTTTGCCGCGCTGACCAGCGCAATGATCGTTCGCCAAGGGCTCTCGGGAGACTGGCAGCCCTTCGCCCTGCCCACCGTGCTCTACGCCAGCACCTTGGTCCTGCTCGTATCGAGCCTGACGATGGAAAAGGCGCGGAAGGAACTCTGGCGCGGCAGCGCGGAGCGCCTCCGACTCTGGGTGAACCTCTCGGCGCTTCTGGGGCTCGCCTTCCTGGGGTGCCAGCTGGTCGGCTGGCAGGAGCTGGTCGCCCGGGGCATTTTCCTGGCCTCGAATCCGGCGAACTCGTTCTACTATCTGCTCACGGCGGGGCACGGTCTGCACCTGCTCGGCGGAATCGCCGCCCTCGGCTACATCTGGGTCCGCGTGCGGGGCCGGAGGGCTTGGCCCACGCGCGAAGCGGCCGTCGAGGCGGCTGCGGTTTATTGGCATTTTCTCGATGTCCTTTGGATCTACATCCTGGGACTGCTGCTGTTCTGGAGGTAAGCGGATGTCGGAAGGGCACTCGGCCACAATGGCCGGACCGACATGGCAAGGGGGCGGAACGCCCCTCGCCGTCGGCCACAAGAAACTCGGGATGTGGCTGTTCATCATCTCGGACTCGCTGACGTTCTCGGCGCTGCTGCTGGCCTACAGCTTCGTGCGGGCCGCGAACGACTGGCCGACACCATTTCACTTCTACCCGTCCATCGTTTTCTCGACGGTCATGACGCTGGTCCTGTTGTCCAGCAGCCTGACCATGGTGTACGCCGTCTCGGCCTCGCACCATGGTGCGAGGCGGAAGGCGGTGAAGTGGATCTGGGCCACCGCTATCCTGGGTGCGACCTTTGTGGTCCTGCACGGGTACGAATGGCTCCACCTGATGCACGACGAGCAGATGTACCCCTGGAGCAACCCCTACGGCACGCCGCTCTTCGGGGCGACGTTCTTCCTCATCACAGGCCTGCACATGTTCCACGTCATCACCGGCGTGGCCTACCTCGGAGTCGTCGCGCTGGGGTACCGGCGCGGGAAATGGCTCCCGGAGGATGTCGAGGTGGCCGGGCTCTACTGGCACTTCGTGGACCTGGTCTGGATGTTCGTCTTCCCGATGATCTACCTGATGTCCACGGCTGTCGACTAAGCGAGATTCAACGTCATGCTGCTTTCCCTGATCGGTTATCTCTTCTGCCTAGTACTGGGCGCTTGGGGCTTCTATGTGACCGGCGTACAACTCGCCCAAGGAACGCTCACGTCGACGCTCGACAACCTCTTCATGACGCTCTTCGCGGCCCTAATGGGCGTGACTGCCTTGGGATATCTCGCCTGGAGATTCTATCCGGCGATAGCGTCCGGGCCGGCTGCGGGAGCCGGAGCTGCCGGCACGGCTCGGTTCGTGCTGCCGCAGGATCCGGTGTACGAGGACGCCCACATCCCGCTGTTCAACAAGATCTGGATCGGCCTGCTGGCCTTCACCGCGCTGGAGGTCGTGCTGGCGTACGTGCAGATCGCCAGCGCATTCGTAATGCTCGTGATCCTGCTGATCCTGTCCTTGATCAAGGCGGCGATGATCATGGCGTGCTTCATGCATTTGAAGTTCGACCACCCCGGCCTGTCGTGGATCGTGGTCGCGCCGGCCGTGGCGTGCATACTGATCATGTGCGGCTACTTCTTCCCGGACAGCTTCCGACTGCTGGAACTGAGGCCGTGACTCGCAGCGCAGCGAAGCCCGGACGATCACCCGGGCCGTTCTGCGCGCTGTTCGCCCTGGCACTCCTGCTGGCAGTGCCGGCTTCCGCGCCCGGGCAAGGGTGTCCCATGTGCCGCGAGACGGCTGCGTTCCAAAAAGGGCGCGCAATAGACTCCCTCAAGCGGGGCATCGTGGCCTTGGCGATCCCTCCGGCGGGAGTGGCCCTCGGCCTGGGCTGGATCACCTGGAAGCGCCGGAACCGCTTCGCGGAGGAATAGCAAGCACGCGTCGAGCTGAGACGCGACGCCATCTCTGGCAATGTCTGAAACCCCGTCTGGAAATTGACCGAGGGGCGACCAACCACCGAGCCGCTGTCCGTGGCATGCAATCGAGCGGAATGGTTGGGGGGCACTCTGTTGCTACTGTTTACGGCCCGAAGGCCCAGATCGGCATCGGCTATCAGGCAACCGTGGCGCAACGGTAAGAAGGGCAGCGCTACGACGCTCCGAGAGACACCAGGGAGAAGACGGCGACGGTGACGCCTTCGGTCCGGAACACGGTCACATCCCGCGGGCGCTAGCTTGGATATTGCGCGCACCGACAGACTCTTGAGAGGATTCAACGATGGCAGGAAACGCAACCCAGTGGGGGAGCGTCCGGGAACCCATGGTCGCAGACGGGAGGGGTTGACGATGCACCGGCCTATCCAAGGGAGCCTATTTTCCGAGGGCTTTCTTCAGGAAGCGATCACGGAGCTTTCCGATTGGAACGACTTGTCGGAACCAATCCTCGACGATCTTGAGGCTGTCCTGCGCTCCCGGTTCGACCGCTTCCCAACGGATCTGACGCCCAACGAGAGCCAGACCGAAGAAGACCTTATCTGGCCGGTTTTGGCGCGACTCGGTTGGACGGCCCATCTCCGGCAGCAGAACCTCTCGCCAGTCGGTCGCCAAGATGTGCCGGACGGCCTGTTGTTCGCGGACGGTGCCGCCAAGGACCGCGCCAACCGTTTCGCCGAAGAGTGGAAGCGCTACGGGCTCGGTCTGGCCGTCGTCGAGTCCAAGCGGTGGCTTCGGCCCCTCGATCGTCGTTCGGGGCGGCGAGGCGAGGAGTCGGCTCCATCGACTCAGATGCTGCGCTACCTCCGGCGCATCGACGACGTGACAACGGGCAAGGTGCGTTGGGGCATCCTGACAAACGGTTCCTCCTGGCGGCTCTATTGGTCGGGAGCGCGTTCGGTCTCCGAGCAGTTCTTCGAGATCGACCTTGCAGCGGTCCTCGGGCTTCCGACCGCTGGCGACGAGAGCCTGCGAGCCGACACCCGACGGCACTGGCTCAAGGTGTTCGCGCTAGTGTTCCGGCGGGAGGCCTTCCTGCCCGACGCGGCAGACGAGCGGACGTTTCACGAGCGGGCCATCGCCGAGGCCCACTACCATCGCGAGCGGGTGGCGAGCAGCCTGTCAGCCGTAGTCTTCGAGCGGGTCTTTCCGGACCTCGTGCGGGCCATCGCCGAGGCCGATCCCGATTCTCCTCTGGACGAGGTGCGGGACGCGGGACTGGTCGTGCTGTATCGACTCCTCTTCGTGCTCTACGCCGAGGACCGAGATCTCCTGCCTGTCCGTGACAGCCGGTACGACGACTACGCGCTCCGGGAACGCGTTCGCGTCGATGTAGGGAGACGAAAGGACGAGGGCGACGTGTTCTCGGTCGCGGCCGCGCGCTACTGGTCGGCGTTCGACGACCTCTGTCGGGCCATTGACTCGGGAGACGCCTCGATCGGCCTTCCGCCCTACAACGGGGGGCTATTCGACCGCGACGGCGCGTCCCTGCTTTCGCGCGTGCGCCTGGGAGACGCAGTGATGGCTGACGTGATCGACGCACTGTCGTTCGAGCGCACGCCACTCGGACGCCGGTACATCAACTATCGGGACCTCGGCGTGCAGCAACTCGGCTCGATCTACGAGAGGCTCCTCGAACGTGAGGTGGTCCGCGAGGACGGGAGCATCTTCATCCGCCCGAACGTGTTCGCTCGCAAGGACTCGGGCAGCTACTACACGCCCGACGATCTGGTCGATTTGATCGTTCGAGAGGCCGTCGGCCCCCTCTTGGACGCCCGGATGGACTCATTTGCGGCCGAAGCGTCGGATCTCGCTCTACGGCAAGTCCCGGATGATCGACGAATGGGCCGCCTGAAGCGGATCGATCCGGCCGAGCGAGCGCTCGACCTAAAGGTCTGCGACCCCGCGATGGGCTCCGGGCACTTCCTGGTCAATCTCGTGGACTACTTCGCCGACCGCGTCATCTCTGCCATGGCCGACGCGGAGGCGACCGTGGAAGGCTACCTATCGCCACTGGCCGAACGGATCGACCAGATCCGCAACACGATCATCGCCAACGCCGAGGACCGGGGCTGGACCATCGACGCGGGCCAACTTGACGACCGGCACATCGTCCGTCGCATGGTGCTCAAGCGGTGCGTCTATGGCGTGGACAAGAATCCGATGGCAGTGGAATTAGCCAAGGTTTCGCTTTGGCTGCACACGTTCACCGTGGGCGCGCCGCTCAGCTTTCTGGATCATCATCTCCGCTGCGGTGACAGCCTGTTCGGCACTTGGGTGGAGTCCGCCATCCGCAGGACGGAGGAGAAGAGCAGCCTGTTCCTGAGGGGACCGCTCGCGCGGGCCACGCGTGCAGCCGCGCCCATGCAGATCATCGAGGGACTAACGGACGCCGAGATCGCCGAGGCGCACCGCTCCGCCGACATCTTTGCCGAGGTGGCAGAGATGACTGCCCCGCTTAACGCCTTCATGTCGCTGCTTCACGCTTTCGACTGGCTGGGCATTCGAAAGCGGGAAGTCAAGGCCGCGTTCCTCAAGTGGCTGGATGGTGTGTTCGGCGATCAGATCGACATCGCACAAGGGAAGCCGATTGATTTGGAGGATGCCAACCTCCCTCATCTGATGGATGCCTTGGGACTGGTCACCAGCGAGCGATTTCTGAACTGGCAGGTCGCATTCCCCGGCGTGTGGTCGGAATGGGAGGCCTCGGGGATCAAGGGCGGCTTCGACGCTGTGATCGGCAATCCGCCTTGGGACCGGATGAAGCTGCAACAGGTCGAATGGTTCGCGGCGCGGCGCCCCGAGATCGCCATGGCTCCGCGCGCAGCCGACCGGAGGCGCATGATCGCCGCGCTCGAGGAGGAAGGCGATCCACTGGCCGATGACTTCCGACTGGCAAGCGAGCGAGCGACAGACGCGGCGCGGGTGGCCCGGACATCGGGCGATTATCCGCTGCTGGCACGGGGCGACCTCAATGTCTACTCACTGTTCGTAGAGCGCGCCTTGACGCTGGTGAAGCGCGACGGCATGATCGGGCTGCTCGTGCCGTCCGGCATCGCCTCGGACAAGATGGCCGCGCCGTTCTTCAAGAGCGTGGCGACCGAGGGCAGGCTCAAGGGGCTCTACGACTTCGAAAACCGCCGTACACGTCACGACCTGCCGCCGTTCTTCCCCGACGTGGACAGCCGCTTCAAGTTCTGTGCCTTCATCGCCAGCCCGGTCCCAAGAACCGAACCCGCACGCTGCGCGTTCTTCCTTCAGGACGTGTCGGAGACCAAGGACCCGGAGCGGTGCTTCCCCCTGGCTGCGGCGGACTTCGCCCTCGTCAACCCGAACACTGGTACAGCACCGATCTTTAGGTCACGACGAGACGCGGAGCTCACCGCTGGGATCTACGAGCGCCTGCCAGTGCTCGTGGACCGCTCTTCAGGCGACGAGGTAAAGGCTTGGCCGGTGAAGTACACGCGTATGTTTGACATGACCAACGACTCCGGCCTGTTCCGCACCCGCTGGGAACTGGAGGAGAGCGAGGGCGCGTGGCCAGTCGGGGGCAACCGGTTCCAGAGCCCGTCCGGTGGGTGGGTGCCGCTCTACGAGGGCAAGATGGTGCAGGCGTTCGACCACCGGGCCGCCAGCAGCATCATCAATCCGACGAACCTCCACCGCCCGGCGCAGCCGAAACCGGCCACACTGGAGCAGCATTCCGACCCGAACTGGCTGCCAGATCCGCAGTACTGGGTGTCTGCTTCGGAATGTGGCTGGCCACCCCAGGCCGGTTGGGTTTTGGGATTCAAGGAGATCACCGCTCCGACCAATGCGCGGACGTTCATCGCCGCTCTGCTCCCGGCGGTTGGATTCGGCAACAAAGTGCCAGTCTTGAAGCCGGAAACCCAGGATCGCCGCGAATGGCTCCTCGCGGCCAACCTCAATGCGATGGTGTTCGATTTCGCCACGCGCCAGAAGGTCCAAGGCCAGACGTTGAACCTCTTCATACTGGAGCAACTTCCGGTCCTCCCACCGGAGCGGTATCGGCAGGTGAGGCTCGGACCCAAGACGGCCGACGAGATCGTTCGCAGGGCCGTTCTGGAACTCACCTACACGGCCCATGACATGGCCCCGTTCGCCCGCGAGATGGGTTACGTGGCTGAGGGCGGCGATGTCTTGCCGCCCTTCCACTGGAACGCCTGCCGCCGACTCACCCTACGCGCCAAGCTGGACGCGCTCTACTTCCACCTCTACGGCGTCACGGATCGGGACGACATCCGCTACATTTACTCCACCTTCCCCATCGTTGAACGCGACGAAAAGGCCGCATATGGGGCCTACCGTTCCCGCGACCTTTGCCTCGCCTGGACCAGCGCCCTCGCCGCTGGCCACCCAGATGCAGATATCGACCTCTGAAGCGCTTTCACTATCTCGGGAAACTGCCACGTTCCGACAGCTGCCTTGGTCGCCTTGGGGCCGGGAACGCAGCTTGAGGTGGCTGGTGGCTAGCTTGAACTCCTCCCGGACCGTATGTCCAAGCACGGACCTGCGGCTGGTGTAGGAGTTCGCCGACTAAGCCGCGACCAGGGAATTAACATTTCACATTTCTCAGAGGGGAGGATCCCTGAGGCCAATGTTCGGATGCCAAGCCCCCCCAGCGACGGGTTTTCTTGTTTTCTTGAGCCTTCCTTGACGGGCACAGAATATTGCAATACCATTAATCAGATTAAGGAATGGTTAAGACCATCGCGGGCCTGGCTATCCTCTTGGCGGTTCCGGGCATGCTCGGAGCCCCGTGGGAGGTCTGCGTGGACGACGGAGCGTCCCTGCTCAAGGCACCGGTACGGGGTGCCATGCTGAAGGAGTTTCAGGCCATTCTCGGCGGGCACACGGCAAAGATCGAGTTCGGGCGCTGCGACTCCGGGGGCGCACGGGTGACCCTCAAGATCAAGCCGGAACCGCCACCCGCCCTGAAAGGCGTGCTGGGGCTGGCCTACCGCGAAGGGAACCGTATCGCGCCCGACTTGCAAGTCTTCTACGGGCCCCTGATTCGGTACCTGGGCAAGCCGAACAATGCCTTGGCGGTCGGCCGGGCACTGGCGCGCGTCGCGGCCCACGAAGTGGGCCACTTCCTTGACCAGCGGGCTCATCATTGCCCCTTAGGGCTGATGCGCTCCGTGCTGCCGGCCTACGAACTGTCCGCCAAGGATCGCTGGCCGTTCCGACTCGTGCCGGGCTGCGGGAACGACGAGATAGCCCTCGCCGAGCCTCCCTTACACACCGAAGTTTCGTCGTCGCAGTAGGCCCGTCGGAACCGTCAGGGCCCGATTTCGGAGGCGGGCAGGTCCTTCATCCGGTAATCCCAATGGCTCGCAGCATTGCGGACGATGGCCGGCAGGTCCCTCGCCAAGAGCAGGCCGTCGTCTATCAGGGCAAGGCCGGCCTCGGTGACCCGCCCCAGATACTCCGACCTACTCCCGTACCGCTCCTCGATCGACGGACGGGGATCGTGGCTCGCCTTCCGTTCCGCGCGAGTCCGTGGGAACGGGATGTACGAACCCACCATGCTCGAGATCTCGTGCGTGGGCCCGGAGCGCTCATTGAACAGGTTCCAGCCGGTATAGGTCGCGAGCGGCACCTCCAACTCGGGCATGCGCACGCCCGCGATCTCGTTTCCATCGCCGTCAACAGACGGCACCAGGATGGCGAAGGGCTTGCCGACGACTGGCGGCTCCCGGCTCACGATTCCCTCCGCCACGAAGCGCGACCCGTAGTCGACACGATACGCTCGGTGCACTCTCGTTGAGGTGTTGACGCCAGGAATGCCCGGGAAATCCAGCTTCTCGGGCCGGACGAGCGTGGAATTCGCGATGCGAGGGTAGCGGCTGTCTGGCGGCTCCGTGCCCTCCGCTGTCCAACTGCTCATGGCATCTAGGAGCGCCCTCATGGCCCAACGGAAATCCAGGGGATTCGCCTTCTGCTGCCCGATGCTGACCCTTGGCGGGAACGAGCCCGGTCCGTGCTGGGCCCCGGATAGCAGGAACGCACGGACGTTGTCGAACGGCTCGATGTCACGCGTGCCTTCGATATCCGTGTGGATCAGCGATGCGGCACGACCCCAGTATTCGTAGGACGAGTTGGTGTAGAAGATCTTCGGCCAGTACTTCCGGTCCAGTTGGTGCGTCAGGATACCGTCTTCCCGGCCGGTTTCCGGATCGAGCTGGGCCCTGCCAGTAAACGGAAAGATGTCCGTCGGGTGGAAGAAGTTCATGTACGGATGGGCGTCGCGGGACGGTTGGGCGAACCGGTGGTTGAAGCTGCCCCGGCCGCCTCCGGCGACGTGCGACATGACGCCATCGAAGGCTGCCCGATCGCCCTCGCTTCGGTTGAAGCCGTAGTAGAGGAACGTGCGGAGGAATCGTCCGCTCTGCGAGATTCCGAACGCGATCGCCCGGTCGATGGCGTCGGCCGGGACACCCAGCGGCTCGGAGCCCTCGTACTTGAGGTGCGAGACCGCGTCCCGCACTGCGGTCGGGCCGAGCCCGACAAGCGGGGGATTCTCCGAAACGTAGACAACCTCGTAGATCCGGTTGGGCTCGAATCCCCCCTCCAGCCAAACGGCCCCGTTGTCCGGCACGGGCTTGCCGCTCTCCATGCGGGCGAATCGCCAGCGTTCCCGCGGTATGACCTGCCGCTCTCCACCGGCAGCGGTCCGTACTGTCAGGACGTTCTCGGGAGCATCGGGGTCCGCGACCGGGTACGGAACATGGCTCCGATCGGCCAGGGAATGCTCCGACACGCGGTCGGAGACGACGAAATCGCTCCGGACCAGTCCGCGAATCGGTTTCCCGCCGGCACTCGCCACGGGGGTCTGGAGCCGCAGCAGGTCCGGACGAAGGGGGGCATCAAATTGCCATCCCAGCCAGAGTAGGGTGTACCCCTCTTCCATCAGGTAGCCATCGCCGAAGTGCTGGGGTTCGCGCGGGTCGAGGCTTCCGGCCGCCAGGTTGAAGAAGCTGAGCATTCCCTTGCGCCCGCGGTTCGACACCTCGTACAGGACGGCTCCGTTGGACCGGCCCATGTCGACAGGCTTGAGCAAGTAGAACTCGGAGGAGAACTCAACCTCCCCGTTCGAATTGCGGGGAGCCAGTGCGATGTCCGTGATGATCTGGTTGGCCGGGTTGTCGGGATCAACAGCGAATCGGATCGTTCCGGTGATCCTCTCGTAGGAGCCCGCGAGGCCGAAAGGCCGGCCGCCGAGGACTGCTTCGCGCACGGAGACCTCCACCTTCGCGACACGCGCTTGCGAGGTGATGGCAAGCACAAGCAGGGAGATGATCGCACCCAGTACAGTTCGCATGGCTACATTGGAAACCGGACGGCATCGGGAAGGCAAGCCCGCGGTTGCCCGGCAGCTGGGCCGTTCCGCCTACGTCGATGGCCCGGCGTTGGGTACGCGCGCCCTCGCCGCGTTTGGTCAGGCCGCTTCCGCGACGGTCTTGCCCGTCTTCTCGAAGACGAGGAAGGCGTGCATGAAGCGATCCAGGTCGCCGTCCAGCACGCGATCGACGTCGCCGAACTCCAGTTGGCTGCGCAAATCCTTGACAAGGCGGTACGGTGCCAGCACGTAGTTTCGGATCTGGCTTCCGAAGTCGATGCCGAGCTTGGAGGCTTCGATCTTGTCGGTCTCCGACTGCTTCTTCCGGAGTTCGAAATCGTATAGCCGGGCCCGCAGCATCCGCATCGCGGTGGCCTTGTTCTTGTGCTGCGAGCGCTCATTCTGGCACTGGACGACGATTCCTGTCGGCAGGTGCGTGATGCGGACGGCGGAATCCGTCATGTTCACATGCTGGCCGCCTGCGCCGCTCGCTCTGTAGGTGTCAATCCGCAGATCGTCCGGACGGATGTCGATCTCGATGTCGTCCTCGATCTCCGGGTACACAAAGACGGAGGCGAACGAGGTGTGGCGACGGGCGTTGGAATCGAATGGCGAGATCCTGACCAGACGGTGGACTCCCACCTCTGAGCGCATCAGGCCGTAAGCGTTATCGCCCTTGACGATCAGGGATGCGGACTTGATGCCGGCCTCCTCACCCGGTTGGAAATCAGAAATCTCGCTCTTGAAGCCGCGCCGTTCCGCCCAGCGAAGGTACATGCGCTGCAGCATCTGCGCCCAGTCCTGGGCCTCTGTGCCACCTGCCCCTGCATTCAGGGTCACGATGGCGTTGGCGGCGTCGTGCTCGCCTGACAGCAGGGAGTCGGTTTCGATCCGCTCGAGGCGCCCGGCAAACTCCGCCAAGGCTTCGGCGCATTCATCCTCGACCGGCTCGCCCTCGCCGACGAGTTCGAGGTAGGCCTCGATGTCCGAAACGGAACTCTCGATCTCCTCGTCCGTCTCGACGACGCGGGTCAGACGCTTTCGCTCCCGCAACACCGACTGGCTGTTGGCCGAGTCGATCCAGAAGGAGGGATCCGCAATCTGCTTTTCGATCTCGGTCAGCTTTCGCTTTCCGGCAGCGGCGTCAAAGATACCCCCGGATCACGCGGGACCGAGCGCGTGCGCCTTCGAACTGTCGCTGCAATTCGTCCAAGATCATGGCCGCATTGGTATACGACCGATTATCGCAGACACTCGCTTGGCAGCATCATCAGGAGTCTCTTCCAACGAGAGATGAGGCCTGACGGGGGCGCTGCAGCGGGTGTGGGAATCATCGGAGGGTGATCTTGCATCTCGATCTGGAGACTTATTCGAATCTGGACGATCTGCGCGGATTTCTCGGGCGATCGGGAAGGGGCGGCCTTGGTGCCGTAGCGGGTGCAGCCCTACTCGCACATCGGACAGGTGCTGCGACGGTTCGGCTCCCGGCTGTCGGGAATGCCGTGCGCGCCCAGACGGCGCCACAGAGAATATACAGCGTGGCAAGCCAGTACGGCGATGAAATGGTGAGCCCGGATTCTGCGCTACGCCACGCGGAAGAACTTCAAGATCTAAGTGCCGGGGCCGCCGGCCCTGTGCCTGCAGGCCGGAATGAGGGCCGCCTCGCCCCGGTCACCAGAGCAATTCGGGGCAGCTTCGGGGGCAGCTTCGGGGGCTGCAAACGGGGTCCAACTGCGAAATGAGAGGATCAGTCTGACTGTGACGCTTCGTGGTCTCCGGGGGTGGCGACTTGTGTTACCAGATGACCTTCAAAGCTAACTGAGCCACGCGGCCCGGATCAGCGCTTCGGATGCGACCGAAGCTCCCCGACTGAACGCGCCTCTCAGGCTGCGCGAAGTTCACCTGGTTGAACAGGTTGAAGAACTCGCCTCGGAGCTGAAGGCGCAAGGGCTCGCGGAGGTTGAAGCTCTTCATCACAGCGAAGTCCGTATTGACCATCGCTGGCCCGCTGATGATGTTGATCCCAGCGTTCCCGTACGTGCCCGGCGGCAGATCACGCGGCCTCACGAACGCGTCGGTATTGAAGAACTTGCGAATCATCGCACCACGGTCGGCGTGATCAATCAACAAGTCGCCATGTGTAACGCCTTCCTTGAATTGGGCGTGCTGCAAATTTCGTTGGCCCGTGCCATCGAGCGCCACGTCCGTGCCCTGCGCGAAGTGAATTGGAGAACCACTGAGAACGCTTGTCAGTCCAGTGACGGTCCAGCCTCCCAGCAGGTGCCGGGCTGGTCCGGAACGCGGGCCTGCGGGGCTCCAAATCCAACTCATCCGTACGATATGACGTTGATCGAACAGGCTGCGTCCCTTGTCAAGTAACAGGTTGAACGGATGCCCCACTCCAGGACTGATGCCTGGTAAAGGGTCAATCATGTTGGAAATGTTCTTGGAGAGCACATAGGACCCGAGGAACGACAGCCCACGACTGAAGCGTTTGTTCACGTTCAGCTGAAAGGAGTGATACCCCGCGCGGTAGTCGTTGCCCATAACCCGGACCCGTGTGTCCATCAGGCCGAGGGTCTCGAAGTACAACACGCGCTCGTTCACGTTCCGACTCGAAGGCGGAGCACCGGTTACCAGCGAGGGTCGGAACACCGCTGGATTCCAGTGCCGGTGCCCATCCAGTTTCTGGGTCAGTTTGGCGACATAACTGGCCTCCAGCATCAAATCGGATCTGATTTGGCGCTGGAGCGTCAGGTTGATTGACTGCGTGTAGGGGACGACCAAGTGATCCTCAGTCAGCACCAGCCGCTGGGGAATGGGGAATTCGCAGGTGACGAATGGGAACCCTGGGGCCATCGGTCCGCCCAACTCCGCCAAGGACTTGGTCATTCTGGGACCGCTGCAGCCAAACTCCCCGGGTAAGACCCCTGGCGGAGGCAAAGGTTCATTCAGAGAGCCGAAGGGATCATCAAGGAGTCCATCCTGCAAGTTGCTGTTTCCGCGGTAGGGTGCTTCGGCCGAGTGCACCGTAGTAGCACTGATTCGGTCGAAGAAAATTCCATAGCCCCCTCGCACGCTGAACTTGCCGCTCCCGAAGACGTCCCAAGCGAAACCGACGCGCGGACCCCAGTTGTTCATGTCATTGAAGGTGAGCTTTCCGTTCCCTGGCAATCCCGGGTCACCAGGATGAAGGACGCCTGGTAGCGAACTCGGCTTGACCGTCGAACGTGCGGTGAATCCCCCGGCCAGGTCCGGATGGGTATGCCGGCCGTACTCCTGGTCCCATGGAAGGTAGGGCTCCCAGCGCACTCCATAGGTGAGAGTGAACCGAGGACGCACCTTCCATTCGTCTTGGACGAAGAAGTGGTACGACTCGGCGATCGGGTCGCTGCCAGGCTGGCCAAATGTGACGTTCAGGCTGTCGAAGGTGCCGAGAATGAAGTCCGCCGTCGCATCACCACTTCGATTGCCGGTGAACGTGACCGAGCGGCCTTGGGTGAAGGCTGTGTTAAGCGCCCAGTTTGTGCTCCAGAACTCGAAGCCCCACTTGAAGGTGTGGGAGCCCTTGATCCAACTCATCATGTCTCTGAAGTGCCAGTTCCGGTAGTTTTGGCCGTTTGGATTCGAGTGGTTGAGTTGGAACCGGCCTTGCGCGGTGATCGTCAGGCCCTCACCGCTGGTACCCACGGGAACGGCGATCCCTAAGGCGTTAGGATCGATCAGGGTATTGGGCCGCTCGAACGACACCGCTCGTACCCAAGAGAGAACGGCCTCATTCAGAAACGTCGGGCTGAAGGTATAGGTGCTGCTGAAACTGGGGGCGTTGACTGTCACTCCGGCATCTGCCTCGTTGTACGGCTTGATCGTGCCGCGCGCAAACGTTCGATCGTACTGATCGTGGAAGTAGTGAGCGAATATGGTGTGCTTCGAACTCTGCAGCAGGTCCACCCGGGTCATGAAGCTGTAGCTTCCAGAGGGTTCGGGGTTTTGTGCCACAAAGATGTTGTTGGGGGTCGTGGGGATGAACTGGCTCAACGCATTCTGTGCTCCAGGACTCATGCAACTCTGGCTGATAGTGTTGTTTTGCACGCAGGGCAAGCCTCTCGCATCGGTTAGCGGCTCACCAGTTAGGCCGTCAGTTGGGTTCCTCAACGTCACGCCCGACTGGGAGAAATCCCCTTGGCGTTCCAGGGGCGAAGGCAACAAGGCTTGCGTGGACCCCACCTCGGGCCGGTTCCAGAGTTCCTGGTAGTGACCAAATATAAACAGCTTGTCCTTCTTGATGGGCCCGCCAGCTGCAACGCCCGCCTGGTTCTGTCGCGTCGTCGGACGCCTGGGCTGAAAGAAGCTCCGCGCATTCAACTTGTCGTTGCGGAGGAACTCCCAAACCGTTCCATGGAATTCGTTGGTCCCGGACTTGGATGTGACGCTCACTTGGCTCCCGGAGTTATTGCCGTACTCCGAGGTGAAATTGTGGGTCTGAATCTGGATTTCCTGCACGGCGTCCGGAGGAGGGTAGTTCAGGCCCGTGGTTCGGCCGAAGTGGATAAAGTTCGCGCCGTTGAACGTGTAGTTGTTGTTGACGGAGCGGCCGCCGTTAACACTCATGTTCGGACCCCCGCGGGTCCGCTGCATTTCTTGGGGCGCAACCACCCGCGAGACGCCTGGGAGCGTCCGGGCCAGCGCCATCACGTTCCGCCCGTTGAGAGGAAGGTCCGCCACGCGTCTCGAATCCACCAGTGCGCCCAAGGTCTGGTTGTCGGTGTTGACTAACGTCGCGGTGCTCTCCACCGTAACCTCCGTGGTTACAGACCCGACGACCAAGGAGAAATCAAGCCGCAGGCTTTCGTTGAGGGTCAGTTCCACTCCCTGCTGCGTCTGTGTTTCGAAGCCTTCCACCCCGGCGGTCATCGTGTAGGTGCCGGGAGGCATCGCGAGCAGGGCATAATAGCCGGTCGCATCCGACGACGCGCTGCGCTCCAGTCGTTGCTGAACTGAAACTGCAGTGACTTGGACGTTCGGAATCACAGCACCCGTGGCGTCGCGAACGAAGCCGCTGATGCGCCCCGCCACCTGTGCGTGAACTCCCGTGGCGAACGTGAGCGCGAGCAAGGCAAGTCCGCCATGCAAGCGAAGCGCCCGCCTTGCCCCTCGCTCGATTCGCGGCCGGTACGGCCCGTTCGCCCGACTGAGACGAGTTGCATTCATGTTCCACCTCCCTTGGTCAACGAATGGGCCTACTAGTCTAAGCGATGAACGATCATCGGTCAAACTAGCGATTTCAAGAATCCTGACGCATTCCCGCCATCTGGCTGAGTACGGCCTCATTGCGATTCCGGCCCGACTGATCGGGGTCAGTCGGGACTCGCCACAGCCACCCATTTCGTCGAAGCTCGGTCCCTTGGCGTAATCTCGGGAAGTCTCACTAGAGCGCCGACGGGTTCCGGTGCGTGAACGGTGCCAGCGCCGTCTTCGCGCTGCGCTGCGCCGAGTTTTCCAGGCACGGTGCGACTCACCCGGAGGGCGACACCGTCGCATTGCGCTCCTTGTTTTTCGGCCCCGTCACCTCCAAGCGCCAAGCCTCCAAGGCCCCTGCCGAGCCCTGAAACTGGAAGATCGCACCGCCAAACTCGGCACGAGAACTGGCCAGTAACCTACTGTGACACAGATACTTGTCCGATCGACCTCGATGTTGATACGGCGGACTCGTCGGGCGGTGTCCGGGAAATGGGAAGATTGCAGAAACGCTTCGATTGATGGCCATCCGGAAACGGAACCGGCGCCAGTGCGCCTGGACGTTGGGTGCGGAACTGAGGCTTGCCATAGCGGCCCTGCCCCGAGGTGGGGACTCTGGCCGGAATTTCTCGGGACGGAGCCTCCGGCGCAAGGCGCCGTCACGCCGGGATTCGAGACCTGCAGACACGTCCAGTGGCTCCGTGCATCTCCGAATGCCCGCGGATCCGATTTCCAGCTATCGGCCCTGGGACCCTGAAGCCATCGACCGTGCCACCCTGACCGGGACCTTCCCTGGGATTTTGGCCCCCGATTATCGTTTAAGATACGATCAGAGGCTGGAGAGATGATCAGTTTCGCTATTGCCAGATTCGGCATGCGACTGCTCAGGCCTGATAATCGATTGAGTTACAGTGTCCTAGGGAGCTTGCGGGTAGGGTGCCGAGCGCTCCGATCCACAACGAATGACGCTATGGACTCGTCTTTACGCCGGATCTTCGCCGTTGGAGCCTTGGCGGGAATTTCGCTGCTCGCGACGCCACAGCGGACGCTCGGCCAGCCCGAGTTAGAGGTTCCCGCTCTCTTTCGGCAGGAGTGCGAGCAGTGCCATGGCGAGGACCAGCAAATGGCGGGGCTCGACCTGCGGTCGCGGGAGGCTCTGTTGGCCGGCGGGCAGAGCGGACCCGCGATCGTGCCGGGAGATGCGGAGACGAGCCCGCTGTACCTTCGAGTGATGGGACTCGCACAGCCGGCGATGCCATTGGGCAGTTCGCTCCGTCCGGGCCAACTGGAGGCAATCCGCCAATGGATCGAACAGGGCGCCCGGTGGGAAGCAGGGCCCGACCAAGCCGGGAGAGCCGACGCGGTTGAGCGTTCCGAGCGTGTTACGGCGAAGGAGGACCGCCGGTGGTGGGCATTCCAAGAGCCCGTCAGGCACTCCATCCCTGAAATCTCCGGCTCGCGTTGGAGTCGCAACCCAATCGATGCCTTCCTGCAGGAGCAAAGGGAGAGAGTCGGCCTGACACCGGCACAACCTGCCGATAGGCGCACGCTGATCCGGCGTGCTTATCTCGATCTAATCGGCTTGCTGCCCACACCCGCAGAAGTGGATGCGTTCTTGAGCGACGATTCCGAGTGGACATTCGATGAACTTGTCGACCGGTTGCTCGGATCGCCACGTTATGGCGAGCGCTGGGCACGGCATTGGCTCGATATCGCCCGCTACGCCGACAGCAAAGGCTACGAACAGGACTACGACAATCCCAATGCTTGGCGTTATCGAGACTACGTGGTTCAGGCGTTCAATCAAGACAAGCCGTACAGTCGCTTCATACTCGAGCAATTGGCTGGTGACGAATTGGACGACATGACGTTCGAAAGCGTGACCGCTCTCGGGTTTCACCGTGTAGGCCCACGAGTCGCCTTCCGCGAGAAGGACAATCCTGAATACCGCTACACCTACCTAGACGACATGATCGGCACCACAAGCCGGGCCTTCATGGGCCTGACCGTCAACTGCGCCCGCTGTCACGATCACAAGTTTGACCCGATTACGCAGATGGACTACTACCGCATGATGGCAGTCTTCTTCCCATACGTGGACTACGACTTTCCGTTGGCGGCTCGCGATGACGTGGCCCGGCATGAAGCTCGGGTAGCGGAAATCGAAGCCGCGATCAGGCCATTGAAGCACCGCTTGGCCGAGACCGAGGCACCGTACCGCGAGCGGGCCTTTGAGGACCGTCTCAGGCGATTTCCCAGAGACATTCAAGTCGCTGTTCACACTCCAGAGGAAGAACGGACGGACGGACAGAAGCTCTTGGCTGCCCAAGTGCGGTCGATCGGACCCGGCCGCGGTGTCGACGCTCTCATGCCGGAGCAAGTTAGGGCCACGGTCGAGCAGCTACGGGCAGAGATCAGGAACCTCGAACTGCAGAAACCCGAAGCGCTCCCAATGGCTGTCGGCATCCGCGACGGTGATTTTCGCTTCGCGCCCGACGGACCCGGCGACAGCGATGCACCAGGCAAGGGCCGACCTGACGACGTAGACTTCGAGGGCAGTTACCTACCCGAAGTCGGAAGACCCTACGTTCCACCTAAGGCCTACTACCTGCCATCCGGGGATTATCGGACCAAGGGTCCCGAAGTCTCTCCCGGCTACCCGGAAGTGCTTCTCTCCGGCTCTGTTCGGACCGAGAATCCCCCGATTGACGGCAGGCCTACCTCCGGCCGCCGTCGCGCGTTGGCCGAATGGCTCGTCGCGCCGGAACATCCCTTGACGGCCCGGGTGATGGTCAACCGCATCTGGCAGCATCATTTCGGGGAGGGCATCGTACGCACGCCGAGCAACTTCGGTCGCATGGGTCATAAGCCAACTCACCCGGAACTGCTCGATTGGCTAGCTACGGAGTTCGTCCGCAGTGGCTGGAGCATCAAGGGCATGCACCGCCTGATCATGACGTCCGAGTCGTATCGGATGGCTTCGAGCTTCACGTCGAATGCCAACGAAAAGGCCGACCCGCGAAATGCCTACTTGTGGCGCTTTCCTCAGCAGCGGCTTGAGGGCGAGATCATTCGTGACATCGTCCTGGCGGCGAGCGGCAACTTGAACTTGACGTTGGGTGGCAGACCGTATTTTCCCGCCGTAGAGGAATCCGTGAGGAACGCTGTGGCGAAAGGAATCTGGGTCGTCAACGAAGAGGTCCCGGACTTGTGGCGAAGGGGCCTGTACTCGTACTACAAGCGCGGCATGCCTTATCCGATGTTCGAAGTGTTCGACCAACCTGATCTGAACATCACGTGCGAGGGCCGCGACACAACCACCGTTGCTACCCAAGCGCTGACACTGCTCAACAACGATTTCTTTGTACGGCACGCCGACTCCTTCGCTTCGCGGGTGCAGAGAATCGCCGGTCCCGAACAAGACGACCTAGTTCGCACGGCCTACCGAATCGCGCTCGGCCGCGGTCCCATGGCGGAGGAACTGGACTGGAACGTCTCGTTCTTGAATCAGCAGATGGCCCTGTATCAGAACGACGAAGTGGGAGACGCGGCGCACGCGGCTCTCGCCGATCTTTGCCATGTCGTCCTGAACTTGAACGAGTTCATCTACATCAACTAGGACCTGCCGCATGCCTGACGAGCCAACGAACCAACGTCCTGCGCGCAACAAGTTCTTTTCCCGCCGGGACCTCCTATTCCAGGCCGGTGGCGGGGTCAGCGGAGTGGCGCTGGCTTACATGCTCGATGCGGACGGATTGCTGGCCTCGACCTCAGCCAATGCGGAACCCACCACCTGCGGGGTCACTGCGAACATCACTTCGCCGGTCACACCTAAGGCACCGCATTTCAGGGCACGCGCCAAATCAGTCATTTCCCTCTTTATGACGGGAGGCGTCAGCCATATCGACACGTTTGATCCGAAACCAGCCCTGCTGAAACACCACCGCCAGCCACTTAGCGGAAAAGGCGAAGTCATCGTACGCCAAGGTTATCCGGGCCCGCTGATGGCGAGCCCGTTTTCGTTCGAGAAGTGCGGCCAGTCGGGTATTGAGGTCTCTGAGCTGTTCCCACACGTCGGTTCGATTATCGACGAGCTAGCGCTCATCCGGTCCTGCGTAAACAAGTCGAATGACCACGTCCTAGCACACTACGAATGGAACACGGGCTCCCTGCTAATGGGTCACCCAAGCGTTGGCGCGTGGGTGACCTACGGAATCGGCACGGAGAATCAGAGCCTACCGGCATTCGTGGTGATCTTCGATCCTCGTGGTGGCCCCAACGCCGGAACACGGAACTGGGGAAGCGGCTACCTGCCCGCCGCCTACCAAGGAACGGTCTTCCGGACCACGGGAGATCCGATCCTCGATCTGAAGCCTCCCAAACGCATCGGGAAACGTCAGCAGCGGAACCGACTCCGTCACCTTACGAAGCTCAACGAGGAGCACACCAAGAAATATCCCGGGAGCAGCGAACTGGCCGCCCGGATCGCCTCCTACGAACTTGCGTATCGCATGCAAGGCTGTGCTCCCGAAGCGGTCGAACTCCCTTCGGAAAGCGATGCCACCAAACGCCTCTACGGAGTCGATGATCCAGCCACCGCAGAATTTGGCAAGCAATGCCTTCTGGCGCGCCGTCTCGTTGAGCGCGGCGTCCGCTTCGTGCAATTGTTCAACGGTGCGAAGCGGCGTTCGAACTACGACGACTGGGATGCACACGACGACCTCGCCGACAACCACAGCCGCCACGCCCGCGAGATCGACAAGCCGATCGCCGGGCTGATCACGGACCTCAAGCAACGCGGACTACTCGACGAGACCCTCGTGGTGTGGCATTCGGAATTTGGTCGGATGCCGATTTCCCAGAAGGGCTTGGGCCGCGATCATAATCCGAACGCCATGTCGATCTGGATGGCCGGGGCCGGCATCCGGGGCGGCCAAGTCATCGGTGCCACGGACGAATTCGGCTACAAGGTTGTTCATCAGCCAGTCAGTTATCACGACGTGCATGCAACGATTTTGCATATGCTAGGAATTGACCATAAGCGGCTCACATATTCCTTTAACGGCCGCAACATGCGTCTCACTGACGTACACGGGGAGCTTATTCCGCAGATTGTGTCCTGACCCCGACCAGTCTGGCCTCACACGCGAGCGCCAGCTGCAGTCCGTAACCAGGGGACGCAAGGCGACCTCGATGAGCACTAGTCCGATGACCGACACCGAAAGAAGGCCGTTCTTGAATGAATGCTCTAGCCATTGCTCCGCTGACCAGGGTTGAGCAGGTCCGGGAGGCGATCCTCCACCTGATCTTCCATGGAGAATTGCGACCGGGTGACCGCTTGGTCGAGTCGCTGCTGGCCAAGCGATTCGACGTGTCGCAGACCACGGTAAACGCCGCACTGCAGGAACTGCACGCGCAGGGGATCGTGACGAAGGTTCTCAATCGGGCCACAACAGTGACCCGCTACGACCGAGAAGATCTCGAAGCCCTGTTCAGCGTACGGTCGATCCTAGAGCCAGCCGCGGCGGCGGCGGCGGCCAACAATGTAGAAAGGCTGGGCTGCGAGCAGTTGCGTCGCGTCTGCGAGCGAATGCAGATAGCCGCCCGGGCACAGGACTTGGCCGGCTTTCTGGCAGCGGATTACGAGTTCCATCAAGAGATCTACCGGCTGACTGACAATCGCTTCCTCCAGCAAGCCGGCCAGTCCGTCGCCGCCGCCCCGTTTGCCCATGTTCTTTGTAATTGTCTTGAACGTGTCCCAAGGGACTATCCATCCTTGGTGAATGATCACCTTGAAGTCATCGAAGCAATGCTCGCTGGTTCCGAAAAGGCTGCTCGGGTTGTCCAGCAAAAGGTCGACGCATGGCTCGGCTGGTCGCTGGACACATTGGACCGCCGAATCGCCGAGGGCGACCCTGCGGGCTCGAAGCGGGAATGACAGGTAAGCCCGGGAGCCCCTTCTCCGTCACGAGACCCTCTGCGGCCGCCTCGCTAGCCCTCGACCATCGAACAGAACACGAGGAATGCGGACGCTCTGTCCGCTTGGTCAGAAGCCGGTACAAGCGACCCTAAAGACCGGGTCCTTCAACCGACGAGTGCAAGCGTGGTCGGCTCTCGAGCAGTAGCGTGAACATACGGCCACCCAGCCGTAAGGCGCTTGCCTGAACGCTGTCGAGAGCCATCGGTCTATCGAGTTGGCTGGCTGGAGCCACGGGGACTCTCTGTCGATGCGATCGCATTTCTCCGCCCCGTCCGCGGCCCGACTACAAGCAAGCAAATCCCAAGCCCGAGTGCAACCAAGACAGAAAACCACCACAGCCATTCCCCATATCGCACGTACGCCGTCTGCCCGGACCGGTAGTCGAATTGCGCGTCGAGGCTCTCCTGCACGTAGGACGGAAGCGATGCCTCCACGGTACCTGACGGACCGATTGCCGATGTCACCCCGTCGTTGGTAGCCCGGAGGATCCAGCGGTCGTTCTCAACCGCCCGCATGCGGGCCACGAGGAGATGCTGCTCGCGGGCCGCGCTGCGACCGTACCAGCTGTCATTGGAGATGTTCACCAATAGGTCAGCGCCCGCCAGGGTGAACTTGCGGATCGACCGGGCGAAGACGGACTCGTAGCAGATGAACGTTCCGATGCCCCTGCCGTTGACGTGAGCCACGGAAATCCGATTGCCGGACCGAAACATCCCGGCCTGCAGCGTGATCTTCTCGACGAAGTAGTGGAAGGGCCAGGGCACGAACTCCCCGAACGGGACCAAGTGGATTTTCGAGTAATCCGAGATCCGCCTGCCGTCGCGGTCGAGCGTGACCGAGGAGTTCTGCGGGCGGCTTCTGTCTCCGTCCTCGAACGAGATCGTGTTGAAAATGAACGTGGCTTCCGACTCGCGGGCGACGCGCTCGAGGTACGCCCGCATAGCGGGATCTTCGAAGTAATAGGCGGGGACCGGATATTCGGGCCACACAAGGAGGGATGGACTCGTTCGGCCGGTTCGAGCCTTGGACAGATCGAGCATCCGTTGCAGGTGGGCGGTTCCCTCCGCCGCCAGCCAGTTGGTGCGCAGCAGGTCGGGATGGACGTTGGGCTGTACCAGGCGAGCAGTTTCCGCCCCTCCGCCGGCCGTGGGCAGAGACGGAAGCAGGAGCAGCCCGAGCATGGGCACGAACGCCAGCAAGGGACGGGCCGACCGCTGCAACGCGGCTACCGCGAGGGCGGCGTTCGCGAGGGCGAAGACGAGTGAAGGACCGTAAATACCGGTCCACGGCGCGAGACGCAGAACCTGGGGCACGGGGAAATCGAGCGACGCGTTCCCCAGTTGCATCCAAGTGAAAAAAATGTACTGGTGGCTGCCCTCAATTCCGACCCAGAGGAGCGCGAGGGCGGGCACGGCCCACTTCTTTCCCAGCAGCGGACCAGCTGCCAGGGCGAAAGCCCCGGAGTGCACGGCCTTGACCGCGAAGAATCCGACAAAGAGCAAGCCAGCTATCGCCGGAGCGATCGATGCGTAGTCCCGCATCACCGGGTAGATCCAGTAGCAGGCCCCAGCCCAGAAGGCGGCCCCTGCCAGCCAGCCGAGCGCGAAGCGCCGCCCGGGACGCTGCCCCTTGAGGGCCAGCAGCAGCGGGACGAGGCAAACCGGAGCCAGCCAGTTCCACGAAAACCGCGGGAAGACGAGTACCTGGAGCAGCCCGGACAGCATGGCCGCTCCGACCGGCGCTGCCGCGGCCACAGCGGTTCCGGGGCTCGGTCTCATCAACGACCCAAGGCCTGCGCCTCGACGGATTCCGCCATGTACGAACTCCGGACGAACGGGCCGCTGAACACGGCTCGGAACCCGAGAGACTCTCCATAGGACCGGTACTCATCGAACCGTTCGGGGCGGATATACTCCGCAACGGGCAGACGCCGTCGCCTGGGCCGGAGGTACTGGCCAACCGTCGCGATGTCCGTGCCCACAGAGCGCAAGTCGCGAAGGAGGGCCCGGACCTCCACCGTGGCCTCCCCGAGCCCGACCATCAGGCCGGACTTGGTCAGGGTCCGGGGAGCGTGCTGGCGGGCGAACCGAAGCAGTTCGAGCGACCGGCGGTACACCGCCTGCGGCCGGACCCGGGCGTAGAGCCTGGCAACCGTCTCCATGTTGTGGTTGAACACGTCGCATCCCGAGTCGAGAACCCGGGCGACGGCCTCGTGATCACCCAGGAAATCCGGGACGAGCACTTCCACCCTGGCTTCGGGTAGTGCCATGCGGACCGCCCGAACGGTTGCGGCAAAATGGGCTGATCCTCCGTCCGACAGGTCGTCGCGGTTGACGCTGGTTATGACGACATGCCGCAGAGCCATCCGGCAGGCCATGTCAGCGACCATCTCGGGCTCATCAGGGTCGAGGCTGCCCGGCACTCCCTGGGGAACTGAGCAGAATCCGCAGGTTCTGGTGCAGGTGTTGCCCAGGATCATGAACGTCGCCGATTTCCGCGAGAAGCACTCGTGGATATTCGGGCAGCGCGCCGACTCGCACACGGTATGCAAACCGCGCCTCCGCAGCTCGACCTTGAGTTCGTGCAAGGCGCGGAAGTTCGTTTCGGGCTTGCGCAGCCAAGGCGGAAGCCGAGTCCCGTTCCGCTGCAACGGCTCGATCCGGACCAGTTCCATCGCCGGACTCACCTCCCGGAGTTCTGGTCCCTCAGCCAATTCCGCTGAACAGCGAACTGCTCATGTACCGCTCGCCGGCGTCGGGAAGGATGGTGACGATTGTCTTCCCCTCCAACTCCGGTTCCCGCGCCAGCCGACAGGCGACCGCGGCTGCGGCACCGCAGGAAATGCCGCTCAGTAGACCCTCCTCCCGAGCCAGGCGCTGCGCGTACTCGACCGCCTCCTCGTCGGACACGGATTCGACCCGGTCCACCACATCGAGGTCCAGGGTATCCGGAATGAAGCCTGCTCCGATGCCTTGAATCGCGGTGATTCCCGGTCGCAACTCCTCGCCCGCCAGGTGGTGCCGAATGACAGGGCTGCACTCAGGCTCGACACCGACGCTGAGAATCGGCTTGTTCCGCTTCCTCTTGAAGTACCGGGAGATCCCGCTGATTGTTCCGCCCGTGCCGATTCCGGACACAAGCACGTCCATCTTGCCGTCGGTGTCGTCCCATATCTCCGGGCCGGTGGTCTCGTAATGGATGCGCGGGTTCGCCGGATTCTCGAACTGCTGCAACATGAGGAAGCGCCCGGGATTCTCCCTCACGAGCTCTTCGGCCCGTTCCACGGCGCCGTACATGCCGTCTTCTTCCGGAGTGAGCTCGAGCCCGGCCCCGAGCAGCTTCAGGACCCTGCGCCGCTCAAGGCTGTAATTCGACGGCATCGTGATGTTCAGCTTGTAGCCGCGGGCGGCTGCCACGAAGGCAAGGGCTATGCCCGTGTTTCCGCTGGTCGGTTCGATGAGTTCCATTCCCGGCTTCAGCACGCCTCGCCTCTCGGCGTCCCAGATCATCGAAGCCCCGATCCGGCACTTCACCGAGTAGGCCGGGTTCCGGCCTTCGATCTTGGCCAGAACATCGGCCCGGGCTCCGTCAGCGATTCGCCGGAGGCGGACTAGCGGCGTGCCGCCGATAGAAAGCGAGTTGTCGTCGAAGATGCGAGCCATTCCAGTATCCGCAGGTTCAGGGCGCGGCCTATATCTGCCAGTTTAGAACCCGCCTGGAGTGCTTCTGCTTCCAGCGCTCGACCAGATCCGCGAATGTCGTGCGATCCACGACGCACGAGAGTGCCCGCTCCACGCGGTCCCACATCTCCGGGAACGGTGAATCGACGGGCTCGTCCGCGAACGGCCGCTTGGAAGGATGGAAAGGGCCGTCGACCTGACGGAGGATATCTCCTACGGTGATCTGGTCCGCTGGCCTGGCCAGGAAATATCCGCCGTCAGAGCCTCGCCTGGAACCGAGATAGCCGCCCTGCTTGAGCTGGGCCAGAATCAGTTCCAGGAATTTCTGGGGGATCTTTTGGCTCTCAGCGATCCGGGCGATCTTCACGGGCTCCGGCGTACCCTGCCGGGACAGCTCGAAAACAGCGCGGAGTGCGTACTCCCCTTTGACCGAGACGTCCATGCGCAATCCCTACCATGCTACTAGAGATTAGGGGGAATGCTTCTCGGGCGCAGGGATTCTAAATTTGGGGGGCCTGACTAGGGTATAGGGCCCCGGGCCAACGC
>CAYWUV010000053.1:0-39556 GCA_964461235.1 uncultured Bryobacterales bacterium | reverse complement strand
AGAAACTGGTCCCTTGCTGCAGGCCACTCGGCGGCTTGCGAGCCCCAAAAAGGCTCAATTGAGAATCCCTGGGTGACGGTACTGTTTGACGGAAGGGGCCTACCCGAGCTTGAGCAGCCGAGCGGCATTGCCGGACAGGATCTTTGCAGAGGCCTCCGTGCTTGGTGCCAGACGGCGCACCGCTGCCTGCCCTCTCGATCCCGTGCACCCATCGCCCGCGCCGTCCGAGTCGTTGCAGTCGCTGGCCCAGATCAGACGGTCCTGGTGCCGTTCCAGGAATCCCCTCGCGTGGTCCTCGTCACGGAGCATCGAGTTCAGGCCCGAACCGGCGGACAGGTCCCCGTAGATGTTCGGGTAGTCCGACAGCAGACGGTCCGTGATGCCGCCCGCCTCAACCGGGGTCTTCGGGTACATCGCCGATTGCTCGTGCAGGGCATCGATGTTTCCCCACCATGTCTGGGCGTGTCCAATGAACACCACCTCGGGGAACCTCGCCAGCATCGTGTGGAACCGTTCGATGCCCGTGTTGTACCGTTCGTGCTGGAAATGCAGGAGGACCGGGACGTCGAATTCGCGGGCAATCGAATAGACGACCTGCATCTCTGCGGAGTCGCACGCGACTTCGAACTTCTGCTCGCCGATCCCGCGCGCGCCTGCCCGAAGACAGCGATCCAGCACGCTGTGGGTCTCTGGCGAGTCTGGAAACTCGTTCGCGAACCAAACGAATTCGTCCGGGAACCGTTCGGCTAGGGCCTGCACTGATTCGTTGCGATCGAGTCCGGTATGGCGTCCCAAGCGGGATCCGGCAGGTAGCAGCACGGTCAGGTCGACTCCCATGGCGCGCTGATGCGCCACCAAGGCCTCATCCTTGCGCCCGTTGTAGTTGGTGTGCTGGTGGAAGTCGATCACCGCGGGCTTCGGGGGCTCCTCGGCGTTCCCGTCGGCTTCGGGGCCGGTGCAGGACTGTGAGGCCGCAGCTCCGGAGGCGACCGCGATGAAGGTCCGCCGGGAGGGCAGTTCGACTGGATCAGGCCGGGCTCGCGGCATTGTCGGCATCGATTCGGTTCGCTGCATCGGTCCGCTGTACATCGTGGGGATACACGGCCGACGGCCCGTCAGGGGCCTCATCCCTCAAGCTGGCTCGAACTGGTGCCTGAGACTAGCCCGGAACCAGTCTTGTCGAAACGCAGGAGCATGATAGCCGACTCCGTTCCCACCCGATTTACGATCGGGGTCCCCGCAGTTCTCCGAAAGCCAAGCCGTTCATAGAGACGAACCGCAGGGTTGTCGAGTCTGACGCTCAGGCTCACGCCGGAGTAGCGGGTCTCGCAGAGACTCAGCAGAGCCTGCAGAACCCTCGTACCTGCTCCCAGCCCGCGTGCGGTGGAGATCGTTCCAACCGCCAATTCCGAAATGTCTTCAGCGACATAGTCCGCGCCCGCTTCCTCGCGGGAGAACACCCGCACCCACGCACAGCTGATCGGATACCCGACACTATCGGACTCGGCTACGACGCCGAGATCCCCCGGCCGACCCCAGTCTTGCCAGTATCGCGTGAGCTCGCGGTCGCGGAGGGCCTTTTGGATCGGTTCGCCAGACTCCTTCATTCGAGCTGCCAGCGTCAGAAAGCTGAAGATCAGTGTCGTTTCACTCGGCAAGACCGTTCGAATTCGTACATCCATGGCCCTAGCCGGAGTGTATCCCAGAGGCCCGCTACGACCTCGCATGGCGACCGATGCCGACGAGACCCCAGCTGGACAGGCGCTGCTCGTCGACACATCACGTTCGCCTTAGACAAAGGCAGGGCGTCTTCGGCAAGTAGTTCGGATTCAGCCGCGGAGACGAGAGCCGTCACCGCTATCATCCTCTGCCGCTAAGGGAGCCTTGGCAGTGGGATCGCTCCGGAACCAGTGTGCTCGCCTCTCACTTACGATTGGCCGGTTCCGAGGCGATCGCCCAACGTGTACTGGGAACATTCTCGAGGGGACCGCATTGGGTGATCGCCCCGCTCGGCAACCATCGCCAGTCAGACTGGACCGAAACCATTGCTTCAGTGCGATGATCTAACGAATAAGGAGAGTCTCCATGGCTAGAATTCCCATCGCACTTGCTGCCAGCCTTTGCATTGCTGGTTCCCTCGGCCAGGCAGGCGGGCAATCGGTCGCAGCCCCGACCCCTGTAGACGGCACGTTCGAATCAAGTGTAGACCCACCGATGCAGGCCCTCGCGACGTTCATCGGTCTTGACGAGTTTCAGCTGACGCAGCTGCAACAGATCAGCTTCGCATTGGAAGACGAGGTCTTCCCGTTGATGCTGGATTCTTGGAACAAGCGCTGGCAATTGAGTCGACAGTTCCGAAGTGAGCACCCAAACGCATTTGCAGTGCTAATCCTTGAGGAAGGTATCAAGAGAATCGATCAACAGATCGAGAGCGCTCGCGAACAGCACAGGCACCAGGCGCGCGCCTTGCTGAGCAGTGATCAGATCGAAGAGCTTGGCCGGCTTGAGGACGCGCTGGAACTGTCTCTCGCCGCTCACGAAGCCGCATCCGTCAATCTCATTGAGGGGCCCGAAGGGTTGCCACGCGGGATTCTCTCTGCGTTGTTCGGATTGACACTCGACCTGGGCCTTCTCGGTCCATTTGAGGATGCCGGGGAGGTCCATCCGTTGCAAGGTGCGCTGCCGACTGCAAGGCCGGGCCGGTAGCAGTCGCTCGGTACGATCGCAGGCCGGCCTGCATCGGTTGCGCTTTCGAGGCAGTTGGCACCGATCACCCAACCACCGGCGCAGATCCCTCGAGGAACTGGGCTGGTTGCTTGGCAAGCTACAGCCCGGCCCTGAGGAATGCGATCACGTCAGCCAGCTCCTGCTGCGTGACGGCGTCTTCCAAGCCGTCCGGCATGAGGGAAACCTCGGACTCCCGCAGGCTCGCGATGTCGGCCTTGAGAACGGTGATGTCTCTGGTTTCGCCCCGTAGGGTGAGAGTGGCCGACGTCTCGGCTACGAGAATTCCGTCATGGAAGCGCCCGTCCGTAGTCTCGAGGAGATGGTTCCGGTAGGGGCTCTCGATCGCAAAGCTTGGATCGAGGATGCTTGTCAGCAAGTCCTCCTTGCCGCGGTTGTTGACGCCAGACAGATCCGGTCCGATCCGACCGCGGGCCGCGCCGGGGCGATGACAACTCGCACATTCCCGCTCGAAGACCTGCCCACCTCGCTCGGCGTTTCCACCGAGTTCCAGTACGGGCAAGTGCAAACGGACGACTTCGTCACGGTCTCGTGTGGCTGCGGCGAGTTCAGTCTCGGCCTGGGTCCGGATTGTGTCGTCAGGGTGCTGGAGAAGGCGGATCCGGGTGACGCCCGGAATGTCCTGCGGCCGGACGCGACCCTCCGACACCGCTCTGACGAGCGCGGCCGCATGGCTCCTGCGACGAATCAGCGCCTCGCCGATGGCGTTCCGAACTGCTTGGCTGGAGCGAGTCCAGGCGGCTAGCAGCGCGTCCCCGGCCTCTGGCCCGTCAAAGGAGGCCAGTGACGCGATCGCAGCCAGTTGCACCTTCGTGCCGGTGTCCGTCTGGAGGATCTGCTCAAGAGTTGGCACGGCCTTCTCGATGGGGGCTCCCTGCAGAATGCGGGACGCAAGAATCCGCTCCGACTCGGAAGCCTGCGGATCGGAGGCCAGCCCGTTCGCCCGGTCGATATGGCGGGCGAGATCGAAATACGGGCCAAGGTCGCCCGCGGCGAGCCTCACCCTCTCGGCATCATCCCCGAGCAGTATCTCCAAGCTAGGGCTGCGTTCCGGTCCGCCCTCAAGCCGGCCCTCCTCCACGGCCAGCCCACGCCGAAGGCCCCCGATTGCGGCGACCTTCCAGCCTGCGGCGCCGGAGCCCTCGATGCCTGCCGTCAGTTCAAGGAACCGTTCCACTTCCTCGGGCTGACGTTGCAAGCCGACGATTTCCCCGACGGATCGAAAGTAGTTGCGCCGGTCGGCCGATCCGGTCTGCAGGAATGATGGATGGTCGGCCAGCAGCGTGTCCAGTACCGGTACTGCGAACGCCGCCGGCGCGCTCAGAACCGCGGCGTGGAACCAGCGGTCGTCAGGATATCGCGAGAGCGCGTCCGTTAGCGCACCGATCGATCGCTCGGATAGTGGCAGCCAGCCAACGGTCAGGGCTGCCTGGAACGCGACGCGCGGATGGTCGTCTCGCGTCATCTCCGAGACACGCTCCGCAAGAACCGCCAGGAACGCCTCGGCCAGTCGCAGCGCGTTTTCCCGTACAGCCGGGTGGGGGTCGGCGAGAGAGGCGCGCACCAGGTTCGGCTCCATCCTGCCGAGCCCTTCCAGAATCCATAGCGCGCGCAGGCGCGTGGCCGCCCGTTCTCCAGTCCGAGCGAGTTCCCGAAGCTGGGACTCGACGGCCGTGTCCTGTCTCTCGACCAGCAGGCGGTGGGCGGTGCCCCGGTGCCAGCCGTTCGGGTGCGCCAGCATTTCCACGAGCGTCGAGCTTGGAGCCATGCTCAGTTGCGGCCTGCGGAATTCGGTCTGCTTTCGGTCCGGGACGACCCTGTAGATCCGGCCGAGCGTGTCGCCGTTGCGGAAATCCATCCGCAAGCGATTCCGCACGGCCTCGGGAATCGACACCGGAGTCTCGAGGTACTGCCGGTAGTAGTCGAGGACATACAGGTTTCCGTCGGGTGCGTTGGAGAAGTTGACCGGTCGGAACCAGTTGTCCGTCGACGCAAGGAAGTCGGACTCCTCCGGCCAGCGCCTCGCCGAATAGGTTGGCCCGTCGGTCGCGAGCAGGTCGCAATGCACGAGGTTTCCGTTCCCTTCGCCCACGAAGACGCTCCCCGAGAATCGCTCCGGGAACGAATCCCCGGAATAGACGGTCGTGCCGCTCGCGGCCGTGAAATAGCCCTCGAGCAGCTCCACGCGGCCCGGCCGGGTCTCGTCATAGCGTTTCTGCCGAATCCGCGTGCGCTCGATCCTCCATCGCTGCGGCTGGCTGATCGGGAAGACCCTCGCGGCCGGTTGGCCATGGTCGGAGATGTCCTGCTCGGAACGGAGCAATGTGTGGAACGGGTTGCGTTCGAGGTAGCCCGGTGGGAGCACGACGTGGCGCAGGTGCACCGTGTTCTGCGCCACGAACCAGTGGCCCCAGTCGTTGCAGTCGTGACCGAACTGTGCATTCCCGGTCGATGCCTCGGCCAGGCCTCGCAGGGGGTGAAATCGGAACTCCCGGTTGCGCACGCTCACTGGATGCTGGTCCGGTCGTGCTGGATCCGTGATGAGGCCTTCGAGGCCGTTGTTCGCGACGTGGAACCAGTTGTCGATTCCGAGCCGCGGATTGCTGACCCTGCGTTCGACGTTCGCGAGCGCGAATCCCGTGTACAGCACCTTCCGTACATCTGCGCGGTGATCCCCGTTCGTGTCCTTGAGGTAGAGGATGTCGGGCGCCGCCGTCGCGATCAGGCCGCCCTTCCAAGGCGCGATCCCCTCGACTGCGAGGAGTCCGTCCGCAAAGACGGTATGGAGGTCGACCGTACCGTCTCCGTCCAAGTCTTCCAAGTACTTGATGCGACTGAGCGGGGGCTCCCCTGGGGGCGGGTCGTCCGGATTGTCCAATAGTTCCGCCACGTACACTCCGCCGTCCTCGTCAAACGCCATATCGACCGGGTCGACCACATGCGGCTCCGATGCGAAGAGCTCGACACGGAATCCCTCTGCAACGCGGAGCGTGTTTAGAGCCTGCTTGGGGGTAAGTGGCCCAAGATCGACACGACCGCACGACGGGAGCGCGAGCGACGCCGTCACGGCGAAGGCAAGGCCGGACGTGCGGGACCGCAACGTTATGGCACCGGAACCGCGATCATGTCGACGGCCAGGCTTCGACCGGTCACGGCCGTTCCGCGAACGGGAGCCTTCGACGCGGCCGGAGGCCGCGCCGGATCGTAGAACTCCGGCCGGATCTCATTCAGCTTCCGGCTGGTGCGGTCGTCAGAGACGTAGTAGGTCGCCTTGGCGAGGTGCAGCAAGTCGCTGCCCGCTTTCTTGAGAATCCTTGTCAGGTCCGCGAACATCTCGCGGATCGGCATCTCGCCGAGCTCGTCCGTACGGCCGTTCAGCGTCGACACGAAGATCGATCCCGGATGCGAGACGCGGGCGACGCGCGCGAAGACTGGCGAGGCTCTGTCTTCGGGCGGTGTCAGGTACTCGATCGCAGGCGGGTCCTTCGCGGTTGCCATTTCCGCCGCGGCAATCAACTCAATCTCGATAGTCCGTTCGTGTTGCCATTCGACGAATACCGTCGGTGGTGCGTGCCCGCCGAAATGCCGGATGATCCAGGCCTGCACCTCCGTAGTGGCCGCGATGGGCTGCAGGAAGCATTTCACCTGGACGACACGGGTGACGTCCAGCCCCAAGAACGCCATTGTCTCTTCGAGTTGGCGCAGCACATCCGATGCCGCGTCTGCAGGAGGGCCGTCGGCTGCCCTGCCAGAAACATAGATCCGCGGACCCGCCGGCAGGATCGCGCAGTGGGTTGCCCCTGGAGCTGCGGGCAGGGAAGCCGACTCCAGCCATAGCGGCCGCCCGCCGCCGGCGCTTGCCGGTTCGGCCATGGCCACGGCATCGAGTGCGACGAGCGCACCGGGAAGCGGGAGTCTCCCTTCGACCAGGGTTACGGCCGGCCTGCTGTCAAGGCGGAAATCCGCCTCGATCTTGCGGGCAAGCGCGGCAGCGCCGTCGACGCTCTCCACGACTGCGTTCAGCCGCACGATCCGGTCCAGCGAACTGCCCGCTTCGGCGAGCGCGAGCGCCAGATTGTCGAGTGCGCGGTCGACCTGGGCGGCGTAGTCCCCGGGACCGACTAACCCGCCGTCCGGGTCCGTCGCCAAGACCTGAGCCGTGTGGGCCAGCGCGGCATGCGAGACCCGGACCGCTTCCGATCCTCCCAGCGCGCCGGAGCCGGGGCCGATGCGGACCAAGTCCACCGCCGGGGCCGCCACCGCGCACGGGATACCGCAAAGGCAGGCAGCCAAACCAAGGTGTGCCTTTGCCGCCACTGTTTCCTATCGTAGATGCCGGAAAAACCACGGATCCGACTTGACCAGCGATTCATGTGACATTGCTCGTGTTAGGCGGGGCCCGGACATGGCCTTGCGAGACCTCACGGAAGAGATCGGTGCCCCCAAGGCAGGTGCGCTGCATGATCGCCGAGGGCTTCGCGCCGCCGCCGTCCGGCGGGTCAGCCGAGGCATCTACCGGCTGGTGGAACTGCCGCCGATTGGCAACCCGGACCTGGTCACGGTGAGTCTGCGCTTTCCCAACGCCGTTATCTGTCTCGTCTCGGCGCTCGCCTATCACGAGATCACGACCCAGATCCCCCACGAGGTTTCCGTGGGGGTGCCACGGGACTCGCGCCTGCCGTCACTGGATTACCCTCCGATCCGGCCACACCGAATCTCGAAGGAAGCCGACGCAACCGGCATCGAGACGCATCGGATCGATGGTGCGGCTGTCAAAGTCTACAGTAGCGAGAAGACTCTGGTCGACTGCTTCAAGTTCCGTTGCAAGATCGGCATGGAGATAGTGCTCGAAGCGCTGAAGCTACATCGGAAACGAAACGGATTCAACCTCGGCGCGCTCCTCGACTGCGCTAAGGTCTGCCGGGTTGAGAACGTGATGCGGCCTTATCTTGAGGCGACCCTATAACGTCCGCTCGCAACATATCCGCGTCCGTCCGGTAATGCCTCCTCAACCGGGCCAGAAACGGCCGGCGACCGTTCAACGAGCTGCTGCAGTACTTCGCTATGGAACGCTTCCTCTACCGGCTGTCCCAATCCCCGCACGCCAACCGGTTCGTCCCCAAGGGCGCATTGATGCTCCAAGTGGTCGCCAAATACCCGTCCGACCATGGACATCGACGTGCTCGGGCGGACGAGCAACGCCGAAGCCGACCTCGTCGCTCAGGTCCAGGATGTCGTGGTGATGGATAAGGAACGCGATGGCCTAGACTCCCTGTCTCGGCGCAAGGCGGATGATTGGTTCAAGTCTCAGGGCCGGGACACTCCCCGCGGTCGGCCTGACGTCGCCGTATACTCACGAAAGTAGGACGCTGGCGCGGATCTGAGTTCGGAATGTCACTCAAGCCCAATACACCGACGGCACTGGCCGCTGTGGTTTTCCCGGCCGCCGAGGCGGCGGCACGGGAACCCGACACCGTCGAGTACCCGGAACGCCAATGGATCGCGCAAAGCGTCTGGCACGGGGACGTGGTCCGGCAGGCCACGGACGCGTTGGGCAACCACTTCCGGGACCGCGAGGACGTGCTGGTGGCCATGGAACTGGTGGTGTACTACCAGCGCGGGGACAACACGGCTTGGCTGCGGCCGGACGTGCAGGTGGTGTTCGGCGTGGAGCGCGGCGGGAACCGCCGTACGTACAAGGTCTGGGAGGAAGGCCGTGCGCCGGACTTCGTGCTGGAGGTGGCGTCGCCGTCGACGGCGGGGCACGACGCGCGCTACAAGGCGGCCGAGTACGCCCGGATCGGGGTGCGGGAGTACTGGCGGCTGGACCCGGAGGGAACGCTGATGGGGACGGCCTTGGAGGGCTATCGGGCGACCGGGGGGAGGTACGAGCCGGTGAAGTCCGTGGAGCGGCCGGGCGGTGGCCGGCACCTGCGGAGCCGGGTGCTGGGGCTGGACCTGCGGAACCTCGCGGGCCGTGCACGGCCGTCGGAGCGAGATTTCTAGGGCCGAGCCCTCTGGGGATGGCGAAGCGGTCCGGCCACACTCCCCCCGAGCGAGCCACTGCCACTCGGCAGAGCGCCCGCCGATTGCCTTGAATCCTCATCCAGGCCCGATAGACGCTCGTCCAACCCGTCTGCCTGCCATCGGGCGATGCTGATCGTTAGGTTGCAGGAATCTACGGCTGCCCTCGTCGGTCTGAGCGGAGCCTCGCTAGTCTTCGATCCGGATACCATCCGGACCGGGCGGATCACAGAAAGTGCCGATTATGAGGGCACCAGAATCCGGTTCTTGAGCGCATGGGGCACTAGAAAAATACAGGCAGATCGACGTCGGCTTCGGCGATGTTGTGTATCCCGATCCGGAAGCGTCGGACCTGCCGACCCTGCTGGATTTTCCTGTGTCGCGCCTACTCTGCTGAAGCCGCGAGAGCGCCATCGCGGAAAAGCTCGAAGCCATGGTCAAGCTCACCGGCCTGAACAGCCGCATGAAGGATTTCTACGATCTCTGGCTGCTGTCCCGCCAGTTCGATTTCAGCGGACCTGAGCGGACCGAAGCCATGTGGCTGACGTTGGAGCGGCGAGGCACCGGGGTACCCTCGGAGCTGGTGGCTTTCAGCGATACCTTGGTCGATGACAAGCAGGCCCAGTGGGCGGCGTTTCGAGGCTGGCTCCAGCAGGAGCAAACCCCGCATCGTTCGCGGAAATCACGGCTTTCCTGAGCAGGTTTCTGTCGCCAGTCCTTGCGGCCCTCTCTTCCAGCAATCCCGGTCCAACCCACTGGACCGCACCCGGTCCTTGGACCTGAGTCGGCGTCCTTTCCATCCCGCCTCCTCACCTCTGAGTGCAGTCCCGCCGCTTTCGTGCCACCGACGCTCCTTCGCCGCCCCGATGGATAACCCCGAGACGCCGCTTCGCGCGCCCACGAGACCAACACACGAGCGAGAGGACCCTAGCGGAAACGCGGACCCGACCCTCAACCTGACGCATCGGCGACGAGCGGGTGAAATCGGTCGTGCAGGTGCTCTCCAGCGGACCTGGTGTCTAGGCCTTCGTCAAGGACATGAAGCTGCAGCTGCTGGTCAAGGGCGATGCCGTCGGGTTCACGCGTCACACGACCGACCGCACGGCTCTGGAGGAGCTGGTTCTCGTCAACCCGGTCTCGGTCATGGTCAAGTACGCAGAGGAAGAACAGGTGGAAGCCGCGTAATTCCCGGATGAAAGCCCGTGCTCGATGTCGGACCCGGATGGCGGGTTGGTCGCTCCCAGCGACAACACCGTCCGGGTCGACCGCGTACTCAACAATTTCGCGGTTGCGCCTGCCGGAACAGGCAGTTCCCTAGACCGGATCGTGCGGCTGAACGCGGTAGCGGCGAGGGTCGGCTGTGCTGTTGCGCTTGCCCGCAAGACTGGGGCAGATTTCCGCTCCGAAAGCAGGTCGGTGCCGGGGCCGATGCAGCCCAAGTCCGGCTCCGGAGCCGCCACTACGCACTGGATGCCGCAAAGCCGGGCAGCTAAGCCAAAGTGATCCCTTGGGACCACTGCTTCCTGTCGTAGATGCCGGAAGAATCTCCGCTCCGGTTTGACAAGCGATTCTTTTGACATTATTCTTGTCAAAAGGGGCCCGGGCATGACCTTACGAGAGCTCACGGAAGAGATCGGCGTCGCTCCACGACAGGTGCGCTACATGATCGCCGAGGGCTTCGTTCCGCCGCCGTCCGGCGGTCGAACTCACGCTTCGTACGGCGCGGAGCATGTGGCCGCGATCACGCGGTACCTGCGCTTGCGGGAACTCGGATTCACCCCTGCATCCATACGGGTATTGCTGCAGGCGCGGGAAGGCGTGCCTTTCCCGGTGGCACCCGGGATCACGCTGGTCGTCGAACCGAAACTGGTCGCATCGGGTGAGCCCGTTCAGCCGCTGTCGCGGCGCATTGAGGCTCTCCTTGGGGAGATTTTGGACAAGCACGGAGGAATTGAATGAGAACAAGAGTTGTCGGGGGAAGCAAGCAGGGTCCGGTTCCGGATCTTGAGGGGACTGGGACGCCCGCGCCATCCGGAGCGGGCAGAGTGAAGGTGATGGACCCGATCGAGGCGCTCGTGGAGCGGCGGCGGGCCGAAACAGAGGCGGAATCGGCCCCGCTCGTTTCGCTGGACATAGGGGTCACGATCCGCGGCGGCTTGGCCCTCGTCGAGACCAGGCGAACGTACGTGAATCGGGAGCGGAAGCCGATCGAAGCTCTTCTCAGCATCCCTGTGCCGATCCACGCGGCGTTCTTCGGCCTGACCGCAAGGATAGGCGGGAAGCTCCACCGTGCGAGGGCGATGCCTCGAAGCGCAGCCCGGGAAGCTTACGAAGACGCGATCGACGAGGGCAAGACAGCCGTCTTGCATGAAGAACTCCTCCGCGGAGTGCATGCCCTCTCCGTGGCCAACATCGCATCCGGGGAAGAAGCAGAAGTCACCACATGCTGGGCCGAGCCGCTGCGGTACCAGGGGTCATCAGGGCAACTGCGCATTCCCCTCACGGTGGGTGATGTGTACGGACTGTCTGGCTTGCCTGAGACCGACGAACTGGTTCACCGGGGACCAGAGACGCCGACTACGGTCCGTATCCAACACGACGCCTCCGGCGTCCACCTCGCGGACGGCGCGCTCCTTCCGTCGCCGGACGGCGGGCTGGTCGCGGAAGTTCCGGCAAACGCGCCGGTGGACATCGAAGTGACTGGCTGGAGCGGCAAGGAACTGGTCGGCCGGGCGGCGAACGGCCGCGAGGTGTTCCTCACCATCGAACGGGATGCGGACGGCGACGAGCCGCTCGATTTGGCAATGCTGATCGACCATTCCGGATCGATGCAGTCTCCCTGCGAGGGACGATCGAGGAGATCCATGAGCAAGCACCAGGCGGTCCGGAACGCCCTGCGCGATCTGGGTGGCCTTCTCCGCAACGGCGACAGGATTGCGCTCTGGGAGTTCGACCATTCCTGCCGTTCCGTCGGGACTGGCGATCCGGTGGGGCCGTCCGAGTTCAGGCGCCTTGTGCCGAGGCTGAGCGGGCCGGCCGGCGGCACTGAGATTGGACAAGCACTCGACACAATCGCTTCCGTCGGGGCGCGGGACGTGCTGCTGGTTACGGACGGCATGAGCTACGCCCTGGACGTGCAGCGGCACGCCCTGGCCGGCCGCCGAGTCTTCGTGGTCCTGGTCGGAGAGGACAGCTTGGAGGCCAAGGTGGGGCATCTCGCGGCGCTGACCGGCGGAGACCTGCAGTTCAGCTTCGGTGGCGATGTGGAGAGGGCCCTCGTGGCTTGCGTGCGAGGAATGCGGACCCGACGCGCAAAGGATGCCGTTTGCGAGGTCGATGCCGGAGGTTCGCCCCAGCGCGTCCGGACGGCCCGGGGAGGCGCTTCCATCGAAGCGCGGTGGACCGGCAAGAAGGCCGACTGCGACCGGGACTCGTTTTCCGGAGCCGTAGCTGCCTACTCCGCGAGCCTGGCCGTTGCCGCTTCAAACGAGGAAGTGGCCACGGAAATCGCCGTTGAGGAGGACCTGGTCACGCACCTAACCAGCCTGTTCCTGGCAGTCGAGGACGGGGAGCGGCACGAGGACCTGCCAGTGACACGAAAGTCGCGGCTTCCGACTCCTCGAACCGGCGTGCTGTACCAGAGAGCCATGGCGCAGTCCGTTGCCATGCCCTTCATAGCCCCGACCATGCAGATGCAGCAGCCACCCTGCCAGGACGTGGCCGAGACCGTATCGGGAGTCGATTGCCTGCAAGAGATCGGCGAGGTGATCGACTGGGACGCGATGGGGCCGGCCTTGGCCCGCGGCGACCTGAGTGGCATGCCTTCCTGGGTGGCAGATGCGGTTCGTACCCTTTCGGAATTGCCTGAACTGGAGTCCGCTGCGCTCTCGCTCGGGATCGACAGCCTCAGGGTGGCGATTGCCTTGGTTGCCCACGCAGCGTCCGGATCCCGGGCCGCAGTGCGTGTGCGACGCCGCTTGCTTCGGAGTGTGGATTCTGCGCAGTTCGAGACGTTCGTGCAGGAATTCGAGGCCAGTCGGGTGCCGCGGATGTAGGCCGCCCCCGTCGCGGGGGTGCGATCTCGCGCCGTCGCGACGTTCTCTCGCGGAGTTCGCAAGCCTTCCGGGGGCGGGCCCAAGGCGCCTCGGCGTTCAGTGCCGGAAGTGCCGCACTCCCGTCAAGACCATGGCTAGTTCCAGACGGTCCGCCGCTTCGACTACTTCGGCATCCCGCTTGGAGCCGCCGGGCTGGATGACCGCTGTTGCGCCGTGCTTCGCCAGTTCCTCGACCCCGTCGGCGAAAGGGAAGAACGCATCGGATGCCACCACGCATCCTTCGAGAGGAAGCACCGCTTTCATGGCGCCGATACGCGCGGCATCGACCCGGCTCATCTGACCCGCTCCGACCCCGATTGTCTGCCCGTCCCGGGCGTAGAGGATCGCGTTCGACTTCACGTGCTTGACGACTTTCCACGCAAAGCGCAACGCACTCTCCTCGGCCTGCGTCACTCCTCGCTTGCTGACAACTTCGAATCGTTCCGGGCTGGTTTCCGCCCGGTCCTCGGTCTGGATCAAGTATCCACCCGAAACGCTGCGAAGCACCGAGCCCGCGCCGGACCGCTCAATGGCGAGCAACCGAAGATTCCGTTTCTTGGTCAGAACCGCCAGCGCGCCGGAGGAGAAGCTGGGAGCCGCGATCGCTTCGACAAAGAGCTTCGACATCTCCTGCGCAGTCTCGGCATCCACCTCGGTGCTGGTGGCGATGACCGAGCCGAACGCCGAGACCGGGTCGCATGCCAGCGCCTTGCGGTACGCGTCGGCCAGCGTCAGACCCTCCGCGCAGCCGCATGGATTGGTGTGCTTGATGATCGCGACGGCTGGCCGGTCGAACTCGAGGGCCAGCTGCCAGGACGCGTCGAGATCGACCAGGTTGTTGTACGACAGCGCCTTGCCGTGCAGTGGCCGCGCGCTTGCCACCCCGGACCGGCCGTCCGTGTACAGGGCCGCCTGCTGGTGCGGGTTCTCCCCGTACCGCAGCATTCGCTCTCGCGGCACGCGAAGGTCCAGGCATTCCGGAAGCGGACTCTCTTCCGCGTCTCCTGGAGACTGCCCGGGTTCCATTCCGGCGAGCGTAGAGCTGATCGCGCGGTCGTACGCTGCCGTGGCCGCGAAGGCCTTGCGCGCCAGCTTCCAGTGCGTGCCTTCGGAGAGCTCGCCGCCGGTCAGCAGTTCCTCGGCGATGCCCGTGTAGTCGGACGGATCCGTTACGACCGCGACGTCCCGGAAATTCTTGGCGGCCGCCCGGATCAGCGACGGTCCGCCGATATCGATATTCTCGATGAGCTCATCGAACGTCGCGCCCTCTCGCTGCGCCGTGGCCTCGAACGCATAGAGGTTGACCACGACCATGTCGATTGGATCGATCGCGTGCTCTCGCAGGGCCCGGGTATGCTCGGCGTCCGACCGGATGGCCAGGATTCCTCCTGCGATGCGCGGGTGCAGCGTCTTGACCCGCCCGTCCAGCATTTCCGGGAATCCGGTTACTTCGGAGACATCGACCACGTCCAGTCCCGCCTCGCGCAGGGTCCGCGCCGTCCCACCTGTGGACACGAGTGCAAATCCGCAGGAAGTGAGGCTGCGGGCGAACTCCGTCAGCCCGGACTTGTCGGTAACGCTGAGGAGCGCACGTCGGATTCTAGCCATTAGCGACCATTCTAGTGGCCCGTGCGAGGGTTCGAAGGCCCGCCCCTGCCGAGGCTCCGAAATCGCTGCTGGTTGCCCCTATGCCGGGACGGATCTCCTCGCCGGATACAGATCCTGCAGGGCCCGCACTTTCGCCCGCTCGGCGTGGCGGGCGGCGATGCCGTTGACGGCCGCCTTGGCAGCATTGAGGGTTGTCATGCTCGGGATCCCGTGCTGGATGGCAGAGCTGCGGATCTTCTTCTCGTCTTCGAACGCGTACGGTCCGGCCGGGGTGTTGACGATCAGGTCGACCGTGCGGTTCGCGATGAGGTCGAGCACGTTCGGACGTCCTTCGTTGACCTTCATTACCGTGCGGCAGCGCAGTCCGGCTGCCCGCAGGGACCTCGCCGTGCCGCGCGTGGCGTGGATCCGGAACCCGAAATCGGCGAACTTGCGAGCGATTTCGATCCCCTCGCCAATCTGGCGCGAATTCACGCTCAGGAACACGGAGCCGCTCTCCGGCAGCATTTGGCCGGCGCTCAGCTGGGCCTTCGCGAAGGCCTCGCCGAACGACGAGCCGATGCCCATGACCTCGCCGGTCGATCTCATCTCGGGTCCCAGCAACGGGTCGACGCCGCTGAACTTGTTGAAAGGGAAGACCGGCGATTTGACGCAGACCTCGTGCGGGTCGAGGACGCCGCCGGTGAAACCGAACTCCGCGAGCTTGCGGCCCATCATCAGGTTCACCGCAATCTTGGCCAAGGGAGTTCCCGTCGCCTTGCTCACGTACGGAACCGTCCGCGACGCGCGGGGATTGACCTCGATGACGTAGACCCTTCCGCGATGAATTGCGTACTGCACGTTCATCAGGCCGACGACGTGCAGCGCCTTCGCGAGGCGAACCGTGTAGTCGGCGATCGTTTCGAGGTTGTCCCTGGGGATCGTCTGGGGCGGGAGCACGCACGAGCTGTCCCCGGAGTGGACTCCCGCTTCCTCGATGTGCTCCATGATGCCGCCGATCACGACGTCCTCTCCGTCGCACAGGGCGTCGACGTCGACCTCGATCGCGTTCTCCAGGAACCGGTCGATCAGGATGGGCCGGTCCTGGGAGTAGACCACGGCGTCCCGCATGTAGCGCTCGACGGTCGTCGCGTCGTAGGCGATCACCATCGCCCGCCCGCCCAGCACGTAGCTAGGGCGGACCAGCACGGGGTAGCCGATGCGCTTGGCTGCTTCGAGGGCGCCTTCCGGGGTGGTCGACGTGCTGCCTGCGGGCTGGGGAATGTCCAGTTCGCCCAGCAGCCTTCCGAACCGGTCGCGGTCCTCGGCGAGGTCGATGGACTCCGGCTCCGTGCCGATGATGGGCACCCCGTGCGCCTTGAGCGGGAGTGCCAGCGTCAGGGGGGTCTGCCCGCCGAACTGCACGATCACGCCGTCCGGCTTCTCGGTGTCGCAGATGTTGAGGACGTTCTCGAGGGTCAGGGGTTCGAAGTACAGGCGGTCGCTCGTGTCGTAGTCGGTCGACACCGTCTCCGGGTTGCAGTTGACCATGATCGACTCGCAGCCGAGTTCCTGCAGGGCGAACGACGCATGGCAGCAGCAGTAGTCGAACTCGATCCCCTGGCCGATGCGATTGGGTCCGGATCCGAGGATCATGACCTTGCGGGCGGCGCTCGGCTCCGCTTCGCACTCGTCCTCGTACACCGAGTACAGGTACGGCGTGTAGCTCTCGAACTCCGCCGCGCAGGTGTCGACGCGCTTGAAGGCGGCGCGGATGTTCCAGTCCTTGCGACGGTTCCGGACCGCCGTCTCGGTCTCGTTCCAGAGCCGGGCAAGGCGGTTGTCTGACAGCCCGTACCGCTTCGCCTGCAGCAGCTGAGCTGGGGAGACCTCCTCCGGCCTGATCTGGCCCAGGTCCTTCTGGTAATCGACGACCTCCTTGATCTGGGACAGGAACCACGGATCGATGGCGGTCATTTCCCGGACCTCGGCAACCGAACAGCCCCGGGACAGAGCGAACCGGATGTAGTTGAGGCGGTCGGGGTTCGGCGTGATCAGCCGCTTCGGAATCAGATCGTCGCTATAGGTATCAGTGCCCGACTTGCGCCCGGTTTCCAGCGATCGGATCGCCTTCCAGAGCGAGTGCTTGAAGGTCGACCCGATGGCCATGACCTCCCCGATCGACTTCATCTGAACTCCCAGCACCGGCTGGCTTCCGGGGAACTTCTCGAACTGCCATTTCGGCACCTTCACCACCACGTAGTCGATGCTGGGCTCGAAGCTGGCCGGGGTCTTGCGGGTGATGTCGTTCGGGATCTCGTCCAGGCGCAGGCCCACCGCGAGCTTGGCAGCAATCTTCGCGATCGGGAACCCGGTCGCCTTCGAGGCCAAGGCCGAGCTGCGCGACACGCGCGGGTTCATTTCGATGATGAGCATCCGGCCCGTCTCGGGATGGACGCAGAACTGGACGTTCGAGCCGCCCGTGTCGACGCCGATCTTGCGCAGGCAGGCGAGCGAGGCGTCGCGCATGAGCTGGTACTCGCGGTCCGTGAGGGTCTGGGCCGGAGCCACGGTGATGGAGTCACCCGTATGGACGCCCATCATGTCGAAGTTCTCGATCGAGCAAATGATGATGGCGTTGTCGGCTAGGTCCCGCATCACCTCCATCTCGAACTCTTTCCAGCCGAGCACGCTCTCCTCGACGAGCACCTCGTGGACCGGGGAAAGCTCGAGGCCGCGCCGCAGCAACTCGTGCATCTCTTCGGCGTTGTAGGCGAGGCCCCCGCCGGTTCCGCCAAGCGTGAAGCTCGGCCGAAGGACGACTGGGTAGCCGACCTCGCCCGCGAAGTCCAGGCCGTCGGAGACCCGTGAGACCAGCCGTGACCGGGGCACCTCGAGACCGATTTCCGTCATCGCGGCCTTGAACGCCTGGCGGTCCTCGGCGCACTTGATGGCCTCGAGATTCGCTCCGATCAACTCGACCCCGAACTCGTCCAGGATGCCGGCCTCTGCGAGGGCCACTGAGGCGTTCAGGCCGGTCTGGCCGCCCACCGTGGACAACAGGGCCTGGGGGCGCTCACGCTCGATGATCGACCGGAGGTACTCGGTGGTGAGCGGCTCGATGTAGGTGCGCTCGGCCAGCTCGGGGTCGGTCATGATCGTCGCTGGATTCGAATTGACCAAGACGGTCTCGTAGCCTTCGTCACGCAGGGCCTTGCAGGCCTGCGTGCCGGAGTAATCGAATTCGCAGGCTTGGCCGATGACGATCGGTCCGGAGCCGACGATCATGATCTTCTCGATGTCGGTGCGTTTCGGCATGGGCGGGCTTGGTGAGATGGAACGTGCGTGCCGGCAGCTAGCCCGCCGCGGCGAGCATCAGGTCGCGGAAATCTTCGAACAGGTAGCGGGAATCGTGGGGACCGGGTGCGGCCTCCGGGTGGTACTGGACGCAGAACAGCGGATCCTTCCGGCTGCGGAAACCCTCGACCGTGCGGTCGTTGAGGTTGACATGCGTGAGTTCGATCGACGAAGCCTCCAGCGAATCGGGATCGAGCGCGAAACCATGGTTCTGCGACGTGATTTCCACCCGTCGTGTCCGGATGTTGAGGACCGGGTGGTTGCAGCCATGGTGGCCGAACTTGAGCTTGTATGTCCTGCCTCCGAGCGCCTGCCCCAGGACCTGCAGCCCCAGGCAGATGCCGAAGATCGGCACCCTCCCGACAAGCCTGCGGATTTCCGAAGCTGGGCCCGCCAGCGGCTCGGGGTCCCCGGGCCCGTTCGATACGAACACTCCGTCGGGCCGCAACGCGAGTGCGTCTTCCGCCGAGGTCTGGCACGGCACGACGGTGACGCGGGCACCGATGGCGGCAAGGCGGCGAAGGATGTTCCGCTTGATGCCGAAATCGTAGGCCACCACGTGGAACGAATGCTCGGCCCGGCTCTCCGGCAGCGACGAGGGTAGGCAGTCCGGGGGACCGTCGGTCCACGAGTAGCGCGTGGCTGTGGAGACGCCGGTGGCGAGGTCGAGCCCGGCCATCTTGGGGGTTGCCTTCGCTTTCTCGACCAGCCGGTCCGGGCCAGTCTCTACGGTGGAGACCACGCCGCGGAGAGACCCGTACCTGCGGATATGGCGAACAAGGGCCCTTGTGTCGATGTCAGTCAGCACCGGAATGCCTCGCGCGGCAAGGAAGTCGTTGGCGGATTGCGAGGATCGCCAGTTGCTCGCCATCTGCGAGAACTCCCGCGTGACGAGGCCCTCGATATAGGGACGGCCTGACTCGCTGTCGTCTGCGTTCGTGCCGTAATTACCGATGTGGGGATAGGTCAGGACCACGATCTGGCCGCTGTACGAAGGGTCCGTGAAGATTTCCTGGTAGCCCGTAAGGCCAGTGTTGAAGACCACTTCGCCGGCCGCTTCCGTCCGGGCCCCGAACCCGCGGCCGTGGAAGCAGCGCCCGTCTTCGAGTGCGAGCGTGGCTGGGAAACTCATTCGTTCGGGCACTCCGACCTAGCGGACCACACCTATCTTTTCGGGAGGCCAATACGCGAAGACAGCCTTGCCCGTGATGAAGCTCTCGGATACCGTTCCCCACGTGCGGCTGTCATTCGACGTGTTGCGGTGATCGCCCAGCACATAGTAGGCGCCTTCTGCCACGACCACGGGGGTACGGCTCGTATTGTCCCGATAGTGGGGCGGCACATGCGGCTCAGCGTAGGGGCGCCCGTTGATGAAGACCTCGCCGTTCCGGATCTCGATCGAGTCGCCCGGAAGTCCCACGATGCGCTTGATGTACGACCGCTTGGGGTTCTCGGGGAAGCGGAACACGATCACGTCCCCGCGCTCAATGCTCTCGAAGCGATAGGCGATCTTGCTAACGAAAATCCGCTGCTCGTCCTCCAGTTGAGGGAGCATGCTCGTGCCCTCGACCTTGACGGGCTGGCACAGGAAGACGATGACAAAGGCCGCGATGAGAAAGGAGAGCGCAATGTCCCGGGCCCATACGCGGAGATCGATGCCCATTGCCTTGGGAACACTCGCGTCAGGCGGGCGGGACTCGCCAGTTGCAGTCGGACCGGCCTCCATGAAGAATTGGACGAGAGCAGGGCCGGGGTGTTCCGGCCTGTTCCCATTCTAGTTCACGTAACGGCCGTCGGCGTCCCCTGTCTAAGAGGTCGTCCAGCGGCCCGAACACATGCAGCCTCGTCGACCCGAGCCGTGCAAGAACGGGAGGACGTCCGGGGCCTGCCGGCGCATCGCCGAGTATTCGGAAGCGGCCGAGAGCCATTTCGAATTGGGAAAGTCCCGTGGAGACGGATAGCCGCCACGGCACGGGAACCTCTACACTGGGATCGGAGGAGATCAATGTCACGGATTACCCGCAGGGATCTCGGCAAGACTGCTGCCATTGCAGGCGTTTTGGCCGCCGGAGCGACCGCGCGGGCCGAGCCGGTTGCCAAGCGAAAGTTCGGCAAGACCGGAATGGAGGTTGGCGTGCTCGGAATCGGCACGTCGCCCCTCGGCGCGGATGGGGTCAGCCAGAGCGAGGTCAACAACGTCATCGCAGCTGCGGCCGACTACGGCGTGAACTATCTGGACACCGCTCCGATATACAGGCAGTCAGAACGCCGGCTGCGTCCTGCGCTCAAGGGCAAGGGGGACAAGTTTGTCTTGGTCACCAAGGTGGAGGCGACGTCCCGGCAGGACGCTACTTGGCAAGTCCAGGAAAGCCTGCAGAAGACAGGGGCGGAGTACTTCGACCTGGTTCACCTTCACAACGTCGGGCGGACCGACCGGTTCCCCAGTCTGGACGTCCTGCTCGGCGAGGACGGTGCGCTGGCCGGCTTGGAGGCCTTGAAGAAGCGCGGCCTGGTACGCCACGTCGGCATGACTTGCCACCTGCGGCCTGGTAGGGCTCTGCCCATTCTCCGATCGGGACGTGTGGAGGCGGTCATGGCCGCCGTCAACCCGATCGACCGGCACATCTACGATTTCGAGGGGACCGTCTTCGAAGAGGCCGCGGAGCGCGGTCTGGGCGTCGTGGCGATGAAAATCCTGGGAGGCACGGTCGGCGACGGGGCGATCCTGTCGGACGAGCCGCACTACGGGCGGGCTGTACGGTACGCCTTGGGCATCCCGGGACTGTCGGTCGCGATCATGGGCATGAAGTCCGTCGCCGAACTGGAAAAGGCCGTGTCGACCGTGCAGGCCTATAAGCCGCTCGAAGGAACGGAACTCAGCGAGGCAATGGAGGACGGCAAGAGGCGGGCCTCCGAATTGGGCGAGCACCGCGGCCCGGTGGTCTGATCAGACCGCGGCGCACTGGGGCCGAACGGTGCCAGCCCGGTCGCTCTCACATCTTGTACTGGCCGAGATCCTCCTCTCCGAGGTTCTCCAGCCACTTGCGTAGCTCGTCGCTACTGGCCTTGTCGTTCAGGCTCGGAGAGAGCTTGGAGGAGGCAATGACCTGCTCGCTCACATAGATCGGGCAATCCATTCTCAACGCCAGGGCGAGAGCGTCGCTCGGCCGGGAATCGATGGACAGGAGCTGCCCGTCGTTGCGCCGGATCCAGATCACCGCGAAGAACGTGTCGTCCTTGAGCTCGCTGACGACCACTCGCTGGATCCAAGCTTCGGATGCTTGGACCAGGTTCGTCACCAGGTCGTGCGTCATGGGCCGCGGCGGGGACACCTTCTCGATTTCGAGAGCGATCGCGTTCGCTTCGTACACTCCGATCCAGATCGGCAGGACTGTCTTGTTGGCCGTGTCCTTGAGGACCACGATTGGCATGTTTGTGATCGGGTCCATCATCAGGCCGCAGATTCTCATCTCGATTTCCGCCATCGTTGTCTCCTTCAGTTCAAGACGTGAAAACCCTGGAATGCTGGCCCTTCGTCGGCGGACACCAGTTCGCCGACCAGGGAATTCGGCCCGGATGCAGTGATCCGGACCTCGCAGTAGGTTCCACGCAGGTCTTGGCCTTCGGCCAGGGCCGAGGGGTCCGTAAAGTTGAGCACGCGGTTCTGGGTAGTCCGTCCGACCCACTGGCGGAACTTCTCCTTGCGGCCCTCGACGAGGGCCTCCTCGCGGCTTCCGATCAGTTCCGCATTGCGGCGCAACTGGATTCTGCGCTGGCGTTCCTGCAGCTCGCGCAGACGCCGTCCCTTCTCCTCCTCCGGAATCTGGGGCATCTCGGCTGCCGGCGTGCCCCGGCGCGGCGAGTACTTGAATGAGAACACGGACGAGTACCCCACCGTGTCCAGCAACGAGAGCGTCTCCTGGAAGTCCCGCTCGGTTTCGCCCGGGAAGCCGACGATGATGTCGGTGCTGAGCTCGATGGTCCGGCTTGCGCTCCTGAGCATGTCGACACAACGCATGTACTGGTTCCGGCTGTAGGTACGTTGCATCCCACGCAGGACATTGGTCGAACCCGACTGGACGGGAAGGTGCACCCAGTCGCAGAGGGACTCGTTTCCGTCGATGGCTCGGACGATGTCCGCGGTGAAGTCGGCGGGGTGCGAGGTCGTGAAGCGCACCCTGCGGATCCGGGGCAGCTGGCCGATTTCGTCCAGCAGGCGAGCGAAGCTCCAGCCGGCGGCGGAGGGGTCGCGGTAGCTGTTTACGGTCTGTCCCAGCAGCGTGATTTCCGTATAGCCGCGGTCCGCGAGTTCCCGCGCCTCGCGCATTACCGCCGCGCTGTCACGGCTGCGCTCCGGACCGCGGGTGAACGGCACAACGCAATACGTGCAGGCCTTGTCGCAGCCCTCGATGATCGTGATGTAGGCGCTGTAGGGACGGTCCCGCTCCGTGCGGGGCACATCGAAGGTCTCGTCGGTCTCCAAGGCCAGCCCTGTGACCCGTGATTCCCCAGCCGCGACCCGGTCCAGGATCGCTGGCAATGCGTTGTAGCTGGCCGAGCCGCACACGAAATCGACGTGCGGCGCGAGATTGAAGATGTCCTCGCCGTTGTGCTGCGCCACGCAGCCCAGCACTCCGATGGTCTTGTTGGAACCGTTGCGCTTGACGCCGCCGAGACGGGAGAAGACCTTCTGCTCGGCCTTGTCGCGGATGCTGCACGTGTTGTATAGCAGCATGTCCGCCTCGTCGGGAGAGCGGATCTGGCTGTACCCGCGGGCCCTCAGCAGCCCTCGGATCTTCTCGCTGTCGTGAACGTTCATCTGACAGCCGAATGTCTCCAGGTAAAAGGTTTTGGGCACGGCAGTTCCGGCTTGACGCCGGGTCTGAGGCCCCGTTTCACGGGGGATCCGCGCCCGGCGCGGATGGATGTTGCGTTTAGTGTAGCTACACACTACCCGCCTCTGCTAGACTACCCCAAGAGCTCGGGCATGGCGAAGGGTGTGCCGAGCCGTTGGCGGGGGCTGCGTCACCAGCCTCCGCCGTTTCTTTTTTCCCGGAAGCGGCCAGCCAGCGGAGCACCGGATCCCGGTCGTTCGCGTCCCGGACGACCGCCAGCAGGCGCTTGCTCCGGGACAGGTCCCACGGCGCGTAGTAGCGCTCGGTGGTGCGGATGCTGCCGTGGCCCAGCAGCACGGAGACGTCGTCCATGGCCACGCCGGCGGCGAGCAGCTCGACGGCGAACGTGTCGCGCAGCCGGTGCGGCTTGAAGCCGTCCACCCCCGCGAGTCCGGCGACGCGGTGCAGCCGCGACCGCCAGAAGTTCGCAGTGCTCTGAGGGCGCGAGTCGCCCGTCCAGAAGTAGTGCTCCCGGTCGGGCCGGGCGATGGTCGCGAGGGCGTCGGTGGCCGGCGCGGGCAGGCAGCAGAGGACGCGGTTGCCGGTCTTCGCCCTGCGCAGCGTCAGGCGGTCGCCGTCCAGGGCCGACCGGGCCACGGTCACCGCGTCCCGGATCGCCAGGCCGGAGTAGCGCATCAGCAGCAAGAGGGCTCGCTCCCTGTCCATTCTAACGGCCGCAACGAGCAGCGCCCGGACCTCGTCTTGCGACAGGGGCAGGGTCGGCGGCGCGTCGTTCCTGGGAGGCTTGAGCAGCGCCGCGGGCGAGCGCTCGATCCACTCCGCCTCGGCCGCGGCCGAGAAGAAGTGCCTGGTTTGGGCGATCCGGGTCCTGACGGTCCCCGTCGAGACGGCCCACGACTCCCTCCAGTCCCTCAGGAAGCCGATGTCGATCGAGTCGAGATCCTCGGCGCCCCGCTCGGCCGCGAACTGCCGGAGCATGCGCAGGAGCAGGTCGTAGGCCCGCAGCGTCTCGCCGGCCCTGCCGCGGGCCCGCAGGTCCCGCAGGAATTCCTCGCACGCGTCGGACAGCTTCATTCGGCCCCGCCTGCCTGTGTCCTCCCCCCGATGAACCCGTCCGCATCGCCCTTCGGAAACCAGTGGTAGAGCGTGCTTCTTGCGATCCCGAGCCGCCGGGCCACAGCGGCCCTGGGGATGGCGGGATCCGCCAGCAGGGACCGAGCGGCACGGACCCGGGCAGGGTCGCGGAACGCCGGTCTCCGGCCCCAGGCCTTGCCTGCGTCCCTGCAGGCCCGGTGGGACTCCCGGGCCCGCTCGCCTCGCAGGTCGGCGTCGAGCCGCCCTAGGGCTTCCATCACCGCGAACACGGCGCTGCCGGCGGACGAACCCGTGTCGACCGCATCGCGGAGCGAGACGAGTTCGCAGCCGCGCTGACGGATCTGAGCCGCTAGGGCGAGCATTTCCGGCGTGCTGCGAGCCAGCCGGTCGAAGCGCCAGACGACCAGGGCGTCGTTCGGCCGCAGGACCTTCAGGGCGGCGTCGCGTTGCGGGCGGCGGGCTTGGCGGCAGCTGCAGCGATCGATGAAGATCCGCTTGCAGCCCCGTGCGCGGAGCGCCCGCAGCTGGACTCGCGGATCCGGATCCAGGGCCGAGACGCGTGCGTAACCGACGAGCACGGTGTCTGTTAAACCAAGTCGTGTCCGATTTGTCAACGGTTCCAAGCAGATATGCCAGGCCGCGCACCTGGTGCCGGGCGGGCGCGCCGGTCAGCATTGAGTCTTGTCGGAGAATCGACAGCACCGGGACAGCCGGAGACGGGCATCAGGCTGCCTAGCTGCTGGGTGTGATCGTCGTCACCTTGATTTGCGCGCCAGGGATCGAGAGGGCCTCGAATCAGAAAGGGCCGGGGGGCCGAGCGTCTCTGCCCCGGGTTGCTCGTGCGTCCATGGCACTACCCGTCAAGGAGAGTCAGGGGCTGGAACAGCGTATATTTCCGCCCAGAGGTCCGGATCGGCGATAGCCCAGGGCTTTCGGCCGGGAGCGCTGGCGGTCACCATTCCTTGCCTACAGATCCGTCAGTCGAGGACCCTTCGGAGATCCGAAGGAATGGCCGCAGCGAGGCGGCACCCCGAGCAGTCTCGGCACTCCGGGGCCTTTTCGCGGTCTTGGACGGCCGGCCTGGCGGGTAGCGCGGCTTGCTACCGCCCCTCCACGGCCAGGGCCGCCGCTGGCATCCCTACGGACGGCTTCCGTCCGGCGTCCGGAGCACCTGGACTTCTTCCGCGGCGCAGAGCACCTCCGTGCGGCAGACAAGGTTGCCCCGGGTTTCGAAGATGCGTCGGCGGAGTCGGCCCGTGGCGTGAATTTGGGATCCCGAGCGCAGACGAGGCCGCAGGGACTGCCCGCCCCGGACCACGAGGTCGCATCCGGGCTGCCAGACAGTGAGAGCAAGGGGATCGCCGGCTCCGTCGGCGACAGTCTCGCGCAGATAGAAGGCGGCTGTTTCGCCTAGGCGGGCCACAACGGTGCCTGTGGCAGGGTACCGGACACGGGCGTCAGTTGCGAGGTAGCCGAACAGGTCGACCAGATCGATCACGAATGCCATGACCGGAAGTCTATTGACGGATGGCCGGAATGGCCAGCAACGGCTTGCCCGGACGGGTCCTCGCGGAGCACCTGCTCGGACGCCCTCGCGAGACGCTCGTTCCGGGGTTGAAGCGCGGGAGTGTGGGCAGCTACACAAGCAGGGTCCCTTGAACCCAGGGGCGCAACGCGAGTGGACACTGCCACGCTGGCACGGTCCTGGATCGGAGGCTCCCGGGCAGCCTGGCCCACTCCAACGAGACCGAGAGGTGGCCGCGCTTGCCGAACAGTTCGTTGAGTGGTTCCCCGAGGAGGACTGGACGGTCCGCCCCGCCATCACCCCGATCATGCGCAGCTGGCGGTGGAGGGCTCTTGCCGCCGGGTTGTCCGCTCAAGGTGGCGGGAACGGACTTCGAGGTTCGGGCGCAGCAATCCCGGCGTTGTGGCTGTGATGCGCTACGGGGAGTTGCAGCCCGCTCGCGCGGAGTCCGTCCACTCATTCCCCCGAACCGCGGCTTCACGGGTGGAAGTCCAGATCCAATTCCGCTTTGCAACGGTAGCGCCGGCGAGCCTTGGGGCGTGTGACACCAGCCCGCGTGGAAGCCGGGACGCGGGCAATGACGCAGTGGCCTGACCAACTGGCGGGCGGGCCGGTGGTGCACGTACTAGCTGGTGTCGAAACGTGGTCACGTGGGCATGCCCCATGGTCGATGTCGCGCGTTGAGCGGACGTTAGCCACGTGGACACTGAAACGGTGCTACAAGTGGAGGTCCGCGTGGGCGGAGATCCGGCCCGAGCGTCGTGATGTCACCCGCGACACGGCCCTATTCCCGTGCGATGGGCAACTGTCCGTGCTTGCGGAAGAGCTCGTTGAGGGCCTCCCCCAGCAGCGACTGGACCGTCCTGCCCTGCATCACGCCGAGCAGGCGCAGTTGGCGGTGCACCGCTTGGGGGAAGTGGCCGGCGATCGTGACGGTGCCGGGGCCTCGGTTTCCGGACGGGCTGTCCGGGGCGGCGTCTTCCGGGGCGGGGCGGGCGAGTACGTCGGCGAAGGGGTTGTCAGTGTCAGGCATGAAGCTCTCCGAGGCGGCAGCGAAGCCACGCGCCGAGGGCGCGGACCTCGTCGGCTGCCTTGCTGCGAGGGTAGGCCTCCGTCGCGGACAGGCCGCGTGGGAGGCAGTGGACGAAGGCGGCGCGGGCGCCGATGCGTGCGGGCGCGACCTCGGCCCCGTAGTTCTGAATAGCGGATGCGGCGAGGTCCGCGGACTTGCCGCGTGGGGGGACGTGGTTGAGCACCACCGAGTAGGGCACGTGGGCGAGTTCGCAGAGGCGGGCGGTGGCGTCGAGGGCCGCAATGTCAAAGAGCCCGGGACGGAGGGGGACGAGGGCGAGGTCGGCGCTACGGGCGGCGGCCAGGGATGTGGATTCGGAGTGCGGGGCGGTGTCGATCACGGCCAGACCGGCGCCGGCGCTACGGGCAGCAGCCAATGCAGCCTTGAGCCTGGCGGCTGGAACGGCACCCACGAAAGGGGTGCGACTCCTCCGGTCGCCCCAAAGGGAGGCACTGGCTTGGGGATCGAGGTCGACAACGGCGGCCGAGCCGCCGGCGTCCTCAAAGTCCGCGGCGATTTGGATGGCGAGGGTGGTCTTGCCGGTGCCGCCCTTCTGGGCGATGAGCGCAATCGTGTGCATGGCATCCGTAACGCTGCGAGTTTATCCGGGAACTCGTCAGCTGAGAAGGGATGCGAGCATCGGCACGGTGCCACGAGGCCATTGCCGCACGGCCAACTGTCCACGAAGAGGGCGTCACTCCACTCCGGGGCTTCCGCACAGGCCAGCGCTACCAAGCGCGTCTGCGCGGCCGCATCGAAGACGGCCTTGCGCGGCGGCTGTGTGCGCTGCTTGCGCTCCAGGGCGGCTTCCAGCCCCTGCTCGACAAAGCGCTGTTTCAAGCGCTCCAGCGTGCGCGCGGAAACCCCCAGAGCTTCCGAGACGCGCGCCACGGACCAGCCGGGGCCATCCGGTCCGCGGTCACACAGCAACAAGGCGCGGGCGTAGAGAAAGCGCTTGCCGGTGGTTTTGGTGGCGGCCCGGGTCAAGGCCGTCAATTCCTTGCGTTCCTCTGCCGTGAGAGTGACGCGATAGCGTGGTGCTGCCATGAGAACCCCTCCTTCGAGTTCTCATTCAGCATACATCAATGCGACAAATTAAGAGATATGGTATACTAGGCTACGAGTCGGCCTCCAATTAAGAGGAAGCCCCTTCAGGTTTTTGGCACCCAAGCCTGAGCGGTTGCGGCGCGTGCGATGGGAGCGGAAATGACACGTGCAGGCCAGGGGAGCCTTTCTTGGCCCCCACACTCAGGAACACGCCCATACGCAGCGGGTGACGTTTCTGGCTAATCTGTCTTGAATCGAACTGCAAGCGTGTGACCGACAATCTACATTTGGTTAGGGCTCGCCCAAGTGAGCTCAGCCAGTATATCGACCTGCTCGAAGCAATCGCCGAGTGGCTGGTGGCCCGCGGAATCCGGCAGTACGATCCGGGTACTTTTCGCGCTTCCCGCTCCTACTTTGCCGAATCCATCGAGCGCGCCGAGGTCCACTGGGTCTGCATCAACGACGCTCGTGTGGGATCGGTGCGATTGCTGGACGAGGATTCCTTGGTCTGGCCTGACGTCCGCAAGGATGAGGCCATCTACGCCTACAACCTCGTCGTCGATCGGAACTGGGGAAATCGTGGAATGGGCCGCCGCATTCTCGAGACGGTCGAGCGAGAGACAAGGGCGAGGCTCAGGGCCTTTCTGCGTCTCGACTGTGTCGCAGGCAACCAGTTCCTCCGCCAATACTATGCGGCCGCGGGATTCCAGGCGCGGAGCGAAATCGACGTTTGTTACCCGGAACCGATTGGCTCGATGCGTTTGCAGCGATTCGAAAAACGCGTATGAGCTGATCCCGGCCCCGAGCCCCATCCCAAGCGAGGCCGGCATTGCTATTTCATGGCGCACCACGAGCGCTGCTCCGCGACGTGGCCGGAATGTGTTGCAAGCGAGCCGCAGCAGAGAACCGGACTTCCATGGCCCATCCCGAGTCATGCCCTCGGGCATCCGACACGACCAACGGAGTCGTCCGGAATCAGGAACGCTGCAAGGGCCATTGGCGGCGACTGACGTAGGGGAGTTGTCCTTGCCTTGGGGCAGGAGTCCGTCCCTTTACTCCTGAGGGCTCAGAGGTTTCGGGAACTGCACCCAGAGCGGCGGGAGCACCAGCCGCGCTTGTATCTGAGCAAGACCGACGAACTTGGCCCAGCAGGCGGGCTTACTCCCACTGCGCACCCGCAACTGGAGCCGGCCGAACTCGTCATGGAACTGTCTGGGCACCTGGCCTACCGAGCTCTCCGCCACCCAAGCAGGAATACGCCGGCTAGTACTCCTAGGCCTGTCAGTCCCGCCACCGAGAACACGTTGGGCGGATTCGAATCCTGCGGGTCTTGCTGTTCGACGAGCCGTTGTCCCTCTACTTGTGGGGCTGCCCCATCCCGTAGCCGGTCGCGCAGGATGGAGGTCAGTTCGGGTCTGGCTGATGCCGCGACCCGCAGTTCCACGAACTCCTCAAACGGGCGGTTCCCCGTGGTACGGGCGCTACCCGATGCACCGTGCCGCTCCAGGGACTGTACGTATTCCAGGGCCAACCTTTCCTCGACGGCGGCCGACGCATCCCAGAACCCCTTGCGTGCGGCCTCAAGCAGGACAGCGGCAATCTCCTGGAAGGCGAACGGGTTCTCCCTGTCGAGCCATTCCGGCAGGCCCAGTTCGAGGGAGTCCTCGACGTAGACAGCATGGACGCGGTCCCAAGCTCCCGATCCGATGACCTCGGGCTTAGTTACCTGCCAGCCAAAGAGATTAGTCGCGGTCTGGGCCATTTCGACCGCGCCGGAGAAGCCCTCGGCCTGAAGTTCCCGTATCCACTTGGGATTCCAGAACTTTCCGCGCAACCCGCGGGCCAGGGCCTGACGTGCGGGTTCGACCCGGGCCCTGTCGGGATCGCGAACGTCCGCGAGGTAGGTTTCGGGCTCCGTTCCGGTCGTGTCCCTCACCGCCATCGTCATGCCGCCGAGGTACTCGAAGTAGTGGTCCAGGGTGAGTGCCCCGACCACATTGGTGGAACGGCTCAGGGTCACGGCGTCCGTGTGTCGCAGATGGGCGCGATACGCTTCCGGCACGGGGCGCCCCCACTCGAGGCCTTCGGTGTAAACCGCCCCCGTACGGGAGATGTAGGCTTCGGTCAGCCCCTCCGAATCCGAATAGCTGCCGCTTCTCTCGATGGTGGCGACAAGGCCCGTGCCATACCCACCGGCAGAGTTACTGAATACCCGAGCTGGGGCGAGTGCGCGCGCATCCCTCACGGACAGGCCAGCACTCTTCAACACCCGTTCTGCCTCCGCGACGTGCTCGGCAACATAGTTCTCCCCGTCGTCTGCCACCGCTGCCAGGCGCACGGCCTTGTCGAGCAGCCGCATCCGGTCCGGGAACGTGTCGCGGAACAGGGACGCCGCCTGGATCAACACGTCGACGCGCGGTCGGCCCAGTTCGGAGGCCGGAACGAGTTCCACATCCTCGACGACATCGCGATGGTCCCAGACCGGGCGAACGCCCAGCAGGTGCATCACGTGAGCGAGGTCCGTTCCGTGCTGCCGAATCAGTTCCGTATTCCAGAGCGTGAACCCGATCTTGCGCGGCCAGCGCCCCAGCCGTTCGCGCTCGGCCTCCAGCTGTTCCTCGGCGAGGGCGACGCCCAGTTCCCAAGCAGCGCGTGTGGGCACTTCCGCCGGGTTGATGCCGTACAGGTTGCGACCTGTCGGGAGCGCTTGGGGATTGCGCAGCGGGTCACCGCCACCGCCGGGAGGCACGTAACGCCCGGACAGGGCGTCGAGGGTATGGGCAATCTCCTCCGGCGTCTTCGCGAAGGCCTGCTGGATCCGTTCGAAGTCCTTCTCCACCTGGTCCATCGACGCCGGAGGCTCCGCGCCGGAAAGGGCGCTCCGCACCGTCCGGGCGGCGCGGTTCCGTGACTCCTCCGAGCATTCGAGTGGATCTTCCGGCCCTTGGCAGCCAAAGCTCTCTAGGAACGGTCGTCCCAGCATCGCTGCGACCATGGGGGCCAGCTCGTCCGGAGTGCTCGGTTGACCGTGCACGTGGAGGCCCACCGGGATTCGGTCTTCGTCAATCAGGTGGATATGCCGGCCGAGGGCTTCCACATCCTCGTCGCGGGGCGGGACTGTTGACCAGTCGGAGTCGAGATCGCGGTCGAACCCCAGTTCCGCGGCGGCCGTCCGGATGCGCTCGCGAAGCGATTCCCGGAGAGGGCCGTCTTGGGCGGACAGGAACTGCTGGATCGACCGGTACAACTCGTCGACTTCCGGTGTTTCGTTCCGCAGTTCGGCCGAGTCGACCGGCGGAATCTGGTGGCTGACCGTGACGGCCACGCCGCGACGCTTCGCGATGAGAGCCTCGCCCACGTTATCCATCACGTATACGTACAGGTTCGGGAGCGCACCGATGATCCGGTCGGACCAGTCATCCGCCAGCTGGCCCAGCGGGCGTCCAGGCAGGAACTCGTGGGTACCGTGCGTGCCGTAGTTGACGATCGCGTCGGCCTCCCAGACGTCGCGGAGCCACCAGTAGACCGCAAGGTACTGATGCGGAGGGGGAACGCGGTCGTTGTGCTGCAGCTTCGCGTCCATCCGGGCTCCGCGCACGGGCTGCGGGAGCACGATCACGTTCCCGAGATCGAGTTTGGGGATGACGAAGACCGGCTCACCATCCTTCGTTGTCACCATCAGATCGCCAGGAGGCGGCCCGAAGGCCTCCGTGACTTCTGCGCGCATTGCTGCCGGCAGGTCGTCGAACCAGCGTTCGTAGCCTGCCACCGGAAGGCGTAGAACGCCGTCCTGGTCCGCCAGTTGCCGCAGGTCGCGCGGGCGGCCGAAACTGACGTTCCGGCCCTTCTCGAGCAATTCATCGAGCAGATCCGACTCGCTGGACGGGAGGCGGTCGAGCGCGTATCCAGCGTCGCGGAGTTCGGAAAGGAACCGCAGCATGCTCCTCGGTACGTTGAGGCCAGCCGCTGTGATGCGGCCCTTGCCGATTCCGGATACGTAGACGACCGCGATTTTCTTCTCGCTGTTCTTCCGCTGGCGGAGGCGGACCCAGCGCCGTGCGCGCTCGACCAGCAGATCGATCCGCTCGTCTCGGAATGCCTCGTATCGCCTTCCGTACCAGACAGAGTCGAGTCCCTCGATCAGGGTCGGCTGGATGGCTCCATCGAGTTCCGGTACCATCGCGCCCATGATCAGGCCCGCGTCGCGGATTCCGGCGCGGGTCTGCTGATAGTCGCTGAACGACTCGCCGGTAAACAGCAGGGAGAGTCCGCGCAGGACGGGGACATCGATCTGCTCCTCAAGGACCTCGACGCCCTGCTCGCCCAGCCACCAGCGCCCGTGTTTGCGAGAGATCAGGATGTCGGGTCGGTATTCGATCGCAAAGGGAGCGGCTTGGGCCGTGCCGAAAATGGCCGCCGCGTTGAAGCCCCCGTGCTCGAAAGCCCGTATGACCGCGTTGGTAGCGTCGTTCATTCCGAGTCTCCAGCCGTCGGCGAAGTCGAGCAGCACTCTGGGAGCTCCCGGCTTGGCGAGGCCTGACGATTGGTACCAGCGCTTGTAATCGGCGGTGGTCGTGAACAGTGTGGGAGAGGCTGGATGGTAGTACCCGTCGTCCGGCGTAGGCTCGGGAGGTAACTGGTCTCCGCCACCACCTAGGTAGCGCGCCGAGGAGGTCTGGAGCAGCCGGGTCATGTTCGTGATCCCGCCGTAGCGCCAGTAGTCGTCAATCCACCTGTCTTGGCTCTCGAAGTCCGCGTTGCCCACTCCCAGCCGCGGCGCGTCGTGGGCCGGAAGGACGATGACACGGGCGCCAACCTGGGAGGCTTCCAACAGCGCCCGGCGCACCGGGCGGCTCAGCGGGTCCGAGCGCCGTCCGCTGACAAAGATGACCCGGTACCGGCGGAGATCGGGCTGGCCCAAGTCGGGATCGTCGACCTGCTCGGGCCTCCAGTAGTCATATCGCACGCCGCTTTGCTGCGCGCTCTCGGCCAGCAGGAAGCGGTACATGCTCGGGAAGCCCAGAAACAGGATCCGTGGCTGGAGCCAGAAGTACAGGCCGGCGGAGACGGCGGCTACGAGAGCCAGGCCGCCGAGCCAAAGGGCTGACCGGGACTGCAATCGGGGAAGTGGCATTGGGCTCGGAACGTACGGTCCCGGATTGATGCCGACTAATGACCATTCTAGTGCGGCTCGGCTGGGAGCATCCCGGGGGCAGCTTGGCTGTGGGCATCGCCGGCCACCGGCCTGAACAGTTCCGGATTGCTGGGGACGATGGCTCTCGGGTCCCGGAGCCGGATTCGCTGAGGCGACCGGGGGACGGGAACTACAATCTGTCGTGATGGCTAGAACTGCTTTCCCATCCCTCCTTCTGGCCTGGCTGACGGCCAGCCCGGCTCACCTCTTGCCAGCACCAAATATGGTCTTCGTCCTGGTGGACGATCTGGGCTGGTCGGACCTGGGGGTCTACGGTTCGGACCTCCACGAGACGCCTCGGATCGATGCCTTCGCTGCCGAAGCCATGCGATTCACGGACGCGTACTCGGCCTCACCGGTTTGCAGCCCGACCCGCGCCTCGATCATGACGGGGAAGCACCCCGCGAAGCTGCACATGACAGTCTGGCGCGAGGCTGCGAAGAACCCTCCGCTGCGACGGCCGCTGCTGCCACCGACCACGTCCGACAGCCTCCCGCATGAGGAGATCACTGTGGCGGAAGTGCTCCGGGATGGCGGCTACGTCACGGCCCACGTGGGGAAATGGCATCTGGGCACGGCCGAGTACTACGCCCAGACGCAGGGTTTTGACTACGACGTTGGCGGGACCCTGTGGGGCGCTCCCCAGACCTTCTTCTACCCCTATGGCGGCAAGGGGCCGTTCCAGGGCCTCCGGTACGTGCCCCATCTCGGAGGGGGCGAGGAGGGCGAGTACCTGACGGACCGCCTGACCGACGAGGCCATTCGGATTCTCAAGCGCGAGCGGGACAAGCCGGTTTTCCTGCACCTGGCGTATCACACTGTCCACACCCCGATCGAGGGCAAGCCCGAGATCGCGGAGCGCTACCGCCTGAAGATTCGTGACGGCCTGCGTCACCGCAATCCGCATCTCGCGGCCATGGTGCACTCGCTCGACGAGAACGTCGGCCGGATCCTGGATACCCTGGACGAACTGGGCATCGCCGACGATACGGTCGTAGTTCTGACATCCGATAACGGCGGCTATATCAACCGCTACGACGGGATGCAGGTAACGGACAATTCACCGCTACGGTCCGGCAAAGGATCCCTGTACGAAGGCGGCATCCGTGTGCCCGCTATAGTGCGCTGGCCCGGCGTGACAGTTCCCGGGAGCGTCTCGGATGAGCCGATCAGCAGCGTCGACTACTACCGCACCATCCTTAGCATCGCCGGACTGGAGGGAGACCGTGATTACAATCGTGGCGTCGACGGCATCGACCTTGTCCCCGTGCTGCGCAACCCGGAACAAGCAACAGGTCGGGCCGCCCTATTCTTCCACTACCCCCACTACTACGCGACGACCTCGCCGGTAAGCGCCGTGAGGGCCGGGGAATGGAAGCTCCTCCGGTATTACGAGGACTCCCGTCTGGAACTGTACAACCTAGCGGATGACGTCAGCGAGCGCCAGGACCTGTCCGCCGACAGGCCGGAAGTAGCCTCGGCCCTTTTGCAGCGCCTCGAAACCTGGCTGGAGCAAGTCGATGCACAGCATCCGAGCCCGCAGTCGCCTGGCAAGTAGCTTGGCTCAGCGCCAGTCGAAACGGTCGACGATTTCGTTGACCCCGCCCTCGGCTACGATCCGGCCCTTGTCGAAGAAGACGGCGCGGCTGGAGAGGGCTTCGGCCACGCTCACTTCGTGCGTGACCACGAGCTTCGCCTGTGGCAACGAGCGAAGGGTGCCGATCAGGGCGTTGCGGGCAGGCGGGTCCAGAAATGTTGCCGGCTCGTCGAGCAAGAGGATTTCCGGCTCGGCGGCGAGCACGCCGGCCAGGGCGGCTCGGCGCCGCTCGCCCGCGCTGAGGTGGTGAGGCGGTCTCGCGCGCTGTCCATTGAGTCCGACTTGCGTCAGGCTGCGGTCGACCCGGGCGCGTACCGTTTCCGCGTCGAGTCCCATGTTGAGCGGCCCGAAGGCGACGTCCTCCTCGATGGTGGGCATGAAGAGCTGGTCGTCCGAGTCCTGAAACAGCATGCCAACCCGCTGCCGAACCCGCGACAGGGTGGATGGATTGACGTCCATGCCGCAGACGCTCACGGCTCCGTGGCCATGGAGAAGGCCGACCAGGTGGTGCAGGAAGGTCGACTTTCCCGAACCGTTGGCTCCGAATACGGCCACGGTCTCGCCTCGGCGCAGCACGAAGCTCACGTCCCGCAGCGCTTCGACGCCGTCCGGGTAGCGGAAAGACAGGTTCCGGACTCGAATGAGGAGATCGTCCACCTCATGCCCATTGTATGGAGTCGGGCAACGCTGGAGCACGGCTGCGGGTCGCAGTCCCGGAAATGTGCGGCGCTAGGTTCGCTAGAATTCTCTTCGTGATGCGCCACCTATCCGTTCTAGCTTTCCTGACCGCGTCGCTGCTCCCCGCTGCGACGGACAAGCCCAACATCCTGTTCATCTTCACGGACGATCACGCCTACCAGGCCATCAGCGCCTACGGCTCAATGATCAACCACACACCGAACATCGACCGCATCGCCCGCGAGGGCATGCGATTTGACCGGGCCCTTGTGACGAATTCTATCTGCGCCCCCAGCCGCGCCGTTATCCTGACCGGGAAACACAGCCACCTGAACGGCGTGCTGAACAACCGGCTCGAATTCGACGGCTCGCAGCAGACCTTCCCAAAGCTCCTGCAGTCGGCCGGGTACCAGACCGCGATCTACGGGAAATGGCACCTGAAGACAGCCCCCACGGGCTTCGACGCGTGGGAAGTGCTCCCCGGGCAAGGCGCCTACTACAACCCCGACATGCGTGTTGGGCCTGACGACCGCCGGCGTCGCCACGAGGGCTACACGACGGACATCATCACCGATCTCTCCCTGGACTGGCTCAAGAATGGTCGGGATCCCGCCAAGCCGTTCATGCTGATGAGCCAGCACAAGGCTCCCCACCGCAATTGGATGCCTGGGCCGGAACACCTCACGCTCTACGACGGGCAGCACATCTGGGAACCGCCGACGCTCTTCGATGACTACTCCGGGCGCGCCTCTCCGGCGGCCAAGAACCGGATGGAGATCGGCCGGCACATGGCGTCGGGCCACGACCTCAAGATCAACCCGCCCCCGGGGACACCCGAGGACGATCCGGTACTGGTGCAGTGGATGCGGAGCTACGGGCGCCTCAATCCCGCGCAGAAGGCCGTCTGGGACGCCGTGTACGGACCCAAGAACGAGGCCTTCCTGGAAGCCAACCTGCAGGGCAAGGACCTGATTCGCTGGAAGTACCAGCGCTACATCAAGGACTACCTCCGCTGTATTGCCTCGGTCGACGACAATATCGGCCGGTTGCTGCGCTACCTCGATGAGACGGGACTGGCGGAGAACACCGTTGTGGTCTACAGCTCGGATCAGGGCTTCTACCTTGGCGAGCACGGTTGGTTCGACAAGCGCTGGATGTACCGGGAATCGCTGCGCACGCCGCTGGTCGTACGCTGGCCAGGGGTCGTGAAGCCAAGAGCCACCAACCGCAACCTTGTGTCGAACCTGGATTATGCCGAGACGTTCCTCGAAGTTGCGGGTGTTGATGTGCCTCCCGACATGCAGGGGCGCAGCCTCGTTCCGATCCTACAGGGCCAGATCCCGCGCAACTGGCGGAAATCGTTCTACTACCACTACTACGAGAGCCAGGTCGCCCACGGCGTTCCCGCCCACGAAGGAGTCCGTACTGATCGCTACAAGCTGATTCGCTTCTACGAGAGCGATGAATGGGAGCTGTACGACACGGAACGGAACCCCGAGGAGACGCAGAGCGTGTACGGACGGCCCGGCATGGAAGACGTCACCAAGGATCTCATGGCGGAACTGAAGCGGCTTCGCGACATGTTTGGAGTGTCGGAGCCACCCCTGTAGGGAGCAGGGACGCCGGCGCGTCCTGGGTCACCGCACAATCCCACAGATCGTGTCTCACGCACCTGCGATGGGCGCGATGCACCGTGGGACCCCAATGGGCTTTCTTTTTGCGAGTTTCCCGACAGGCATGCGAGGTCTCGCTATTCGCCCGCCGCTTCAGAGAAACGTCTTGCCAAGTGGCTGCATAAACTGGATGCCGCGGACGTTCTTCCGGGCAGGCGGTTGTTAGTGGTAATGAACAAGTCCATCCCGACTGAGGCCGCACAGGCGAGGTGGACCGCGTCAGACGGTCGAATCGTGCGGTCTTGTCGAATCTCGCCATGCTGAGCCGCTGCCGAGATCCCGAACGGAAGCACGGAAGCCCCGCCGTTGATGGCGCGCTCGTAGCGTTGGCAGAGGGCCTCGTCATTCCTTTCTGCCGGCTTCACGAGGACCTCGCCGAGAGTCAGCGGATGTGAATGGCCGGTCACCTCGCTCCCGCATGCGCACGTAGAGGGCTGCGACTTGGTCGCCTGCATCCTCGATCAGGTAGATGACCAGATTCGTGTCCCAGAACACCCGGCTCATCCCGAGCGCTCCCGGAGGCGTCTGACGTATACCTCGGCGGATTCGTCCTCCCACAGTCCCTTGCCGAGGCCTCGCAGGCTCAGGATGGGATCCTCCGGACTCTCTTCATCGCCCTGAGCGAAGTGCTCGCGATACCAGCCCAGAAGAGAGATGTCTCTCGGGTGTTTGGTCAGGCCTTGGCACGGCCTTCCCCGCGGCGCGCTCGCGATGAGCATGGTCTCGGGGGCAGGTAGAGGTGCCTCCGGCCAAACGTCGTTTCGATGAGCATGCGATACTGTGCCGGCCTGGCAGGCTTGCCGGCAACGCAATGCTGTGTCGCGTGGGTCCGAAGGCCCGGACGCAGGGTCGGCGAGTGCGTCACGTTCTCGCGTTCCGCCCGCTCGACGGTTTCGGCAACGGTGAAGTCGTCGCGGTCGGGGTGCTCGCGGTGGAGCAGGGCCGTCGCAATCCAGACTTCGACCGCAGCGCGGATCTTGCAGTTCGTGACATGCGCCCCCCAATATCGATTGTCGATCTACATGGCACATCTTGTACAAAATTCCGCAATCGAAATCACCGCGGGGCGTGCCACGACCGTTACGGGCCTCGAGGTTTGCCGGTCCTCGACGAAGCTACGTGCCAGCGGGGTTCCCAAACCGTCTCAGGGTAGGACGAAGACCGTGCCTTGCGACGCCCTGCCTCGTCTCTACGGCGGAGGGCCACACCTGCCGCCCCGACCCTGCGGCGGCTGCTTCCTGCCGGGCTGGCCGGCTTGCGGCTCGACCCCGAGCGCCCGGCTCAGATCGGGATAGGACACATCGAGTGCCCCAGCGGCCGAGACGTAGTTCATCGGCGTCTCGCGATCGCCTTTCAGGCCCAGGGCCTCTGCGAGCCTCTCGGGTGCGATTCCAAGCGCGGCCGCTGCTTTCTCGACCTGTCCCGCGCTCGTACGAGGGGCCGCATCTGGTTCGGGCCGGCGCCTCTCGCGCGATGAGGTCCGGCGGACCGGCGGAGTTCGGCCTGCGCTGGTCGGAGTGCCTGAGGAGCAACCGACGATGTACGGCCAGGTCGCCGTGGCGTGGTAGTGATACGTTCCGCCGTGGTCGTCGCCGCAGTGGCCGCTGTACTGCTCCTAGTACTCGCGCCCGTCCTTGGAGCGGAACTGGAATGCGTCCCATGCGTCGATCTCCGGGCTCCGCAACGGGTCCCAGCTGCTCTTGGATTCGATGATTTCCGAGCATTCGGTGTCGGCGCATCCAAACGGTCCGTCGACCGGGAAACCGTCCGCTGCGAAGGCCAGGATCGGCGACGGTTCGCTGTTCTTCGCTCATGCCTCGAAGCAGGACTGGACGAGTGCGTGGCAGTGGTCCTCGCGTGCAGTACGTCCTTTGCAGGTGTCCACGACGGCGTTGTAGACCGGATCCCCGAACCCGGGCGACGGTACAGCCCCTTCGTTCCGGCCGAAGATCGGGATGCCGTTGATGGCGACGCCAGCGGGCCCGAACAGGGGGATGGGACTCGGCTCCTCGGGCAACTTCGGCTTGATGGGGATGCGGTGCACGCGATCCGGCTCCGCTAGCGGGTTCGGGGTGATCTGGACGAACTCGTGGTGCGGGATCGAATTGCTGGAGACCAACAACGTGTCCTCCCCGCATCGCACCTCCAACCTCGGCCGGACGTATCCTTCCCCTGGTCCCTCGGTCCTGCTCACATCCATGACGGCTTCGGCGGGGCAAGCCGGCTCTCGGCCGAGGCCCCGGCGGAAGGGCGGTCCTTGCTGGATGAACGGAGCCCGGACCTCTTCCGTGTTCTTCAGCGGGTATTTGGAGAGCCGGAACGGGCGTCGAGGATTGAGGTGCCGGACCTACCCCACACGTTCCGACGCTCAGCCGGCAAGGGTCTCGCCGAATCGCTCAGTGGATTCGAAATCGAACGCACGCGGGTCCTTCCAGTGGGCGCTTGAGAGGCACCAGTTCTTTCGTCGCGCTACCAGACCAAGCCCCTGTACCACTAGGCAAGGTGTTCGTGGCCCTTGCCTTTACCGCCTCGGGCAGTAGCACACCGGCCTGCCGTCCGGCGAGCCCCAGTCATCCTGCGGGCCGGGGTCAATCCGTCCAGCGTGCAATCCGGTCCGCGGATGCGCTTCGCCGATCCACCACCGCGGGGGATGCCGGGCTCTCGAGGAGAGGTGCGTTGTTGACCGGCCCACCGCGATAGGGTCTGGGTGCCAGCGACCGCGCCCCTGGTTGCCCATTTCCGGCACAACTTCGAATCCGCGTCCGCTCGCATGGTTGCGAATCCGATCCTCGAATGACTGCACTTGCATCTCGGGCGCTACACTCGAACTGCCGGTGCCGTCGCCAGATGGATGACGTCGAGCAGTTTGATCGGTTCACAAGGGTAACTGCTCAGGCGTCTGTTGATGTCGGGCCATAGAGGTTGTTCTACCGTGTCGGCAGCGTGGCCGACGAGTACGATTTGAATGGCGACGAGAGGATTGTGACCGAGCGCGGGCATGGACCGCAGGTA
>CAYWUV010000052.1:0-41272 GCA_964461235.1 uncultured Bryobacterales bacterium | reverse complement strand
GAGTGCCTCCAGTTCGGCAATGCGAGCTTCGGCTTCCTTGCGGGCTTGCTGCTCCTCTTTCGCCCGGCGTTCCGCCGTCCCGCGCGCTTGCCTCTCGGTCTCGCACGCTTGCTCCGCCGCGTCCCGCGCCTGCTCGACCTCCTCGGGCAACTCCAGGTCCCGGCCCGATTCCAGGTCGCGCAGACGCACCCGGTTCCCGTCCGCCCGGAACCCCACTCCCAGCACCTCGCTCGCGTACTCCGGCTCGCCCCCCACCTCGCCGTGCGGGTCCGCCTCCACGAGCTGCCCGCCCCACTGCCGGTACAGCCGCACCTCCCCGCTCCCTGTTCCGCCCCCGTAGTCCGGCCGGAACAGCAAGTACTCCCGCACGTCCAGTCTCCCCAACAGCTCCCGCTTCGGCCCGCTGTGGTGCCCGTACGAGTCCGGCGAACTCACCTCCACCACGAAGTCCGGCGGCTTGCCCTCCTCCCACAGCCGGTAGCTGCGCCGCGCCTGCGGGGACGTCCCCAGCACGACCATCACGTCCGGTGCCAGGCACTGGCTCGGATCGTAGCGCCGGTAGTACAGCAGCAGGTCGCCCGTGACGTAGGTGTCCGCGCTGCCCCGGTAGCGGGACGCCAGCGGCTCCCGGATCGAGCGGATGGCCCCGTAATGGGTGTCGTTCTCCGCCATGGGCCGGCCGTCGGAATCCGGGTAGAACTCGGTTACGGGCTCGCTGGCCGGCTTGGCCAAGCCCTGCTGGATGACCCGCTCGTCCGCCATGCGACTCCCGGTGGGCGCGGGTTCCGCGCTGTCGCAGTATACCAGCGCCTGTCAGGAGGGCGGACCGGGATCGATGGCCTCCGAACGCAGCGCCGCCCGATTTACGCCGCACCGAGCTCGGCTGCACGCCGCAACATGGCAGCTGGCTGAACATTCCAGAGAGCGGGTTGAACTGTATGACGCGCCGGCGCTGGCATGGCCGCCGGACCGGTGGTCTGGTGACTTTGCGGGAGGATAACGTTGCGTGGACTGGCAGATGACGCTCGATGACTCCTGCGGCAAGCTCAAGTCCGTCTACGCCGGAAACTTGCCGTGACGGAACACCGGGCTTACGGCACCAGTTAGTCTACTGATGAGACCTGTCTGCAGTGTGATCGCAGAGTTGACGCCGCCAGCATGCCTACGCACGGAGCGCTCTTCTGGCGGCAACCTGCCAGGGCCTCAAGATCCGGTAATCTCTTCGGCTCGCGGATCGTTTGTGTCGCCCATCCAGCGGACCAGATCACCGTGCAGCTTCCGTCGAGCACTGCGGGCCGCTCGATCGTCGATGAGGTTGCGGGTCTCGCCCGCGTCTTTCGCGAGGTCATAGAGTTGCGAATCGCCGCGCGAATGGTAGACGTACTTCCATTCTTGAGTTCGAATCAGTCGTTGGAAGTGCGGCGGGCCCTCCGAACCCCAAGCTGACCGATCGCGCTCGGCGAACATCGGTCGATCCATGTCTTCCGAGTCGTCAATGTAGGCCCTGAGGCTCTGTCCGGCCAGAGTCTCCGCTACTCCGACCCCGAGGTAGTCCAGGATGGTCGGAGAGATGTCGCACGTCCCGGCATGGGTCTTGATCGTCTTTCCGGCCGGGATCCTCGCTGGATAGCGCAGCAGCAGCGGGACCCTGGTGGTCTCCTCGTACATCGAGTAGCTGGTCTTGTCGTACATCCCGTGGCCGCCCTGCATGTCCCCGTGGTCGGCGGTGAAGACGACCAAGGTGTTGTCCGTCTCGCCGAGACGCTCCAACTCGGCAAGGATCCTGCCGAAGTTGGCGTCCATCATCGAGACCATCCCGTAGTAGACTCCCAAGTACTCGCGCATCCCTTCCTCGCCGAGAAGCTGTCCAAAGCGCCAGGCGGGAGTTGTGCGGTCCACGTCCCGAACCGAACTCCGGTTCGCCGGAAGCGAGATACGCTGGCGTTCGTGAAGGCCGTAGTAGGGCTCATTGATCACCCACAGCGCGTGGGGCGCGGGGAAGCTGACCGTCATGAAGAACGGCCTGCCACCCAGCTCGGCGAGGGTCTCGATCGCCCGGTCGGCAATCCACGCTTCCTCGGTGTGCTCGACTGGAACGTCCGTTCGTCCGATCCAGGTGTTCGATGGACCGTTGCCATCGAAGTTGGCGTTCGCCGTCCGCACCGCGTCAATCGGGAATATCGGTCGTCCGACCCTGCTGACCGGGCCGTCCGGCGGCGCGGGCATTTCCCGAGCGATTGATCGGAAGTACTGGCGATAGTTCCGCTCCGGGTCCTGGGCGTAGGCGGGCACGCGGGTCTTCTCTCCGAGATGCCACTTGCCGAATTGCCGCGCCATGTACCCGGCGTTGGAGAGTGCCTCTTCAGTGGTTGGCAGGTCCGGGTTCAGTCCCGGCGCGTCGTTCCTGACGTTGTTGATGATTCCGTGCTGGTGCGGGAACAGCCCGGTCATCAGTGACGCCCGTGTCGGGCTGCAGAACGGCGTCGGACACAGGGCATTCTCGAACCGGACTCCTTGGCTCGCCAGACGGTCGATGTTGGGTGTTTCGATGCCATCGTTGCCTGCGCATCCGAGGGCCGCGTGGTGGAGTTGGTCGGAGATGACAACGAGGACGTTCGGTCTCCGCTCGGCTCCGAAGGAGACTGAGGCCAATCCACCGGACAGAGCTGTAAGGGCTGATCGGCGAGAGATTGCTGACATGGTATTTCTACTGCCCCTGCGGTTGTGCATCCCCGGGCGAACGCACTGGTCGCGTCGGAGCGTGGGCCGAAAGGTGAGTCCCTACGCTACAATACTCGCCGATTCAGGAGGCAGCCATGGTCGGCAAATTTGGTGCTCTCAGTCTGGCGCTTGGCTGTTTCGCCTTTGCGAGCGAGGTTACGTACCCGCTGATCTCGGAGGACCGCATTCCGGTCACGGAGTTGACGGTGACCGATACGGCCTACGCAGCGGTCCGCAAGCCGCCGGGAGGCGGTCCATTCCCAGCCATTGTGTTCATGCATGGCGGACTCGGCCAGAGTTCCATGGAGGACCTCCGCAGGAACGCCGTGCAGCAGCCCGCGCAGGCCCGGTTTCTGTCTTGGGGCTACGTGGCGGTAACCGCGACTCGACGGGAGATTCGTCGCGATCCGCAGGGCCGCGGCGTGATTGAGGACACTCTCGCTGTTGTTCGTGCTCTGAGGAATCTGCCGTACGTGGATTCCGAGAGCATCGCGTTGTATGGGGGCAGCGGAGGCGGCACGCTGGCGCTGGAGGTCGCAAGCGTTTCCGACGAGCTCTCGGCGATCGTGGCGGGCGAGCCCGCCACGATCATCTACATGGGCATGTTCACGAAGGATCACATCGTGCTCGGGGCCGACGGCAACCCGACCGGGGACCGCCGATGGGATGTGATGAACTCGGATCCGAAGCTCCTGTACGACGATGAGATCCAGCAGCGGACGAGGAAGAAGCTTTCGGGCCTGTCCACTCCCACCCTCATCCAGCACGGGGATGTGCATGCCCTAAAGGCCTTCAATCTGGGCCTGTTCGTGCCCGAAATGGAAACTCTCGGCAAGCCGGTAACCCTCAAGACCTACCCAGGGGAACCGCACGGGTTCTACTGGGGCATTGGGCGCGACCCGGCGACAGCATTGCGGGCGAACCGTGACGCCGATGCCTTCCTGCGCCAGCACGTTCGGGTGCAGCCCAGTGCGATCGACACGAAATGGGCAACGCCCGTGAAGGTAGAGCCGCACGAGCAACGAAGTAGCAACTGAGGGAGCCAGCCATGCGAAACCTGCTTCTTGTCGGCTTGGTATCGGCGATCGCGGCCTTTCCGCAAGCCCGGCAGCGCGCAGCACCAGCTGCGCCGCCCGAACTGCCGGCAGGGGTCGAGACCCGCCTGGACATCGCCTACGCCGAAGAAAGCGCGGCCCAGAAACTGGATCTGTACCTGCCGGAGCGCGACTCGAATCGCCTGCGCCCTGGCATCGTCGTGGTTCACGGCGGGGGCTGGCGGAGCGGAGACAAGCGCCGGGGCCAGTGGGCGGCCATCCCGGCACGGTATGCCAGTGACGGGTACGTTGCGATCTCGGTCAACTACCGCCTCACGGGCGAGGCGCCGTGGCCGGCCCAGGTCGAGGACGTGAAGGCAGCCGTGCGCTGGCTGCGCGCTCATGGCGAGAAATACCAGGTCGATCCGGAGCGGATCGGCGCCTACGGGAATTCGGCGGGCGCTCACTTGGTCTCCCTGCTGGGCCTCGTCAGGGAGGCCGACGGCCTGGAGGGGAGCGGCCCCTATCGGGACCAATCCAGCTTGGTGCAGGCGGTCTGTGCATCCGCGACGCCTACCGACTTTCTCAATTGGGGGGCGCCCGGGGTCTTGCCGCAGCGGCTTTCGACCACGTTCCTGGCAGGCCCCGAGGACACGCTCAGAGACCGCGCCAGGCAGGCGTCGCCGATCAGCTACGTTAGGGCCGATGCTCCGCCTTTCCTGCTGGTACACGGCACTGCAGATCGCACCGTTCCCATTGAGCAGTCCGACCGGTTCGCGAAGGCCTTGCGCGAGGCCGGGGCCAGGGAAGTTCGGTACATGATCTTCGACAACGAGGGCCACGGCGTGTTCGGGAGACAGGGGCTTCTGACCTACCCCGCGATGAAGGCCTTCTTTGAGAACGCGCTGGCGCGGTAGGACGCCTGCGGTCGTCTGCCAGCCATCGCCACGTCTGCGGCGCTCTCTCGAATGCCGGGACTCGGTGGGCTTGCCCGCCCCTGAACGCCTCCCTATACCGGTTGGTAGAATCCATGAGTGCTAACCCGATTGCTGCTTGTGCCCCTGCTGGCCGGTCTGGCTTTCTCCCAGACCAAACTGCTGCGGTTTCCTGATATCCAAGGCGACCGGGTCGCGTTTGCCTACGCAGGCGACCTGTGGTCCTCGTCCGACCAAGGTGGCCGCGCTGTACGCCTGACGGCTCATGAGGGCCTTGAAGTGTTCCCGAAGTTCTCGCCGGACGGGAAGTGGATCGCATTCACGGGACAGTACGACGGCGACGAGCAGGTCTATGTCATGCCGTCCCAGGGAGGGGTGCCCCGCCAATTGACCTACTACCCCGCTAGGGGGCCGCTCGCCCCTCGCTGGGGCTACGACAACCACGTCCACGGCTGGACTCCCGATAGTTCAGCTGTGCTCTTCCGGTCGTCGCGATCCTTCTGGGGTGCGAAGGACGGAAGGCTCTACACCGTTCCGCTTAACGGTGGCCTTCCCACTCCGCTGGCGATGCCGGTGTCTGGAGCCGGGAGCATTTCTCCGGACGGGAAGCAGGTGGCGTACTCGCCCCTATTCCGCGACTTTCGGACGTGGAAGCGGTATCAGGGCGGGTGGGCACAGGATCTCTATCTGTTCGACCGCGCAGCCCAGACGACACGGCGGATCACCGAGCATGTCCGTACGGACCGGGACCCGATGTGGATTGGAGCAGATGTGCACTTCGTCTCGGACCGGGACGGCATCCTCAATCTCTATCGCTTCGACTCGGAATCGGGCAACGTCACCCAATTAACGCGCGAGAAAACGTGGGACGTTCGCTGGCCGTCGTCGGATTCCCGCGGGCGAATCGTCTACGAACTGAATGGGGAGCTGAGAGTCTTCGACGCCAAGACGGGGCGTTCCCGCCCCATCAGCATCGAGGTGCCGAGTGACGGCGGCTCAAGGCGTCCGAGAAGGGTTTCGGCAGCTGGGACGATCGAGAGTTACTCGTTGAGCCCGAAGGGCCGGCGGGCCGTCTTCAGTGCCCGCGGGGACATTTTCACGGTCCCGGCGGAAAAGGGGCCGACCCGCAACCTCACCCAGTCCTCCGACGCCCATGACCGGCTTCCGGCTTGGTCTCCAGACGGACGAAGGATCGCCTTCGTGTCAGACGAGTCCGGCGAGGAGCAGGTCTTCGTCGTCGATCAGGAAGGCGGCCGGGCGGAGCAGCTGACGGAGGGTGTGCGCGGGCGACTGTACCGCCTCGTCTGGTCCCCCGACTCGAAGCGGATCGCCTTCTCGGACAAGGAGGGGAAGGCCTATGTCCTTGACGTTGCCAGCAAGCAGGTCACGGAAATCGCCGACGAGCCTCGTGGGCGAATCACGGATTACGTGTGGTCCCCGAAGGGTGGATTCCTCGCCTTTACCGTCAGTGTATCGGCACGCGTGAATTCCATATTCGTCTGGGACGCGGCCAGCCAGGCCCTGCATCAGATTGGTGGCGAACTGTTCGACGAGCACAGCCCGGCCTGGGGCGCGAACGGAGAGTACCTGTATTACCTGAGCGACCGCGAGTTCTCGCCGTTGATTTCATCGACGGAATGGAACTTCGCCACCGACCGCCAGACGGGCGTGTTCGCTCTCGCCCTGCGCAAGGACGTACCGCATCCGTTCCCGCCAGAGAGCGACGAAGCCGAGATTGCCGATCAGGACGACCCGAAGGAAGGCCAACCCGGCGAGGATCAGGATGCAGACGACGGCGAGGGGGAGGCAGAGGAGTCTGCGGAGGCAGATTCCAGCGAGGGGCCGATCCGCATCGACTTTGATGGGCTGGGCGACAGGGTGGCCCGCGTGCCGGTGCCTGCCGACAATTATCCGTATGCAGGCCTGGCGGCTGTCGAGGGATCGCTGCTTGTCGTGCAGGGGCGGCCGTTCTACTACGGCCGGGAATCGGGCGGCGAGTCGGCCATTAAGATCTTCGACCTGGAGAAGCGTGAGTTGAAGACGGTTACCGACGGCCGGCGGTTCGCGCTGTCCGAGGACGGCAAGAAGATCTTGGTCCGACAGGGCGGAGCCTACAAGCTCTACGACGTGAAGCCGGATTCGAAGAGTCCAAAAACGGTGTCGACCTCGGGCTTGCAGGTTAACTTGGTGCCGGAACAGGAATGGGAGGCGATCTTCGACGAGGTCTGGAGGCGCTACCGGGACTTCTTCTACGTCGAGAACATGCACGGCTACGATTGGGCGGCGATCCGCGATCGATACCGGCCGTGGCTGGAGCATGTCCGGCACCGCTCGGACCTCAACTACGTCATCGGGGAGATGATCGCCGAGCTGAATGTCGGGCACGCTTACATTTCGGGTGGGGACTACGCCACTCCGCGCCGGCCGAAGGTCGCACTGATGGGGGCCGACTTGGAACTGGACGCTGCGAGCGGCCGTTATCGGATCACGAAGATTCTGAGGGGCCACAACGAGGAGTCGGAATACAGGGCGCCGTTGACCGAAATCGGAGTCGCCGCAAGGGAAGGGGACTATATCCTTGCGATTGACGGAGAGGACTTGCGCGCAGCCGATAACCCATTCCGGCTTCTCCGCCACAAGGCTTCGCGCCCGGTCGAGCTCCTGCTCAATGACCGTCCCGACCCAGAAGGCGCCCGAACTGTCGATTACCGGCCGATCGACGACGAGTCCAACCTGCGGTACCTGGACTGGGTTGAAGGCAATCGTAGGGCGGTTGCCGAGGCGACCGAGGGAAAGGTCGGATACATCCATGTGCCTGACATGAGTTCCAGCGGCATCAGCGAGTTCATCAAGTGGTACTTCCCGCAGTTGCGGAAGGAAGGCCTTATCGTGGACGTCCGCGGCAACGGAGGGGGCAACGTGTCCCAGATGCTGATCGAGCGCCTCAGCCGGAAGCTGCTGGGCACTCGCTTCTCGCGGACGAACTCGGATTTCCGGACGTACCCGAACGAGGTCTTCCTTGGGCACTTGGTGTGCCTGGTCAGCGAGAACTCAGCATCGGACGGCGACATATTCGCCGCGCGCTTCAAGGCGGCAGGCCTGGGCCCCCTCATAGGAAAGCGTTCGTGGGGCGGCGTCATCGGGATCACCTCGCACGGACCGCTGATGGACGGAGGCGACATCCGCGTGCCGGAGTTCGCGACAAACGCAGTGGACGGTTCCTGGATCATCGAGGGACACGGTGTCGACCCTGACATCGTGGTCGAAAACGACGCGGAGTCCGTTCTGGCCGGCAGGGACCCGCAACTCGAGCGCGGGATCGAGGAGGTGCTTCGAAGGATTCGGGAGGATCCGCGGCCGCGTCCCACTCGACCGCCCGATCCTATTCGGACCCGCTGACCCTATTCGTTCCCCGGATTGGCGGTCCGAGCAAAGTTCGTGAGTACCGGTTTCGGCGGGAAGCTGCCTGTCGTGGCGAGCTGGATCGCGGTGAAAGTCCGTTTCGGAGGAGGGTAACCAAGGAGCCCGGTTGTCTGTCAATTCAAGGCAGCAGCCATGGATACCAACCGCCACCTCGATCGTCGCGAGTTTCTCGCGACCGCGAGCCTCGCATCTCCCGTCGTTGCGGCTTCTGCCGCGACGCTCGGAAAAGAGCGGCGGTCCGAAACACTGGTCGCCCAATTGCACCAGGGCCTTACCGAGGAGCAGCGCCGCACCGTTGTCCTGCCCTTCGACAGCCCGCTGCGTTCCAGGGTCGAGAACAACTGGCACATCACCAACGCCAGGGTCGGTCGGTTCTTCAACAGGGACCAGCAGGCGATGATCGAGCAGATCTTCATGGAACTCCACGACCCCGAGTTTCACGGCTCGCTCATGAAACACGTTTCCGACGACTTCGGAAGCGTGCGCAACCTCTCGGTCGCGCTGTTCGGTGATCCGGGCTCGGGACAATTCGAGTTCGTCATTACGGGCCGGCATTGCACGGCACGGTGCGATGGTGATTCGGTGCAGGGAGCGGCATTCGGGGGACCGATCTTCTACGGCCACGAGGGGGAGAGCTTTTACGAGCGCCCGACCCACCCGAACAACGTCTACTGGTTCCAGGCGGAGCGGGCGAACGAGGTCTATCAGGCGTTGGATCGCCACCAACGCACAGAGGCGCTCCAGCTGCGCGCGCCCCGCGAGCGGAGCGTGTACACGGTCGAGCCATCCGAGGTGCCAGACGGGCTCTCCGTGTCGGACATGTCGCGCGATCAGCGCGAGTTGGTCAAGCAGACTTTGCTGGACCTGCTGTCTCCCTTCCGCGAGGTCGATCGCAAGGAGGTGCTGAGCCTGATCGAAACGAACGGAGGAGTCGAGCGGCTCACCATGGCCTTCTATCGCAACGAAGACCTGGGCAACGACGGCGTTTGGGATGTCTGGAAGCTCGAGAGTCCAACGATGGTTTGGTACTTCCGGGGGTCTCCGCACGTCCATGTGTGGGTGAACGTTCAGGAGAACCCGGGCTGGAAGGCCCCGTCCGGCTCGTCCGGCCGCGGAATTGCCTGAGGCGGCCGTGGTGACTCGGCGCGTTAGTACACGGGCGTGCCGTAGGGGACGGGCGTTTCCACGCGCCGGATGTCGCTGACACGCGCGATCTTCCAGTCCCCGTCAAGCTGCCGCAGGTAGATTTCCTGGACTTCGTTCCGGTCGGCGTACACGTATTCGACTCGGACCTCTGCTTCCTCTCCGGTTTCAACTGGGGCGTTCATGGCGATTCCCTTAATGTCGCGATTTCGTGCCTGCAGGAATTCGGAGAACCGCTGGCGTCCCATTTCCTCGAGGCTCTGTCGGAGAGTGCGCTCCATTTGGCCCGAGTAGCACTCCAGGTAATCGTCGACGATCCCGTCCCTGGCTGCGTCGAGCATGGAGTAGATGACGTCGCGGGGCTCGGCCTTTTTCGACGTGCCGATTCCCAGGAAACCGCTTCCTCCACCGGAGTTGCGTCGCAGGGCGTCGAACCCGCCCTGATTCCAGACCACGAATCCAAGGACGCCCACGATCAGGGCAATCGTGATGGCTTGGGCCCGGGAGTCCTTGCTCATCGCACGGATGACCGAGCCGCCGGACCTCGGCGGATGATGGTCAGGTCGAGGTTCCCGTCCTCATCCACGATGGTCTTGCGCAGCCGCGGCAGGACTTCCTCCATGGTTTCGAGGTACAGGCGGCTGCGGGTCACTTCGGGATTGCGCCGGTACTCCGCGGCCAGCCGCTCGAACCGCGCTGTGTCGCCTTGCGCTTGCTGGATCTTGCTCGCTCGATATCCCTGTGAGGCCGACAGCAATTGCTGGGCCTCGCCCCTGGCCCGGGGCAGGATGTCGTTGCTGTAGCCCTCCGCCTCGTTCACGATCCGCGACGCATCCGCTCTGGCTGACGCCACGTCACGGAAGGCGTCCGCAGCCTCTGCTGGCGGACTGACTGATCGGATGTTCACGGTGGAGAGGACGACCCCCAGATCGAGGCGATCGACCAACTCCTGAGCAACGCGGCGGACTTCTTCTTGGATCGCAATCTTCTCCGTCGTGAGGACCTCGTCAACCACCCGGGAGGACACTTGCCGTTCGAGTGCCGCCTCGACCGCGTTCGCAACGGCCTGATCTACGTTCCGAGCCTCGAACAGGTAGCGAGCAGGCTTCGTGATGCTGTACTGGACGACCGCTCGAATGTTGATGATGTTCTGGTCTCCGGTCAGGAACTGGGACAGGACTGGATCTGCAGGGATCGCATTGGCCTCGTCGGCGACCTCGCCGCCAATGAACGCACGTTTGAGTTCCCGCACCTTCAGCTTATGGACGCTCCCGACCGGCCACGGGAAATGCCAGCCGACCCCGGGAGGGACCTGGTCGTTCGCCAGTGCGCCGAAGGTTGACAGGACCGCCTGTTCCTCTGTGGGCACGATATACAGGCCGCTCAGCAGCCAGATCGCTAGCACGCCGGTGACGACGTGTTTGGCCCGCAAGGATTGCAGGCGTTCGACGGCTCGCTCGTAGGAGGGCTTGCCGGCCGACGGCGATGGATGAGAATGCTGGTGCATAGCGGCGGCTACTGTCCCCGAGTCATCAGCCGCAGGAGTTCGGAATCCGCGCTCAGGATCACCGTGGTGTCCTCGTCGAGGGCCTTGCGGTAGGCCTCCAGCGTGCGAGTCAGCTTGTAGAACGATTGATTGCGCGAATACGCCGCCCCGTAGATCCGTGCGGCCTCCGCATCCCCCTCGCCTTTGGTCGTCTCGGCTTCCTTGTACGCTTTAGCCAGGATCTCCTCCCTCTTGCGGTCTGCTTCCGCCCGGATGCGGAGTGCCTGCTCCTCGCCCTCAGCCCTGTACTGGCGGGCGATGCGCTCTCGTTCGGCCCGCATGCGCGCGTACACGCTCTGCTTGTTCTGCTCGGGCAGGTTCAGCCGCTTGAGGCGGACGTCCACCACGCGAATGCCGTATTCCTGCAATGCCTCCGTTCCGCTTTCCCGTGCGAGCCGGTCCAGGACGTGATCTGTCTTGACCAGTTCCGGTGACGTCGAAACGATCTGCTCCAGATCGAGCCTGGCGATCGTTGCCGCCAGCCCCGCCCAGACCAGGTCATGCAGGCGCATCTCGGCTGCCTGCTCGTTCCCCAGTCGCTGGACGAACGTCTCCGGGTCCGCAATCTGCCACAGGGCGTAACTGTCGATGCTGAGGTTCTTCTTGTCCCTCGTGAGGAACTCCGACCGGGGAGGGTTGTACACGCGCAGACGGCGATCGTATGTGCGGACCTGGTGGATGAGGGGGAACTTGATGCTCAGGCCGGCCTCGGTGATCGTCCGAACGGGCGCACCGAACTGGGTCACAAGCGCGAACTCGGTTTCGCGAACCGTGAACAGCGCCGACCACGCCAGGAACAAGCCCGCCGCTACCAGGAGCCGGACGCGGTTCCGAGGCCAGAACGCTTGCCAGTCAAAGGGGTCGTGACGGGAGTGCGAATGCCCGTGGTCATGCCCGTGATCGTGGGAGTGGGAATGATGGTCGTGGGAGTGGCCGTGGTCGTGCGAGTGGCCGTGGTCGTGCATGGCTTATTCCCCGGTCTCAGGTAATTCGAATGGCGGTGGTGGCTGTTGCATTTGGGAGCCCGGTGGGGCGACCAGCACGCCATCGTCCATGGTCCAGAGTGTTCGCTTTCCGCCTTGAGAGTCGATCACCAGCTTCTCCCGCCCCGGCAGGATCTCTTCCATAGCTTCCAGGTACAGACGAGTGGAAGTCGATTCCGGCGCGGAGCGGTAGGCGCCCTCCAACTGAGTGAATCGAGCGGCGTCGCCGCCCGCCCTGTCGGAACGGCTGACCCGGTAGCCTTTGGCCTCTTGGACCAGCGCTTCGCCTTGTCCCCTGGCCAGCGCCACCTGCTCGTTGGCGTAACCCTCCGCTTCGTTAATCATGCGGTTCTTCTCCTCCAGTGCCCCGGCGACCTCGCGGAATGCGTCGACAACCTCAACGGACGGATGCATATCCTGGATGTGGATCTGAAGGACGCGTACGCCAGCCTCGTAGTCGCCGAGCATGTCGTTCATGCGCTTGGCCGCAAGCTTCTCAGCCTCGCGCCGTCCTGCCGTTAGCAGGGCATCCAGATGCATCGTGTTCACAACGGAGCGCAGCGCCGCTTCTGATGCCGCGCGGATCGTGGCCTCGGCGTCGACCTGCCGAAAGAGGTAGTCGTCGGGCCGCTCAATCTCATAGTGGACGACTGCCGTCATTTCGATCATGTTCTGATCTCCGGTTAGCATCAGTGTCTCTTCGTCGCGCAGCTGAATCCTCCCGTCCCGGTGCTGCAGGTTCCATTCGTAAGCGGGAGGCTCGCTGAACGTCGTTGCCGGCGACGTCCGGAAACCGATCTCGATCACCCGCACCTGCTTGGCGCGGATTCGCGTCAGGCGATCGATGGGCCACGGGAGTTTGAGGTGAAGACCCGGTTCTCGATGCGGGAGCACTTTGCGGCCGAACCGCTCGATCACGCCCACCTCTTCCGTGTCGATTATGAATCCCGACGTGGAGACCCACGCTGCAAGTAGCGCCGCTCCGGCGGGTTTGGCCAGCCGTCGGCGGTTCTCCACGAGCCACGCGAAACCCGATGCCGGGTCAATCCGGCTCAGTACGTCCAGGAGCCCCGCCCAGACGCGTTTCAGCCCGACGAACTCCCAGAGACGCTGCCACTTGGAAACGTGTCCCGCGGGACGCTCCACGCGCAGGAGACGGACCGAGTTGAGCATCACGAAGATCGACGAAATCTGGTGCACGCCCGCGGCGAGCGCCGGCCCCATCCATCCTTTTCCGGCCACGTACACCGCGACCACGTTGACAACGCCGGCGAACAGGATGATGTTCTGCCAGACTGTCGTCACCGCCCGGCGTGACACACCGAAGAGTTTCGGCAGTCTCCCGATCTGCGCGTTCAGGTCAACGACGTCCGCAGCTTCGGCCGCAATGTCCGCTCCCGAGCCGGAGATGGCGATTCCCACATCGGCGGCTGCCAGTGCAGGGGCGTCATTCACCCCGTCGCCGATCATCGCGACCTTCCTGCCCTGGATCTGTAACTGCTTGATGCGGTCCAGCTTCTGCTCCGGAAGCAGTTCGGCTTCCACGTGGCTGATGCCCACGACCTTGGCCATCGCGTCGGCCGCCTTCCGTCGGTCGCCGGTCAGCAGGATGACGTTCGACAGGCCTAGGTCCTCAATCTCGTGAATCGCGTCATGGGCTCCTGGCTTCGGGGTGTCGCGCAGGAGAATGGCCCCGGCGAAGCGGTCGCCGTCGGCCACTAGGACCGGAGTCGCACCAGCCCTGTCGGCGGCCTCGAGGTATGGCTGGAGGCCCTCGATGCCGGCCTCCGAGAGGAATGCTTCGTTGCCGGCCCTGACGATCCGTCCGTTACAGGCGCACTGCGCGCCGCGGCCCGGAACGATCCTGGCGTCTCGGGACTCCTCGAAGGGAAGCCCCCGCGCCTCGGCGCTGCGGACGATGACGTTCGCCAGCGGATGGTCCGAACCAGCCTCAGCCGTCGCTCCGAGCGTGAGTACTCGCTCGTCGGTGTGGCCTTCGGCGGCGATGACCTCGACGATCTCGAATTCCCCTGTCGTCAGCGTTCCTGTCTTGTCGAAGACGACGGTGTCGATTTCGGCGGCCTTCTGCACGACTTGTCCTCCTCGAGCCAGCAGACCCCGCCGGGCCAGACCGCCGATGGCCGCTACCATCGCCGCCGGAGTGGCGAGGATCAGCGCGCACGGGCATCCGACGATCAGGACAGCGACCGCACGACGGACCCGCTCCGCCGTTTCGACATCGCTCGAAAGGAAGTAGACCGCTCCGGCGGCCAGAAGAATCGCCGGCAGGAAGTACCGCGCGTAGCGGTCGGCCACGCGCACGACGGGAGCGGTCCGATGGTCGCGTGCCTCCTCCACGAGGTGGATCAGCCGGGCCAGTGTCGACTCGTCACCGGCGTGCGTCACCCGGACGTGCAAGAGACCATGGCGGTTGACTGTCCCGGAGAAAACCTCATCCCCCGCAGTCTTGTCGCGGGGAACCGACTCACCGGTGATGGGGCTTTCGTCCACCGAGGACTCCCCGTGCTCTACGATGCCGTCCGCCGAGATCCGTTCGCCGGCGCGCACGGCGACGAGGTCGCCGGCCACCAGGTCCTCCACATGGACCTCGACTTCCTTCCCGTCGCGGATCACTCGGGCGTGGTGCGGCAGTTGCTCCACGAACCGGTGGATCGCCCGTTCCGTGCGCCCGGCTGCCCATGCCTCGAGGCCTTCCCCGAGGAGCATGATGAACATCGCCTCGGCGGCCGCTAGGTACTCGCCAATCGCCAGCGCCGCCGCGGCCGCGATGACGATGGCCAAGTCGGCCGAAATCTTGCGATCAAGGAGTTCTGAAATGGCCCGGTAGAAGGTCTTGTAACCCGCTAGCAGTGCCAGAAAGATCGCTGTGTCGAGACCGGCGAAAGTGTCAAAGATCCCAAGGAGATTGAGCAGTAGCAGGACGCCCACGACGGCCGTGAATCCCACGTACTTGATCTGCTCCCGCCGATCCCGATTGATGGCGTGGTCCTCGGAGACAACATGCACAGGTAGACAAAGATAGCAAAGCAGGTCCTCTAAAGGCCCACCGGAACATGGGCAGCGGTAGCGATGTGTACAATCGTCGGTTTCAGACGATGAAGAGCTATTCGGTCGGCCCAGCGGTCCCGTTGATTGACAAGACGATCGACGAGGTCTTTGACGACACTGTGCGGGCGCACGCGGACGAGGAGGCGCTCGTGTCGAGGCACCAGGGAGTCCGACTGAACTATCGGCAGCTCGCTGATGAGGTCGACCGCACCGCAGCAGGCCTGTGGGGGCTGGGCATTCGGCCTGGCGACCGGGTCGGCATGTGGGCGTCGAGTTGCACGGAATGGGTCTTCCTGCAGGTCGCGACCGCAAGGATCGGCGCAATCCTGGTCAACGTGAATCCCGCCTACCGCGCCCGCGACTTGGCATACATCCTTCGCCGCTCGGAGATGAAGGCGATCTTTCTGCATGAGAGCGACAAGTGGGTCCGGTACTCCGACGTGCTGGCGGAAGCCCGCCAGCAGGGCGCGCACTCTCTCAGGAATTCGATCCTGCTCGGAACGGACCAATGGCAGTCCATGCTGGAGCGTGGCGTCCGCCCGGACCCTGTTCCGAGCGACAAGCACGAGGTGGTGAACATCCAGTACACATCAGGAACCACGGGAAGCCCGAAGGGCGTCCTGCTGAGTCACCACAATCTTGTCAACAATGCGTACTTGGTGGGCACGGGCCTCCAATGGTCATCCGAAGACAAGCTTTGCCTTCCCGTGCCGTTGTATCACTGTTTCGGCTGCGTGCTGGGATCCCTGCAGTCGATCGTTTTCGGAGCGACCTTGGTCCTCCCGTCAGCCCAGTTTGACCCGCTGGCGGTCTTGTCAGCGATCGACGAGGAGCGCTGTACCACGGTTTACGGCGTACCCACTATGTTCATCGCGGAGATGAACCATCCGGAGTTCGCTGGATTTGACACCACCTGCCTCCGGACGGGGATCATGGCCGGTTCTCCATGCCCGGTGGAATTGATGAAACGGGTCGTGAGCGACATGCAGTGCGGGGAGGTGACGATCGCCTACGGGCTCACCGAGGCCTCGCCCGCGATCACGCAGAGCATGTGCGACGATTCGCTGGAGGTCCGCACCTCCACGGTGGGCCGTGCGATGCCGTGCACGGAAGTCAAGATCGTCGACCCCAACACGGGCGAGCCTGTTGACATCGGAGAGAGGGGCGAGTTGCTGACGCGCGGCTACCTCGTAATGAAGGGCTATGACAAGGATCCGGAGAACACGGCCCGAGCGATCGACAGCGACGGATGGCTCCATACGGGCGACTTGGCGGCCATGCGCGAGGACGGGAACTTCCGCATCACCGGCCGTGCCAAGGAGATGATCATTCGGGGCGGGGAGAACATTTACCCCCGGGAGATCGAGGAGTACCTACACGGCCATTCCGCCATTGCGGACGTTTACGTAGTCGGAGTGCCCGACGAGCGTCTCGGCGAGCGCGTGCTCGCTTGGATCAAAGTCCAAGAAGGCGCCAGCCTGACGGAGGACGAGGTCAAGGACTTTTGCCGCGGGCAGATTGCTCATTTCAAGATTCCAGAGTACATCCGCTTCGTCGATGGCTTTCCCATGACGGTGACTGGCAAGGTGCAGAAATTCCTAATCCGGAATCGCGAAATCGAGCTTCGAGGGCTCGCCAGGGCTGCGGCCATTGAGACCGCCTGAAGACGTCAACGGGCGGGTGCCTCCTCGCGGTCAGCCGCCCTGTAGCTGGGCTTGGCCCAGTACCCACCGCCGGATGACTTGGTAGCCCGGGTCGTCGGGGTCGTATCGGACGCCGCCCTGGTGGCCATCCTCCTCGCCCGACTGGATGTTCAGCGGCTTGCGCAGGAACTTGCTCCTCTCGACGTCGTGCAGGTCGACGCGTTGTTGCATCCGGCGATAGTTGCCGAGCAAGCCTTCCGGCGGGATGTAGCCCGCCGCGTCCGGCGGCTCAAGGTATAGCGTCGGCACGCGGCCCGGCACCCCGTGGCACGATATGCATGCCCTGTTGTCCTTCGGGTCGATTCGCGTCATCTCTGTAAACACGTAGTCACGGAAGCGAATGATGTCGGCGATCCATTCGTCCGAATCGCCCAGCGGTCTGATCTCGCCCGAGCGTTGCTCCGCCGAATCTTGCTGGATCAGTTCTCTGAGCTTCGCGCCATAGACCTTGTCGTCACTGTTGAGAATGTTCTCAATCCGGCCCCGATACACCGGGCTGGGCTCGTGCTCGACCCAAGACGTCAAGGTTCTGAGTACTTCCGGATGGCGCCGCAGGGCCGTCTTGTTGGCAAGGGCGATAGCTTCCTTTCGCACATCCTCGGGAGCATCGGCCGAGAACCAGGAAGTGAACATGCTGATCAGGCGGTCCTTCGCTTCGACAATGGGGTCGATCACGTCGATACCCAGCTCGTCTTTCGTGAAGAGCGTACCTGCGGTCTCGCCTGGCTCGAGCTTGAGGTAATCGAGGCCGAAGATATAGTTCTTCTCGGCATCGGGATTGGCATCGGTCATGCGGAACGTGAGGCGGTTCGGGCCCTCCAGGAAGGTGTGGACTCCGAGCGAGACGGGACCTGGTGCGGTCAGGTCGGACCGGTAGAAGTCCATCGGATCCCCGAACGGGTCTCCGTTAAGGGACGGCTGGACGACGCCCATCTCCCGGTCGAACAGGAAGGCTGCGATGATCTCGTACGGCCCAGCCTCCGGAGCCTCGATCTCAAACGTCAACTGGTTCCCGGGAAGGCCCTCGCGCCACCACAATATGGTGTTGCGACTCGTCAGTCCGTCCGGGACGAGCTGCTTTGTCGTGCGACCGCCGGTAAGCTCCAGGATCGTCAGATCCTCGGCTTCGGTAGCTCCTTCGATCGCGTCTTCCAGGGTGGGCCCGCCCTCTTGGTAGCGCAGCATCCATTCCGTCGAGGGCAGCCAGAACCGGGCGCTCCCCCCTACATGGTCGAACGCGGCCCGCCGTTGCAGGGTCGGGTTGTTGCCCAGCACTCTTCCTAGCAGCGCCGATCGCTCCTCGAGTCCGGATGGGCCCTCGGTGGCGGACGGTGCCGGGCGCCCCAACAAGTAGGGTGCTGACGCAATAGGGGGAGCTTCTTCCGGTGGTACGAGCAGCTGGAAGAACTCGCTCTCCGCATTTGGATCTTCCTCCGGAAACTGCCATCGGACTCGCGAAAGGAACCGGACGAGCGCCTCGGCGTCGTCCCGCCGCCCCTCGCGCAAGAACGCGTCGAGCTTGTCCAGCAGCGGACGGATCGTTTCCCTGTCGGCACGCAACTGGAATGCCCGCGGATTGGACAGGGCCTTCGCTGCCGCCGCCACCTGTTCTAGGTCGTCGCTCTGCAAAAGGTCAAACAAATGGTTCTGGAGCGGGCGGTAGTTCACGTTGGCCGCACCCTGCAACGCAATGGACCGCCACGGGACGGAGCTCGTCTCGACTCGGTTGCGGTACACCCGCAGGAGGACCTCGCCGACGACTTCCGTGGCCCCGGGCGTCGAATAGCCGAGTTGACCGGGACCGCCGTCATTGCCGCGCTCCTCAAAATGCGTTGCTGCCACTGCCGCCAGCCGTCCCTCGAAGAGCTCACGCTTGTCGGCCGCGTCGCGGTGGGCCGACGAGAGCATCCGATACAGATCCTCCAACTCGCGGTACTGGTGGGGGCGGTTATCCGTGCCGGTTTGATTAGCGATCTGTCCGTTGACGATCAGCAGCGATGCCGTCGAGTAGCGGAGGGCATTCTCTGCATGGGCATTACGCTCTTCCGTCAGCAGGGCATTCACCCATCCCTGGTTGATCCTCTGCCGCAACGCCGGATTCCAGACCCACCAGCGCCAGGCGGCCTTGAAGGCGTAGGCCCGGACGCCGGGGAAAGTATCCTGCATCGCCGCCCGGAACAGTCCCGCCAGAGCGTTGCGATCCACACTCGACCGGGGCCCGGTCAGGTCGGCCCTCGTGACCAGCGCCTGCAGCACCGACTGGCGGGTTCGCTCATCCCCCGCGCGGTAGGCGGCCAGAAGAGCCGGCCAGCCCCGGTCGTCGAGCAGCAGTTGCCGCATCGACCAGAACGCCGTCTCCCTGCAGGCCTTCACCGGGTCGGAAAGGCCCGCGATCAGGGCCGGGATTCCCTTGCTTGCGAGGGCTCCGCCGATCCCGAGGTACCCGAAGTACCGCACTTCAGGCATCTCGTCGACGGTCGCATCGATCATCAGGTCCGCGAAATCCTCGCGGCCCGTAGATTGCAGCGCGCGGATCCGTGACAGCTTCTCCAGAGGCGTCTCACCGGGGTGAGGTTCAAAGTCCTTGCGACGGAATGCTCCCGCATCTCCCGGGTACAGGCGGCTCAAGGCTCGGATCACGTACGAATTCGTCACGAATCCGGTCTGCGCCGAACGGTTCCACAGGCCGTACTCGAACTGGTTTTCCAGGAGCCACTTCACGGCCCGGCTCACTGCCGGGCTGTCCGTGCCGTAGCCTGCCGCGCGCAGAGCGATAAGCGAGACGGCCGTAGGAGCTGCGTCGCCTTCCTCGTCGATCCGGCTCCAAGTGTCCGACGCCTCGTCGTGCACTCCCAAGTCGAACCCCCACGAGCCGTCGTCTTGCTGCAGGGCCAGGAGCCGGCGAAGATCACGATCGACCTGGCGCCGGAACGCAGGTAGCAGGTCCGTGTAGCGTCTCCCCAATTCCGAGTCCGCGCCAAGCTCCTCGAGCTCCTGCCCGGGGAGCAGGTCGTGGAAGAACTCGATCCGATGCCCGAGGTCGTCCACGACCTTGAGTTGGACGTCCCCCGTCGCGACGATTCTCTCGGCCTTATCGACGATTCCCGCCAGATACCGATCCTCGCCCGTGTCGCGCCAGGCCCGCTCCAGGATTTCCGCAGCAAACTTGAAGACCACGTTCGGACCGAAATTCGACCCCTTCCCGGCCGCATTGATTCCTTGCGGGTCGGCCGTCTGTAGGACGTAGTTGGCCGTTCTTCTCTGCTGGTACGAATGCAGCCGCTTGGGAGGGAACGTGCGCTCGTGGAGGACGATGTTCCGGCCCGCAACGCGGCTCCCGGCGGGCGCGTCGCCCAAGTCGTTGGGTGCCAGGGACGTGTTGACGGCAGCGTCCACCAGATGGTTTGTCGGACGGAGGCTCTCGTACATGGTGTTCACGAGCCTTCGGTGGTTCTGGATCGTTCCCTCAGGCCGGTAGCCGTGGCGCATGGCGTCAGCCACGCCCCAGACCCCGCTCTGGGTGTGGCAGCTCATGCAGTTCTCGCCGAACAGGCTCGAGCCGTCACGCACCCGGCGGTGGACCGCGATATTGCGGGGCCGATGGATCAGCCAAGCGTCGATTTCTGCCAAGTGGTAGTAGATCGATTGCTTGAGCGCTCGTACCGGAGTGTCGAACGGCGCAGGGTCGACGAGGCGAACTTCCAACTCGTAGCCCGGCTGGTTCGCCTCGACACGGAGGTAGTAGGTTCCGCCCGGGTGCACCTGCCGCGTCACGAACGACCGGAAGTTGTCGTCCTGCTGATGGAGCCGTTCGTTGACGTCGCGACCGTCGTAGTAGCTGTACACGGGCTGCGGACCGGGAATGACTTCCGTGTCGGGGTGGATGTAGGGCACGATATTGTTGTTGCCGAAGTCTTCACGCTTCGCGGTTTCCCGTGGCTTGAGTTCCTCCGGCGTGGGCACGCCCGGCTGGTACACCCGAATCCGCGCACTGACCACGGGCTCGGGAATCTGAAGGTTCGCGGTGAAGAGCTTGACCCGATCACCCCGGTACTCGAATCGGTACCAGTCGTCGGGGGACCGCCCGGATTCGGCGTTGTCGAAGTACTCAAGCTCGTCCGCTCCTCCGATCACTCGCAGGACCTGGTCATCATTGCCGGCTTCAAAGGGAAGAAGCAAGGCATGCTCCGGAGTGTTGTTCGGCTCGGTCTCGAGTACGATGTCTCCTGCTTGCAGTTGCAGAATTCGGTCGACATCGATCCTTATCTCAGCGCGATCGATCCAAGGCGTCTTCGACGGAAAGGCCGCGGCCAGAGGCGCCAGGCCACTGTCCCTGTGGTACTTCGAGACTACCGCTTGCCGGTCGACCACGGTCTCAAGCTCCAGTTCGTAGCGTCCCGAGACCGGAGCCCGGTACAGCAGGTGGACGTCCGGGTCAAGGGCGTGAAGGACCTTCTTCCACCCGTTGTCGATACCCACTACCAAGTCTCCGCGCTCAACCTGGTTTACCCTTCCGGCAGTCGGCGGACCGTTCCAGGCGGCTTCGATCCGGGCGTTGTCGGGCAGACGCCCGGGGCTGACGATTCCGACTCCGATCCGCACGGTTTCTCCTGCCTCGAGGTCCCAGCCTCCTGACCATGCGCCGGTGAATTCTATTGTCTCGGCGGCGGAGACGACAGATGGATGCCAGCACAGCACTGCCACGGTGAGTGCGACCAGCGGAATAAAGGAACAGAATTGAGCAGTCCTGTTCGGGCTGCGACAGATGCGACTCGTTGTCAGGTAGAGCATGGCAGTTGCTGACGGCGTGATGAGCTTCGGATCTTCTCTGGACGCGGTGCCGGTGCGGCGGTGTTCCCAAGGCATCGCCGACTGGCCAGTGTGTCGGGTGGCCGGTTTTCCGCTCGTATCTGGCCCAATGCCGGGTGCAACCGCCGGGTCCGCTGCCCATTATAGGAGCCGCGGTATCAATCGAGGGTTCGCACTGCTGCCCCGCCGCGCTCACGCACTGAGCTTTGCGGCGATGTCGGCCGCGATCTGACCGCCGTGGAAACGGCCGTTCTCAATGAAAATCTCATTGGTATGCATGCCGGCCACGATAACCCCGGCCAGATAGACTCCCGGTCTGTCGCTTTCCAGCGTGTCCGGATTCGTCCTGGGCTTCCGGGTTGCCTCGTCGAGAGCGATTCCCAGGCTGGCAAGGAACTCGATATCGGGCTGGTAGCCTGTCATCGCCAGCACGAAATCGTTCCGAATCAAGGTTTGGCCTTCCGGCGTGGCGAGATGCAGGGCCTCCGGCTCAATCCGCGTGACCCGACTGCCGAAATGGGCCCGGATCTCGCCGTTCTTGATCCGGTTCGAGATATCCGGCATGATCCAGTACTTGATCTTCGGACTGAGCTCTGGGTGGCGGTGAATGAGCGTGACTCGCGCTCCGGAGCGATAGCATTCCAAGGCGCAAATGGCTGCCGAGTTCTGGCCGCCGATCACCGCCAAGTCACAGTCGTAGAACGGGTGTGCCTCGTGATAGTAATGGTGGACCTTCGGCAGATCCTCTCCCGGCACTCCCAGACGAACTGGTATGTCGTAGAAGCCAGTGGCAAGGATCACCTTGCGGGCACGATATCGGTTTGCCCGCCCCGTTCGATGGGTCGTGGAGACGACGAACGAGCCATCTTCTCCCGAGACGCTGTCCACCTGCTCGTACTGGTGGATGTCCAGGCTGTAGTGGCCGGCCACGCGTCGGTAGTACTTGAGGGCTTCGCCACGGGTCGGCTTTTCTCGAACCGCCGTCATGGGTATGTTGCCGATCTCGAGCAGTTCCGGCGTGGTGAAGAACGTAAGGTTCGTCGGGTACTTGTAGAGGGAGTTGACGAGGCAGCCCTTTTCGATCGTCTTGGCGCGGAAGCCGGCCTTCTGGACCTCGATTGCGCACGCGAGGCCGGTCGGGCCGGCTCCGACGACGATGACGTCGAGTGCTTCGCCTGCTCCCTGCGGGTGCAACCTCCAGTATAGGAACGGAGTTCCGCGCGCCCAGACCGGCACCGGCTCACCAGATTGTTCGAAATCGCGCCGCGTATAGCTGTGCCGAGCCGTCACCGCTAGCCCATTGGTCCGTCTCAAGAACGAACTGGGGGATTGGCTCGACCGAATCGTGCGAGATACTCTTGGCTGTTCGGCCTATGCAGTCCAGCAACGCTGTCGCCCCCCAGGACGTTCTCTACGAGCCCCACGAGCGGCCCCCATTGGCAATGATCGCGGGGCTCGGTCTGCAATACGCACTGATCTCCGTCGCGAGCGTCGTGCTTACGCCGACAGTGATGATCGCCATTGCGGGAGAGAGCAACGCCTATCTCTCATGGGTGGTGTTTTCCGCTCTGGCGATCAGCGGGATTACCACGGCGATTCAGGCGCGCCCGATAGGGCGAATCGGCGCAGGATACATCCTGGTCATGGGCAGCACGAGCGCGTACCTCGCGGTCGGGGTCTCCGCGCTCGAGCAAGGAGGACCGGGCCTGCTTGCAAGCCTGATCGTCATCTCGTCCCTGATCCAGTTCGTGCTTGCAACCAAGATGCCGCTGCTGCGGAGGGTGTTCACCCCGACCGTGGCGGGAACCGTGCTGATGCTCATCCCAGTGACCATTTCGCCGATCATCCTGCGCAAGCTTGCCGATGTTCCGGAGGGCACCTCCCCAGCGGCCGCGCCGGTGACTGCCGGCGTGACCCTGTTCGTCATGGTGGCAATCGCGCTCCGCTTCACTGGCTGGCTGCGACTCTGGGCACCCGCCGTAGGGATCCTCGCGGGCTATGCAACGGCCGGACTGGGCTTCGGGGTCCTCGATACCCGAGTCATCCGTGACGCTGCTTGGATTGGGCTCCCGGAGGCCGGGTATCCCGGACTCGATTTCGGGTTCGGCGCGGAGTTCTGGGCTCTGCTCCCGGCGTTCGTGCTGGTGACGCTCGTCGGCGCCATGGACACCCTGGGGGACAGCATCGCCATCCAGCGGGTTTCGTGGCGCGCGCCGCGCGCTGTGGACTTCCGGTCGATTCAGGGGGCGATCGCCGCCGATGGCGTCGGCAACCTGCTGTCCGGGCTTGCAGGAACCGTTCCGAACACTACCTATGCGGCAAGCATATCCACGGCCGAACTCACCGGTGTAGCCTCCCGTTCCGTCGGTGTGTGCGTCGGCATCGTCTTCGCGACATTAGCCTTCTTGCCGAAATTTCTGGCCGTCATCATCGCGACGCCTGGGCCGGTAGTCGCCGCGTACTACATCGTGCTGATGGCGCTCCTCTTCATTTTCGGCATCAAGGTGCTCGTCCAGGACGGTCTCGACTACCGGAAAGGACTCGTCGTCGGCGTAGCCTTCTGGCTTGGTATCGCATTTCAGATGGACTGGATCTTCCCGGAGTACTTCCAAGGCCAGTGGAGCGAACTGCTGGGCAACGGAATGACAGTGGGAGGGTTCACCGTGATCCTGCTGTCCGTGTTCAGAGAGGTCACAGGGGGACGCAGGCATCGCCTTCTGACCGAGCTGGACGAAGGGGCCCTGCCCAAGATCGACGCATTTCTCGCGAGCTTCGCCGCGGCCCGAGGCTGGGACGAACCGATGGCCCAGCGTCTCCGCGCGGTAGGCGAAGAGACGCTCCAGGTCCTCCTTCCTGCGGAGCAAGACCGACACGAGGGCCGAGCACGGCGGCTGCTGCTCATCGCGCGCCGAGACGGTGCGACTGCCGACTTGGAGTTCTTGGCTGCCACGGACGAAACGAACCTTGAGGACCAGATGGCGATGCTGGGAGAAGGCCCTCCGAGCGTGCCGGTTGAGGAGGAAACGTCCCTACGGCTGCTCCGGCACTACGCTTCATCGGTACGGCACCAGCAGTACCACGACACCGACGTGGTGACAGTTCGTGTGGAGCCCGGTCTGTCGATGTGACAGGACACGCCTTCCGCCTCGCCGAGTGCCCGCCTCCTCCCACCCCCTGTCATTGCCGCCGACGCCAGACCTTGGTAGCGGGCAAGGCCGGCACTTGGTCGTGACTTAGTCGTGACTCAGTGGACAGGTTCAACGAACTGAGCTCGTGAGGTGTGCTGCCCTGATCCAACTCCGCTGCCTGCACGCAAGGAACTACACGAATGGTCGGTCTCGCACTCGCCCGTGATAACGGCGATGGCACTCGTCGTGAGCGCGACAGTGGCGGAGGAGATCCGCGCAGGTTGCAACCCGCGACCAGCTTTCGTTGCCAAGAGCGGCGCCTTGTAGAGCGGCAGGGACGGTCCAGGTAGCCGATATCCTCGCTGGACTTCACGCGTCGAACTGCCTACTCTTGGAGCGGAGCACTCTCGGCTCCTGGCAGACCGTTGCTCCGTAAGATGGACAACATGAGACCGCACAGAATCCTGACTCTTGCAATGTTGGTGTCTTCCTTCGCCCTCGTTTGCAGCGGAGCGGACTGGAATCGCCACGTGATCGCGGAGGGGTTTCCTTGCCAGACTGCCGTGGCCGCTGATTTTACGGGCGATGGAAAGCCCGATGTGATTGTCGATGCCCATGGAGAGACACACCTTTATGTCGCGCCGTCATGGAGCAAGGTCGTAATTGACGGGAAGTGGCCGTTCCGGCCGGGCGAACGCAACACCATCCATAGCGAGGTCATGGACGTTGATGGTGACGGGGATCCGGACTACATCGGCGCAGTCTATTCACCTGGGCCGGTGTTCTGGCTCGAACGGCCGGATGACCCCCTTCGCGACCGCTGGACGATGCGGATCGTGGACGACGAGGTCAACGGCATCCACGGGCTCATCAAGGGAGACATTGATGGCGACGGCCGGGACGACCTTGCCGGCAACAGTGCCCAACCCAAAGACCCGTATCCGAACTCCCTTGTCTGGTGGAGCATCCCGGAAAATCCGCGGTCCGCGGAAGAATGGATCCGGTACGTCTTCGCAGATCAGGACGCGCCTGGCCTGAGCCACTACCTGGGTGTCGGAGATTTGGACGGAGATGGAAAGGCCGATGTCGTCTCGGCCGGGAAAGATGCCGTAACCGGGGGAGGGAACTGGTTTGCTTGGTGGAAGCAGCCATCTGACGGGTCCACACCATGGCTGAAGCGAACGATTGCCGTGAACCAGACTGGGGCCACAAACGTGCTTCCTGCGGATCTCAACGGAGACGGCGTGATGGACATCTTCGCGGCCCGCGGCCACGGCAAGGGCGTGCTCTGGTTCGAGGGGCCGGATTTCGCGCTGCACGAAATCGACACCGAGATTGAAGGGCCCCACGACCTGGCGATCGGGGACATCGACGGTGATGGAGACACCGACGGAGTGACCTGCGGAAAGGACAGCTATCAGGTTGCCTGGTACGAGAACGACGGTCGAGGTGGATTCAGCAAGCACGTAATCCATGACGATCAGGCTGCGTATGACATTCGCCTCGTCGACATGGATGTCGACGGCGATCTCGATGTGTTGGTGGCCGGGCAGAATTCCCAGAACGTTGTGTGGTACGAGAACACCGTCACGGAACCGTAGTTGCGCCAAGTCTGCCTTGCCGGGCGTGAAGGTCGAGTTGCGCCATCAGCAAGGAGACGTTGGGTCTCAAGCCGACGGTTGCTGCGATTGCAGAGCGACGGAAGCCGGAACATGCCTGCGGATCCTGCGTCGGCCTGGGACAGGGGTGGCACCATCCTGCTGCTGATCGGTTCCGGGAGTAGTTGAGCCCGTGTCCTGCGGTACTCTGACCTACGCCATGCCAGCAAACAGCCAGACGCGCCGAAACCCGACGACACTCCTGCTGGGCCTCTTGCTAACCTGCTGCGGGGTCTCGACGGCGGAGCAGCTCCAATGCGACTTCGGCGACTATCAAGCACTCGAAGGTCTCCGGGCTGAAGCCATCGACGGCGATGTGCTGTTCGAGTGGACCGGGGGACGGATTGCGGAGCAGGCTGATCCGGCCAGTATCCAGCGGCCTTCCCGTGACCTGCGGGTGATTCTCGGCCTCGACGCGGGACAGCCGGTAATTCGCCAGATGGCCGTCCTGTCCAGGGCAGGTCACTGGGCGCCCCTTGTGCGCGATGCGCGCCCCGAGTTCCATGTCGTCGAGGGCAAGCGGCGGATCTCTGAACAGCAACTCGGCCCAATGCGGGACTTGGGGCGCGAAGCCACTCCCGAGGTCGTCGAGCAAGAGAAATGGAAGGTGTTCTGGGACGCTCCGCTGAACGTGCCGGGCCTTGATGGCGTGAATCCGGGGCTTCCGAGGGATCCACCGGAAGTGACCCGTAGCGATGTGCAGTACAACGTGACGACTTGCAAGGTCCGTCGCGACGGCGTGCGACTCGAGATCTCGTTCGACGGTCTAGAGCTGGGGTCGTTTCATGGAAGCCTTCGGTTCACTGTCTACCGAGGGTCGAACCTTGTGCGCCAGGAAGCCGTTGCCGCGACCTCCAAGCCTTCCGTGGCCTATGTGTATCGGGCCGGCCTGAGCGGCCTTCGGACTGACAACTATGACGCGCTGCGATGGCGGGATGTGGCCCGGGACTGGCAGCACTACCGCTTCGGCGGAGGGCCGAACGACGGACCCGTGCCCCTGCGCGCCCGGAACCGGGTACTGTTGCTCGAGCAGGACCGTGGGGCGCTAGCGGTCTTTCCTCCCTCTCACAAGTTCTTCTTCGCCCGCGAGATTGAGATGAATCTCGGCTACGTATGGTATCGGCAGGGACCGGACGGTCGATTCGACGTCGGGGTCCGGCAAGGAGAGCGCGAGGAGATGTTCCGCCCGTGGGGAGCATCGGAGGGCATCTGGGAGAAGCGCGTCCGGCAATCGCGCCGCTTCGCCGAGGGGAACTTTGCGCTCTATAACGCGCCGCCGGAGACGATGCAGCGAATGGCGGTGTATTACTATCTCGGCCCGAGGGACTCGCATTCGACGCTGGAAGAGGTCCTGGCGTACACCAACGGCGACAGGTACAAGCCGCTTGAGGGCTATCAGGTGGCTGTCAGCCATTTCCACACCCACTTTGCCGAGCAGTTGACCGACCTGGGCTCGCTTGACGCCCGTCCGGGATGGATCTCGGCGTTCAGGGGGCTGGGGATCAACATCGCGATGATGTCGGATTTTCACGGGGACGGGCACCCGAATGACGAGGGTCAGGTGCGTTTTCGAGAACAGCGGGAGTACTTCGAGGCTTGCAGGCGGCACTCCGATACCGACTTTCTCCTCATGCCCGGTGAGGAGCCGAACGCGCACCTTGGCGGACACTATACGCTGATCTTCCCCCGGCCTGTTTACTGGTCCAAGGTGCGCGCAGACAGGGCGGAGTTCCGTTCCGTAGACCCCGACTACGGCAGGGTCTACCGGGTGGGTTCCGCAGCTGAGATGCTCTCGCTACTGGAAGCCGAGAAGGGCCTTGTCTGGCAGGCGCATCCGCGGACCAAGGGCTCGACGTTCTATCCGGATGTCGTCCGTGCCGAGCCGCATTTTCTGAGCGACAGGTACCTAGGTGCGGCATTCCAGACGCTTCCGGGAGACCTCTCCGAAGCGAGGATCTGCGAACAGCGCTGCTTCGGCACGCTCGATGACATGAACAACTGGGCGGGTCCGAAGTACCTGATTGCCGAGGGCGACACTTACACGAAGTATCCGGAGGACGAGATCTACCCCCAGCTCACGGTGAACTACATCCGGCTCGACAGGCTTCCTGCGTTCGACGAGGACTGGAGCGCGATCACGGACGCCATGCGCAGGGGCGACTACTTCGTCTCGACGGGCGAGGTTCTCCTTCCGTCGATCCGCATCGAAGGCGTGGGGAGCAGCAAGACCTTGGTTGCCGAGGTGGAATGGACATTTCCGCTTGAGTTTGTGGAACTCGTTTGGGGAGACGGGCACTCGACCGGGAGGCAGGTCCTGCCGACAGCCGAGCTCGGATCGTTCGGTCGCAAGACGTTCCGCATCCAGTTCAGTTCAGCCGGACGGAAGTGGGTGCGGTTCGCAGCATGGGACTCGGCCGGGAACGGCGCGTTCAGCCAGCCGGTTCACTTCTAGCGAACAGGGTCCAGCCGATCCTCTACGATGGACCCTTATGTCCGCTCGCCCATTGTCCCGGGACGAACTCTCGGTGTTGTGCCGCTACGACACTCCAACCATCTGCAACGTGATCGAACTGTTCGGGGTGCGCCCGCAGACCGAAGGCTACATGGACGGACGCATCCGGGCCTGTTTTCCGGAAATGGCGCCGATTTGCGGCTACGCCTCGACGGCAACCTTTCGCTCCGCAGTCGCCCCGAAAGGCCGGGCCGCGTACGGCACGCTGTCGGATCAGATCGCTCGTTTTGCCGAAGTTCCGGGCCCGCCCATCGTGGTGATCCAGGATTTGGACCAACCGACGAAGTCGGCCACCTTCGGGGAGGTGATGGCCGCATCGTACAAGGCATTCGGCGCCGTCGCGCTCATCACGAGCGGGGCGGCGCGCGACCTGGACCAAGTCCGTGCGGTCGGACTACCCTGTTTCGCCGACGGGGTGATCTCATCGCACGGCTACCCTAAGCTGATCGATTTCCTTGTCCCAGTCCATGTCGGTGGACTGGCCGTATATTCTGGCGACATCCTCCACGGTGATCAGAACGGCGTGACGAACATTCCCCCGGAGATTGCGGACGAGGTCGCGGGCGTTTGCAAGGAGTTCTGCGAGGCGGAGGCGGTTGTGCTGGACTACTGCGCGGCCGGCAACGTGACTGTCGCGGGGTATGCCGAAGCAATCAAGGAGCTGGGAGCCAGAATTCGGCGCCTGAAGGAGCGCGTGCGCCGGTCGTGAACCGGTCCGGCTCGGCTAGCGGATCCTTCAGTTTCTCGATGCAGCCTGTCCCTTGGTCTCGATGGCCTCGCCGGACTCCGTGTTCAGCACTCGGACGGTGTAGCTGCCTGCCGTGCGGACCGAAGGGGTGAACTCGCGGCCTTGGATGCGTAGCGTGTAGACAACTTCGGCATTCGACTCGTCGATCACTTGCACCACCGGATCGATCGCGTCGCCGGCATCGATTGCCGGTAGAGAATACGCGCTCGGCAGGCCGTTCTGCGTTTGGTTGATGCGGATCGGCCACCCAGGGTACGGTTCGGCGCCGGCCTCGGAGGCGTCCACCCAACGCGGCCAGTTGGTCAGTTCAATCTCCCGGGTCGGACGGCTGAACTTGATGATTCCGTAACCCGGTGCCCGCTGGTGCAGCGCGGTCGGTTCGATGCCGTTCGCCTGGGGGTTCGAGACGGCGTGGACCGTCATCTTGTTGCCGAACCCATCGAGGTACTCGCCCGTGTTTCGCGGAGTTCCCGGCTTCCGATTGCGACCCTCTTCGGTCGGGAACCAGCGTCTCGGGAAGATGTTCGCGACCGAAGGAACGCAGATGGCCCAACTGCTGTCGTTCCAATCCTCGACGCCGTACTGGATCGTGCTGCCGAGGTGCTGATCTCCGGCGATGTGCACAGCCACCGCCTTGCGCAGCAGCCGAACAGCGCGGTTGCGGCCGGACTGCGGCCAGCCATTCGAGTCGTGATCCTGGACAGGTTCCTCGTTCGGCGGATACTCACCGGGGGCGTTCACGCGCAGGCTGCCGGTCACGGCGTCGGTGGTGGTGCCCTTGGGCAGGGTGCAGACGTTCGCGAAGATTGTTTGCGAGATTGCAGCCTTTAGCCACACCCCTTCCCAGTCCTGCGCCCATGCTTCGAGGAATTCCTCCTGACGCTCCCCTAGCAGCGGAAAGTCGGGGTTGTCCGAGCTCCTGCGCGCGTCATACGTGGCGCTATCCGCCCAGCCGTTGATGATTCCAGACCTCGGCAGAAGGACCGTGGCCGAGTCCTTCCACTTCCGATCCTCGATGATCGCGAAGCTGATCCCTCCGTACAGCATGTCGGTGTAGTACACAGCGATGCCCTGCTCGACTGGAGTCGGGTCGTACGGGTCGGGCATGTTGGCAGTCTGCGTGGTGTGCACCACGTGCACAAAGCGGGGGTCCATCACATAGCCGCCTTGGTCCTGGCCGGGCTTGCCGTAGCCATTAGCCTTGCGGCCGCCCGCGCCCCAGATATTGCCTTGGTACACGTCGTGATCGTCGGGCAGGGCCACGGTCGGGATCTCGCGGAGCAACTCGCCGTACTCCCACCCGAAGATGTACCACTTGCGGAGGTAGTCGAGAATCGCGATTTCCGTCGGTTCCCGCACGATTCCGTACTCTCCGACGCGCTCGTAGATGTTGTCCCCCGTGAAGGCCATTAGGTCGGGCTTGTGGAACTGCATGTTCCGCACGATGTCTGCGTGCGGGAATCCGAGGTCGTTATTCCCGGTGAAGGCGGCGACGACAATCTCGTCCTTCCCGTCGGGATCCCTGCGGATCGTTCCTTCCCAGCGATCATTCTCGTAGACCACTCGGTAGGAGGTGTCGACCGTGTCGTCCCAGCCATCGATACGAAATGTTGCAGTGCGGGCCTCGGGATCCAGCATTGCGGTCGCAACCTGTTTCCAATCCTCTCCTTCGCGGATCTCAAGTGCTGCTTCCTGCGATCCGTTCCCCATCGGGGCGACCATCGCGTTGAGCTTCAGGACCCCCCTGCTCACGGTGTGCATCGCGAACATGATCGGACCGAGTTGGCGGTCAGGGTGCGCGCTCACCTTCGACCCGGAGACAGTCCAGTCGTCGAACCAAGTTCGCATGGTGCCGCCCGGTCGGGTCCCCGGTTTGAGGCTCCACCCGGTCTCGCGGATCGCCTGCTCGTTCGGCGGTGAGTCCGGCACGGAGCCGGAGCTCGATACCAGGGCCAGCCCGCCGACCAACCAGCTGGGTTCGACCTCCCTCGTGACCTGCTGAGTGCCCTGGGATGTCTCGATAGCCAGTGTCAGGCTGTAGTTTGTGCCGACTGGCTGGGCGTCAAGCGAGAGAATCGAATCGCCTTCAAAGGCACCGGCCGCTACCGGGGCCGAGTCCGTCAACGGGCCGATGAACATGCGGCCATCCCAGTTGACTCCGCAGTTGAGTCCCACGCCCCGAACCGCGCTGTCACGGTAGTCGTTGAATGATCCTCGGATTCCGACTCGGAAGCCTGCCCACCCATCCGCGAGCGCTGGACCGCCATCCTCCAATCGGCCGAGCCGGACCCGCATCGAGAGCGTGCCCGTCCGGTCTCCGACTTCTCGCGTGAGCAAGAAGACGTTTCGGTCGCCGCCGGGACGGAAGTTTTCGATGCGGCCGTTCCGGACGCGCCAGTCCTGGAGAGGATTCGACCAATACTCCGGCCCGATCCAAGGTCGCTGGACTCCTTCCTCCCAGTGGCTCTCGAACGTCGGGGACCCGCCCGAGCAGCCCAGCATGGTGAGTGCGATTGCGGTAAGGAGCGAGAGGAGCGCCCGTGAGCGGTTCATAGCGAACCAAGGTACCAGACCGGCTCGGTTGCCCTCTGGCTGCCGGACGTCGAGCCGCGTCTTGCAATCGGAAGACGCCGCTCGGGTTCAACAGGCCGTGCCAACTCGGGTCTGGGGACCCGTGGCGTGTCAAGCCCTGTCCATCCCCCTACGACCTTTCGGCGATGGCGTTGGGACTGAGATCTGCGGGTTCCAGGCACACCATCCACCCAGGGCAATCGATTAGGGGCTCGGACATCCCGCTCGGGCCGTTCCCGGCCTCACTCGCCAACCATGTCGGCCGGCATCGGTCCGGTCGAGAGCAGTCTGATCCTGTATAGGCCGGTGCGGGCCGTCATGTACAGCGTGCTACCGTCGTCGCCCCAAGCGACGTTTGCGGGTACTTCGGCGGGCTGGATTGTTCCGAGATGTGTCCCATCCGGAGCGAAGATCCAGACGCCACCGGGGCCGGTTGCGTAGATGTTGCCCTCAGTGTCAAGCTTCAGGCCGTCTGGCATCCCCGGGGCGTCCACATCCGTGGCGTCGTAGAAGACCCGTGGATTCTCGAAGCTGCCCTCGTCCGTCACGTCGTAGGCCATCCACACCTTCATCGCCCCATCGGAGTTTGCTACGTACGCTGTCTTGCCGTCCGGCGAAAAGCCAATGCCGTTGGGCCGGGTCTGGTCCTGGTTCAGTAATTCCAGATCCCCGGTCTCGTAGTTGAGCCGGTAAATCCCGTTGAAATCGAGTTCCTTCAGCGGATCTTCATCCTGCTGGCTGAGGCCGTACGGAGGGTCGGTGAAATAAAGCCAGCCGTTCGCGTGCCAGGCGGAGTCGTTCGGGCTGTTCAGCCTCTTCCCCTCGTAGTTATCGACGACTGTCTCCCACTCACCGTCCACGAAGCGGGAAATTCGGCGGTTGCCATGCTCGCACGCGAGTAAGTGGCCTTGCTTGTCCAGGTTGAGGCCGTTTGACCCAGGCGATGCCTCGAGGGGCTCGCCTCGGTACATTTGGTCATAGAACACGGTCGCCTCCGTGTCGCCCTCCGTCCAACTGTAGATCCGGTTAGCCGGGATATCGCTGAATAGCAGGTGTGGCTCACCCTCTTTGATCCAAACAGGGCCCTCGGTGAACATCAGGCCCCCTGCGAGCTTTTCGATCCTGGCGTCCGATGCCACGATTTCATCCACGGCTTCGGTGACTCGCAGCACACTACCGGCACCCTCGTCGGGAACTGGTTCTTCAGCAGGGGGAGCGCTGCACGCGACGATCAACAGTGCTGCGGCGATTAGGAGCGGTGGCTTGGCATTCATGACGATTGAGCCTCGGTGACGCACTCATGGTACCGCTCTTGCGACAGCCGTCCGTGTAATACGCGGGAATCGAGTCCGCGTCGAGCGGGTGGATTCCGGCTTCTCGCCGTTATTCCGTAAGCTCTGGCCGAAAGGCCGACCTTCCTTGACTTTCCGCCCGTCGGTGTGGCATCGTTTCGGGTTCGTCGCCTCAGCCGGGCGAGCCGCCTGGCCGGTTGTCCGCCGCTCTGGATGACAGATGCTAGGAAGCTGCGGCTCTCGCTCGAGAGCACTCTCGACAGCGTGGAGGCAGCAGAGCTGATTGTCCAGCGAATGGCGGAAATCAACGGATTCGACGCCGACCAAGTGCATGAGATTGGAGTGGGCGTTCGTGAGATGATGGTGAACGCCGTCAAGCACGGGAACGGGTTCAGCCCGGACAAGGCTGTCTTGTTTGACGCATCTGTTGACGAGGAGGCCTTCCGCGCCAGTGTCACCGACGAAGGCGGCGGATTCGACCCGGAACGAGTTCAAGACCCGCTGGTTGCCGAGGGCTTGCTGCTGCCGTCGGGGCGCGGATTGTTGATGATGCGAGCGTTCTTTGATGAAGTCGAGATCCGACCCGTTCAGGGTTCCGGAACGACGGTTCGTCTGGTCAAGTACCGCACCAAGGGTGCAAAAGGGGAATCTCAGGAGGAAGATCAATGAGTCTATCTATCTCGAGTCGCAATGTTGTTGACGTCACGGTGGTCGACCTGTCGGGCCGGATCACCCTCGGCGAGGGGTCTGGCCAGCTACGCTCGACCGTGAGGAACTTGATGGAGACCGGCGTGAAGAAGCTGGTCTTGAATCTGGCAGACGTCAGCTACATCGACAGTTCCGGCCTAGGCGAACTGGTTTCGGCGTACACAACGGCGCAAGCCAAAGGCTGCACAGTGAAGTTGCTGAACGTGCAGACGAAAGTCCAGGACCTGTTGCAGATCACGAAGCTCTACACTGTGTTCGAGGCCCATACCGACGAAGCCGAGGCTGTGGCCAGCTTCTAGCCGGCAGCCGCCGAATCGAATGCCTGCGTCACCGACCTTTGGTGCGCCTTGTTGCGGGCTCATGTGAATCATCTCCCGAACCCATGGGGCCGGGCATGGTGGTTATCCGGAACTGCCCTCCCTCATCCGTGGCGTTCCTCTGATCAAATCTGTTGGGTCAGAGCAGCAGCGAGAACGTCATAGACAACTCAAGGTTGTTGAGCTTACCTACAACATTGGGCAAGTACTGGCCAAACGGCTTGCCAGTGACGTGGTTCCGCACGTCGAATCGGATTCCGTACATCGAGAAGTTGAACTTCACGCCCCCGCCGTAGTTGTATCCAAACTTCGTGTTGCCGTAGCCGGAAAACGAGGACACTCCGGGGAGGAAGAACGACGAGAATCCGCCACCCCCCGTCACGAACGGCCGGATGGATGTCCCGGTAGGCGTCGCGTGGGCCACGAGGTTGTAGTACATGTGGTGAGCTCTGACTGCCCCGAAATCGCTGGATGAGCTTGCACCTTCGATTGCCTCCAAGTAACCCAACCGCGCGTGCTGGTAGGAGTATGCCAGTTCGTGCCCGATAAAGGCTCGGGAGTTGAACGCCATGCGTGCACCGATGCGAACTCCGTTGGACAGGGTGTACTCACTGCTCCCCGGGACGTCGAGGAGATTCTCCACGCTCAGTGAGTTGTCGCCGAGGGAACCATAGCCTCCCGATATACCGAGTTCGGCGGACTGGGGTGAGGCCGGCATTGCGAGCATGGCAACCGCGATGCAGCATAGAAAAAGTGTTCTCATCAGGTTCCCCTTGAAGGTGCTCTCATCATACCCGGACGATGGCAAATCATTGACACGGCACACCACCCTTCCGACGTTCGCGAGGCCCCCTGAAGGTTCCGACGCTCCGATGCTAGCGGGCGTTTCGAAAGAGGCTCGGGATGAGGCAAAACGCATGCCGGCGGTCCTTGCCGACCACGCTGGTTTGCGCGGTCCGGCGGGTGCGGCCCGCTAGCGATCCCAGCGGCACGGCGCGCCGTCAGGAGTCTCAGGTTCCAGTGGATCCGTGGTACTGGACGAACTCGATGGTGTGGCCGTCCGGATCGCTGCAGAACGCTTGGCTCATGCCCAGGCGCTCGTTGCCACCCAGCGCAAACCCGATGTTGCATTCCCTGAGCCGGGCCTTGACGACTTCCAGGTCCTCGACTTCCATTGCCAGGTGGTCGGAGCGGCTGATCTGCCCTCGGACTTCACGTCCCGCGTTCTTGTCTTCGATCAGGTGAATCTGGCGATCGCCCACTGCCAGCCATGCGCCCGGGAATTTGAACGCCGGTCGCTCGTCCTCAGGTAGCCCAAGGACGTCGCAGAAAAAGCGTTTGGACGCGGCTAGATCCGCCACGGCGAACGAGACATGGTGCATCCGCTTCAAGCCGATTCGATCCATACGGGTCATTGTAAACGTCAATCCCGATCGGTTGAGATCGTGAACAGCGACTCGGGCGCATGGACGCTCAGACTCGTTGCGAAGGGCGCCGCTGCACTCTTGCGGATCGACCGCAAGGGGCGGGAGTTTCCAGTTCGCTCCAGCCTGCGCGCAGGATAGTCAGGCCTCCCGAGCACTCGTTTGCGCCGTCCTCACGGCACGTTGTCGCAGGGGCACCTGTTTGCGGAAACCGCTGCTCCTCGGAACGCGCACCTGTGGCTGAATCGAGCGAATTTAGGTTGCTCGGGCTCAGTGTCTGGTACATTCTGATTGTGCCATGCGAGCGTCCGGAAAACTACCGGACGATCTCGCGTGAAGGAGGTATTTCCATGCGAACGAGTTTGGCCGTTCTTGCGGTCCTTCTACTGGTCTGGGTGCCGGTAGCCGCCCCCCAGACCATCACTGCGACCCTGCAGGGGACCGTGACCGATCCAACCGGCGCGGTTATCCCCGGTGCAGTCGTAACCGTCGTCAACACAGCTACGAATGCCGAGTTCGTCACAGAGACGAGTGCCGCGGGCCGATTCGTCGCGCCGTCGCTTCAACCGGGCCCCTACCGCGTTGCGGTCGAGGCCGACGGCTTCAAGCGGGTCGAGCGGACCGGGCTGGTACTGGCTGTCGAGCAGACCGCGCAAATTCAGGTCGTACTCGAAGTGGGCGCAGTCACCGAAGTGGTCGAAGTCTCCGCGGAAGCTCCGTTGCTTGAGTCGACAACTTCGTCGATGGGCCAAGTGATCGACAACCAGAAGATCATCAACCTTCCTCTGAATTCCCGCAATCCTTACCGCCTGGCCTTGCTGGTGCCCGGAGTGTCCGGACGGATTTCGGATGTGTTCAACGGCGGCCGGATCCTGGTCAACGGCGGTCGACCCGGCACGAACGAAATCCTGGTCGACGGCGTCCCGTCGTCTCCCCCGCTGGTGAATCCGATCCAAGGTTTCACCGTCCTGCCGTCCGTCGACTCTGTACAAGAGTTCAAGGTCCAGACGAATAACTACTCAGCCGAGTTTGGCCGCAGCGGCGGGAGCGTCATCAACATGGTCTATAAGTCCGGCACCAATGAAGTCCACGGCTCCGCATTCGAGTTCCTTCGGAATTCGACGCTTGACTCCAACAACTTCTTCGCCAATCGCAACGGTGTGCCGCTCGGCAGCTTCAAGCGAAACCAGTTCGGGGCAACCGTTGGAGGGCCCGTCATGATCCCGAAGGTACTGGATGGCCGTGACAAGTCGTTCTTCTTCGTTGGCTACGAGGGTCTTCGCGAAAGACGGGCCGCCACGCAACTCGCTACCGTGCCGACCGCACTGCAGCGGGCTGGCGATTTTTCCGAGACCCTGAATTCGGGTGGCAGCCTGATCAGGATCTTCGACCCGTTGACGACTCGCCACGCGGCTGGCGGCGGTTTCGAAAGGGACGCTTTCCAGGGAAACAGGATCCCGGCCAGCCGCATTGCCTCTGTGTCGCGGAACGTGGTCGAGTACTATCCCCAACCGAACCGGGCGGGAGCGCAGTACACCGCGGTAAACAACTGGATCACGGCCGGCTCAGACCCCCTTGACGTCAACAAGTGGGAGGTCAAGTACGACCAAGTCGTCAATCAGGACCAGCGTTTCTTTTTCCGCGTTTCCCGACGAAAGTTCGACGACAATCCCCTGATCGTCTTTCCCGACGACATCTCGATCGCTAACGGAGGCCGCTTCGCGCCGCAACACTCGATAGGAGCGGCCTTCGACTATACCTGGACCGTGAGTCCGACGTTACTGCTGAACTTCCGCGCAGGCGTGAGTCGCATGCACCTGCCGTGGCGACCGTACAGCTTCGGATTCGACCCAGTCAGCAACCTCGGCATGCCGAGTTACATCCGAGACCTCGGGGACGGGATCGAGTTCCCGGGATTTGCGCCGCTGGGTTATCGCAAGTTGGGGGACGGAGGCCCCAACTTCCGCCGGAATTCGTTCGAAACGCACCCGTACTCCGCGCACGCAACCAAGATTCTGAGCAAGCACTCGGTCAAATTCGGCGGCGAGTGGCGCTTCCTGCAGGTGCACAACAGCGAGTACGGGCGGATGAATGGCACGTACAGTTTCAATAGGGCTCCCACGCAAGGACCCGATCCCACACGGGCGAGCACGGTCGCGGGAGACGGCTTGGCTAGCATGTTCCTCGGCTATGGCGGCGGCACCTACACGAAGGCGTTCAAGGGCGTCAGCTCGTCGAACCACTACTACGCCCTGTACATCAACGACGACTACAAACCGACATCGAAGCTCACCCTGAACCTCGGCCTGCGGTGGGAGGTGGATGCGGCCCGCACCGCGCGCCACAATCGCATGAACTGGTTCAACCCTGACGTGACGTCGCCTCTGGCCGGGCCGGCGGGTCTGCCGGACCTGATGGGCGGCCTGGTGTTCGTCGGTGTGGATGGCGTGCAACGGGCGCAGTTCGACACGGACTACAACAACTTTGCTCCACGAGTCGGGCTGGCCTACCAACTGACCGACCACCTGGTCCTGCGCTCGGCGTACGGGTTGTTCTACGCTCCGTCGCAGATGGGCGCAGGCGGCTCGGTCGGCAACTTGGGCTTTCGGAGCGACACGGAGTTTCTGGGCATGATCGGGGTGTTCCCCAACAACACCATCGATGATCCCTTCCCGGACGGCCTGATTCCGGCCCTGGGCAGTTCTCTCGGACTATTGACCGGCGTCGGGGGCAACGTCAATGCGTACTGGCAGGACACGAAGATCCCCATGATGCACGTGTGGAACTTCAACCTCCAGTACCAGTTACCGGGAGACATGTCCGTCGAGGCCGCCTACAGCGCCAATCGCACCACCCAACTCAACCTCGCCGGCGAGGGCGGAACCAACCTGAACCAATTGACCGAGGAGCAGCTACGCATGGGCTCGGCCCTCGTGGAGCGGGTTCCCAACCCGTTCGCCGGGGCGATCAACATAGGCGCACTTTCGCGCAACACCGTGCCTCGCGGATTCCTCCTGAGAGAGTACCCCCAGTACACCCGGCTGGGAAAAATGTTTGCCAGCGGTGCGGACTCGATCTACCACTCCTTCCAGTTGAAGGTGCAGAAACGGTTCTCCGGCGGGCTGAGCTTGCTCGTTGCCTATACGAACGCAAAGCTGATCGACACTTGGTCAGGCATCTTCGCGGCCGGTACGGGGACCAACACCCAGAACGTCTATGACCGCAAGGCGGACCGGTCAATCTCCGGCAACGACATTTCCCAACGCTTCGTATTGAGCTACGTCTATGACCTGCCGTTCGGCCGGGGACGAACCATGGGAGCGGGCTGGAATCCGGTGGCGGAAGCGGTGTTGGGAGGATGGCAGCTCAATGGAATTGTCACCCTGAGTACCGGATTCCCGCTACGGCCCACCGCTGCGAACACGGCCCGGGCCGGCAACGGATACCTGCGACCCAACAACAACGGCCAGAGCGCCAAGCTCTCCGGCCCGGTGGTGGAGCGCCTGGACAGGTACTTTGACACCTCGGTGTTCTCTCAGCCGGAGCCTTTCACGTTCGGCAACACAGGCCGTCTGCTGCCGGACATCCGGCGCCCCGCAATGACGAACTGGGATTTCTCCGTCTTCAAGAACTTCTCCTTGACGGAGCAGTTGGCCCTTCAGGTGCGCGGTGAGTTCTTCAACTTTACGAACACTCCGGTGTTCGGTAGCCCGAACACCGCTGTCAACAACCGCAACTTCGGGCGCATCACGAGCCAGGCGAACGCCCCCCGACAAATCCAGCTGGGGGTGAAGCTGCTCTGGTAGAGTCGCGATCGCGTCCGGACCTGCAGCTACGACCATCTGGCGGAGCGCCGGCCTCGCCGGGCCGAAAGAGGAGGTTCCCATTCATGCCGTCCATCACGCGTCGAGCGTTTGTGCAGGCTGGCGCCGCTGGCGCTACCGCCCAGGTTCCGGCGGGCGTCCGCCCGAACGTGCTGTTCATCATGCTGGATCAGTGGCGGTTCGACTGCCTCGGCGCTAACGGCAATGGGATCATCCGGACCCCGAGCCTGGACTCCCTCGCCTCTCGTTCGGCCAACTTCACGCAGGCTTGCGTGCAGGCGCCCGTCTGTGTCCCCTCGCGCCTGAGCTTCTTCACGGGGCGATACCCGCACTCCCACAAGAATCGGGTCAACTACACGCCGTACCAGCAGCCGGAGCCCATGGTCCAGCGCCTGCTTCAGGACGCCGGCTACGCCACTGGCTCTGTTGGCAAGCTGCACTTCAATCCGCCAACTCCGGAACATGCGCGGTCGACCGGTTTCGACAAGGTGCTCCTCGATGACGGGATCCGCCGCACGGACCCGTATTCCGACTATGTTCGGTGGAGGAACGACGCCGACCCGAATGCAAGCGTGCATTACCAGACGACGGCCAACGACATTCCCGCGGGCGCAAATCCGTTTCGGGCTGTGGTCGCGAGCGACTATACGCCCACGGCTTGGACCGGTCGCGAGACGCGGAGCGTCCTGCGATCCCTAGCGTCCTCCGAGCGACCGTTCTTTCTTTTCTCGTCGTACTTCAAGCCGCATTCCCCGCACACCATCCCCGAGCCTTACGACGCCCTCTACAACGACGTAGACATTCCGTTACCGAAGGTCGTGGAACTGGATTACATTCAGCGGCTCCCGCTCCCAGTCCAGAAAATGATCCTGCGCGGGACGCCTCGATACAACATGGACCGGCGACGCCTCCTGTGGATGTACCGGAGCTACTACGGGGACATGACTTGGCTGGATGAAGAGGTGGGGGCGACGCTCGGCGAACTCGAACGTACCGGCCAGGCGGAGAATACCATCGTCATCCTGACCACGGACCATGGCGACCAGATGCTCGAGCACGGGCTATTCGGGAAGAACGTCTTTTTCGAGCACTCCGTACGGATTCCCCTCCTGGTGAGCTGGCCGGGGCGGATCCGGCCCGGTGTGTACTCGGATCTGGTCGAGACGGTCGACGTGCTTCCCAGCGTGCTTGAACTGTGTGGACTGCCCGTCCCGGATCACGTCCAGGGTCGCAGCTTCGCCCCCCTGATTGCAGGTGACAGGAGCCTATACGCCCCCCGCACGGCTCAGTTTTCCGAGAACATCATGCCCGAAGTCATCACCAACGGCGACGAGGGGTATTTCTTCACCCCAGGCAGGGGAGTTGGCGGAGTGCGCCACCCTGACGCCAAGATGATTCGAACGCACCGCTGGAAGATGAACTACTACGTCGGCCATGGCGGGGAGCTATACGACTTGGAGGATGATCCTGACGAATGGACGAACCTGTTTGACGATCCGGCTTACGGGGCAATCGTCCGAGACTTGAAGGGGCAACTGCTGGACTGGCTGATCACGGCGGATGAGAGCGATCAGATTGCTCGTGAATGGCTGATTTAGGGGGCCGGCTCGATGTGCCGGCCAGCAGGCGTCTCAACACTGCCTCCTTTACCGTGAAACACTGTGTTCCGGGGGGCGCACGGGTAGTGAGGCCGCGAACCGCATCGGATGGGCCGGCAAGGTGGG
>CAYWUV010000051.1:0-41701 GCA_964461235.1 uncultured Bryobacterales bacterium | reverse complement strand
TTCCCCTGTATCCGCTAAAGTGAACGGTCAATTTCGCTAAGTGAACGCCATTGGGCTACCCCCTCCTTGCTAACACATGTTGCCGCCTCCCAGGTGTTGAGGACCTACTCCGGACCAAGTCGATCATGAATCGGGTTGAGGAGGCAGCGCTCGAACCGTGGTGGCCCTTGGCCGCTTGGGTATGTCTCGATCCGTGACGTTTCGGATCGAAGCCTTGCAGCCAAGCCTGCTCGCAGCTACCCTAGGACCACCGTGTTCAGTCGGCGGAAGTTCCTCCGTTCATCGGTAGGGCTCGTGGCTGGGGCAGCTGTCGCACCACCCTATCATTCGGCGCTTCACGCCGCCGGTCCGATCAAGATCACGGCTGTCGAACCCCTCGTTCTGCACGGGCGAAGTGACCCCCGAACGCGGCCGTGGGTTTGGACCCGCCTGCGGACGGACCAGGGCCTGACTGGATACGGGGAGTGCTACGCATGGATGCTCGAAAAGGGCAGGCTCAAGATCCCCGACATCGTCCGAGACGTAGGAGAGCAGATCATTGGCGAGAGCGCGGTGGCAATCGAGCCACTACGCCAGCGGTTCTGGACACTGGGGTCGAATCTTGAGTGGTTCGCGGCTCTAGCCACGATCGAGATTGCGATGTGGGACATCCTCGGCCAGGTGTCCGGACTTCCGGTTCACGCCTTGCTAGGAGGTGGGGTCCGCGAGCGGATTCCCGTGTACGCCAACCACAGCACCTTCAGAGGTCGGGACACGCCGTCAAGGGTCGATAGCGCACTCCAAGCCAAGGAGATGGGCTTCAAGGTGTTCAAGTGGGATCCCTTCGTAGAGCGCGGGGCACCATCAGAAACGGCCATTGCGAGGGAGGCCGAGCAGGTTCGTGCGATCCACCATGCAGTTGCTCCGTCGATGCAAATTGCGATCGACGCTCATGGTCGATACACGAGCGTTGAATCGGCCATCGCGGCCGCACGGCTCATCGAGCCGTTCGCCCCCCTGTTCTTCGAAGAGCCCACGACGCGGGGCCGTCCGGAACTGCTTCCGCGGGTCGCGGAGGGAACTTCGATCCCGCTGGCAGTGGGAGAAATGCACAGGACAGTCGCTGAAGCCAAGGAATGGCTCGACACGGGTGTCCTTAGTGTCCTGCAGCCCGAAGTCGGGAACGACGGCGGCATCCTGGAGACCTACCAGATGGCCGTGCTGGCCCAATCCTATGGGGTGCGCCTGGCCCCTCACGGATGGGTGGGCCCTGTCGCAGTCCGGGCGGCTGCCCAAGTCTGCGCGGTGATTCCGAACCTGCTGGTCCAGGAATACCCGGGATCGCGGCCGGACCATCGCTGGACCCAAGATCTGATCGAACCGCCTAACGATGTCGTAGATGGCGAACTCATAGTCCCGGACGGACCGGGTCTGGGATTCGAGGTCGTGGAAAAGGAAATCGACAGGATCCGGATCAACTAGCTCCGGTCGAGGTCGCACGCTGATCTGGGGGCCGTGCGCTCGGTCCGCGCTGGAATAGCGACCGTGTCGGATCGAGAGCCTCGGATGCCCGTTGACAGCGTGTGGCATAGGTGTACTATTATATCTAGTACACCTATGTTGCCCTTCACCGTGGAGCTGAAGGTGGGCGCGTCGGTCTACGAGCAATTGGTCTACGCGGTGCAGAGAGCGATCGTCTCGAACGAGCTCTCGCCGGGCGATCGGTTCCCTTCGATCCGTACGCTCAGTCAGGAACTGCGGATCAACCCCAACACGGCGCAGAAGGTGGTGACCCGACTTGTTGACCAAGGCCTCTTGGCTGTCCAGCCAGGAGTTGGAACGCTCGTTGCCGAGCTTCCCGAGCCATCTCCCAAGGAGCGCTCGGATCTTCTGGTCCGAGAGGTCGAGCAGTTGGTGGTCGAGGCGAGGAGGCTGTCGCTGCCCCTGAAGGAATTGATGGGGGCCGTCGAGCACCACTGGAAGCGTCTTTCCGATACCCGACTGTCGGACGAGGCGCATGGCGCATCCACTGAGGATCCTTCCGAATGAATCCCGTCATCCAAACCCGACAACTCTCTCGACGCTTCGGCCCCACGCTCGCCGTCAACAGCCTTTCCCTGGATGTTCCGAAGGGGAGCATCTTCGCACTTCTGGGTCCGAACGGTGCAGGGAAGACCACCACGATCAAGATGCTCCTGAACATGATTCGGCCCACGGAAGGTCGGGCCGTGGTGCTGGGCATCGAGTCCACCCAACTCGGTCCCGGGGAATTCGCTCGAATCGGCTACGTCTCCGAGAACCAGGAACTGCCCGATTGGATGACCGTCCAGGAGCTGCTGGACTTCTGCCAGCCAATGTATCCCTCTTGGGATCAGGACCTCTGCCGACACCTCGTCCGGCAATTCGACCTTCCGCTGTCGCATACGATCAAGAGCTTTTCGCGCGGCATGAGAATCAAGGTGGCGTTGCTGTCGTCGCTTGCGTATCGCCCCGAACTGGTTGTCCTTGACGAACCGTTCAGTGGACTCGACGCCCTTGTGAGGGACGAGTTCCTGCGAGGTCTCCTGGAACTGAGCGGACGGACGGAGTGGACCGTCCTAGTGTCTTCGCACGACATCGACGAGGTGGAGCGGCTTGTAGACCGAGTGGGGGTAATCGACAGAGGGTCGCTCCGCGTCTTGGAATCCGTTTCGTCGCTCGAGAGGCGATTCCGCCGTTGCCAGCTAACTCTGGCATCGGGAGAACAACTGCCCGAGATGCTACCGCCTTCCTGGCTGGTAACGGAGTCGGTTGGACGGAGGGTCCGGTTCGTGGAGAGCGACTACCGGGAGGGGACCGGCATCGAGCTCATTCGGAGCGTCGTCCCGGCAGCCCGGAATGTCACCGCCAGTCGAATGTCGCTCAAGGAGATCTTCATGGCACTTGCCCGGACGTACCGGTCGCAACGAAAGGAGCAGGAATGAATCTGATTCTTCACATGGTCCGCAAGGACTTGCGCCATGCACGCCTGATTCTCTGCATCTGGTACCCGATTCTCACCCTCGCGATCACGCTGGACGCGAACATCGAGCGGCGGCTCGACGATCGTGATTCGGTTCCGGGCATTCCTACGCCGAGCGGGGAGCAACTCGAACTGGCTGTGGTTGTGTTAATCGGCCTGCTGGTTATCTTCTTAGACCTTCTTCTGAGGACGACGATCGTCTCCAGGCTGGTGCATGACGACTCGACGGTCGGCAGCACGGCGTTCTGGCTGAGCCGGCCTGTTTCCGCCGGGAGGCTGCTGGCCAGCAAGGCGATCCTCCTCGTAGCAGTCATGGTGCTCCCGCCGGTTGTCGTGCAGTTGGTGGTGACGAACCAAGTTTTCGGATCTCCCTCAACCGTCGCGGAGACCTTCCTGGCTCCTGCTGTCGCCACGGCCATCTTCATGATGCTCGCGGCATTGACGCCGAGCCTTGCGCGTATGGCCGTTCTGGGGGGAATCATGGCGGGAGTCGGCTTGGGAGGGGTCCTTGCTTTAGGCTGGTTGGGAATGCCTCCGGAAGCAGACCTTGGCCTCTCAGATGCATTGACGAACGAGCTGCCGTGGCTGGCCTTCTTCGCAGTTTGCGTTACGGTGATCTGCCATCAGTACCTGACCCGTCGAACCAAGCAGAGTCTGGTCATCGCCTTTTCCGGAATTCCTGTATTCCTCCTGGTGCTGTCCGCGGGATGGTTCCTGGAGAGTGCATGACGAGGCAGGACCAAGTCAAACAACGGGTTTAGGCGTTTGCCGCCTACAGGCGATGACAAGTCAGCCAGGGTGGATTCGGGTTCACAGGCGACACGAACGCACTCGCCGGCGTGGTGCTGCGGAGTGCCGGTCTGTTCGCTCGCACCGGGGTGGTGGATTCCCTCCGGAAGTGTTCGATGTGCCGTAGCTGGCCGGGTGAGACCCGCGACGCTCGAGGAGCTCTTGGCAGCGCACGGCATTTCGGGCGCACGGGGCGCGCCACGCGCGGCGCTTCGATGATTGGGGCAGACGGCACTCCGGGCATGGCCTTGTTGGTGCCAACGGGGTTGGCCGCCAGCTCGGTGTCGAGTTGTCCTCCGAGCTTGCGCGGGGCCGCAAGCTCGTTGACGAGAGTCCTGAGGATAACGGGCATGTCGCTGAACGGCGAGGTTAGCCGACAGCGCAAGGGGACTCTCGGAGACGTAGAGGAAGTATGGGCAAGCAGTGCCGCTGTCTTCGGATGGTCCTACGAGACCCAGCCGCTCCAGTTGTGGACGAATTCCCTCGTGTGGAAACTCGTCTGCGTGTCGACTCCGTCCACTGCCGCCGTCTGCCGGCGGTACGTGTCGAATGACGCTTGGTCATTGGCGAAAGCCGTATAGCGGAACAAGCCCTCTCAGGGCGAGCATGGCCGCGATTCGCAGAGCAGTGATCTTCTTGGTCCGCGGCTGGCCGGAACCATCAGTTCTCCCCATGGACTCCGAATTGAGCAATCCTTGCCCCGCCGTAAATCCCCCAGCGGACTTGGTTCTCGCTCGAATCGTAGATGTCAATGTCCCAGACGATCTCGGAAGGATCTGTGCGGGTGAACTCGCGGATCCGGGTGCCCCGGTCCGTATTACCGCCCGGAGCGAGAACCTCATCCCAGTTCAGAAACATGTCCGTCACGACCGCGGCGCTGCCGTAGAAGAGCAGGACATTGCTGGTTGTCGGCATCGCGTCGGCCTCTCCCATGGCGAAGGTCATGAGGCGGTCCATCGCCGGACCCTGGGAAGCCCACAACTGCCTCACTGAGCGGGTCTCCTCGTCGATGGCGTACTCCACGGCCCTGGTCCAGGTCTGGGCGGGACGCAGGGGGGGCGCGAACGGTCGGGCGGAGAACGTGCGGTTGTCGAAGAGCAGCAGGGTGCCGCTGGAGGTGATCTGAGGCATGTGCTGGTGATAGAACCAGGACATCTCCCCCTCCGGGGTCAGCAGTTTCGGCTGGAGGTGGGGCGGCCAGCCACTGTGGTCGCCGAGGATCCAGACGATTTCCCCGGTCTCTCGGTCCACCTTGACGACTGCGTCCTGCATCCGGAAGGAGATCAGTAGAGAGTCGTCCCTCTCGTCGTGGAAGAATCCGTTGCCGTGCGACCAGTCCCGAGTCTCAGGGAAGCCCCGGTTGATCCAGTAATTGGTGAAGGTCTCGTACCCGATCCGGTAGGGGTCGAGGTGATCGAGCGCCTTCCAGACCCAGACGACCTTGCCGGCCCGAGTGAACTCGACGATCACGTCGCCCATCACGCGCTGGCGCTTGCGCGGGGCCGTTGGATCGGTCTCGCTGGTGTACCAGTTGTCGTACTCGCGGATCTCGGTGCCCATCACGATGAGGTTGCCGTTCGAGAGTTCGTCGATTTCGTGGTGCATCGTTAGCGTCGGAATCGGAATGGCGTCTGCCTCTCCCTCCGGACGATCCGCGGCATACCAGTGTCCGACGCGATTGCCCAGAACGTCGATTTCAACCGCTCGGTTATCGGTGGTCACGAACAAGAAGTTGCCGTTCCGGAGGGGCTCGACGTCACTGATCCTGGCGTTCGACTGGTAGCTCCACACGATCTCACCGTTGTGGTCGATGGCTGCGAGCAGCCCGAAAGTCGCTCCCATGCGCCGCCTGCGCTGTCCCGGCCTGCGGGGTAGCACACGCCTGAGACTGAGCAGCGTGTAGCCCGGTTCCATCTTTTCCGGCTTGCTGACCATCACCCTCACCGGAGGGATCCGCGTCCGGTCGTCAGGAAGTTCTGGTGTCGAGAACTCCAACTGCACCGGTGCGTCCGAGGCTTCCCCCGACGAGTTGGCGATTCTGACGCCGATTCGGTGTGACCTGCCGTACTTCATGCCCACGACTGGCAGGCCCTCGGCAGGATTGCGGTCCGGAGGATACCCGAGCGTCCACTGGCGGTTGCCATCGGACACGGTAAGAGTGGTGTGGACGGGCTGGGACGTCTCGAACGAGACGATTGCCGCAAGCGGCACTTCCGGGTTCGGATTTGGCCGAATGGTGGGCTGGGACTGAAATGTTGGCTCGCCCGCCAGCGCAGGGTAGGGGACGAGTACGGCAGCTAGTGCCAGACACGACAATCCGGCAAGTCGCGTGATCAGCATCGGTTCTCCTGTTCTGGTCTCTGCTGAACAGGCCCGGTTGAAGCCTTGCGGCGTCACCGGCCGACTGGACAACTCTCGCCCGACCAACCTAGTCGGTTGCGATCGCCGCCGCTCCTCGCGTCGCATACGTTCGAGTTCGTTCATCGTGGATCACGCCTTTCCAGTTGAGGCCGAAGCCGAAGTCATAGGCGTTGCCCGTGGTATCGACGTGAGGCCGCATGTCATGAGGTGTATCCTCCGCTTGCTCTTCGACGGTTTGCATGTCTGCAGGCATCTGCAATGGCAACAGCCCCGATGGCTCAGCCTTGCCGCTCAGGATTTCAAGAATCGCCTGGTCCTGAACGCCGAAACTGACCAGAATCGCGTCGGCGCTCGGCTCGAATTCCGACACGACGGTTGGGTTGGACATCTTCAGGACAATGATCACGGGCTTGCCTTTCATCTTTGCCCGGACATCGAGGGCCGCCCGCAGGTCTGTCACGTTGGATGCGGTTACGCTCTTGCCTCGGTACGAACGGTTGGTGAAGTCTTCGAGAGGGTCACCTCCGGCTAGGCTGGTCGCGCGGGCGTGCGTGGCCGTGTACGCACCATATTGCAGGGAGATCGGCAGGTACCCATTGCCGCCCGCCGCTGTGCCCGATCCTTCGTATCCTCGGCCGGACTCCGGGCTCGTGATAACCACGAGACCCGCGTCCGCTTCATCTGCATTGTCGGTCGGCGTGAAGAACTCCCCCGCTATCTGCAGATTGATCGCGTCTTCGTGTCGCGCCGGGGTGACTCTACCGAAGAAGTTCCGGCTCTCCGGGACATATCGCTGTGGGAGGTAGACCGTGGCGCCTTGCTTGAGCGGCAGGACGCCGCCCTGATTCTTCACGAGCACCAAAGACTTGACCTGCGCCTCGTATCCCGCGGACATGTATTCCGGCTTTCCTACGGTGGCGACAGCTTCTTCCACATCGAGATACGGGTTGTCGAATAGGCCGGTACGGAAGATGTTCCTGAGCAGACGAACAGCCGAAGCCTCGAAACGCGCCCGCATGCGCTCGTCGCCGTGCTCCCGGACTCCCATCTCGTAAGCCTCCACCACCGGTCCTGAGTCGTTGTTGCCGCCGAATTGGTCCACGCCTGCCAGCAGCGCCTTGTAGTGCCTTTCCGCCTCGGTCAGGCCTTCCACGCCCCACGGCGATGCGCCGAAGCGGTCGACGCCGGCATTGTCCCGAGTGACCCCCCAATCAGTGCAAACGACGCCGTCGTAGCCGTATTCGCCTCGCAGCAAGTCGGCAATCATGTACTTGCTGTAGGCGTTGCCCACTTCCTCTCCGTACGTCGTGTCCTGGCCGTGGGAGATCGTGTAGTACGGCATGACGGCCGACGCTGCACCGGTACCGCCAGTCAGGTTGAAAGCTCCCTTCGTGAACGGCAGCAAGTGGAGCTCGAAGTTCCCGCCCGGATACACCGCATACTTGCCGAAGCCGAAATGGGCGTCACGGCCGGCCTCCCCGGGGCCGCCTCCTGGCCAGTGCTTGGCCATGGCGTTCACGCTCTGGTAGCCCCAACCGCCCTCGATCGCAGTGTCCGCTGCGGACGACTGGAAGCCCTCGACGTATGCACGGGCCATATCTGTTGCGAGGTCCGGATCCTCCCCGAACGTGCCACTGAAACGGTACCAGCGGGGTTCGGTGGCCAGATCGATCTGCGGGGAAAGAGCCGTCGCGATGCCGAGCGCGCGGTACTCTCTCGACGCGATGTCGCCGAACTGCTTCACAAGGTCGGGGTCGAAGGTTGCTGCGAGGCCGATCGAATCCGGCCACATCGAGATGTCCTCGCCCGCGCCGGCATTGAATTCGGCCTCGGCCCGCGTCTGATGCCGGGGGTCGGAACTGTTGTTGGCCGGGATCCCGAGGCCGATGCCTTCCACCAGTGCCTGGACATTGTTGTTCCAGCGTGCTGCGACCTCGGGGCTTTCCACCGAAGTGACCAGCACATGCCTTACACCGTCGTTGGTGAGGAAGTCCTTCTGGTCGTCCGAGAGATCCCACGCGTTCGCGCCGCTCTCGGCGAATGGCTTGCCGCCATACGTGGGCGTCCCGAACGGGCCGCGTCCCGCCGGGATCGCTTGATGGGAGCTGTAGAGCATCAAGCCCGCGATCTGCTCCACGGTCATTCTCGAGGCCAAGTCCTTCGCCCGCTCTTCGGACGGGCGACGCCAGTCCTCGTAGGGATCCAATGTTCCGTTTCGATTCAGGTCCTTGAAGGCAAGCCGGTCGACCGTGAGCAGTTGCACGCCGGATGTGGTTGCGTATCCCAGCGTCCGGCCGCCCCGGTTGGTCACCGTCCGGATGATGCCGGATTCGGTTTCGCTCCATTTCTGGCCGCAGCCGGCCAGAACGGCCAACGCCAGCAGAAGTGAGAACAGGCTCGGGAACGAGCCGCGAGAGAGTTTGTGTTTCATGCTCTATTTCCCCTTGGACGGGGCCCCCTGCCGGACCCCTATGGCACTGGGTCCGTCAGGATCTGGTTGTAGGTACGCTGCCGCATGGGTATGGCCTCGAGTTGGGGCAGCGCCCCGTTCTTCTCTGCCTCTGTCCACCATAGGTCTTGCAATTCCTTGAGTTTTTCGGGGTGCTGGCTAGCCAGGTCAGTCGTTTCGGTGAAGTCCGCTTCGACATCGTAGAGTTCCCAGTGATCGGATTCGAAATCGGTCCCCGGGGTATGGAACGCCACCGCTTTCCAGCCCTTGTGGTAGATTCCGCGGCTGCCCCACAACTCGAAGAACTGCGTGTCGCGGGGTGCGGGAGCCCCCGGGTCATCGAACACCGCCCTCAGGCTCTTGCCGTGCACGGGCATCTGGCAGACACCGTCGAAGACCTTCGGTGCCTTGATCCCCAGGTAGTCAAGCACTGTCGGCGAAATGTCGATGACATCGATGAACTGCTCTCGCAACCCGGTCCTGCGTATTCGCTCGGGCCATGAGACGATCATCGGCGTGCGTACGCCGCCGTTGAACGGCCACAGCTTGTAGTACTTGAACGGTGCGCTCGAGGCCATCGCCCAAGGCCGGGGATAGAGAGGCTGCGTGCCGGGTCCGCCTAGTTCGTCGAGCCGCGCGTACATTTCCTCGACTGTCGTGCGGTCGCCGTACGAACGCGCGAAATTCCCCTTCACACCGGCTTCCGGAGCGCCGCCATTGTCCGAGATCAGCACGATCAGCGTGTTGTCGAACTGGCCCGTCTCCTTCAGAAACCCGACCAGGCGGCCGATCTGGTCGTCCGTGTGCTCGGTGAACCCAGCGTAAGCCTCCATGAAGCGTGCGTAAACCCTGCGCTCTGTTTCACTAAGGTCGATCCAGGCTGGGTCGCCCGGGTTGCGCGGCGGAAGCTTGGCCCCGGACGGAATGATGCCGAACTCCAACTGCTTGCGATAGCGCCTGTCCCGGACCGCATCCCACCCTTCGTCAAATGCGCCCTTGTACTTCTCGATGTAGTGCTTGGGCACTTGGATCGGCGCGTGTGTGGCCCCGAACGCGAGGTACAGGAAGAAGGGTTTCTCCGTGTCAGCTTGCAGCTTTCCCTTGAGCATCGCGATCGCCTGATCCACGATGTCTTCGGAAAAATGGTATCCCGGTCGCTCGGGCGTCGGAACTGCGTGGTTGTCCACCACGAGATCCGGCCGGTACTGATCGGTCCAGCCGGAAAGGAATCCGTGGAAACGGTCGAAGCCTTTCTGAAGCGGCCAGTGCGTGCGATCGCCTGCTGGCGTCATGTCTTCGCGGGGGACCAAGTGCCACTTCCCGGCGGCGTATGTGCTGTAGCCGTTGCGGCTCAGGATCTGCGCGATGTTCGCTGCCGAAGCGGGCACTCGTCCGCGCGTATGGGGGTATCCTTGGTCCCCGCCCGGGAGCTCTTTCATTCCGACCGAATGGGCGTTTCGTCCCGTCAGCAGCGAAGCCCTGGTCGGGGAACAGACTGCCTTTGACTGGAAGTTGTTGAACAGCAGGCCGCCTTCGGCCAGGGAGTCGATGCTGGGCGTCGAAACCGAGGATCCATAGCAGCCCAGGTCCCCGAAACCGGTGTCGTCGAGCACGATGTAGACGACATTCGGACTGCCCGGAGCTGGCCGTGCGGGTTGCAGGGGAGAGGGGGTGGAGTCCTGGGCCGTGCGGCCGATGACACCCTCGAAGGTCGGTGCCGGTGCCGCGTCGCAGATTTCCTGCGCGTGTGCCCCGGACGCGACGATCCATAGGGCGAGGACGGGAAAGACTGGTCTCATGATTCGATTGGGCCGCCGGGTCGATTCTCTGCCGAGCCCGTGGCGTACCGCCATAGCGTAGTAAAGGCCGGGTTGCCGTGCCAATCCGTCAGCGGGCTCTCGCCTGTTTGCAGACAGGTAAACTCTCGCCGCACATAGCATGCCAGCCCAGCTGTAGCAGAGCCTGGCGGTTTGGGAACTGTGGTTGGTATTTGCACCGGGACGCCAAAGGCGGCGAATGGCGTTTCAAGCAGTGTGTTGACACGTATCCGGGCTGGCGCACCAAGTAGGTCGAATTCCGCCATGCTCGGGGCAGCCACTCTGCGTGAGAGCGGTGGTGTTCGACACCGCACTCCGATCGCGGAGTGCAATTGGAGCTACGTGGGCAATTCCAGCATGAGCCTGTTCTTCGGTACCCTAAAGACATTGAGACACTGTCCGGCCGATCGGCCCGTCTGCTCAGCCGGCTCTTCCCAAGGCCGATCAAGCACCTCTTAGCGAACAACAGCGAAGACAACGGAAGGGCGGGATCGGCCGAGTTCACACTGCTTGCCTGCGGATCATTAGGAGCAACCGCGAGGGTGCGTGAGGGGGGATGCCGATGGGGCCGTGTCGAGGATGGATGAAGTTCCCGCTGTCAAGGCCTGTCTCGGTCTCTTCGAAGACAGCTGGCCGGGATTTCCTCGAGCATCCGTTCCCACTATGGTCCCTCGCAATGCGTCGCAGTCGGCTAGTTCCGTGCCATCCGACAGCTCGGACCGATATCGGGATGGTACGGAGTCGGCCCGAGCCACGCGCAAGCGGTGCGGATAAGTTGCGCCGACTAAATCACGGCCGGAAGGGGGAGACATGAAGATTGCAATCGTCTACAACCGGGACAGCCAGAGCGTGATCAACCTGTTCGGCACGGCGAACCGGGAGAAGATCGGCCTCCGCACCATCGGTCGGCTGACTACGGCCCTGAAGGCGGGAGGCCACCAAGTGATCGCCATGGAAGGCGACAAGGATCTGATTGAGCGGCTCGAGAGCTTCATGCCGCGGGTGGTCAAGGGAGAGCGCCCGGGTCTTGTTTTCAATGTTTCCTACGGCCTGCAAGGGCAGGCCCGCTACACGCACGTGCCGAGCATCCTGGAGATGGTCGGCATACCCTACGTCGCTTCCGGGCCCTTGGCGCACTCGCTTTGCCTCGACAAGGTCGTCACCAAGATGATCCTGCGCCAGCACGATCTGCCGACGCCGGACTTCGCCGTGCTTCAGACGCCGGACGCGGAGCTGCCGGAACTCACGTATCCGCTGATTGTGAAGCCCAAGAACGAAGCGGTTTCCTTCGGCCTCAAGGTGGTTCGGGACGAGGCCGAACTGCGGGACGCGGCGGGCGTCATCTACCAGGAGTTCCGGCAGGCCGTGCTGGCGGAGCAGTTCATCGAGGGGCGCGAGATTAACGTCGGCTTGCTGGGGAACAATCCGCCCGAGGCCTTCCCGCCGGTGGAACTGATTTTCGGCACCCACGGTCCGGCCATCTACACCTACGAAGACAAGACCGGGAAGAGTGGCCGATCCATCTCGCACCGCTGTCCTGCCGAGATCGGGGACGGGCTGCAGGAGCAGGCCCGGGACATCGCTGCCAAGGCGTTTACCGCGCTCGGCTGCTACGACTGCGCCCGCGTCGATATGCGCCTGGACCACGAGGGCAGGCTCTACATCCTGGAGATCAACAGTTTGCCCAGCCTCGGCGAGCATGGATCCTACTTGGTGGGTGCCGAGCAGGTGGGCCTCGATTTCACGCGGTTCGTCAACCGCTTGGTCGAGGTCGCGAGCGCCCGCTACTTCGGCACGCCGAGCCCGCCAGCCGTTTCGCTCTCGACGACCGATCCCAAGGAACACGTTTTCTCCTACATCACCTCCCGAAGGGACCCGATGGAACGGCGGCTGGAGGAATGGGTCCGGCTCCGAAGCCGCACGGCAGATCCGCTCGGTACCAAGCAGGCGTTCAAAGTTGCTTCGGAACTGTTCGAAGACCTGGGCATGCGAGAGATCCCGACGCTCTCGGACCCGGGCGTCGTGACGACATGGCAGACCAGAGCGGGGCTCGACGAAGGCATCCTTCTGATTGCGAACCTTGATGTGCCCGTTGACCCCCAATTCCCGCCGCAGGGGTTTCGTCGCGATCCCGAGTGGCTTCACGGCGAGGGGATCGGCTCCTCGCGGGCGTCGCTGGTCATGCTGGAGTTCGCTTTGCGCGCTCTCAGGAGCATGCGCCGGCTCCGGCACCTTCCGCTGGGAGTCCTGTGCTATGCCGACGAGGGGGAGGACGCGCGCTTTAGCGCCGAGGAGATCCGAGCAGCTGCGGCGCGCGCCCGCGGGGTGTTTGTGCTGAGTGCCGGCACTCCTCCCGACAAGGTCGTGGTCCAGCGGCGAGGCTACCGAACGTTCCAATTGCGCGTCGAGTCAGAGTCCCTCCGGATCGGCCGTGTCGTCCAGCGGCCTGATGCGTTGCGTTGGACTTGGCAGAAATTGGAAGAGATCGCCAAGCTGTCCTCGCGACCGGATCGGATCGCAGTTGCCTCGACCGACGTTCGAGAGGAGCGCCACCCGATGCACCTGGCCCACAGGGCGACCGCGAACATCGTCGCGAGCTATCCCACGGTCGAGGCAGGCGAGCGGATTGCTGACAGGATTCGAGCCGTCCTGGGAAGGGGCCGGACCCGCTGGGAACTCGTGGAGAGCACGAACCGGCCGCCGTTCACAGACCGGAAGGCGAGTCGGGCGCTGGCCGACGAACTGGCCTCAGTTGCCGAGCGCTGGGACATGTCTCTGGAGCGGGGAACGTCGGGCTGGCCCTCGGTCGCAGGGCTGGTGCCCGCTGACAAGGCGTGCGTCTGCGCCATCGGGCCCGTAGCGCGGGATTTGCGCACCCCGCACGAAGCGGTGCAACGGATCACCGTCGTCCAGCGAAGCCTGCTGTTGGCCGAGTTCCTGGCGAGCCGGCTCAAGCGGAGCGGAACTGCATGACACAGAAGCCAGTCGAAGGCATGACCGTTGTCCGAGCCCGCAGACCAGCACCGTCGGTCCAGCCGAACAACGTCCGGCGCACCAAGCACGGCCTGAATGAGGCTGCGGACACGGAGTTCATGCAACTGGGGGACCGCCGAATACACGAGCCGCAACGCCTCGCAGTATCGCCCGCGGGGATGGTGGCGACCGCCCATCACGGAGCCACGGCGGCGGGTGTGGCTATGCTGAACGCGGGTGGGAACGCGTTTGACGCGGCTGTTGCTGCGGGCTTTGCGCTAGGTGTCTGCGAACCGGCGGCTTCCGGGCTCGGTGGTCAGACCATGATGCTGGTGCACGACGCGGCGGCGCGCCGCACCTTTGCCATCGACGGCTCGTCGCGCGCTCCGAACCGCGCCACGCACGATGCTTTGGATAACGCACGGGCCGAATGCCGGCGCGGGTACCGGGCCACGACCGTCCCGAGTACGCCGGCCGTCCTTGACTACGTCCGTTCTACCTACGGAACGCTCCCGCTCGCGGCAGTGCTACGGCCGGCCATCGAGTTGGCTGATGACGGCTACGAGGTCAGCCTGCTGCAGTACGCGCTGACCCGGAGGGAGCTGAAGTTTCTGCGTGCGGGGACGGCCGCTCCCCTGTTCCTGCGCGAGGGCAAGCTGCCCTATCGTGCGGGGACGGTATTCCGCCAGCCCATGCTGGCAGCCACGTTGCGCCGACTGGCCGAGCACGGAATCGACGACTTCTACCGAGGCGAAATCGCTGTTGAGATCGAGGCCGACATGCTCCGGAATGGGGGCTTCCTTCGGATTGACGACCTGGCACAGGTTCCCGTGCCGGTTGAGAGGCGTCCCGTCACCGGGCGATTCTTCGGCCACAGGGTGTTCTCGATGCCCCCTCCGGGCGCGGGGCGCACACTCATCGAGATGCTCAACATCCATGAGCAGCTCCCGAAGGGCGCTCGAGACATCGATACCCGGGACGGAGCGATCCTGCTGGCCGAATCCATCCGGCGCGCCTTTCTCGACCGCACCGACCGCCCCTTCGATCCCAACCTCTATTCCCAAGTGCCGGAGCGTCGGATGGTCAGTCCGGACTACGCCAAAGAGGTGGCAGCCGCTATCCGCAAGCGCTTCCTCGGGCATGGCGAAACGACCCACCTGTCAGTGATGGATCGCATGGGAAACGCGGTCGCGCTTACGCAATCGATTGAGAATGTATACGGCTCGTGCGCGGCGACTCCGGAACTCGGCTTCCTCTACAACAACTACATGAACGCGTTTGAGCGCGACGACCGGACGCATCCGTACTACTTGCGGCCGAATGGCGTGCCTTGGGCAAGCGTGGCCCCGACGATTGTCTTCCGGGGGAGCCGGCCGTGGCTTGCGATCGGGTCGCCGGGGAGCGAGCGGATCACCCCCTCAATCCTGCAGGTACTGATACGGCTAATCGGTGGGGCTGATCCGCTCGCAGCGGTTTCGTCTCCGCGGCTGTCCTGCTCGGTTCGGGGAGTTGTATCGCTCGAAGCGTCGCGCATGCGCGACGACCTTCCGGAGGCGCTGTCGGCCCGGGGGTTCGATGTGGACATCCGGGAACCCTACGCCTTCTATCTCGGATGCGTGCAGTTCGTCCTCCACGAGCGCGACGGATTCGTTGGTGTCGCCGATCCCCGTCGGGACGGCTCCGCGGGCGGGGCCAGCGCTACGGAAGCGCAAGGGAGATCGGGTTGAGCGGACCACTCCCTGTCCTCGTGTCCGTTCCTCATGCCGGGCTGGGAGTGCCCCGGGAAGTCAAATCGCTGTGCATCCTGTCGAGAGCGCAGATCGTGGCAGACGGGGACGAGCATGCGGCCGAGATTTATGACATCGCGGGCGACGTTGCTGCATTCTGCACGACGGATGTTGCCCGCGCCGTGGTCGATCTGAACCGCGCTGAGAATGATCGTCGGCCTGACGGGGTCGTCAAGACGCACACATGCTTCAACGAGCCTGTCTATCGGGAACCCTTGGACGACAAGGTCATCGAAAAGCTGCTGGACCGGTACTACCATCCCTATCACTCCCGCCTGCGTTCCCTTGCAGGGGAGGGCATGCGCCTTGCGGTCGACTGTCATACAATGCTCGCCGTGGGTCCGCCCATCGGTCCGGGCCCGGGGATCGAACGCCCGCATGTCTGCCTGGGCGATGGCGGCGGGGCCTGCCCGCCCCGATGGATGGCGTGTCTCGAGGCGAGTTTTCAAGAGGTCTTCGGCCCGTCGGTCACAGTCAACCAGCCGTTCAGCGGCGGTTACATCACCCGGTCCCACGGTGCCGACATGCCCTGGTTCCAACTGGAGTTGTCCCGGGGGCCGTTCCTGAGCAACAGCGAGAAGCGGTCTCGCGTCGTGGCGGCCCTACGGGAGGGCCTGGCCCGCATCGCAGCCCTTCCCGGATAGCGCCCGGCCCTAGGCAGGATGTGTGGCAGCGGCCTAGTTCCACGGTCGGCTCCCTCCCGTGCAAGGGGCTGGCCAGTGCATGATGAATTGCCCTTGCACCCGGGTTACGCTGTGTCTCCTCCTCGTTGTTGGCGGCTCGATGCCCGCCGGCCACGAAGCGTCAGGAGCTGGTGCTACCCTCCTCAGCGAATGTAAGGGAGAGGTCTGTTCCGACGGCCCGCTGATAGAGTCCAAGGCAACCTGTACTTTGAAGACCCGCCGGATGCACGTCATACGTCCCGCGTGCAGCTTTCCCGCATCGCCGTGCCCAAGGTGTCGCCACCGGCCGACTGACCCGATCGCCAGCGCACCCGTGTTCGGCAGTTGTCTCGGGAGCCGGTTCGATTCCTCGCCGCGACCATTGTGAGTGGGCAGCCAGGCAAACCTGTTGCACCTCCGGTCAACTCGCGTTTGCCATGTGCGTCGGGCCACTTTCGGGGTTGTCGGGAGCATGTCCCAGCCCGGCCGACTGCCTATTTGGGGCAACCGTGCTCAAGTCCCTGTGATCGCCATGTGCATGTGCAAGGGGTTCGAGTGCCGGGCCGCGAAGACGGGCGGAGGCCGACCCGTTCTTGGGGACCTTGCTTGCAGGTTGGGCACAAGAGGATGTATTATGTCGAAGAAAAAGCGAACATATGAACGGTTCGGTGGCTCTTTCCAGGAATATCCGTGCGCTTGAGGCGCTGGTCCGCGAGCGTGGGTTCGGCCAGACCCTGTCCAGGCAGGGAAAGCCACCTCGCCCCCCGGTGCCGAGTGGGATCGAGTGGCTGGACGCCCGCCTGGGCGGCGGCCTGCCCCGGGGCGCCATCAGCGAGATCACCGGACCGTGCTCGTCCGGGCGCACGGGCTTGGTATTGGCCATGCTCGCGCGATCGACCCAGGCAGGCGGGATCGCTGCGTACATTGACGTGACCGACTGCCTGGACCCACGCTCGGCCGAGCGGGCCGGGGTGGTTCTGGAGCGGCTGCTGTGGATTCGCTGCGGTGCGGGAAGAGAGGCTGACTGCGACCAGGGAGTGCAGAAGCTCCCGCCCATGGAGGAGGCGTGGCAGACGACAAACCTAGTCGTCTCGGCAGCCGGTTTCAGCGTGGTCGCGGTCGATCTCGGGGGCCTTTCGATGCGCCAGCTGGGTGACTGGCAGAAACGGACTTGGGCCCGGCTCAAGCATGCCGTGAAAGACTCGCAGGCGGCGCTGGTCGTGCTCGCCGAAAAGCATCTGGCGGGGAGCGCGGCGGAAATGGTGCTGGAACTGCGCCGGGAGGCAACCGAATGGGAAGGCCTGCTGGGCGAGATCGGCATTTCCGCGGAAATTTCCAAGGATAAGGTGCGCGGGGCGGATTGCGCTGACGGGGAGCGGGCGGCATGACTGGGCGGCCATCCGGCGGGACGGCTCGTGTCCCTGCTCTGTATGCCTCCCTGCATGTGGCGGACTTCCCGGTTGCCGTGCTGCAAGCAGGGAGGAAGTGCCCGCAACCGACGGTGGTCGCTTGCGGGGAGTCTCCCAACCGGTTTGTCTACGCTGCGGACGTCGCTGCAAGGAAATGCGGCGTGCGCGAGGGGATGGCGCTCGCAGCGGCGCAGGCACGCTACGGTTCGGCGGGGACGGAACGACCGTTGCAGGTCCTTGGCCGCAACCCGGGAGCGGAACGGCAAGTGCAGGCGCGGCTGCTGCAACTGGCGGAGCATGCGACTCCCTTGTTCGAGGATGTCGCGCCGGGATTGCTGGCACTCGACTTCACGGGCTTGCGGGATCCGTATGCCTCGGCAGAGGAACTGGTTTCGGGAGCGGATCGGCTCGGACTGAAAGCTAGCGTTGGCGTTTCCCGGAACCGCTTGGTCGCCTTGTGCGCGGCACGCACGCAACAGGGTGTCACCCATGTGTACCCGGGCCAGGAGGCTGGCTTCCTGAAGGCGCTGCCGCTCGACACGCTGCCGCTCGACAGCAAGGATCTGCAGACCCTCCGGCGCTGGGGCGTGCGCCGGATCGGTGAACTGGCGCTTCTGCCCCCATCCAAGATGGCCGAGCGATTCGGGGAGCGCGGAGCCCGCATGGTACGGCTGGCGCGCGGCGAGGAGGACTCGCTGCTGAAGGCCTGCCAGCCGGAGGCGCAGCTGGACCTGAGCCGGGATTTCGATTGGGAGATCGGGGAGATCGAGCCGCTCGCGTCGGCGATGTCCGAGATGCTCGAGCAGCTCTGCTACAAGCTGCAGAGCCTTGGCCAGGCGGCGGGGAGCCTGACCACTCGATTGCAACTGGCCGGCGGCAGCGTGTTCGAGAGAACCATCAGTCTGCCGTATCCGCTGAGCGATTCGCGCACGCTGCTGACCTTGGTGCGGATCGACCTGGCAGCGCATCCGCCGGGAGACGCGGTGTCCGGCGTGCGGGTGTCGGCTCAATCCGCCGAGCGCCGGCAGGTGCAGTCGTCCCTGTTCGAGCCGGACCTGCCGGATGCGGAGAATCTGGCCGTGACACTGGCACGGCTGGTCTGCCTGATCGGAGAAGAGAAGGTCGGTGCGCCAGTGGCTCTGGACACGCACCAGCCTGGAGCGGCTGCTCTCGTCCCATTCCGGCCGGCGGCGCGAAGGGGCAGGGCAGGGCACAGGAGCGGGGCCTGCACGGTTCCGGCCAAGCAAGAACGTCCCGGGCTGCGCCGGTCCCAGCCGGCCACTCCCCCGCGGAACTCCTTGGTCTTCCGTTGCTTCCGCCCGTCCCGTCCGGCCGAAGTGACCTTGCGCGGGGATCGGCCCCTGCGTGTCGAGGCTCACGAGGCGAGGGGAGCGGTGACCGCATGTGCCGGTCCCTGGCGCGTCTCGGGCGAATGGTGGACGCCGGGCGGCTGGCAGTACCAGGAGTGGGACATCGAGGTCGCGGGACGCCTGTACCGGGCCTGTTGCGAGAGAACGACGGGGGAATGGTTCCTGGCAGGGGAGTACGACTAGCTGCCGCGAGGGGGAACGAGCATGTACGTCGAGCTCCACAGCGCGTCGGGCTTCAGCTTCCTCGAAGGGGCTTCGGACCCGGAGGACCTGGTCGGCGAGGCTGCGAACTTGGGCTACGAGGCCTTGGCCCTGTGCGACCGCGATTCGGTTTCCGGCGCGCCGCGCTTCTTCCAGGCGGCACGCCCGGCCGGCGTGCGTGCACTGGTGGGCTGCGAGATTTCGCTTGACCAGCCGGGTGTCCGAAAGGGTACCCCGAACGCGGTGCTGGACCGCAGGCTGACCGTGCTGGTCGAGAACCGGGAAGGCTACCGCAATCTCTGCCGACTGCTCACCCGCATGAACCTGCGCTCGCCAAAGGGCGAGGGCCGCGCCCGTTGGAAGGACATAGAAGAATACTCCTCCGGACTCGTGGCCCTGCTGCACGATCTCCGCGATGAGGATGCCGTCCGGGGAATTTTCGGTTCGCGGAACGTATACGTGGAACTGCAGCGCCACCTGCTGCGGGAGCAGGAGCGCGACAACCGGGAGCGGGTCGACTTCGCCCGTGCACACGGCCTGCCCTTGGTCGCCACGAACGGCGTGCGCTACGACACGGCGCGTCGCAAGTCCCTCTACGATGCCCTGACCTGCCTGCGCTTCAAGCGCACGCTCGACAACGCCGGTCGTCTGCTCGACGCCAACACCGAACGTCACATCAAGCCTCCCGGGGAAATGGAACGGCTTTTTGCTGACCTGCCGGAAGCGGTCGGGAACGCAACCGAACTGGGCCAGCGTCTCGGGTTCACTCTGGAGGGGCTGGGATACGAGTTTCCGCGCTACCCCTTGCCGCCGGGCGAGACGGCCTCCTCCTACTTGCGCAAGGAAACCCTGCGAGGAGCGGCCGAACGCTACCGCGGGCTGCCGCACCGCGACAAGGCGCTCCGCCAGATCGATCGGGAACTCGATGTGATCGCGAAGCTCCAGCTGGAGGGCTACTTCCTGATCGTCTGGGACATTGTCGAGTTCGCCCGGCGGAACGGCATTCTGTGCCAAGGGAGGGGGTCGGCAGCCAATTCGACGGTCTGCTACTCGCTCGGGATTACTGCGGTCGATCCGGTGGGAATGGACCTGCTTTTCGAGCGGTTCCTCTCCGAAGAGCGCGGCGAGTGGCCCGATATCGATGTCGACTTCCCGTCCGGGGACCAGCGAGAACGCGTGATCCAGCATGTCTACGAGCGGTACGGGAAGCGCGGGGCCGGCATGACGGCCAACGTCATCACCTACCGGGGCAAGAGCGCCGTGAGGGAGATGGGCAAGGTGCTTGGATTTCCCGAGGAGATGATCGGGCGGCTCGCGAAGGGCATCAATGGATTCGAATACGCGGATAGCAAGGACGACCTGCTCTGCCGGACAGACGAGGCCGGCCTCGACCGCGACGATCCCCGGGTGGCCCACTGGCTGCGTCTCTGCCTGGACATCCGGGCGCTGCCGCGCCACCTCGGGCAGCATTCCGGCGGCATGGTCATCTGCCAGGGGGACCTTGACGCGGTCGTTCCGCTCGAAAACGCGCGCATGCCGGGCCGGGTCGTCGTGCAGTGGGACAAGGAGGACTGCGCCGATCTCGGCATCATCAAGGTGGACCTGCTCGGACTGGGCATGATGGCCGTGCTCGAGGAGTCCGCGGCGACCATCCGGTCGCGGGGAGGGGCGTTCGATCTGGCGAGGATCCCGCCTGACGATTCCGCGACGTACGGCATGATCCAGCAGGCGGACACAGTCGGAGTGTTCCAGATCGAGAGCCGGGCGCAGATGGCGACCCTGCCGCGGATCAAGCCGGCCTGCTTCTACGACCTAGTCGTCGAGGTGGCTATCATCCGCCCGGGCCCGATCACGGGCAACATGGTGCATCCCTATATCAACCGCCGTCTTGGGCGCGAGCCAGTCCGGTACGCGCACCCGTCGCTCGAGCCGATTCTCAGGCGCACTCTGGGAGTGCCCCTTTTCCAGGAGCAGCTCCTGCGGATGGCGATGACGGCAGCGAAGTTCACGGGCGGCGAGGCCGAGCAACTCCGGCGCGCGATGGGGTTCAAGCGCTCGCATGAACGCATGAGCGAGATCGAAAGGAAGTTGCGCGCAGGTTTGTCGGAGAACGGCATAGAGGGTGAGGCGGCCGAGGAAATCGTCAGATCCATCAGGTCGTTTGCGCTGTACGGTTTTCCCGAGTCGCACTCCGCGAGCTTCGCCCTGCTGGCCTATGCCAGTTCATACCTGAAGGCGCACTATCCGGCGGAGTTTCTGGCGGCCCTGCTGAACTGCCAGCCGATGGGGTTCTATTCGCCGGCAGTGCTGGTCAAGGATGCGCAGCGACATGGAGTGCGGGTGCTGCCGATCGACGTGAACGAATCGGGCTCGCATTGCACGGTCGGCGACATGCCCGGAGTGTCGCCGGGCCGTGCACCGCACGCTGCCTCGTGCGTTCGCCTCGGGCTGACGTACGTCGGAGACCTGCAGTCCGAAGCGGCCAGCAGGATTGCGGAGGATCGCGAGCGGAGAGGCCGGTACCGGTCCATTGAGGAGTTCGCCCGGCGGACGCGACTCCAGAAACACGAGTTCGACGCACTGGCGGAGATCGGTGCGCTCAACTCCCTGGGGAAGCGAATCCACCGGCGCGAGGCGCTTTGGCAGATCGAGAGCGCGTGGCGTCCGAAAGGGCCGCTTTTCGACGGGCAGCACGAGACGCTGCCCGAGCCCGGCCCGCTGGCACCGATGAATCCGTTCGAGCGGCTCGAGGCCGATTACCGGGCGACAGGGCTAACAGTCGGGAAGCATCCGATGCACTACTTGCGCGGGGATGTGGCGGGCATGGGAGCGCTGTCTTCGCGCGAGATCGAGAGTGCCGCCAACGGCCAGTGGGTGCGGGTGGCCGGTGCGGTCATCACCCGGCAGCGGCCCGGGACCGCCAAGGGATTCTGCTTCATCACTATGGAGGACGAGACGGGGGTTTCAAACCTGATCCTGACTCCCCAGGTGTTCGAGGCGTACCGGCCCGTGGTGATGCACGAGACGTTCCTGCTGGCGGAGGGGATCCTGCAAAACACCGATGGCACGGCAGCCGTCAAGACAGAGAGGCTGACACCCTTGCATTCGCCTGCGCTGGGGATACGGTCGCACGACTTCCACTAGGCGATACGACTTGTCCGAAAGGTGTGCACACTCCGAGCAGGACGCGCTGCCGTCCGAAGCCACCGCATAGACGACATCTGTGCTGGTGTGCGGAGAACCTCGGTTAGAATTGAAACGCGCAACTCGTGCCGATGTACGCGATGGGCTAGTTCAGACGCACATCCTCGTCGGATCCGTACCTGCGTCGCCTGGCCGCAGCACGAACAGTCTCGTCTGCCCACTGCCTTGGGCGTAGTCACGTGCCAGCCGATCCGTCACTCAAAGACCAGATGCACGAACCTATCACAGCAATAGCGACATGTAAGAGTGACCTGCGGCCCGAAACGGGCCAAGGAGAGCCGTTGTGAGGATTCTGGAGTATCTGGAGATCCAGAATCTCAAATGTTTCGGTGACAAGCAGAGAATCGAACTCGATCATCCCGCCGTACTCATCGGACCCAACAATTGCGGGAAGACAACTGCCATTCAAGCTATCGCACTTTGGTCACAAGCCATCAAGGAATGGCATAGGAACAAGGGTAGTGCGCCACCCAAAAAACGCACATCAACTTCGCTTAATCGACTCAATATAGTCTCTGTTCCCGTCCAGAGAACACGCTATTTTTGGCACAACACGAGCGTTCGGAGCGGGAATAGGGATATTCATCTAGTCATCACTGTAGGCATGGTACACGAGAGCAAGGTGAGACCAGTCACGATGCGATTCCGTAATCAAGGTGACGATCTGATCTACTGCACACCGGACGATGCGACCCTGTCAAGTCCCGCACTCATCGAGGCTGCAGCGAAACTGAGTGTTGAATTGTTGTATCCTATGTCTGGTTTGGAAACCGAGGAGCCAATTCTCCAGCCTGGCCGAATCGATGTTCTTCTGGGACAAGGTCAGACCGCACAAGTTCTAAGAAATCTATGCCTGCTTGTCTATAAGGATTCAGAGCAAGACTGGAAGCGGATCGTCGAATTGATTGAGCGTCTATTCAGAGTCGACCTCGGCAATCCTCAGGAAACGTCACGGGGAAGTATCAATCTCTACTATCGCCAAGGAGGTGTCAAGGAACGTCTCGATATTTCTTTGGCTGGGCGTGGTCAGCAGCAAATGCTGCTAATCTTGGCGTATCTCTACTCTCATCGCGGAAGCGTACTCCTGATCGACGAACCGGACGCCCATCTTGAGATCTTGCGCCAGAGGCAAGTCTATGTACTGCTCCGGGAAATCGCATCAGCGAACTCGTCGCAGGTGATTCTGGTCACACACTCGGAAGTCATCCTCGAGGAGGCGCTCGACCGTGACCGCAATCTGACGCTCTTGCTGGAGGCGAGGGTAGACTCAGGACCGAATCAGCAGGATATCCGCAATGCTCTCAAGCATTTTGGTGCAGAGCACTATGTGCGGGCCAGACAGTGTGGCTATGTATTCTATGTCGAAGGCAGCACGGACATAGACATGCTGCGTGCATTAGCGGACTATCTGAAGCACCCGGTGGCCACCTTATTGAATGAACGGGTCAACGCGTACTACGTTCAGAGCAATTTCCCAAGTCGGATGCTTGACGCCGAGGTCGAGCGAGTCGAAGGGGGCTACGGCATGGAGCCGAAAACACACTTCTTCGCACTTCGGTCAGTGATTCCTGAACTGGTGGGTCTTGCGGTTCTGGATAGCGATGGCAGAATTCGACAGGATTCCGACGAGGGCGGTCTCCAGACGGTATATTGGAGACGCTATGAGTGCGAGAACTACTTTATTACTCCGGATGGATTGCGAGAGTTTGCAGCGCGAGAGTATTCGGGAATCCCGTTGCTTGAGGATTCCATATTCAAGACTCTTGATGAATTGACCCTAGAGAGGGTCTTCGGCGGACGTGCTAAGGACTTTCGGACTTGGAAGAAACTCAATTCCGATGGCGCACGCCTATTGTGGGAATCGAAAACCAAGGATATCAAGCTTAGCGACTTCGCAGAGGAATTCTTTCGTCGACTGGCAGATCGTCTTGGTTTGGCCATGCTGCTTCGCAAGAGCGAACTGTACCGACTTGTGGAACTCACTGACCGCGAGTTCATTTCGGAAGAGGTCACGGAAAAACTCGACATCCTATACGAATTACTGTCTCAGAAAATCGTGGATGAGGGGCAGGGTAGCCCGTGAAAGCTCGTAAGGGGCCTGTCGCATCGCGGCCTTGTGGCCGATCCGGATTCTTCGTCACTCGGAACCGATCGCCGCAACTGGCTCTCGACGTAGGGACGACTCCTCGCGAAGCGCAGGGAATCGTCTCGGACGAGCTTGGTTTTCGCTGGATCCGACACGTCAAAGTCAATGTCCAGCGACGTGAAGAACACTCCCTCCTGATTTCGTACCCGTTCAGGAACCCCGTCACAGGTTAGCTGCTGAGCACCATCCGAGCACCTGTCGATCCGCTGGACCAACCACTCCGCGTCTCGAACGACGACGCGTTCCCCGTGCAAGAACGGGCTTCCCTGTCGAGACACTCATACTCGTTTCTCTTTTGGCTGGGCAGCGACCTTGAGCGAATCCTCATCGCGACCCAATGCCGGACTGTGAGGTGTCCGCTAACTGATCCTCGTGCCGCTGGGTTGCCGTCACAGCCCCCGCCCCCGGCTTGGGCATAGCGTCAAGACGGGATTCGAGGGTGCGTGGGTATGCACGCAGGCCTCTGTATATTGGCTAGGCTTGGCGATGCAGATGCCCAAAGCCCTAACGCTACGCTACGTCAAATTCGTAGACCACGCAATCGCGCCCGCCTTCGCACACGGGCCCTCCGACGATGCCGGCATGGACCTTTTCGCCGCTGAGACTGCCGACGTGCCAACCGGTGAATGGAGGAGCGTCCGAACTGGAATCGGCATCGAGATCCCGCCTGGGTACGAAGGTCAGGTACGACCCCGCAGCGGGTTGGCCCGGCGCCACGGCCTGACGCTGATCAACAGCCCTGGAACGATCGATCCGGGATACCGGGGCGAGGTACACGTGACGCTCATCAATTTCGGTTCTGAGCCCTACCGCATCCGTGCCGGAGACCGGATCGCCCAGCTGGTAATCGGCCGCTACACGGCTGTGCATTGGGAGCTGGCAGAGTCTCTAGACGGCAGTCGCAGGGGACTGGGTGGATTCGGGTCCACCGGCCGGTAGTCCTCGGCCGCGAGCAGTAGTCGAGATTCTCAGGTGCGGCACGGGAGTTCCGGGTCCTGCGCCCCATGGTCCTTATGGGCGGTTCAGCAGACGGCGAAGAGAAGCGGCTTGGTGGCAGGATGACTTCCTTGGTGCCACAAGTCTCCTCCGAGGTGCTGCGGCTATTCGGTTCGGCGATTGCCAAGTGGCCTTTCAGATCAGCCCGCATCCCATTTGCCCGTCCCCTAGACGATGCACCTGCCAGTGAAGATCCTCGAGGAGTCTCTCCGGGCCGCTCCTTCTAGGCTCCAACGCTTGGTTCAGAACTCCACTTCGCCGGCTCCGACTCACGTGGCGCTCCGGGTTCACAACCAAGAACTCCGGCGAGCGTCCGGTGAGTGGCCGAAGGCCCTTGACCGACTGGGGGAATCACTACGAGGGACACGATCAACTGGTCCTTGCCGTGGGATTGGTCCGCGTTTGCCCAAGCCGGAATCGAGTGGATCATCGCCCGCTCCTGATGCGTCGACATTGACGAGAGACCACCCTCTCTACCCTCTCGAGCGCGGGGAACCGACCGTGCATGCTTTCGAATCGCTTCCGTGTGTCGGAGCAATGGGTCATCAGCGACTCGGCGATTTCTTCGACTAGGGACGGTATGACCCTCCTCCCGACATCGCATTCGACAGCGAGGGATTCCCAATGGCTGCGGCCTACATTGTCGGGATTCCGCATGCCGCCGACGGCGAAGGCTAGGTTGTGATCGAGATTCGCGATTGCCCGGGTCGGAACCAAGTCATAGAAGGGGGCTAGACGGGTTGAACCGTCCGGTCCATACAGCAGTGACAAGTTCTTGGCGTGACCGTCTGAGTTGCCACCGAGAATGTTGAAGATCTGCCAGCGAAGCAACCGCTCCAAGTCTTCCAAGGGTGCGTCAGAGACTTCCCGCACCAATCGATAACAGTCAGCGAACGACGGCCCGCCGTCGCTCTCGTACTTGGCTCGGCTGCTAAAGCCCAGTGCCTGGCAACAATCCTCTTGGTGGAGCCGCAGGATTCGACCGTCCTTCCCGCGGATTCGATCGTACCGTTTGATCAGGCCGAAGCAGTCTCGACCCAGCCCGCGAAGTTCGAATTCCACGACTGGCAGACCCGCCGACTCCGCCAGCAGAGTGGCGAAGCATTCGAACGCAAGGACATTGGAGTATTCGAGGGAATCGAACTTCAGGATATGGCTTGATGGAGCAGCCCCCGTAGGCATGCAGATCTGGCTATCGCACAGCGTGACCGTGGTCTTGTCCTGCGCACCGGCTAGGGAAAGCCGGGGAGCGGCCTGCACCGCAACACCTGCGGAATCCCATCCTCGTTGCGACAGGATCTCGGCGAGCCTACTCTCATCGATCTGTTCGTAGGCCTAGGACTCTAGATCGTCGGGCTCTTGACCTTCGGGCAGGATCAGCAGGGCACCGGCACATTCCCCACCCAATGCTCGTAGCAACTCGAAGTCGTCATCCCGGACTCGATACCGCCGGACGATTCGCTCCCGAGCCATGCCCTCTGGTAGCAGGTTCGCGAAGAAGCGATGAGCGCGGCTGTTGCCATCGCTCAATCCCCCGGATTGGAGAGGCATCGACTGGGAGATTGCGAACCCTCCCCCTCGAATCCATCCGGACTCATACCGGAATTCCATCTCTTGGCCCGGACGGCCCCGCAGCAGCCCGACGCGCCGGGTTCCGAACCACACCTCGAGCAAGTCGCCAGTCATCCGTTCGCGTCCGACACGCCCTTGGTACCGGTCCGTACCGAGGTCAACACCTGCCCCCGGGGGGCGATCACCACGTCTAGGCCAAGCAGACACAGCGCATGCAAGGCCTTTCCGATTTCGGCGGTCTCCTTTCCCCTCTCGAGTTCCGACAGGAAACGCATGCTCACGTTGGCAAACCCAGCAAGCTGTTGCAGTGTCCAACCCCTGCTCTTCCGGTGCAAGCGCATTAACTGACCGATGTCGTAGGCCGACCGAACGGATCCGTAACACGGGTCCTGGGCTCTCCTTGCGCCAGCCATTTTTTTATCGTACGGGAAGAATCAGCCCTCCGGAGCAAGTCTGGGACAAGAAATTACCGTACGGGACAACTGCTTGCGCCGTTGAGTCCGGTGTCGAATCGCCGTCCATGTTCGAACGAGCCTGATCGGGTACTTCGACACACACGAACAGTGCGGATGATATTCACGGACGGGCGGCCGTGGCCGGTCCGCATCTTGTGGAGGCTGCATCCGGCTAACGAGACCCGGTTTTCCGAGTGGGGAGGAATGAGTGGCCGCCATGCGACCCAAGACGGCGAGTGGGACGCCCGGAACTGCGGATAGTCACCTACATCGCTGGGTACGATAGGGTCTGCTCATGCTAGGTCACGGACTCAACCGACGTCACTTTTTCTTCGGCTCCCTACTCGCCGGCGCAGTGCCGTTTGGTGGCTACGGCTCAGTCAAGTCGCTTCGCGCGATGGGATACAAGCCGTACTACGACAAGCTGAACATGGCGGCCATCGGATGCGGCGGCCAAGGCGGAAGCATCCTGAACCAGGTCGCGCAGACCGAGAACATCGTCGCGCTATGCGATGTCGATGAGAAGCGGGCAGCGCAGAATTTCGAGCGCTACGCTAACCAGCCGAAGTACGCAGACTTCCGCGTCATGCTCGAGAAGGAACACAAGAACATCGACGCTTGCACCATCGGCATCCCCGATCACATGCATGCGACAGCGGCGCTTGCCTGTATGCAGGCAGGCAAGCATGTCTACGTCGAGAAGCCACTGACGCGCACCCCATGGGAGGCGCGGTTACTGGCCGACGCGTCGAAGAAGTACGGCGTTGCGACTCAGATGGGCAATCAAGGCTATTCGCATGAGAGCATTCGGGTCGCGGGCGAGATTCTCTGGTCGGGCGAGATCGGCGATGTCCGGGAGGTGCACGCGTCGTCTTCGCCGGGGACTCATCCGGTCGCGCTAACGGCGATGCCGGATGAGAAGGCCGTGCCGTCGGAGCTCGATTGGGACCTGTGGTTGGGTGGTGCCGACATGCGTCCGTACAATTCCACCTTCACACCGTACAACTGGCGCGGATACTTCGACTTCGGAACCGGCCAACTCGGCAACTGGGGCATCCACGTGTTGGGCCCTGTCAACCTGGCGCTGCAACTAGGGGCGCCGACCAGTGTGGAACTTCTGCGCCAGGTTGGCTCCAGCCGGTGGACATTCCCGACTCGGGCGGTAATCAAATATGAGTTTCCGGCGCGCGGCAAGATGCCGCCCGTATCCGTCTATTGGCACGACTCGGCACGGCCGTTCGAGGAGGAAGCGTACCGGGTACCGAGTATGGAGGATCAGACGATCCTGCCCCAAGCGAACAACCTCAGCGCCAAGGGGCGCGGGCCGGAGCCGCGGCCTAGGAGGCGGCGAGGCACGAGCGGGCCGCGAACGGGCCCGCCAAGAGGAGCCGGCGGACCGGGCGTTGCCGTGTTCGGCTACGAGCGCCGCGGAGACCCGCCCCGACCGGGCGTGCTTTCGGGCAACGGAGCCGTCTTTGTGGGATCGAAGGGCATGATGGCGACGGTCGCGCGCGGCGAGGGCGTGCATTTGCTACCTGCCGAGCGTTGGGCAGAGTACACGCTGCCACCTCAATTGCTGACGCGCTCGCCGGGTCACATGCTCGACTGGGTGCGCGCATGCAAGGGCGGGGACGCAGCCTGCTCGGACTTTCGCGTTTCCGGACCCTATACCGAATGGGTCGTTCTCGGCGTGATTGCGTTCCGGGTGCCGGGCAAACTCGAGTGGGATAGCGCAAACATGCGCTTCACGAACAGCGACGAAGCCAACAAGTACGTGAAGCCGTCGTTCCGTGACGGATGGGAACTGAATCTTTGAGCCTAGGGGCGTGCACAGCTGACGCTTTGCCGAACGCATGCGGGCGAAATGCCGCATTCATGGTCCCGCGATGGATCGTTCGCCACCGGACCCCTTCGGGCTGCCATCTCCGGCAGCACGCGAGCAAGTAGAACAAGATCGAGCACCGGAGATTCTGTCGTATCTTGCAATCCAGTTGGGACGGCCACGATGTCCCGGGAGGCACTGGCGAATTTGAAACGGGGCGGTAAGAACGGAGATTGGCCTGTCGATCCGATTCGAGCCGCACGACGACTGACACGAGAGAGGGTCGAGCGTCTCCGATGAGGAGACGCGGGTTCTCTGCTTCAAGGGAGCCTGCTTTGGCGGTGATCGGAGTCACGCCGAGATAGCGATCGATAACCGACCATCCTACTGATATTTCGGCGCGACTACTCCAAGTGCCGGGTGGCGACGGGGTTGGGGTACCCGGATCGCGTTTGCGCTCACGAGGAGGCCTTGGGCCTCACTGCCGGTAGAGGAATTCGTTGAGGTTAAACAGCGTCTGGCAGAGATCCACGAGTCCGGTCGGCGTACTGGAGAGGAAGGCGACAGCGTTGGCCTTCTCCGTAGCTGTCGGCGGACGCGCCAGCGCCAGCTCGAACGCCCGCTCCACCTGTGCCTCCGGGGTGTGGTCCGCTTCCACCGCCACGCGCTGCGCGAAGTGCTTGGCCTGGACCAGTACCTCCGCATTGTTCATCAGGAGGAGAGCCTGCGGGGCCACTGTCGACCGGGTGCGTCGGCTGCACGAGGAAACCATGTCCGGCTGGTCGAAGGCCTCGAACATGGGATAGCGGATCGACCGCTTCGAGAACACGTAGATGCTTCGGCGCCAGCTTTCCGGATCGCCGATCGCCATGCCCGGCCACGTGCGGTCCGTGCTCGACTGGAACAGTGACGGGTCAATGTACGGACGCACGGCCGGCCCGCCCACAGTCAGGTTCAGCGTGCCCGCTACCGCCATGATTTGGTCACGGATCACCTCGACCTCGTGCCGGTTCCGGCTCTGGCGCCAGAAATAGTTGTTGTCGGAATCCTTGTCGAGGTTCTCCGGCAAGTCCCTGCTAGCCATCCGATATGCCTCGGAGGTGAGCATCAACCGGTGCATGTGCTTGACCGACCACCCCGAGTCGATGAACTCCAGCGCCAGCCAATCCAACAGTTCGGGGTGGCTTGGCGGCATGCCCGTCTTGCCGAAGTTGCTGGGTGTGCGCACGACGCCATCGCCGAAATGGTGCTGCCAGATGCGATTGACCATGACGCGCGCTGTGAGGGGGTTGTCTTCGGATGCGATCCAATCTGCGAACTGCTTGCGTCGCCAGCTGGTATTGGCGTGTGATGGCGGCGGGGAATACGCCGGTGGCGTCCTGGCTGCGACCGTCAGAACACCTGGTTTCATAAGCGAACCCTTGGTGCCGGGATCACCCCGGTGGAGAAAATATGACGGAAGGGGATCGCGACTTTCCTCCGTGACGGTCCGGGCGGTCGGGTACGGCTCCGGCCGGGTCGCCTCCAGAGTCTTGATTCGGCGCTTCGTTTCCTCGTATTCGGCGAGGTCTGCCGCGGACATCCGTTCCAAGACGTCCGGAATTTTAATCTGCTTGTAGAGCGCGTCGACCTGGCGGGCGTTCAGCCGCTGACCCTTGTCGCGGTTCTCGGGCGGAGTCTCCCACGCGATCCGGTAGTACGACGGCAAGGCGTTCAGCTTCTCTTGGAACAAGAATTCCCGGTGTGGCTTTTCGATCTCATCGAGGCGATCCCTCAAGGGTTTTTGCTGGTCCGTCACGCCCTTGTTGAGGGCCTTGTGCCGCTGAACTTCCTCACGCGAAACGAGCGGGTAGTCCACTTCCTTGGTCGAGAAGAAGACCGCCTGCATCTGGTAGTAGTCCTTCTGCGGGATCGGGTCGAACTTGTGGTTGTGGCAGCGGGCGCACTGCGCGGTGACCGCCAGAAAGGTCTGCGCAGTGGTCGCAACGTTGTCGTCCAGTTCGTCCATACGGGTGCGCTCGTCCTTGATGTTGTTGTCGAGCACCATCCGGAGATAGCCCGTGGCGATGTTGGCCTCGGGAGAGTCGGGGGCGATTTCGTCGCCCGCTATCTGTTCGCGGATGAATCGGTCGTAGGGCTTGTCGTCGTTGAATGCCTTCACGACGTAGTCACGGTACCGCCACATTGTGGGCCAGTCGAAGTCCCGCTCGTACCCGCCCGAATCGGCGTAGTGAACAAGGTCCAGCCAGTGGCGACCCCAGCGTTCGCCGTAATGGGGCGATTCCAGCAGACGGTCGACCAAGGTCTCCCAAGCATCCGCGGATTCGTCACCAAGGAATGACGCGACGTCTTCGGTCGACGGCGGCAGACCAGTCAAGTCCAGGTAGAGGCGACGAACCAGGGTGCGCTTCTCGGCCGGTTCGCTCCGTGTCAGGCCCCGCTCCTCGAGCTTGGCGTCAAGGAAGGCGTCGATCGGGTGGCTGCTTCCGTCCCCAGGCACGTCGTGCCTCTTTGGATCAACGAATGCCCACCACGATCTCTCCTCGTCGGTGATTGGCCGGTCTTCCAGCTTGCGGAGCGCTTCCAGTCGTTCCGCTTCCTCGTCCGGAACGGTGCCCTCGGGCATGGGGGCTCCGGCTATGATCCACTTTCGGAGCACCTCGATCTGCTCTTCGGCAAGCTTCCCCCCGGGCGGCATGAAGGGCTTGACTTGGTGAGTGACTAGTCTCCACAACCAGCTGCCTCCAGGGCTGGCACCTACCACTGCCGCTCCGCGTTCGCCGCCCAGCAGAATCGCCTCCCGCGTACGCAGGTCCAGCCCCGACTGCTGGATGGCCGCGCCGTGGCACACCTGACAGTTCTTCGTCAGGATGGCGTTCGCTTGCTCCGCCAGATCCGAAGCCAGAACCAGGAGTGGAGTGGCTGCGAGGAGCGCCAGAAGTCGAATTCGCATGCCGTACCTCATTATCTTGGCCGATTCTCTGGTGCTGGCGCCATAGACTGCACCTCAAGCCCCGAGTCCGAGAGAGGTCTAAGGACACGGGGCCGAACGGCCCTTATGATTCAGTTGCGTCCGTTACGATGAAGGGCTTGGGCGTCGAGAGATGCGACGTTGCTACTTCGACCACAACGCCACGACTCCGGTCGATCCGCGAGTGCTCGAGGCTATGTTGCCCTACTTGGCCGGTGCGTATGGAAACGCGTCCAGCCTGCATAGCTTTGGCCAGTCAGCGCGTCAGGCGGTGGAGCGTGCGCGCAGGCAGGTTGCGGCGCAGCTAGGTTGTCAGGACCGCGATGTGGTTTTCACCAGCGGCGGCACCGAGGCAGACAACCTCGCCATCTTCGGCACGGTCCGCGGTTGCTCCGATTCGAGCCGGCATGTAATCACCAGTCAGATCGAGCACCCGGCAGTGCTGCACGCCTGCCAGCAATTGGAACGAGAAGGCGTCGACGTGACCTTCTTGCCGGCCGGGACCAACGGTCTCGTCTCGCCGGGCGATGTGAGGGCGGCGCTCCGTCCGGATACCACTCTGATCACGGTGATGCATGCCAACAATGAGCTGGGGACGCTGCAGCCGATCGGTGAGATCGGCCAGCTGGCCCAAGAGGTGGGTGTCCCGTTCCATGTGGACGGTGTGCAGAGTTTCACCAAGGTGCCGACTCCGGTCAAGGACTTGGGCGTCGACATGTTCAGCCTGAGCGCGCACAAGATATACGGACCGAAGGGCGTTGGAGCACTCTACGTCCGCCGCGGGCTCCAAATCGAGAAGGTGCAGTACGGCGGAAGCCACGAGCGAGACCGGCGGCCGGGTACGGAGAATGTTCCCGGAATCGTCGGCTTGGGTGCCGCGACGGAAATTGCGGGTGCAGTGTTGGAAGAGGAAGGGGAGAGTATCGCCGGACTCCGTGACCGCTTGGAGCAGTCGCTCCTTGAGAGGATCCCCGACTCCCATGTCCATGGCCGGGTGGTGCCGAGGCTGCCCTCGACGTCGAGCATTCGCTTCGAGCACGTAGAGTCGGAACCCCTCCTCATTGCGCTTGACCTCCAAGGTTTCGCAGTGTCCAGTGGCTCGGCTTGCTCGAGCGGAGCCGTGGAGCCCTCACATGTTCTTTCGGCGATCGGACTCAGCCGCTCGCAGGCGAAGTCGACGCTACGGTTTTCCTTGGGTCGGGCGACTGACGCCGAGCAGGTCGATTCGCTGGTCGACACGCTGCCAGGAATTGTCGCGCGGCTGCGGGCGATCTCGCCTGCGGTGGCTTGAGAGGTTCCTCCCCTTTGTTCGTCGTCCGCACGACTGCCAGGAACGGAGGCGATCTGGCTGGCGGGTTTGGCATACCCGTTGGTTCCGGCCAATCCGGATGATGCTCAGCGGTCGCCAACTTTCAGGCGTTTCCCATCTCGCAGTCGTCGACCAGAGACTGAAGAGCGAAGCTCCTTTCAGAACGAAACGCCGCCTGTTCGGGGAAGCACTGAGTCGGTGTAGAAGCCCCTCATTCGCGAAGCGTGTCAGACACAACTGAATGCTCTCATTGTGCGTACGCACCCGTTGGGCAAGTCAGGTTCTGACAGATGCGGCGATCTTGCGGCGGCGCGAGTCCAGAGTTACAGCATCGCCTCTATGTAGGGCCGCATAACTCCCTGCACACGGTTCACGCGTGCAAGTCGCCACAGTTCGTCGACCGTAGCTCGACGACGGCGCGGACAGTCGCGGAGCGCCTCGAGGGCGGTGTTCAGTCCTACCTGATTGCGGTACTTGAAGCGGTCGGCGACCGTCTTGGCCGGGCTCGTCACAGGTACTCCGACCTTCTCGATCTCACGCCGTTCCACGGCTTCCCTGAAGGTGTCTCCGGAAGCGCGGATGACCCGCAGGGAAACAGGGGGATTCTTCGGAGCCCATTGCTTGTGGCCAATCAATATCCAGACATCGTGTGGCAGTTGGGTCGTGAGTTCATGGAATTGGAGCGCGGATAGCAGGCAGACGGTTCCATGGGGTACAGCACGGGCTACCTCAGCTAGGCTGTGCTCGGCTGACACTTCGTGGTCGCTAGCACGGTACAGTCATCGGCTCAATCGGATGAGCAGGCCGTCCTTCACCAGCCGCTGGAGGTAGACGCGAGGCACACCCGCTTGAGTGAAATCACGAGCGCGGGCAATTCCTCGTTCTTTCGCTATTGCAATTGCGCCCTCTCGCGGAGTCATTCGACTCGCGCCGCCTACGTCACTAAAACTCAGCATGCCTGACTAACTGCCTGGTAATTGAATCACCATTGCTGGCCGAGACGACTACGCCCATCCCTGGAAGCCTTCAGCGCACTTGTGTCCAGAAACAAGAGGCCGGATGGCCCGTATCGTTCGATTGGGCCCGTTACCGCGAAGAGCCCAAGCGCAAGGACACACGAAGCCCCGGTTCCGATCGCAACTCCACCAGGCCGGTCACTGCATCCGTGCTCGACGCTATGAAACCCTACTGCGGCGGCAAGTACGGAACGCATCTTGGTTGCAAGGCTTCGGCTGGGCAGTGCGGCGATGGAGACGAACGAGTTCTGACTAGAGGAGAACAGCAAGTTGAGCACGGGGCGTGCACGCCGCCAAGCCACGTGAGGTGGGAGCGGGCACTCCCGATAAGAGTTCTTGCGGAAGATGATTGAAAGGACCGCTGAATGGGTCGATTCCCGATAGCGTATTCCTCTGTGGGAGCGTCGCTCGGCATCACGATGTGCTGCCTGCGCTCCAGGCGTCTTCAGACCTCGGTCGGGAATGGGGTCAAGATTCGGGAGAGGCGTTGTGGATGTTCCACGTCACCCCGAACTTGTCCGTCAGCGCACCAAAGTACCCGCCCCAAAACATGTCCTGCATGGGCATCAATACCGTGCCTCCATCCGACAGCTTCGCAAGGATGTCGTCTGCTTCCTGCCGACTGTCGGCATTCAACGACACAGCAAAGTTGTTGCCGAACGACGTCGGGGGACCGAAGCCCGGCACGGTGTCACAGCCCATCAGAATGCTCGAACCGACCTGCAACGAGGCATGCATCACATGATCCCTATACTTCGGGTCAACATCCATGTCCGGCGGACCGTCACGGAAGGACTGGAACTCGGCGAAGTCGCCCCCGAACGACGACCGGTAGAACTCGAAGGCTTCGCGGCAGTTGCCATTGAACTTGAGGTAGATGTCGAGATTCATGGTCGCTTCCGTCAGGGCTCGGACACCGGGTCCGCCACAATGGACCAGACAGGGGATGTGACGGCCCCTCGACCAACGCAACCCTCCCTTTCCTCGGAATCATACTGTACTTGAAGGTCCTATTGCCCGGGCAGTGATCTTCGGGCTGCCCGCAAGATGGATTGGCCTTGTCTCAGCACGTCGGGGGTGGCCGTCGCGGCGACGGTGTTGGTGGCTGTCCATCTGTATGACCGAAACAGACGAGCAAGGATCGTCAGGAACTCGGGTCTCAGGAACTGGTGCTGTCCTGCCCGCCTGTCCTCCCTCGTCGGCACGGGACGGAGGCTCGCTGGGCCGGCTCATGAGTTGTTCCCAAGTCTTGGAGGATTCAGGCGACGCCTTGAGCAGGCTGGATGCTGTCCCTGCATCCCGCTGTTTCGATGGCCCATGCCATACGTTTCGACCCTCCGTCAGCCGACGCCACCCCTAACGGGCTGGCAAGACCAGCTGCAACACCATCTCGAACGCTGCCTTCCGGCTCTGGCACCCGTGCTTCTTCATCGTCTGCGAGCGCTTCTCAGCATTGACGGCCGTTGTGGTCGGGATATGCCACCTCCCTCCTAGCCGCCATCAACATTCGGGCGTTTTCCCGGTTGTGGCCGGGAAAAGGCGCTTGACAAGCCCCTACTCCAGCACTATACTCGCGATGGGCGCGAAAACGTTTTCGGAGCGGGTCTCCGGTCGTGTCCATCTCGCGGGGCCGCTTGTGACCGAGGAGGTAGACCAATGAGGACACCCATTGCCGTGCAGGTGTGCGTCCTGCTAGTGTTCGCGCTAGCCTTGGCCGTCCCGGGCGACGCGCAAAGCAGCCTCGCCCAGATCACGGGTACCGTCACCGATCAGACTGGCTCGGCCGTACCGGGTGCGGAGGTGCGGGTCCAGAACCTTGCCACCGACATCGAGTACCAAGGCGAGTCCAACGCCCAAGGCATCTTTCGCTTCCAGTCTCTTACGCCGGGCAGCTACCGCTTGGAGGCCGAGTCCACGGGATTCAAGATGTTCACCCAGGGCCCGCTTACCCTTCAGGTCGGCGACATTCTGCCAGTGGAGGTGCGCCTGGAGGTCGGGAATGTTACCGAGGTCGTCGAGGTGAGCGGCACCGCGATCGCCCTCGAGTCCGAGACGGCCAGCCTCGGCGACGTCATTACGGGCCGGGCCATCGAGACACTGCCGATCGGTATCAAGGATTCGTTCCAGCTGGTATTCTTGGCGCCTGGCGTGGTGCGCGGACGGGTCGCGCCGAGCAGCTCGCAGCCTGACGAGCGCCTGCAAAGCCGGACGAGCTTCAAGATTTCCGGCGGGCGCGATTTCGCGCAGGAGATCCTGCTCGACGGCATGCCTAACAGCGGCGTTGATTTTGGATCCGCCGCTTATGTGCCGAACCCCGGGATGACCGCGGAATTCAAGGTTCACACGAACAGCTTCTCGGCTGAGTACGGCCGGACTACAGGCGGCGTCGTGGAAATGGTGACGAAGTCGGGAGGCGCCGATTTCCACGGCGGAGCCTATTGGTACCACCGGAACACGCCGTTCGACGCGAACGACTTCTTCAATAACCGCTCCGGCACGCCACGTGCGGAACTTCGGCGCCACCAGTACGGCGCCAATATTGGCGGGCCGATTCCGTACCGGAGCAATTCGCAGAAGAGCTTCTTCTTCTTCAGCTACGAGGGTCTGCGGCTCGCGACTCCCGAATCGGGCCAGTTGACTGTGCCGACGGCCGCCCAGCGCGACGGCGACTTCTCGCAGACCTTCTATAGCTCCGGCGGCTCGCCTTCGTTAATCAGCATCTATGATCCCTTGACGCTCGCCACCGGTGCAGATGGCGCCCTGTTCCGGACCCCCTTCGCGGACAATCGCATCCCGTCGTCGCGCTTCGACGCCGTGGCGCGTAACGTGGTGGGACTGTACCCGACTCCGAACATCGCCGGTGACGCCATTACGAGCATCCGGAACTTTGGGTTCTCCGGCTCGCGGTCCGTGAACACCGACAACACAAGCGTGCGCGGTGATCACAACTTCGGTCCTGACAACCGCCTGTTTATACGCCACTCGCGCGTCCATTACGTGCGCGGCAGCTACCGAGCGTTCGAAGCGCACAACGTTGGCAACAACGACGACATCGGCCACCAGGGAGTGATCCGGGACACGCATGTCTTCTCGCCGACCGTGACGGCCGACGCGTCCTACAGCTACACTCGGCATTACACCAGCGAGTTCTGTCCGAGCTTGGGCTACGACATGACAACGCTCGGATTGCCGCAATCGCTCGCGAGCTTCGGACGGCCCTGCATTCCGTTCTTCGCCGCCAGCGGCATGTCAACGGTTGGCCGCGGCCGGTTCCTCAGCCAGCCGCGCGTAACGAAGTCTTGGACGGCGAACGTCTCCAAGCAGTTCTCGCGCCATTTCCTCAAGGCTGGATTCCAGTCTCGGAACTACACGTTCAGCCTGATCCGTAATCTCAACCCCTCCGGAACGTTCAATTTCAATGACAACTTCACCCGCGGTCCCGACCCGTTCCAAGGCACGCGGGACGCCGGTTTCGGGTTCGCATCGCTGCTGCTGGGTATGGGCAGCGGGGGAGGTGTCTTCAAGGAGAACCCCCTGTCGCTCCAGCGGCTCTACACCGCCGCGTACGTTCAGGACGACTGGAAGATCAGCAGCCGGCTTACGCTGAACCTGGGCCTGCGCTACGTGGTGGACCGCGGGACGCGTGAATGGCACGACCGGCTTTCGGGTCTCGACCTGGACGTGAGGAGCGCGCTGAGCGACCAGCTCGACTTCGATGTCTACGGCGTCCAGTCGTACCGAGGTCAGGGTAATCCGCGAGACCTGTCCGCGACGGATCTCAACAATTTCGGCCCGCGAATAGGCCTTGCCTACAAGCTGACGAATGATACCGCCTTGCGAATCGGGTACGGGCTGTTCTACAGCCCGCAGATCGCCATCAACAACGTGGGGACGCAGGGATTCGAGACCACAACGCCTTGGGTCGCGACACAGGACGGTGGCCTGACAGCCGAAACCACGCTATCCAATCCCTTCCCGAGCGGATTCAATCTGCCCTCGGTTGACCGTGATCCGCTTGGCCAGGTCGGCTTTGGTCTCAACAGTTCCACCGATGACGACCGCATTGGCTACTCGCAGCAGTGGAACCTTTCGATCCAGCACCAGTTCGACGGGGACCTGCTAGTCGACGCCGCGTACGTGGGCAGCAAAGGCACGAAGTTACCGTGGGGCGACGGGCTGCAGGCGAATTTCGTGCCGAACGCCGCGTTGGATCTCGGACCAGCCGAACTCAACCGGCAGGTTGCCAACCCGTTCCACGGCGTGATCACCAACCCGTCGAGCCGTCTATCCCGCACGACCGTCCCGTACCGCCAGCTGCTGCTGCCGTTCCCGCAATATACGTCAATCGTACGGAGTTACGTGGCGGCGGCCAGTTCGATCTACCATTCTGCCCAAATGAAGGTCACGAAGCGCGCCGCCAGCGGCCTGCACCTCATGGCCTCTTACACGATTTCGAAGCAGATCGACGACAGTTCGGTGATGCGGGGCTGGCTGGATATCAATGGAGGCGGCCCAGCGAACTGGGAGAACCTGAGGCTCGAGCGGGCAGTGTCGACGATGGACACCCCGCAGCGCCTGGTGGTCAGCTACATCTACGACCTGCCAGTAGGCCGCTCCCAGGCGCTGGGGAAAAACTGGTCGAAGCCAGTGGACGCCATTCTGGGAGGCTGGCAGCTGGCCGGGATCACGACGTTCCAGTCGGGCCGGCCTGTCAGCATCAACCGGCGCTCGCTGAGCACCGGCCAGAGCGCCAAGATATCGAATCCGACCGTTGATCGCTGGTTCGACACGAGCGCGTTCGAAGTGGCCCCCACTATCGGGCTTGCGAGCTTGGGCAATGTGGGCCGCACGCTGCCGGACGTCCGTTCGCATGGCACGGCCAACTTTGACATCACTTTGGCGAAGCGCTGGGCCATGCTTGGAGACCGGCTCAATTGGCAGCTCCGAGCCGAGTTCCTCAACGCCTTCAACACGCCGCAGTTCAACTTCCCGGGGAACAACCCTAGGGCTGCGCGAACATTCGGCGTGGTACGAAACACCGCGAATACGCCGCGGTCGGTACAGTTCGGCATCGTGGTCGACTTTTAGATGCGGGCCGCGTCCCCCGCGACGGCGCGGGAGACGCGGTATCCTTGCGTTCGGCCCGTATGGGAACCGGGAGCAGGACGAGCAGGCTAACTGCCGCTGGTGTCGGTCGCCCGGCCGCCCTTTGGATCGTCTCGCCCGTCTGGGACAGCCTCCTGTTCATCGGTGCCCCGCTGGTCGCGATCGCCGCCTTCCTTCCTTTGCGGGGCTGGTTCAGCTCCCAGCAGATCGCGGTGTTCCTGCTGGCGTTCTTCACGTTTGGCCACCATCTACCGGGCTTCCTACGCGCTTACGGCGACAGCGACCTGTTTCGGCGGTTCCGCTGGCGCTTTCTGGCGGCGCCGCCCGCTGTCTTCGCGACCGCGCTGTGGTTCGACGCCCGGGAACTCCATGGACTGCTGATCTTCGTCGCTGCATGGGATGTCTGGCACGTCCTCATGCAGCACTATGGCTTCCTGCGAATCTACGACGCAAAGGCGGGTGTGACCTCGCACGGGCTGGCGAGGCTCGACCTGGCAATGGCGCTGACGTGGTACGTGGGCCTCATCGCCGCAAGCCCGGACTACCGTCACGGCCTCATGAGCCGGGCCTACGCGGCCGGCGTGCCGGTCATTCCGCCGATGGCCTTCGACTGGCTCCTCGGCGTGCTGACCACCGGGGTGGCGGTCGTTACGCTTTTGTACGCCGGCGTGCACCTGAAGCGGTGGCGCGACGGCGCTCCTGTCAGTCTCCGGAAGCTCGCGGGAATGGTGGTGTTCGTCGGATCGACGTACTACCTGTACGTGTACCTCGATGACTTCCTGGTCGGCTTCACAGTCTGGTCCGCGTTCCACTGTATTCAGTACTACGGAATCGTGTGGGTATTCAACTGCCGGCGGGTCCGGGCCGGTGCGAGCATGGCGGGCTTTGCGCGGAAGCTGTTCCGCCCATCTCCCGGACTGGCCGCTCTCTACTTGGCCCTGATCTTTGCTTACGGCAGCATCAACTTCGGTGCTGGGCTCGTGCCGGACGATCTGCTTCGTCGCCTGCTCCTTGCCTTTGTTCTCACGTCAAGCGTCCTGCACTACTACTTCGACGGATTCATCTGGCGTGTTCGAGAGCCCGAGGTTGGCCGGCCACTGCAAATCCGGTCCCGGCCGGGCCTGCGCATCCCGGTCAGTGCGTATTCGCGGAAATGGCAGCCACTCGCCCTCGGCCTGTTGCTCGCGGTGCTGGGAATCCTCGAAGTGGCATCGCCGCCGGACACCCTAGCGGCCACCTCGGCGCTAGCTGACATATCGCCCCGGCTCGGCGCCGCCCGCTTCGACCTCGGCCGCGCCTTGGCAGCCCGCGGCCGGTACGCCGAGGCGGCCGCGGAATTCGATGCCGCCGCCGAGCGCATGCGTGACCCGTCGGCCGCGTTCCACAACCGAGGAAGCGCTCTGTTGGAGGCAGGCCGGCCCAGAGCGGCAGCCGTCGCTTACCGGGCGGCTCTGGACACGGTTCAGACCCGGCGCGACAACAGCCGGTTCGAATCCGCATCCCCGCTGTTGCCGGGCGTTTCTGAGGGACGGTCCATCCGGTCCGCGGAGATTCGGAACCACCTCGGTGACGCGCTGGCCCGTTCAGGGGACCGCGACTTGGCGATCGAGGAATTCGAGCAGGCACTCGCGCTCGATCCGGAGTATGTTGAGGCGCGGGTCAATCTCGGCGCCACCCTAGCCGAGGCGGGCCGCTTCGAAGATGCACTGGGGCATCTTGAAGCTGCCGTCAGGACGGCACCGGAGTTCGGTGGTGCACGCCTGAACCTAGCTGCGCTCCTCGCCGGCCTGGGACAGTGGCAAGAGGCGCTAGGCCACTACCGTCGGGTGCTGACGAGCCCCGAACCGGCCGAGCGCGATGCCGCTGCAGCAGCGATCGCGGAAATCCGCGCCATGCGAGGACTCTAGCCCGGGGTATCAGCGAATCCTTGGACGGGACAGGCCAGGGGAGTTCGTGACCCTCGAGGCAGGGTGCTAGGGCAACTGGATCGGAGCGGTAGTCGACGCGCCAAGAAAACCGGGCCGGTCACGCCTGGTTTGGGCATTCGCGACGGCACGACCTGTGCCGCCGACGGAAGATTGCTGTTGTCCGGAACCGTGTCGAGCGGGCCTGCGGAGGCGGCTGCCCGAGTGGACTTGCCGACGCCGCTCCTGAGCGGCTGCTGCTCGCGGTCAACCGCGGTCTCTCCTCAAGGGCATGCCAGCCGGGCGGCCCTGAGATGTGTCCCGGCGTGCTGAGCTACTTTCGAGACTCAGACTTCCGAACATGGTGAGCTGGGGTGCCCCTAGGCATTCCCGTGCAACTTT
>CAYWUV010000050.1:0-42452 GCA_964461235.1 uncultured Bryobacterales bacterium | reverse complement strand
CGCCCACAGCGATTCCAACTTCCAGACTCTACCTGGAAATGAATGCCATTGGGTGCGGGGGTCGGGCAGGGAGGCTGCGACCTGGCGGAAGTCGTTCAGCAGGGCATCGAGGACGAGAGAGTCGGAAACGGGAGCCACACTCTATGTTTCGAAGCGGTGCCCGCAAAGTCAAGTACCCAGAAACTGGTCCCTTGCTGCAGGCCACTCGGCGGCTTGCGAGCCCCAAAAAGGCTAAATTGAGAATCCCTGGAATTCGGGAACACCGCCAATGCCTCAGTTGCTCCCGTCTGCAGTGTGAACCGGACCGCTGGCCGCACGGAGTACGATGGCCCAGACTGCGGTGCCAGACTCTCCACCACGCGCTGGTCCAACCCGTGGCGGCTTGACGCGCGAATTGTTTCGCCGGCCACACGGGTCCCGCAGTTCGACTAAACTACCGCTCTAGGCGGTTCGATCCAGGAGCGGTGACATGTCGTCGCCGCGCTACCCTGCGGTCTGGCCCGTACTGATGATGAGGCTGATTCCCGCCGCCACCGCGGACCTCCTCCGCTTCGAGGCCCAGCCGCCCCGGTCATTCCGCGTTACAGCGGCGTCGGTGTACTTCGCTGCACGATTGCTGCCTGGATCGATGCTGGTCCTGGCCGCCCTGGGCGGATGCTCGGGTCCGTTGACAGAGGACGTCACGTTTTTGAGCGTGGATGTCAGAGCCTTCGAGGGCACGGCCAGGCAGTTGATCCAGGACCGCCTCGCGGCTGCCCGCGCCCGTCCCGACGACGGGGAAGCGCTCGGGGCGGCGGCGATGGCGCTCCACGCGTACCGGATTCTCGAGCCGGCCGCTGATATCTACCGGCGCGCTTCGGACCGAGCTCCGGGTGACTTCCGCTGGCACTACCTGCTGGGCCTCGTAGCCGGCGACCTGGGCCGGCAGGATGAAGCGGAGAGCGCGTTGCGGGCCGCTGCCGGACTGGCACCTGGGCGCCTCTTTGTCGGGCTGCGCCTCGCTGCTGCCCTGCTGCAATCCGACAGGCCCACCGAGGCGCTCGAGCTGTATGAACGCGCCCTCGGTGCGCAACCGGATTCGATGGTAGCGTACTTCGGCTGCGGTGCCGCGCTGTCCCTCCTGGACCGTCGCGACGAGGCTCTCGCAGCGCTCCAGAGGGCAGCCAGCCTAGGGGGCGACTACCGTCCGCTGCACTACCAGTTGGCCCTTGCATTGAGGCGTGCCGGCCGCGACGACGAATCTGCGCATTTCATGCACCTGTACAACCGGTTGGACGCGACTCCGCGGACGCCGTTCGCGGATCCCCTCCTGGAGGAAGTCGAGGAATTGCGCGCCGGCTCCTACCGGCATCACTTGAACCGGGGGATCCGCCTCGAAGCGGCCGGTCGGCTCGACGAGGCGTTGCGCGAATACTCGCTCGCTGCGAAAGCCGAACCGGCTCAGGTTCATGCCCCGGTGAATCTGATCAGCGTGTACGGGAAGCTAGGCCGCTACGAGGAGGCCGAAGCTGCCTACCGGGAGGCCATCGTGCGGAATCCCGACGTCGAGGAAGCGCACTACAACTACGCGGTCACGCTGTCTCAGCAGGACCGGCACGCGGAGGCGGAAGCTGCGTACTGGCAAGCGCTTGCGGTGAATCCGTATTCGGCGGATGCGCGGCTCAACCTGGGTGACGCGCTCGAGCAGCAAGGGCGGGACGAGGAAGCCGGCGAGCAGTTTCGTCAGATCCTCCAGGTCAGTCCCCGCCACCGACTGGCATGCTTCCGTCTCGGCATGGCGTTTTACCGCCAGCACCGCCGGCAGGACGCGCTCGTCTATCTCCGGCAAACCGTCGATGTCAAGGACCGGGAGACACCGCAGTTCCTCATGGTGCTGGCCCGAGCCGAGCGAGCGGCCGGGAACGATGCTGAAGCCTCCCGGCACGCGGATGAGGCGCGACGCATGGCTCGCCAGTATGGACGGACTGAGATCCTCGCGATCCTGGACCGCGAGTTCCCCCTGGGCCGATAGGTGGCAGGGAACTCGAGGCCCTTCCCGGCCTAGAAGTAGAATTTCAGACCGAACTGGATGTGCCGCGGAATCCGCTGCAGCGTGATCGTCGAGGCCGCCGACCGGATCCGTCCCGCGTTCGCGCTGCCGATATTCGTCGTCGGGTTGTTGAACTGCGGCGTGTTCGTGAAGTTGAAGAACTCCGCCCGGAACTGCAGCCGGCGCTGCTGGTTCTCGCTGAAGAAGAACTCCTTGAAGATCGAGAGGTCAAGATTCTTGGTTCCCGGTCCGAACAGGATGTTCCGTCCCGCGTTGCCGAACATCTGGGGGCCCGGCCTGACGAATGCGTCGACGTCGAAGAAGCGCCGCAGCGTCTGCTCGCTTCGCGGCAGGCGGCCGTCGCCGATGCGGTCCGGGTACGAGGTGCAGCAGTTGAGGGTGTTCGGAGAGGTCACCCGCATGGGGAAGCCGTCGTACATGCTCAGGATCCCGTTGAGCTGCCACCCTCCCACCACGTGGTTGAGCGGACCCCTTGCCTTGAACGGCAGGTCGTACATGAAGCTCGTGACTAGGCGCCGCGGGGAGCCGAACCCGGCCGGCCCGCGGTCGCGACGGATGTTGCGGATGTCCGTAGGCGTTCCGAACTGGCTGTCCAGGTTGCTGATCGCCTTGCCCCACGTGTAGCTGACGAGATAGCCGAGCCCGTTGCGGAACCGGCGCTCCGCCGAGATCTGCAGGCTGTGGAAGTTCGAATCGTATCGGCTCTGGATCTGGCGGATCGCACCGAACGCCGGAAAGTCCCGGCGCGGAGCCACCGGACCCGTGCCGGGGACCGGCTGGTTGATGTCCGTCTGCCCCTGCAGCTTCGTGCCCTTGCTACCCACATACGCGATCGTGAAGGATGTTTCGCCGATCTGGTGCTGGATCGTCGCGTTCCATTGCTGCGTGTACGGAATCACGGTGTCCAGGTCGATCGATCGGAGGGTGCCGGCGATCACCCCCAGTGCCGGGCGGTCGAAGCCCGTCGAAGCAGGCCGCGCACCCGCGAAATCGAACTGGTTGTTGTTGAAGTTCGAACTGATGAACTCCGGCGGGTTCGCACCGAGGTTGCGGGTCGTGTCGAGCTGTCCCGTCGAATAGTACAGGCCGTAACCGAACCGGAAGACCGTCTTGGGCGTCACCTTGTAGGCCAGTCCGAAGCGTGGGGACATGTTGTTGTGGTCGCCGGGCATGCCCGATCGCCATGGCACGGATCCTGTGCCCACCTGGACGACGGTCCCTTCCGATCGCAGGAAGTTGTACTGCCGGTTGTTGACCTCCGTCCACGGCCATCCGAGGAAGTCGTCGTATCTGACGCCGAAGTTCAGCGTCAGGCTGTCGGACACCTTGTACGTGTCCTGCAGGTGGAAGGCGACCTCCGTCCGGCGATAGCCTCTCGTTCCGGTGACGAAGCGAATGAACCCGCTGATCGGCCTGCCCAGCAGGGTGTCGGCCGGCCCCAGCCCGGTTCCCCGGCGCGAGGCGGGATTCACGGTGTAGTTGTTGCTGAAGTTCATCGTTCCCCGCAATGCGTTCGACTGGAGGGCGTTGTAACGCAATCGCCGCACCTCGCCGCCGAACTTGATGCTGTGACGACCGCTGATGATGCTGAACGTGTCGCTGATCTGGTAGTTGTCGCTCACGATGACCGCTGGCGAGAACCCGTTGCCGCCCAGGCTCCGGAAACCGGCGACGTTGATGATGGCCAGCCCGGAAGTCAGCTCGTCCCCCGCCACGTTCGATCCGGGAATGCCGATGTCGTCGCTCACGTACTGGCCGTAGTTCGGGTTGAACGACCGCAGGTTCAGCCGGGTCCAGCCCACGCGGAATTCGTTGATCTTCGTCGGGGAGACCAGGTGCGTGTCGCTGATGACGACCTGATTGACGGGCTGGTCGGCCGGACCTGGCACGCCAGGACCCCTGCCGACCGCCGGAGCCGGCAGGAAGCTCGGCTCGATCAGGTCGTCGTCGCTGAAGCTGTAGCGCGCGAACATGTTGTTGCTGTCCGACACCACGTGGTCGATCTTGATGTCGAACCGTTCGCCGTTGATGCTGCGTACCGGGTTCGAAAGGTAGTTGTCCGTCTCGTCGTCGTTCCGATTCGGTAGCGGATAGAGATTGAGGACGTTCTGACCCACCCGGTCGTGCATCGGAGCCGGGATCGCGTTGTTGGGGAACGGATCGCGGACGTAGCTGCCGTCATCGAGCCGCATCTGTGTCGTTGGATCAAAGATGCTGAAGCGCGATTGCGCGAAATCGCCGGCCCGGAAGTCCGCTGTCGGCACGCTGCTGATCAGGGTCTGCGCCTGCCGGACGCGCTGTCCCTCGAAATTCGCGAAGAAGAACGTCTTGTGATCAGCGGCTCCGGGAAACACGGGACCGCCCACGAAGGCACCGTACTGGTTCTGCTTGTAGGGCGGGATGGGCTCGTCCGCTCGATCGAAGAAGTTCTTGGCATCCAGCTTGGCGTTCCGCAGGAATTCGTAGAATCCTCCGTGAAACTCCCTTGTCCCCGATTTGAACGTCAGGTTTACCGTCGCTCCTCCGCCGCGACCGAACTGCGCGTCCGCTCCCGATGTCTCGCTGCGGAACTCCTGAATCGCATCGATTGAAGGAAAGATCAGGATTCCGAGGCCGTTGTGGTTCTCCGAATTGCTGATGCCTTCGATCAGGTAGTTGTTGTCATTCGAGCGACTGCCGTTCACAGAGGCGTTCGAGACGCCGCGCTTGCGGGTGATCGGGCTGCCCTGCGACTGCGTGTCCGCCGGCTGGGTCCCCGTGCTGAGCAGGATGAGCTGCGCCCAGTTGCGGCCGTTCAGCGGAAGGTCCTTGATTGCCTTCTCCGTCCGCAGGTTGGAGAGCGTCGCGGACTCGGTCTGCAGCAGCGGGGCGACGTCGAGTACCTCGATCACTTCCGTCACGGCCCCCAGACTCAATTCGAAGTCGACGGCTGCCCTCTGGTTCACTTCGAGCTGGAAGCGTTTCGCCGCGGGCTCGAACCCCTCCGAGCGCACTTCCACCGTGAACTCGCCGGGCCGCAGGGGCGGGGAGACGTAGATTCCCTGCGCACCCGTACTCGTCTCGATGCGCAGTCCGGTTCCGACGCTCTCCACGATTACCGTGGCTCCCGCAATGACGGCCCCGGTCGAGTCGCGCACCGTGCCGGTGATCGTGCCGGCGTCGACTTGCCCGAACAGTGCGGTCGCGCTGGCGACCGCGAGAATGGATGTCCTGATTGCTGTGCGCATGGTGCCCTCCAGAAACACTCCATCGGGGGCCGACCGCCAGCAAGCGCTGGCCAGTTGGTGCCTTCCCAAGGCACCCGTGCCCCAACAATGTCCCCCCCGATTCTCACCGCGAAAACCTGCAAAGTCAACCGAGATAAAGTGGAGGACGCTGCCGGACGGGCCGCACCCAGGGATCGCACCGGCCTTCTGGCCAGAAACGGTGGGCTCATTGACTGTATGCTGCTTGTTTCCGTCGCGGGCATCCGGGCGAGTATCGGATGCTCTTTTGGCCATGCACCGGCTCATCATGATCGCGTGCGCCGCATTGGCGGTCGCCCGGCCTGCCAGCGGTCAGGACCACGAGTTGTGGAACAAGCAGCAAGTCCTTACCGCGCTGCTCGGCCTGTCCGTAGCTCCGGAAGCGGAATGTTCCGAGGGTGCAGTGTCCTCTTCGGCATGGGCCGGCCAGCAGGAGCAGATCGCTGAACTGCATGAGGGACTGCTCTCTCCGTATGACGGCATAGTGTTCCCGAATTTCCACTACGTTCAGATCGAGCACATCGTGGCCCGCAAGGAGGCGGACGAGTCGGGGATGTGCAGCAGGGGGGAGGAGGCGCGGACGGCGTTCGCAGCGGATTTGCTGAACCTGACGCTCGCGCCGGGCTCGCTGAACGCGTCCAAGGGCGACGGGGACGCTCACGATATCCAAGAAGCGGAAGCGTCCCTGTTTCGGGACAACCTGACCCCGCACGGCAGGTGCTGGTGGGCCGCCCAGTCCGTTCGAGTCAAGAGCAAGTACAGTCTCACCGTCAATTCCGAGGAGAAGGCTGCCATGCAATCGCTACTGGACGCCTGCACGGACGAGCAGGTGTACAGGCCGAAACTCGCTGCCCGCTCGGACTGGATGTTCCGGGCCGAGTTCCTGGATGCACTCACCGACGAGGACGAGATCCGGCCGTGTTCGGATCAGGTTGTCGACACGGCCCGGTTGCAGACGGCCGCCGGCGTTGCTTCTCCGTACTTGGTAGAGATGGCCTGTCTGCCGTACGTGCTCCCGTCCGGGAGGCCGGCAACGGAGACTCCGGCGACCGAGAGCCCGGACGGCACGACGACAGGTGAGCAGCCGCCCGACCCCAGGGCAGCGCAGATCGCGGCGCAGCGGGCGTGCATCAGCACGCTGGAGGAGCAAGGTCTCACGAAGACCTGCACCAACGTTTCCACGGCTTGCCCGGCTGTCGAGCCCATCCTGACCGCCGAGCCGCTGTACGAGTTCCTCACGGACGCGGACAGCGACGGGACCGTCTGCGAGAGCCTGTAGGCGGTTCGTCCGCGATCCTCGCCCTTCGCGCTTGCTCACTTGCTCCGGCGGTAGGCCATCGGCCATCCGATACCATGGCGGACGTGGACGAACCGGGCCCGGTTGCCGAGTCAGAACAGGCGCGCAAACGCCGCATGAGAAAAATCCTCCGGCAGCTTGATCGCGACTACCCCAATGCGGAATGCGCCCTGCGCCATTCCTGTGCTTGGGAGCTGCTGGCGGCCACGATTCTCTCAGCCCAATGCACCGACGCGCGGGTCAACAAGGTAACCCCGGAACTGTTCGCGGCCTACCCCACCGTCGCGGATGTCGCCGCCGCTCCGCTGGAGAGCATCGAGGAACTGATCCGCACGACCGGGTTCTTCCGCAACAAGGCCAAGTCCCTCAAGGGTGCGGCCCAGCGGATCGTCAGCGAGTACAAGGGGCGGGTGCCTTCCCGGATGGAGCATTTGCTGACCCTGCCGGGAGTGGCCCGCAAGACCGCGAACGTCGTGACCGGCACATGGTTCGGTCGCTCGACGGGCGTGGTGGTCGACACGCACGTGCAGCGGATCTCGCGCCGTCTCGGCCTCACTGCGGAAGAGGATCCGAAGAAGATCGAGAAGGGATTGATGGACCTGCTGCCCCGGACACGCTGGGTCCCGTACTCCCACCAGATCATCCACCACGGACGCCGCGTCTGCCGGGCTCGCAGGCCGGCCTGCGAGACCTGCGGGCTAGCCGAACTGTGCCCGTCTGCGGGAAAGCAAGGCTGACCCGCCAGCGAGTCATCGAGCCAGCGAGGGGCGGGGCCGGCGGGGATCCGTGGGCTTGAGGGTGGGGCGCAGCTCGATACGGACCTTCTTGCGCAGGTCGATCCGCTCGCGCTTCGGAGCATTCGCATCGCTCCGCACGATCAGGATTCCTCCGGGTCCCGCATCGACCAGACGCGCCGGTCTTCCCGCCACCCTGAGGCTGTACGTCTCGCCGGGCCGCAGGCCGATCAGGTAGATGTTCACGAGGTCCGGGACCGGCCGACTGCGTGGCTGCCAGGATATGACCAGCTTGGTTGGGGGCCTGACCGGTACGACGACAGCCTCCGGAAAGTAGATCGGCTCCAGGCCCTCCAGGGAGTCCGTCGCCGAGACTCCGTCTTCCGTAACGAGTTCAATCCGCCCGTCCGTATACCCGATCCACGTCGTGGGCCGCTCCCACTGCAGGCGGCCGTAGAGGCGGCCGCGGACCGGGTCATAGGCCAAGGTCGGGGCGGACTGGGGCGTCAACCCGGGCAGGTACGGATTCACCCACAGGAACTCGTACGGAGCCACCAACGGTGAACGGAGCATGTAGTTGTCGTCACGGATCCAACCCTGGACGAACTGGAACTCGCGCAAGTTCGATTCGTACGCGACCAGCAGCATGTCGGCAATGCGGTACAGGGGTGCCTGGATGGCAGCTTGTGGGTCGTCGGGGCCGAAGCGGGACGGTCGGCGGGCGAGCCCCTCGGCCGTTTCGATGTCGAGCGGGTAGTAGCTCAGGAGGCGGGTGCGGACGAGCGACGCGAGAGCGTCCGTCGCGGGGCGGAGCAGGTCGATCTCCAGGTTATGGCGCACGGCAAGGACGGCCTCCAGCACGGCGAGCAAGCTGGCCCCGTCATCGGCAAGGCCCCCGGCTTGCAACTCCAGGAGCACTTCGCCGTTCCAGTGACTGCCGATCAGTTGGCCCAGGGCGCGCTCCGAGCCGGCCCAGTCCCCAGCGACCGCGATGCTGGCGAGAATGGCCGCCCTGACGAGCCCCACTCCGGCATTGGCGCTGGGCAGAACCGATTCGACCGCTGCGGCGATGGCGGTGCCCACGTCCCCACGGGCATCCGTGTTGAAGAGGTCGTGGCACCAGTCGTAGACAATCGCTGCCTGTCGCAAGTCGCTGGCTGTCCGAATGCCGCCGCGCGCCAGCTGCCGGCTCCACGCGACTGCTTCCCGGCCCGCCTCTTCGGATCCCTCGACCCGAAAGCGCAGGGCATCGACTAGCGGTTGCTCCGGAAACGGCGTTCCGGCCTCGACCAACTCCCGGAGCGCCTGCCACCGCAGGGTTTCGCGATCAACCTCCTTGAGCAGCCTCTCCAGCCTGGCGGGTTCCAGGAAGAGCCTCGGATGCTCTCTGTAGACCCGGAATTCCGCCTGGCCGTACAGCGGCGTGATGCACGCGAGTGCGGCGAGGCCCGGGACTAGGGCGCGGAACCGGCGCATCGACGTTTCATTGTACGGACCGCCGCTTGGCGCGCTTCCATCTCGGGGGGAGCAGGTGCTTCGCGATCGCCGCGCCGAAACCGGAACGCCGTTCGCTCAGTCTGAACGCAAAGTAGGTGTCTGCAGCATGAGTCCCACCCGCAAGACCTGGCCGTCAGGCGTGGCCCTTGCTCTATTGCTTGTCCTCCCGTGCGGCCGGACGCCGGCTATAGCCGCCGATCCGGGGGCCCTGCCGTACACCGTGATCCTGGAGGCTCCCTCCGCGGGGAGAAGGCTCACCCTGGACAGGGGCAAGCGGGTGCGGCAGCGGTCGGCCCGGGCCGCCGCGGCCAGCGTGGAGACCATGGCCCGGGCGGTGGCCCGGACGCAACAGCCTGTAATGACCGCGCTCCGCGAGCGCGGCATCGAGCCCCTCGGGTCGGTCACGAACGTCCTCAATGCCGTCTTCGTGCGGACAACGCCGGTCGAGGCACAGGAGATCGCGGAGCTCCCCGGTGTCAGCAGTGTCGTTCCCAGCCGCGGTTTCCAGCTCGAACTCGATGCGGTTGCCGACTTGATCGGCTTGGACGGCGCGCGATCGAGTTCCGGCGCTGCGACGGGAGCGGGAATCAAGATCGCGATCATCGATTCGGGACTGGACTTCGACCACGAAGCGTTCCAGGACGATTCGCTGCCTCAGCTGCCGGGCTACCCGAGGGGGCGTCCGGAGCACCTCCGGTTCGCCAGCCGCAAGGTCATCGCTGTACGCTCCTACGCCGAGTTGCTCAATTCCGGCGAGCCGGAGTCTTCGACGCCTGACGACACGACGCCGCGTGACCGCACGGGCCACGGCACAGCAGTCGCGATGATCGCCGCCGGTGCTAGCGTCGAAACGCCGGCAGGCCGAATCGAGGGGGTCGCGCCGAAGGCGTATCTCGGCGTCTACAAGGTTGCTGGGACGCCGGGGATCAACACCAGGCCGAGCACCCAGGCCATCATTGCCGCTATCGATGATGCAGTTGCCGACGGCATGGACGTGCTGAACCTGAGCTTGGGGGCTCCGGCCCTCTCTGCTTGGCTGGCGTGCGTTGAGGGCGGGCCGCAGTCGGCTTGCGATCCCCTCGCCGTCGCCGCGCAGAGCGCGGTTGTGGATTTCGGGCGGGTCGTGGTGGCGGCTGCCGGGAATCTTGGGGCGGAAGGGGTGGGATCGCAGCCCACGCTGAACTCTATCGCTTCGCCGGCGATAGCTCCGGACGTGATTGCTGTCGCCGCCACGCTCAATTCCAGGAAGCTCGTGGAGACTGTCCGGACCGCTACGGCCGTGTATCCGGCGCAGTCGGGCACGGGCCCCGCAATCGAAGGCGCTTGGACGGCCGGGCTGCTTCACGCCGGGCAGTTCGGCAATCCCCTGGCCTGCGCGCCGTTCCCCGCCGGCTCGCTTTCCGATCACTTCGTACTGATTCAGCGGGGCTCCTGCCCCTTTCGCGAGAAGATCGAGCATGCCGACTCGGCGGGCGCCCTCGGCGCGGTCGTCTTCAACAGCGGGACTTCCGACGCGCTCGTCGAAATGGCCGGCGCGGACGAAACGGACATACCGGCGTACTTCGTCGGCAGGTCGACCGGTGATGCGCTAGCCTCGCTGACAAGCCAGGAACGGGCAGGCGCCGCCGTCGAAGTGACTCTCGACGCGACCCCCGTCGGCCAGTACAGGGACTGGACCGAGGTGGGCGAGTTCAGTTCCAGGGGGCCGTCGCCGGGCCTGAACCTCAAGCCCGACATTGCGGCGCCTGGCATTTACGTGTACACCGCCGCGGCTCGTCAGCACTCGAAACCCTATACGTTCCGGCCGAGCGGTTTCGAGCAGTACAGCGGCACGAGCATGGCCGCTCCCGCAGTCGCCGGCACCGCGGCGCTCGTATGGCAGCGGTACCCCCACCTGACGGCCGGTGAGGTTGCGTCCGCACTGATCGGCACCTCCAGCCGGACCGTGTTCGAGGGAGGCGAGATCGCCCGGGTCACCTCGGTAGGAGGCGGGCTGCTCAATGTCCCCGGGGCATTGGCCCTCATTGCCACCGTCGAGCCCCCGACGGTCGGCTTCGGAGTGCTTTCGGACCGGGACCTTCCGGTCTGGCAAGAGGTTCTCGTCACCAACCGGGACAGCTCGCCGCATTCGTACCGCATGGCAGTCGAGCCGCGGGACACCAACCAGGAGGCGGGCGTGTTTCTCGACGGTTTCGAGGAGATTTCGTTCGAGCTGGAACCGGATCAGTTCGTTCGGGTAAGGGTCGAACTGCGCGGCTCCATACCGCCGCCGGGCCCGTACGAAGGGTTCGTCCGGGTCTCGCGCGACGGTAGCGCCGCGGAACTCCGCGTACCGTACCTGTACGTCATCGGGGGTGATCCCGTTCACGATGCCTTCGCGCTGACCGACAGCTATCGGAGGGGCCTTTCCGGAGTGGCCGTCGTGCGCACCATCGCCGGAAGGTTCGTCGACCGCAACGGTGCCCCGGTGCCGTCTTTGCCGGTGACGTTCGTCGTCCGCCAGGGCGAGGCCGAGGTGCAATCCGCATCCCCCCGCACGGACCGGTTCGGCGTGGCCCGGGCGAGGGTGCGGTTCGGCGGGTCGCCCGGAGAGCAGGTGGTCGTCGCCTCGGCCGCCGGGCTCGAGATCCCGTTCCGGTTCGAGGCGGACGCGGCGATGCCGGCCATTAGCGCGGTCGCCGACAGCGCGAGCCTGGAATCCGACCTCGCCTTCGCTCCGGGCTCCCTCGTCACGGTCTTCGGTTCTGGCTTCGCCGATTTCGAGGGCGAGGCACTGCCCTCGCCGCTACCGCTCGTTCTGAAGTCCGTCAGTGCCAGTTTCGATCACCCGGAAATCAAGCTGAGCGTGCCGGCCCCTGTCTTCTACGCCAACGCTACCGAGGTCGGGCTGCAGGTTCCATGGGAACTGGCGGGTCTGAATTTCGCCCACCTGAAGGTTCGGGTCCGGAACCGGGACGGACCCGACTTCGTCTCGGTTCCGGTCCTTGTGGACCTGACGGACGTTAGCCCCCGGATCTTCCTGGTTCCCCGCGACGGAGGCTCGGTCGCGGCTGTGTATCACGCAGATGGGAGCCTCGTGACAGGTACCGAGCCGGCCCGGGCCGGGGACCAATTGCTGATTGTCATGACGGGGAACGGCCCGCTGGTCCCCGCCGTACCCACCGGTACGGCCGCCCCCGATTTCAGTCCGACGACCCACGCACCGGCCGTGACCCTCGGAGGCTTGGGGGCCGTGGTGACCTATGCAGGCGCGGTTCCTGGTGTCGCAGGCGTCAGCGAGGTGGGATTCGTCGTGCCCTCGGGCGTGCCGGCGGGCGACCTGGAATTGAGTGTCACCACGCACGGCGCGACCAGCAATTCGGTCACGCTTCCGGTGCGTTAGGGCGTGCCTACCTTCCGCCCAGCTTCTCTCCGGGCCGCAGCAGGGACGGGCGCTTGCGTTGCCGCTCCGCGCTTTCGGCCTCTTCCTCCTGGCGCGCCTGCTCGACCTCCCGCCTGCGCTCCGGAGCCATGCTGGCTTTCTGCCGCTGCTTGTCGATCTCCTCCTGGCGGACGACATCTCGCTTGCGATCCCCGAGATCCTCGGCCAGCAGGTCCATGCTGTCCTGAGTGATGAGAATGGCGTCCTCCAGCACGAATTCGTAGCGCCAAGCGTCCTCTTCGGGATCAGCCGCCAGGCTGGCGAGGCGCGCAGCGAAGGTCTGCTCTGCCGCAAGCAGGTCCGTCAGGGCCCCGTCCATTTTCCGGTTCCGCAGGAGCGCGTCATCGATGACGTTGTCGATCGCCTCGATGATCGATCCGTATTCCTCCAGGGTCCGGTGGATCCTGGCGCCCCGTCCTGCCTCGTCGACCTCAAGGATCTGCTCGACCAATTCCAGGCGCAGCGTGGCGAACTTGATGTACGCTTCGATCCGCTCCTTGAACCCCTGCCGCTCCCGGATCACGTCGACTTCGTAGTCCGTAAGAAAGTCGCCTCCGCCGACGAACTCCTGCCCGTTCGTGCCGACAGGAAGCATCACGGCGAATACGATTGCGAGTCTCAGCATGGGCGCGACCTACTTTCTCGGACTTAGGATGCCATGCAGCAGGGTGTGGTTGGCGGACTCGACCCGCCGAATCGGCTCGTCGAAGTCGGATTGGTCCTGGAGAATCGCTGCCCGGCGCCCCTGTCGGAGCTCCGCCAGCAGCCTTCTGGTCGCGATTTCAGCATGCTTGAAGTGACGGGGATTGCGCCGGGGATGCTTCCCCGTCGACTGGAGGGATTCCGTCGCCATCTCGACCGACTCGACGAGCAGCGACAAGGAAGCCCTCCCCTTCGCCGACTCGCGCTCTTGGTAGGCGTTCAGGGCAGCCTCCAGCTGTGAGCGGGCGTATTGCAGCGCCTGTCGCGACCGCTTCTCCGGATCCGGGATCGTCCGGATCCGGTCCAATTCCGGCGGTTCGGCCGCGAGGCACAAAGGCCCTGTCAGCAACGCGAGGAAGCTTGCCCGCGTCATCGTTTGCGCAGCACTCTCTCGATCGTCTTGAGGCGCTGCTCGGCCTTCCAGACCTCGTCCGGCATCGAAGGCTGCATCGCCAGGAAGGCGCGGTACGACGCCTGGGCCGGTTCGTACTGCTGGAGCTTGTCCAGCGCAAGCGCCTTCAGATAGACCGTCGGCGGCCCGAGCGGCATCAGTCGCTCGGACTGCTCGATGGCGCGTACGGATGCCGGGAAGTTCCCGATCTGGAACATGGCGAATGCGAGGCCGTTCCAGGCGTCCACCACACTGGCATCGGCCTCGGCAGCCGCTAGGTACTCCCTGGCGGCGTTTTCGAATTCCTGCCGCTGCAGGAGCGAACTGGCGTAACGCACGCGTGCGGCGGCATCGTCCGGAGCTGCGCCAGCCGCCAAGCGCAGCTGCTCGTGCGCCGCGGCGCCATTCCCGCTGCGCCGGTACGCCTCGGCCAGCGCCGCATGCCGCTGAAACGTCGGCTCCAGTCGGACCGCGCTCTCCAGGGCGACCGTAGCGGCCCGGAGGTTATCCTCCTCCAGCAGCAAGATGCCGACCTCCTCTTGGGCGACCGGGTTCTCGGGGCGGGCTCGCGCGTACCTGCGGTACAGCTCGATCGCATCTTGGCGGTCGCCCTGTTCCTCCAGGCGCCTGGCGACCGCGGGCAGCCGCTCCAGGAATTGCGGGTCAATGGCGGCAGCGCGCAGGTATTGAGGGACCGCCTCGTGCAGTCTTCCGCCATCCTCGAGCGACTGGGCAAGTCCCAGAGTCGCTTCCAGGGACTCGGGCTCGAGGATCAGGAGTTGACGGAACGCTTCGGCGGCGGACCGATGGTCGCCCGCTTCCCCGCGCGCGCCGGCCAGCAGCCGCAGCAGCGCAGGATCGTCGGGACGCAAACTGGCCAGGGCCTCGTATTCCTGGGCCGCAGCCTCGAACCGTCCGGACTGCATCAGCAGAGTCGCCAGGTTTTGCCGCGCCGGTACCAGGTCGGGCTGCTGCTGGGCGACCGAACGGTAATGGAGAATCGCGCTGTCGGCGTCACCGATGGCCTGGAACGCGTAGGCGAGGTTGAACCGGGCGTTGACGTTGCCGGGTTCGTCCTCGACCGCCTCCTTGAGGGGTGGGATGGCTGCGGCGAAGTCCTCTCGCTGGAGCGCCTCCGCGGCCTGGCGTAGTGGGTCTGCGCACAGCGTGCCCCCCATCCCTAGCACCGCGACGGCCAGAACCGCCCGCATGCCGCTCACCGCGGCACAGAATGCGGCTGGCCGCCTCTCGGCACGATCTGCCACTCCGGACCCCGCCCGGTACTACCCGCTACCGCGGAGGCTGTTCAGGAGCGCGATCGCGCGTCGTATGTCGGCTCGCTGCTCCTCGCCGACGATCTCGCGTTCGATCGTCAGCGGTCCGTCGTACCCCGCCCGCTTGAGGGCCTCGACGAACCTATCCATGCCGACGTCTCCGTCCCCCAAAGGGGACTCTCGCCCCCACTCCCCCAGCACCTCAGGCCAGCTTCCATCCTTGCAGTGCACCGTGATGAGGTGATCTTTGAGTGCGTCCAGAGCCTCCAGCGGCTCGCCCGAGCCGTACAGGATCATGTTGGCGGGATCGAAGTTAATCCCCAGATTCGGCCGGTCCACGGCCCGGAGGAACGCGAGTAGCGCGGCGGCCGGCTCCTGCCCGGTCTCGAGAGCGTAAGTCTGGCCGTTCGCTTCGCAGTGTTCGCAGATTCTCCGCACGAGTCCGAGCACGGCCACGAAATCGGGGTGGTCGTGGTCCTCCGGAAGGCAGCCGATGTGAGTCGCCAGGCTTGGGATCCCCAGGGATCGGGCGAAGTCGGAAACCTCGTAGGAGCGCAGCTCGCGCTCGTGCCGCGTTGCCGACGGCACAAATCCGACCGTCTGCGCGCAAATCGGGATGGAGGCGTAACTTTCGCCGTGGAATCCGGTAAAGGCCGTTACCACCTCCAACCCGTGCCGGTCCAGGGCCTCCTTCCACTCTGCGGCGTAGGCGTCGGTGAGCTCCGCGCCGCCGTGCACGCCCAGCTGCCCGCAGCTCACTCCGAGGGAGCAGACCGAGCCCGCGATCTCGTCGGGCGAAGCCTCGACGCCCAGCTCGCCCCCGGTCCAGAACATCAGTCCCACTTGCAAGGGCTGCAGATCCTTCATCGCTGTCATTGTAATGGCACGTCCCCCCACGCGCCCTGACGGATCGGGCCCGTCAGTCGATCTCGACCCAGCCCCCGGCCGCATGGCTGCGGATTGTCGCCTCCACGAGGCGGAGCTGCCGCAGGCCGGCATCGAATCCCGGAAGAGCGCCCGCGGCCGAGGGATCCCGACACGCCGCATAGAACCTGCGGAAGAATTGCTTGAAGGTGTCCGCGTAGCCCTCGGCGTGGCCGCCCGGCAGATCCGCGAAGGGCCGGGCATCCGCCTCCAGCAGTGACGGGTCCTTGATCAGCAGCTCGTTGTTGCCGTCGCGACGCCCGATCCAGAGCTCGTTCGGACGTTCGCCGTCCCAGGCCATACCCCGCCGGGTGCCGTAAATCTCCACATGCAACCGGTTTTTCCGTCCCGCGGCCACTTGGTTGACGGTCAGCACCCCTCTGGCGCGCCCGTCGAAGCGGAGCAGCAGCGCTCCGAAGTCCTCGGTCGTGATGGGACGGTCCTCGTAGTCTTCCGGGGCCAGCATCTTCCCGGCATAGGTCTCGATCGGCTTGCGCGGCTTCTTTCGAATCGGATGGAACGTGGCCAGCTCCGCGCAAATGGCGCGGATCCGCTTTCCGGTCACGTGCTCGACGAGGTCGCACCAATGCGATCCAATGTCGGCCATAGCGCGCGACGCGCCTCCGACGTCTGGCTCGAGGCGCCAGTTGTAATCCGTGTCGTAGAACAGCCAGTCCTGTACGTAGCTTCCCTGGACTGCGAGGATGTCCCCGACGTCGCCGCCGGCAATCATGCGCTGCATCTGGGCGACGTTCGGGTAGAACCGGAGGTTGTAGCTCGTCGCGTGGACTACTCCCCGAGCGCGCGCCTGTTCGACGAGGGATTCCGCTTCTGCGGCCGACATGGCCAGCGGCTTCTCGCAAATCACGTGCTTGCCCGCCCCGATGGCATCGCTGGCGATCGGGAAGTGGGTGTGGTTGGGCGTGCAGATGTGCACGGCGTCGATCGATGGATCGTCCAGCAGCTCGCGGTAGTCTCCGACTGCGCGGGCGATTCCCAGCGCCCGGCCGAACTGCCCGGCCAGTTCCGCGTTTTGATCTGCGATGGCCGCCAGTTCGGCGTCGGTCTGGCGCCGGATGTTCTCTACGTGCACCCGACCCACGAATCCAGTCCCGATCACCGCGACGCGAATCTTGTCCATATTCCGATGCCTCCCGAGGCCGGCCGTTGCCGGTTTCGCCAGACACTGAGTGTAGGCCGACGCCGGCGGCGAGTTCAACCCGTGCCGCCGGAGCCGGCGACGAACCGGACCGGCTCCGCTGCCCCGTGCGGGCTCGCTCGCTTGGGCTGACGGGAGCTAGCGCCGGGAGAAGGGCGAGAGGATGCCACTGTTCAGGGATCGGCAGCGACTCCCGTCGCATCGGTGACAGCCCAACCGGGTTGGACGGTCCGACCCGACGCGGTCGGGTGCCGGTGCGGAAACGCACGAACGGTCCGCGGGTACGATTGGCGGCGCGGTGGGATGCAGCGCCCCGCTCTTCGTCGCGAACGACATGGTCGTCAAGCCCTGCTGCCGCCAGTCGTGGAAGTCGGCCGAACTCCGCGCGGAAGCGCGTTTCTTGTCACGATAAATTGCAAATGTAGGCTAAACTGTTCAGTGTTGCCATGTCGCGAAGTGAGCCCGTGGCAGCGACTTGGCAAGCCGTTTTGTTTCGTTCGGCTTCGCAGAGTGGCTACGCTCGGCGGCCTTGAGCAGTTTTCGGGTAATAGCCCGGCTCCGGCCGGGTCGGACTAGGTTCAGATGTTTCGTTCGTTCCTATCGCTCTTTTCTCACGCCTTGGCAATCGACCTTGGCACTGCCAACACCTTGGTGTACATAGGCGAGGACGGGGTGGTCATCGACGAGCCGTCCATCGTCGCGATCAATACGGTCAGCGGGGCCGTCGAAGCCATCGGCTCGGAAGCCAAGCGCATGATTGGCCGCACTTCGAGCAGCATCATGGCGATCCGGCCGATGAAGGACGGGGTCATAGCCGATTTCAAGATAGCCGAGAGGATGCTGACTTACTTCATCAAGAAGGCTCACAACCGCAAGCTGCTCGTCCACCCTCGGATCATCATTGGCGTGCCCAGCCAGATCACGCTTGTCGAGCGCAGGGCCGTCATCGACTCGGCACTCCGCGCCAGCGCCAGCGAGGTCCACTTGGTAGAGCAGGCGATGATGGCCGCGATCGGCGCGGGACTCCCGGTCACCGAGCCGACGGGGAACATGGTCGTCGACATTGGTGGCGGCACCACCGACATCGCTGTCATTTCGCTGTCTGGCATCGTGAACTCAACGTCGGTGAGCGCAGCTGGCAACTCGCTGGACGATGCGATCGTCCAGTATCTGAAGAGAAAGCACAACTTTTTGATTGGCGAGCGCACGGCGGAGAGGGTCAAGATCGAGATCGGTTCCGCGAGCCCGCTGGACGAACCACTGAGTCTGGAGGTGAAGGGACGAAACCTGATGAAGGGTGTTCCGGATGCTATGGAGGTCGGTGATGCGGAGGTCTGCGAGGCGATCTCGGGCTCGGTGGACCGCATTCTGATCGCGATCCGCGAGACGTTGGAAAGTACCCCCCCCGAACTCAGCGGCGACATCTGCGAGCGCGGGATCGTGCTAACAGGCGGCGGCGCCTACCTGCGCAATCTCGACAAGCGCATTCGCGAGGAGACGGGAGTTCCCGTTTCCATCGCCGACAAACCGCTCCAGTGCGTGGTGCTGGGAACCGGGATGGTTCTCGATGACATCGACCTGCTGAAGCGTATTGCTGTAACGTGAGGCTGATGGTGTCGAGGTTACGGTGAAGTCGTGGATCCAGCGCAGGCTTGGAGGGGTCGCACTCGGAATTCTCGTATTCGGGCAGGTCCTTATGGTCGGGCACCAAGTGCGCGACGAGCAGGACGAGTCGCGGCTGCGCCACTGGAGCGGAGCTGTGCTGCTTCCGTTGCAGGGCGGAGTGCAGTCCCTGCTGGGGTTGGCAGGCCGCGTCGTTGATCGGTATTTTTGGACGGTCCGAACCGGCGAGGAGAATCGGAAGCTCGAAGCACAGGCGGCTCGGCTGCAGATGGAGAACCACTTCTTGCGGCAGGAACTGCTCCGGCACCGGAGCCGGGCGGACCTGAATGCCTTCCGCGTGCAACTCGCTTCGAAGACCATTCATGCAGACGTGATCGGACAGGGAACCAGCCGGGTGGCTAGAGAGATCTTCTTGGATCAGGGCTCGAGCCACGGCGTTCGGCCCGGCATGGCTGTCATCACCCCCGAGGGCATCGTTGGCAAGACCGTAGGCGTGCATCCCGGATCCAGCATGGTCGTGCTGATCAGTGACTCCGAAGCGGGAGCGGGGGTCCAGTTGGCGGAAAGCGGCGAGCCGGGGGTCCTGCGCGGCACGGGCGCGTGGGACTGCCGGATTGACTACATCGGGCCCCACGCGCGAGTCTCCGTCGGCGAATTCGTCTACACATCCGGCCTCGACGGCATCTTTCCGCGCGGACTTCCCGTCGGCCGCGTGAGCGCCGTCTCTGACGGCGTCGAAGCCCAGGGAATCCGAGTCCGTCCGTTCGCCGACCTCCACCGCCTGCGCGAGGTCCTCGTGGTGGTTGACGCCAGGCGGGAATCCCTCCCGCCCGATGTTCAGGACTCGATCGCAGCGTCCCACGGTCGGAGCCCCGCCCGCTACGGGGCGGCACATAGCACGCTGCCCCCGACGCAGGCCGACCGTATCAAGCAAGTCTATCGATCCACGGTGGAGTCGCAGGGCCGGACCGTGGGTGTGCTCAGCTATTCCGGCCCGCCCGACTTCAGCGATGCGGCCAAGGCGCTACGCGCTGCGGGATCCAACCCATTGACCGATCCGGAGGAGGCCGAGTGAGCGAGGCGGCTGCAGTGCAATTGAGACCGGTCGCCTTGGGGAAGCGGCGCGCGCTGCCCTTCGCCGGCCGCTTCGGGCTTGCCGCCCTTGCCATGCTGCTGCAGTCAACCGTTCCGACGATCTTTCCCGTCGCCGGCCTGCTGAATCTGCCGCTCCTGGCCGCCCTGCACATCATGCTGCAAACTCGCTCCATCGTCGGCGCGCTGGTGGCGGGCATGCTCATCGGGTGGGCGCAGGACGGGCTCACCCAAGGGCCGGTCGGCGTTTTCGGCTTGATCTACACCGTGCTCGGCTACGTGACGGTAATGGTCAACCAGTTGTTCAAGCTGGATTTCACTGCCATGCTGGGCACGTTCGTGGCCTCGGCGTACCTAATCCACGAAATCCTTCTGTTCGCGATTCGGCGCTATCTCATGGACCAGCAGGTCGCGCCGGAGCCATTCCTCTGGTTTGCCCTGACGGCCCTGCACACGGGCTCGGCGCTGGTGATCTATTCCTTGCTGACGAAGGTGGCAGTCGATGACCCGCGCTGAGGTGCTGCGGCGGTGGTCGCTCCAGAACCGCATCCGGCTGTTCCAGGCGGTGGCGACAGCGGTCTTCGCGCTACTGCTGCTCTCCTTCTGGGAGATCCAGGTCGTCAACACCGAGCACTATCGGGAGCGGGCCGAACTGAATCGGATCAAGGTGCTGCCCATCACAGCCGCCCGCGGCAACATCCTGGACCGCCACGGTCGTGTCCTGGCCCAAAGCCGGTTCTCGCTGTCCGCCGTGATCGATCCTGGCATTGCCGCGGCCGAGAACGTGCCGGCCATTGCGGGCGGCCTAGGGCTGGATGTCGACCGTCTTCGCAAGAGGTTGGTCGATGCCCGCGATTTTGGCGGCTCGCAGAAGATCGTCCTGAAGGACAATCTCTCGGCCTCTGACCTCTCCTTCCTTCAGTCGCGCAGAAGCGAGCTCCCCGAAATCGATCTCGTGGACGGCATGCGCAGGCTGTATCCGGAGTCGGCGGTCGCCGTTCACGCGCTGGGCTATGTCGGCGAGATCAGCAAGAGCGAGCTGAACCTGCGGGAGTACCTATTCCATGATTTCGGATCCCAGATCGGCAAGAGCGGCATCGAGCGGGAGTACGACCGATGGCTGACCGGCGTGGACGGGAGCCTGCAGTACTTGGTCGACACGACGGGACGCGAGCTCACGACCGTCGGGATCGTGGAATCGGTTTCCGGCAACAGCCTGCACCTGACGCTCGACCTGGACCTGCAGGCGGTAGCCGAACTCGGGCTGGAGGGCCGCAAGGGCGCGGTCGTGGCCGTCGACCCTCGCAACGGCGAGGTCCTCGTCATGGCCAGTGCCCCGGTCTACGATCCCAACAAGTTCGTGACCGGGTTCACTAGCGAGGAGTGGCTCGAACTCAACTCGGACCCGCGCACCCCGATGCTGAACCGAGCGATCCAAGGAACCTTCGCAATGGGCTCCGTCTTCAAGCCGATTCATGGTCTCGCTGGCTTGGAAGCAGGCATTGCCGCACCTGATTTCCGGGTGAACTGCTCGGGAGGACTGCCGTTCGAGGGCCGCTACTTCCGCTGTCACAAGCGCGGCGGACACGGCGTTGTGGATCTCCGTCGCGCCATTGCTGTTTCGTGCGACGTGTACTTCTACCAACTGGGCCACAGGCTCGGCATCGATTCCCTCAGCCGTTATGCGCGCGTGGCGGGCTTGGGAGCCCGGACCTTGGTGGACCTGCCCGACGAAGTGCCGGGCTTGGTTCCTTCCGTTCGCTGGAAGGTCCGCCAGACGCTTCAGCCGTGGCACCCGGGCGAAACGATCGTCGTGGCAATCGGGCAGGGGGCTATGTCCGTCACTCCGCTCCAGGCTGCGCACGCGATCGGGGGTCTGGCAATGGGGGGCGTCTGGCACCGGCCGCACCTGGTTTCCCATCAGCAGCGTGCCTTGATCGACCCGGGGAGCCGTCCCCCGCCGCCACGGACCGTTCCGATTGCCCAAGCGCACCGGGAGACCCTCCGCCAGGCCATGTGGGACGTGGTGAACAGCGGCGGCACTGGGGGACAGGCGAGGCTCGCCGGAGTGGACGTTTGCGGAAAGACCGGGACCTCCCAGCGGGTCTCGAACGAGCTGCGGCTGAAGGCGCAGCGGGAAGACTTCGAGGATGATGCATGGTTTGTGGGCTTCGCGCCCTGCGAGAGCCCCGAGATCGTCGTGGCAGCGCTTCTTGAGAACGGCAAGTACAGCTACTATGCGGCGGCACTCGTCCGCGATTTGATGCAGGTATGGCTGGCCGGACGAGAGGCGAGCCCCCCGGCCGACGCGGACGGGACCCTGGCGCTGTCTTTGGGAGGAGGGGCCACGCCATGATCATCACGGCCGATCGCACCGGGTGGTTCCGCGATTTCGACTGGGTCATGTGCGCGGCGGTGGGGGCGATCTGCCTGGCGGGCACCGTGCAGATCTACAGTGCCACGCTGAACACCCGATTCCAGGGCGCTTTCTCCAACCACCTCGTTTGGCTTGCGCTCGGCCTTGCGGCGTTCTGGGTCTTCTCCCTCATGGACTACCGCGAAGGTCTGGCGGTGGCCCCGATCCTATGGTGCCTGGGAATCCTCGGGCTGATCGCTGTGCTCGCGTTCACGGACCCCATCAAAGGATCGCGCCGCTGGCTTTCTACGCCCTTCGGTTTTTCGCTCCAAGTTTCGGAGTTCATGAAGGTGGCACTACTGTTAGTACTTGCGAAGTACTGCGGAAAGTGTGCGACTAGGCCACTGAGCATTCGGAACTTCGTCGCCATCGGGGCGCTGTTCGGCACGCCTTTCGTCTTGGTGGTCCAGCAGCCCGACTTGGGCACGGCCCTCAGCATGATGGCGCTCCTGGGCATGGCGCTGTACCTATCCAAGCTACGAACGAGGCATGTGTTGGCGTTGTGCCTAGCGGCAATCCTGTTCGCGCCTGTTGCCTGGTCGATGCTCAAGCCGTACCAGAAGGACCGGATTACGGCCTTCCTGAACCCGGACGATTCGCCGCGCGCCACCGGCTACCAGATCGTCCAATCCATGATCGCGGTCGGTTCGGGCGGCATCTGGGGGCAGGGCTTCGTGCAGGGGTCGCAGACCCAGTTGCGCTTCCTGCCGACGCCGCACACGGACTTCATTCTGGCGGCGTTCGCGGAAGAGCGGGGGTTTTTCGGGGTAGCGGTCGTGCTGGTGCTGTACTACGCCCTGTTGGTGCGGATCGTACGGACGGGCCGGTCCGCAGCCGATGCGGAGGGGACGATGATCGCCATGGGCGTCGCGGCCCTGCTGCTATTTCACATCGTGGTTAACGTCGGGATGGTGGCAAACAAGCTGCCTGTCACCGGCCTGCCGTTGCCCTTAATGAGTTACGGGGGATCCAGCCTGCTGACGGTTCTGGCCATGCTGGGACTGGTCAACAGCGTGTGGATCCGCCGGTTCGTGAATTGATCCACATTCGCCGGTTCTGGCAGCGATGCCGGCAGCAAACAAAGAAAGGGTAGTCGGGAACGAACTCGACTTGTGGTATGCGTGCACGGGAGGTCGGGCGTACGAGCCCCGCAGTATGCGAGGCGCTCCGCTCGCCGCCGCTGATGCCATTCTCATCGAGACCGTCGCGAGTTGTCGCGCCAAGGTTGACGTGCTAGGTCAATCGGCAAGGTAAGCGTATGAATTCCAGAGCTTTGATGACAATCGAAGCGGCTCTCGGTCTCAAGTCGGCGTTCCTTAGGAAATCCCATGTCTCAGGAAATGGTCATCTCTTCGAATCCGATCGAGACGACTGTGGCGATTCTGGAGGATGATCGCCTCGTCGAAATCTATGTCGAGCATCACGCTCAGAAGGCGCTGGGGGGAAGCATATACAAGGGCCGTGTGACCCGGGTCTTGCCGGGCATGCAGTCGGCGTTCGTCAATCTCGGCCTGCGGCGCGACGCGTTTCTCTACGTGACAGACGTGCTGGATCCTTCCGAGGACATTGAGGAGGATCCCGATGCCCGGCTGATTCAGCCGGATGCGACATCGCCGATGCCCCCTGATTATGCATCGGAACTGGACGTCGTCGCCGCGAAAGAGGCCGGAGGCGAGGACCAGCCCGGCCCAACCGATGCGTCTGCAGCAGACGCCGAGGATGCTCCGCGTAGGTCGCGTCGCCGCTCGAGGCGTCGCCGGCGGTCAGGAAAGGGTGCTGGTGAGGTGGAAGCCGGGAACGGTTCCGAGCCGACCGATGAGCCGCAGCCGGCTGACGGGGCATCCCGCCTGACCGTGCTGCCAGAGGAGTCGATCGCCAAGTACAGCACCGCTGACCAAGGGGACGACGATAGCAGCGGGTCCGCGAGCCCTACGGACTCAGTTTCCGGAAGCTCCGCCGAGGTGGATCCCGCGCCGCAATCGAGGCCGAAAGTCCCGGTGGCGTCCGAAGTGCGGTCCACCGATGAGTCGGACGCGGACCGAAGCGCTGCGGGCTCGCCGTCCGACAGCGAGCCTCCCAGGCTCAGCGCGTCCGTCCAGCCGCCACCTACCGTCGCCGAATTCCGGCTTCGTGCCGTCGACTGGCTGAAACGCAAACTCACTGGCTCTGCCGAGCCCAAGGCCGTACCTGCCCCGGAACGCGCCCGCAAGCGCAGTTCTCGAAGGCGATCGCCCAAGCCCCGGACGTCAAAGCAGCCCCAGGCAAGACCTACTCCCGGTGTTCCGGACGGCCCTGCCAAGAGCCGCCCGTCGCGACGACCTACCCCGACTAGGCGGCCGCGGAACCAGCGGGTCAAGGCCTCCTCCAAGCGCTCAGCGATGCCCGAGCGCGCCCAGCAGGCTTCGGCGCAGGCCAACATCGGTGACCTGCTGGAGGTCGGCCAGGAACTCGTCGTTCAAGTGAACAAGGAGCCGGTCGATTCCAAGGGCGCCCGGATCACGTCACACGTCTCCCTTCCGGGCCGGTACATGGTCTACATGACGACGGCGAAGCATAATGGCGTCGCCCGGACGATCCAGCCGGAGTCCGAACGGAATCGCCTTCGGAAGATCGTGGACAAGCACTCGGCTGGCAGGGAGGGCGGCTTCGTGGTTCGCACGGCCGGCCGTGGAGTCAGCGAGGAAGTCCTGATCGCCGACATGGAGTTCCTCCACCAACAGTGGACTGACTTGAAGGCCAAGGCGGAGAAGCGGAAGGCGCCTGCGACACTCCACAGCGACCTCGACATCGTCGAACGGATTCTGCGCGACAATCTCGGCCAGAGCTACAAGTCGATATGGGTCGACTCCGAGCCTGAGTTCCAGCGGATCCTTCAGTTCGTCAAGCGGCACCAGCCCGAGCTAGCGGACCGGGTCAAGCGATACACGCGGTCCAAGCCCATCCACGAGTCTTTCGGCATCAAGAAGGATCTCGAAAAGGCGCTGAAGCCGAAGGTCTGGCTCAAGTCCGGTGGCTATATCGTCATCGACCAGACCGAGGCCTTGGTGGCGATCGATGTCAACACCGGAAGGTACGTTGGGAAGTCGAACCGTCTTGAGGATACGGTTCTGAAGACGAACCTCGAGGCGGCGGAGGAAATCATCCGGCAGCTGCGTCTGCGCGACTTGGGCGGGATCATCGTGATCGACTTCATCGACATGGAGGACCGCAAGAATCGCCAGAGCGTGCAGCAAGTGCTGCAAGAGGCGCTCAAGAACTCCCGGTCTCCGACGCGCCTCCTGCCGTTCAACGACTTCGGGCTCGTTGTGATTACGAGGAAGGCGGTACGGCAGTCCTTGGAACGCGCACTCTGCATGCCGTGTCCTTGCTGCTCAGGTTCCGGAAAGGTCAAGTCGGTGGCGACGGTCATGTCGGAGATCTTTGCCACCGCCGATCGGATGGCTTCCAAGCAGACCAACGGCGGCAACGGGCAAGGCAAGGGCCTGACGCTGCGGGTCCATCCGGAGATTGCGAAGTCGATCAAGAAGCGGTCCAATTCCTACCTGCAGGAACTCGAAACGCTCGTTGGCAGCAATGTCTCCGTGCGGAGCGACTCTTCGATGCACCCCGAGCGGTTCAATCTGGCGTAGGTGTCCGGGACGCGGCGACCGTTGTCCCGGTCAACTCCTCGGGGGGTAGGTGGCTTTACGCGGTGCCGAACGCCGCATCGTAGAACGACTGCAATTGCTTGAAGTCCCTCTCGATGGCCAGCATTTCCCGTTCGATCTTCTGGGCTTGGGTGGGTGCCTCGACAGGGTACTCGACATGGAGCGAGATCGGTCCGGAGAACCCGGTCGCCGCCAGCATCTGAAAGAACTTCGGGTAATCGACCATGCCGTCTCCGAGCGGGCACATTCGCGGTCTCCATGTCCCACCGGATTTCTCCCAGTAGAAATCCTTGCAGGCCACCATCTTGAGGCCGTCCTTGAGGCGGTGGAATCCGATTTCCCAGCCGGCGGAGCCGCCTTCGATTGTGGCGTGGCACGGATCGAAGTAAAACCCAACCTGCCCGGGGTCGGTGTCGCGGAGGATCCACCAGTGGTCCCAGAGGGCGCTGCCGACGTAGGTCCCCGAATGGTTGTGGAATCCCCCGGTGATTCCGGCATGGCCGGCAATGGCCGCCAGGCCTTCCACGTCTGCCTTGACCCGAGCGAGGTGCGAGTCGATGTCGTCGACCCCGCGATACCGGTAGTAGCCGAGCTTGAAGTAGGGGATCCCGAGTTTGGCTGCCGTGTAGAGAGTGGGTCTCGCGGCGGGGTCCCGGCGGGAGAGAAGGCCTGTCGTGATCATCGACAGCACCACTCCCTCGCTCGTCAGGGCGTCGTGCGCAAGTGGCAGGTCCCGTTCCACGTGCTCCGGCAGCACGTGGCCGCGTGGCCGCGTGGTCAGGTCCGCGCCGCCAACGCTGAGGTCCCGTAGCTTGCGCGCCAGATCCTTGTAGCCGAGGTGCGGAAGGTGCTTCGTGAACAGGCAGAGGGTCGGCTTGTCGGAAGTTCCTTGGGAGGCACCAGCGACGGACGCCGCTCCGAGAGCCAGCAGTTCGCGACGGTCCAGGCTTCGCATTCCGACCGCAAATTATACGCGATCGCGCCCGCAGCCTACTGCGCCCTGTATGCGTCTCGCCACCGCAAGGCCTCGTCGATCAGTTCGGCTGGCGCGTATCGGTCCCGAAAGTTCGGAAGGGCCAGCTCGACCTCCCGCTTCCACTCGGCGATGGTCGCCGGGTCGGTGTCGATCACCTCGAGCCCGTAGCCCTTCATTGCTTCGATCGCCTCTTCCTCCTGGGCGCGCACCGAGTCCTGGATATCGGCGGCGGCCTCGGCAGCGACCTCGCGCATCCCGGACCGCTGGTCTTCGGGAAGGGCTTCCCAAGACCGGTTGTCGATAAGCACGGCACCGACGATCGGCAGAAACCGCATGTCCAGCATGTGAGGCGCCGAGGCAAACCACTGATACCCGGCCGCCACCAGCGGAGGCACGGCGAAGACCTCGACCAGACCCGTTTCCAGATTCGCCTGCAGTTCGGTCAGGTCCAGAGGAACCGCCCGGAGTCCGAACTCCGAGTAGAGCCGCAGCATCTCGTCGTCACCTTTCGACGTGTAGAGCTTCATCGCCCTGAGGTCCTCTGGCGTGCGGAAGGCCCGCACGCCGAAGAAGTAGGCCCATCCGGCGTCCCCCCAGCCCAGGACGGTGTAGCCCTTCTCCTTGAGGCGCCGCTCGAGCGTCGGTGCCAGCTTCGAGCGGACGAAGTCGAATTCCTCGTACGAATCGAACATCAGGGGCACCTGCAGCGCGCTGATCCCTTCGTCCAGGAAGGACATGCCGTTGCCGGAGATGAGGGCGGCTTGCATCTGGCCGGCCCGCATCTTGCGCAGCATGGTGATCTCGTCGCCGGCGACGCCGCCCGGATAGATGGCGAGGTCCACGCTCCCGCCCGAAATCTCACGCCAGGACTGTCGCAGGCGCAGCAAGACTTCGTGGTAGACGCTGTTCTTGGGAGCGACCGTGCCGAGTTTGATCCGGTTGGTGCGACGCCTCTGGGCCGCAGCCGGAACAAGCGCAGTTGCAAGAGCGACGGTCGCGACCACACCGAGGAGCACGCCACGCTGGGAGTTCTTCATTGGAGTCATTGGAGCGGCCCGCCGTCCACCCTTGAAACCGGCCTTCGATACGCCCTCGCCCGGTACCGGCGCGCTGTGGCATATCTGTTGCCAGCCCCGCCCGGCTCCAGGGCTGGCGGGGCGGGTCCGGGCGTCGTGCCAAGGATCTTCCTCAGTATAAGCACCGGCTCCGGTAGCCCGACGGACCTGCCCTAAAAGAACAGGTCGTCCGTGCGGGACTGCAGCCAGAGCGCCCGTCTGTGCGCCAGGTGGTTCAGAAGCCGGTACAGCTCGAATTCGTCCGGATCGATAGCGAGCGCCTTGCCGAGCATTTCCTCGAAGAGTTTGCGATCCTGGGCAGGCACGGCCGCGGCTTCCGCGTAGGCTACGTACAGCCCCGCGCTCTGCCCACCCGACAGTTCCAGGGCCCGCCGGAAGCTCCGTTCAATGACTTCCGGGTCGCCCCCGCCTGGTCTGGCAGCTTCCAGTCGCAGCCGGAACTCGTGCAGCGAGCCCCGGTCCCAGGATTCGTCGAGTGCCAGGGCGCGCCCCAGCAAGGAATCGACCTCGCCGAGTCGGATGACCATGCCGGGATCAGTGGGGTCCGTGGAGATGGACAGACCGAGTGCCGCACCCGCCCAGTAGAGGACGTCCACGTCCTTCTTCCTCACCCGGCGCAACGCCTCGTCGGGTCCGGCCCGGAGTTCGCCGGCGATGCCCGGGTACGATCGCTCAAGCGCTCGCATGCTGAATCCCAGCGAGCGCAGGTAGAGCCGCTTGGCGCGCCGCCTGAGGGCCTGACCACGTTCGAAGTCTTCGTCAACGAGCATCTCTCCTTCCGAGTCCACGTACGCAAGCGAGTAGAGCGCGAACCCCTTCGAGGCCGTGACCAGCAGGCCCCGGTGGTTCGGAGTGATCTCGAGCAGGCTCTCCAGCAGCTTCAGGCTGAAGGGCAACGCGCCTCCCACAAGCTCCACGTCGGGGTCGGTCTCATAGACCGAGGTGCCGGTCGAGAGGGCGTCCCCGATCTGCCGCACGGCGAATTTCTTGACGGAGCAGCCGACGCCCAGCATGGCGACGCAGATCCCTAGAGCAGCCGCACCGGAGATTCGGCCATCGTTCCGGCGCGTCCCGGCCCGCCGTACGACCCGCATCGGCCTACAGGCCCACCAGCCTTCTCACGAACTTCACCGGCGGCGAACCGTGCGACAGCACCATGTCGTGGTAGGCCCTCCAGTCTTCGATCGGACCGTGCTTCGCGATCCACGCCTCGCGCATGTCGTTGTGCTCGGAGATACCCACGAAGTAGGTGGAAAGCTGCGCTGAGGTCAACTGGGCGCGGATCCACTTGCCCGCTGCCTCCCCGTCCTCCTGGTAGCCTTCCTCGACCATCATTCTCATCGCCTCGTCCTCGGACATGGTCCCCGCATGGATCCCCTGGTCCAGGATCGAGTTGATCACGGCCCGCGTCAGCATCTTGAGCTGCTGCATCTTGAAACGCGGTCCGCCGAAACCGTGCTCCACCATCACCTGCTCTGCGTATACCGCCCAGCCCTCCACGAACGTTCCGGAGGAGAAGATCGAGCGCACCAGCGTCGGTGCCTGCGAGCGGTTCGAGTGCGCGATCTGCAGGTAGTGGCCCGGGATTGCCTCGTGGACGGTCAGGTCCTGGAGCATGTAGTCGTTGTACTCGCGGTAGAACGACAGCTTCCGCTCGCCGGTCCAGCTCTCCGGGGTTGGCGAGATCGCGTAGAACGTCTCGCCGTTCTTCTCGAGGGGCCCCGGCGAGTCGCAGTACGCCGTGGACACCCCGCGACGGAATTCCGGCATCACGATGATCTGCAGGGGCTCGTCCGGAACGGCCACCAGATTCCGCTCCCGGGTGAATTCCGTGACCTCCGCCAGCGCGTGCTTGGCGTCCTCGACGATCGACGTGTCCGTGGGATGGGAATCCGCGAGCTCGTCCAGCACCGCTTCGATCACCGCCGGCCGGTCCGAGACCTCCGCGCCGGTTGCGTTGGGACGGGATTCCCGGAACAGCGGAAGGGCCGTCTCGAAGAGTTCGTCCTGCAACCCGGCGAGACGGCTCCGGGCCCGTTCCAGGATCTCCTCCATCGAGAGGTCCGAATGGAGGGTGAACGCCAGCTTGGTGCGGTAGCGCTCCTCCCCGATGCGGAACTCGCCGTTCGAGCGGGGCAGCAGCTCGTCGCGCAGCCATTGGCCGTAGTCCTCCAGAGCCGCGACTGCGGCTTCGCGCGCCGGCGCGAGTTCCTCCCGCATCGAGGGCGCCTGGTCGAGGAAGCCCTCGAGCTCATCCCGAATCAGTCCAATCGCGCCGTCGTTCTGGCGGATCGCCGTCTCGGTGTGAATGCGGGGCGGGTTCCTGAGGCTCGCACGCGCGGCGTCGATGACCGGCTGGACGGCCTCAAGCCTGCGCTTGAGACTCGCCAGCCTGGTTTCGAGAGGTGCGAAGTCCCTGGCCAGCAGCGAATAGAACGCATTCCCGAGCCCGTATCTCATCGGATTCCACTCGTGCTCGCGGAGTGCTTCGGCGGACCAGATGCTGAATCGGATTTCGTTGTCGAGAATCTCGTAGTCGACCGCATTGGCCGGGCTGAGCCGGTTCGGATCAATCGACGAGAGTTGCTCCAGATAGCGTCTGTTTGATTCCAGACCGCGGGCGACCGCCGTCTCCGAGTAGTCGTTGAGACGGTCGTCGAAGCGGTGGTCTCCCAGGTCGGTTGCGTATTCCGGATATTCGCTGAGAAGGAGCTCGATGTAGCCTTCCGCGAGTTCGACGAAAGCGGCATCCTGGGGAGGGAGGGCCGTCCCGCAGGAAGCGGCTGCAAGTGCCATGGGCAGCCAGGCGGCGCGCACGGTCATGTGCCCATTGTATGTGCGCCGCGGATTCAGAGATCCAGTGCCTCGACCTGCTCCGAGATGTCCTCGGGTGTCAGCGTTTCCACGACGTCCTGCAGGATGTGCGCTGATTCGTCGAAGAGTGCGAACAGGCGCATCTTCACGACTGCGTAGCGCTCGACTGCGGTCAGTTCGCGCTCGGCTTCTCGCTCCCACGCTTCGAAGCTGACAGTTGCGGCGAAGACCGTGATCTCGACCCGAGCGGCCCGGTCGGAAGTGCAGCGGAAGACATAGTCGCGGCCGTCCACGCCCTCTCTGCGCGCTTCGCAGTAGCCTTCGTAGGTGTACTGGTAGACATACCCGCTGTCGGCCGAGTACGCCTTCTCGCGCCGGATCTTTGGTCGTCCGCGGAGTTCCCGGGGCGCGGTCGCACACTGCTTGCGCAGCCGGCCGATGAGTCGCCTCAGCATCGCACGGGCCTTATCCGAATCGTTGCTCCCGGACCGGATCGCCGTACATGTGATACCCGCGCTCCTCCCAGTAGCCGGCCCGGTCGCTGTCCGCGAACTCCAGCCCGCGGATCCACTTCGCGCTCTTCCATGCGTACAGGTGAGGTACCACCATGCGGAGCGGTCCGCCGTGTTCCGGTGTAAGCGGCTCCGGGCTGTGGCTGTCGGCCAGCAGCACGTTGTCCCGCAGCAGGTCCTCGAGCGGCGTGTTGGTTGTGTAACCGCCGTCGCAGTGTTGGATCACGTAGCGGGCCTCCGGGTTCGGACGGGCCCGCTCGACGATCGTCTGCATGGACACGCCCTCCCAGACGTTGTCGAACTTGCTCCACGTGGTGACGCAGTGGAAGTCCGCCTGGACGCGCACTCGCGGCAGCGCCTGGAAATCGTCCCAGGAAACCTCGAAGGGCCGTTGCACCAGCCCCCGGACCGAGAACGTCCAGGTGGCCGGGTCGAAAGCCGGGATTGCGCCCACGTGGAGGACGGGCCACTTCAGGGTCAGATGCTGGCCTGGAGGGAGCCTCCCCGCACTGCGGTGCTGCTGCTCCAACCGCTTTCGCTCGCTGCTGCCGGACATCGCCGAATCTCAGGGTACAACAGGGCTTGCGGGCCTCCCCGCTAGCCTCCGGACGTGCTGGTAAGCTGTTCACGTGAACACGAAGGCTCTCCTCCCGGCAGTCCTGCTCGCGCTCGCCTGCGCCTACGGCCAGCCTGCCGTTACGGAGGCGGACGTGGACGAGTGGATGGAGTCGCTGTCGAACTGGGGGCGCTGGGGAGTCGAGGACCAGCTGGGAACGATCAACCTGATCACGCCCGAAACCCGCCTGGAAGCGGCCAAGCTGGTGACGGAAGGCATCTCCGTCTCCCTGGCCCGGGACGTGGAGAAACAGGAGGCCGTTGACAACCCGCGGCCGTTCAGGCACACCATGCTCAACGTCGGGCAGAACAATCCCGGTCAGTTCGTCTCGGACGACTTTCAGGTCAGCTATCACGGCTACGCCCATACCCACATGGACTCCCTTTGCCATATGGCTTTCGAGGGCAAGATGTACAACGGATTCCCCCAAGCCGAGGTCGTGACGGAAGGGGCGCCTAGACTGGCGGTCTTGAACTACAAGGAGGGGATCTTTGCCCGTGCCGTCCTGATGGACATCCCGAGGCTCAAGGGAGTGGACTGGCTCGAGCCCGGAACGCCGATTTATCCCGCAGACTTGGATGCATGGGAGAAGGAGGCGAATGTCCAGGTGCGCAGCGGGGACATCGTGCTCATCCGGACCGGGCGGTGGGCCAGAAGGGACCAGGAAGGACCATGGGACGTGTCGAAGAGTTCGGCCGGCCTGCACGCGTCCTGCGCCAAGTGGCTTAAGGGACGCGATGCAATGATCCTTGGCAGCGACGCCGCCAGCGACGTTGCGCCGTCCTTGGTAGACGGGGTCAACCAGCCGATCCATCAGCTGGTCATCATCGCTATGGGCATGCCCATTTTCGACAACCTGGATCTTGAAGCCGTGGCCGAAGAGGCCGCTCGGCAGAGTCGCTGGGAATTCCTGGTGACTGCGGCGCCCATTGCTGTGGGTGGCGGTACCGGCAGCCCCTTCAATCCCATCGCGACGTTCTGAGGACCGGGCGCTCGGAACTGACGCTGGGGGAGTCGTGACTGGCGCGAACTCAAGGAGTATGCCGACTATTGGAAGGTTTTGGGCCGGGAAGGTTCGGCTACCCGTTCGGGGCGCATCGCTAGCCCTGGCGCTGGCGGCGATGGTCTCTCCGGCGGCGGCCGACGACTGGCCCCTGTTTCTCGGAAACAGCGACCGGAACGCCATCGCGTCGGCACCCTTCGACCCGCCTCTGGAGGTCGCGTGGGTGTACGACGCCCCGGGCGGAGTTGATTCCTCGGCCATCATTGTCGACGGTACCGCCTATTTCGGCGAGATGGACGGCCGGTTTCACGCAGTGGATCTGCGAACCGGCGAACCGAAGTGGGTGTATCAGGCGAACCTCGGCGTCCCGGCGTCTGGATGCGTGGTCAACGGCACTGTGTTCTTCGGGGACGAGGAGGGCTATTTTCACGCGGTTGACGCCGAGTCTGGTGCGAAGAAGTGGGTCTACCAGACGTTTGCCGAGATCCTTTCTTCCCCCCATTGCAGCGAGCAGGCAGTCCTGGTCGGATCCTACGACACGCACCTGTATGCTTTCGATCCCGGGAGCGGGGAAGTCCTGTGGAAGTACCAGACCGACGACCGCGTCAACTCCAGCCCTGCCGTCGTGGGGGGCAAGACCTTCATCACGGGCTGCGACGGAAAGTTCCGCATCATCGACATCGGCTCGGGAGAGGAGGACGCCGAGGTCGACATGAAGGACTACGTGGCAGCATCGCCCGCTGTCGTGGGCAGCCTCGCCTACGTCGGCACCTTCGGCTACGAGGTGCTCAAGATCGACTGGCGCATGGGCCGCATCGTATGGCGGTACGACCATCCCGAGACCGACTTCGAGTTCTTCGCCTCCCCGGTCGTGCGGGACGGTCTCGTTGTCATCGGAGGCCGGGACAAGCGCGTGCATGCCATTGACGAGGAAACGGGGCAGCTGCGTTGGGAATTCGAGACCCGGTCCAGGGTGGATTCCTCCCCAGTCCTGGCGGGCGATGTGATTTGGGTCGGATCGATGGACGGCAACCTCTACGCGCTGGACCACCGGGACGGCAACCTGCTCTGGAAGTTCGCGATCGGGGGTCGGATCGTCGCCTCGCCGGCAGTTGCTGACGACCGCCTGGTGATCGGCTCCCGAAGCGGGGAAGTGTATTGCTTCGCCCGCGCCGGGCGGTAGGCCGCTCGTCCCGGGCGGGGCGCTGGTATAGTAGGCGCGCGTGAATCGGCGGCATGCGATCCGGGCCTTGACTTCCGCCTCGGCCGGCCCGTTCTTCGCCTTCGCGAAGACCCGGCGGGCCAACCTGCTGTTCCTCTGCTCGGACCAGCACCAAGCGGCCGCTTCGGGCTGCTACGGTCATCACCAGGCGCTCACTCCTCACATTGACGAGATCGCATCGGAAGGCGTTCGTTTCGATCGCGCCTACTGCCAGGCCCCTGTCTGCGTGCCGTCGCGCGGGTCCATCATCACGGGCAACTACGCGAGCCGCCACGGGGCGCGGATCCTCAGCGACCCGCTCCCGGCCGACGCGCGCACCGTCGCGCACTGGTTCGCGGACGAGGGCTATTCGACGGCGGCCATCGGCAAGATGCATTTCGTCGACGAGCGCCTCCGTCACGGATTCGCCCACCGCGTGAACGCTGCCGACTTCAACTCGCGCTTGACCCAGTCCGAGATCCGGGCATTCCGGCAGGACCAAGGTGCGGCGGGCGCGACGACGGGCAGCCCGTCGGCCATGCCGGAGCGGCTCTTTCGGGACACCCATTACTCCGAGGAGGCCGTGTGCTTCCTGAGGGAGCATCGCGACAGGCCCTTCTGCCTTTGGGCCTCCTTCTTCATGCCGCACACGCCCCTTGTGCCTCACCGCAGGTACTGGGACCTCTACGAGGGTGCCCGCCTCCAACTGCCTGAACGGTCCCACAACTCTCTCGAGACGGGTTTTCGCGGGCATCTGGTCAGGGCGCGCGAGCGCGGCTGGTACCAGCAGACTGACGAGGAACTGCACGACGCAATCCGCGGCTATTACGGGAACATCTCGCAGACCGACGCCAACGTCGGGCGCGTGTTCGACACGCTCCGGGAACTGGGCTTGGACAGGAACACGGTGGTCGTCTATACGTCGGATCACGGCGAGATGGCTGGGGCGCATCGCATGTGGACGAAGCACAACATGTACGAGCAATCCGTCCGCGTGCCCCTGGTCATCCGCTGCCCGGACCGCATGGATGCCGGCTCGGCCCGCGAGCATATCGTCGAGCAGGTCGACCTGTTTCCCACGCTTGCGGAGTTGTGCGGGCTGGACGTGCCTCAGGGGCTTGACGGGCGCTCGTTCGCTGCCTCCCTGCTCGGCCAGCGCCACGCGGCGCGGGAGTACGCGTATTCGGAGTACTGGTTCTGCCGCCGGGTCTTCACTGCGGACGATCGCTTCGTCGGAAAGCCGCCCATTCTGATGGTCCGCACTGACCGATGGAAGCTGAACTTCCTCAGCTGGGAGCGTAGCGAACTGTTCGATTTGGAGAACGACCCCGGCGAGTTCCGGAACGTGATCGACGACCCCGGCAATGCCGGAATCGTCAAGGAGCTGACGCGGATCGCGACTTCCGCCGGCTACGTGGGCTGACCCGGGCCCGCTGCCCGCGGGTCACTCGCCGCCGTGGCGAATCCACTCCAAGTCGAAGAGCGCGACGCTCACGTACCTCACGTGAGTACCGCGGTCCGAAGGCGTGCCGTCCTCGTAGACGCAATAGACGTTCCCGTCCGGGTCCGCCGCCAAGTCGCTGTAGCCGCTGACTCCGGGTTCAATGACCCGCTTGTACGGCCAGGTCGCTCCGCTGTCCTCGCTGAGGCGGACTGTGAGGTTGTGTCGCTTCCAGTTGCCGTCCGGATTCTCCGGGTCCCTCGGCTCCTTGCTGTCCGGGTTCGCGAACACTAGGGCATCGCCAACCCGCAGTAGGCTGCCCATGCAGATCGGTTCGAACAGGGCTTCATCGAAGCGAAGCTCCGACCAGCCGGTTGCGCCGTCCGGCCCCACCGTGACTGCCCTGCGGTGTTCCGGCGACTCGTTGCGGATGTTCAGCATCACCGTCCCGTCGGGGAGTTCCGCCGCCAGCGTCTCGGAGGGGTTCTTCAGCTGCGGGTGGCGCACGACAACATCCCCGCGCTCCCAAGTCCGGCCCCCGTCGTCGCTGTAGATGGTCGAGACGATCGACGGTCGGTGCGCGTGGCCGCCAGTGCCGTCCGACAGCCAGACGGGCACGATCAGCCGGTCGCCCGAGTGCTTGATCCCGTGACCGGGGCCGGTGGCAATGACCTTCCAGTCGTATTCGTTCCGGAACTGCTCGAACGTGGCCGTGATGTCCACCGGGTCGGTGAACGTCTCACCGTCGTCGTCGGTTCGCATGTAGTACGCCCTGCCGTAGCTGCTACAGAACAGGAAGTGCACCACGTTCTCGTCGGGGTCGACGATCGGCACGATATTGTTGTACGTCGTCACCCCCGGCTCCGCGAGACCCTGCGCCAAGGCCGCCTCGTTGGTTTCCTGAGGCTCCTTCAGGTCCACCATCTTGCGGGGGCCGTCCCAAGTGATTCCTCCGTCCCGGCTCCTCCGCATCAGGATGTCTTGCAGGCCCCAGTCCCCGCTTGCGCTTGCCCGGGCTTCGACGACCACCATCACCGTCCCTGCAGGAGACACCGCGATCGCGGGAACCCTGTAGTGGGCGTACCCTCCCGTTCCGGCCTCGTACAGACGAGCCACCCGGACGTGCGTGTTTTCGAATTCGTCCGTGGTCGGGCTGGAGCACGTCAGGACGAGCGTCAGGCAGGCGAGAGCGGCCAGCGATCGATTCACCGTGCCAGTCTATCAGCAGCATCCGGCGGCGAAACCAGGGCGGCGCGGCTACAATCCAACGTATGCTACGGCGCAGGTTTCTAGCGGCTGCGGCGGGTTTAGGCGCCTGCTCGTCTCCCATGATTCCGCCCGATCCGAAGCGCCAGCCGCCTACTTTCGTCAAGGGCCGCGAGGCCTTGTACGAGAGGAAACCCAGGGAAGCCGTTCTCGAGTGGTTCCTCGAGGCCGGACGGGGGCTGTTCCTCGAGTTCGGTGTCTACACCCAGTTGCGTCGCGGACCGTGGGTGCAATTCGACGAACGCATTCCGCTGGAGCGCTACCGCGAGCTCGGTTCGACGTTCGATCCCGGAGGATTCGATGCCGCCCGCCTCGCCGATCTGGCCCTCGAGTGCGGGCTGGGGTATGTGGGGCTGACCGCCCGGCATGCGGACGGGTTCTGCCTGTTCCGGACGATCGAGACGGAATTCAATACCCTTGAGACCAGCGGCCGCGACCTAGTTGGCGAGCTTGCCGACGCATGCCGCACCAGGGGATTGGGTCTGGTCCTGTCGTATTCCTATGCAGCGGATTGGCGCCATCCGCACTTCTTCCCCCCCGAGGCATCCCGAAGCGACTGGACGCGCTCCCGCCCGCCGTACGACGCCCCCGATCCGCACTACCAGTTCGAGAAGGACGAGGACTTCCTCCATTACGTGCGTTACGCGCACAACCAACTGCAGGAAATCGTCTACCGCTACCGGCAGCTGGCAGGCATCCGCCTCGAACCTCTGGCAGGCTACCGCGCCCGGACGGACCTGTTTCCGGTGGCGCAGGCTTACTCGATCCTCCGCGAAGCCAGGCCGGGGATTCTGATCAGCTTCGGTCTGGGAGCCAACGGCGACGAGGACTTCACCAGCTTGGAAAGAGAGATCGTCGAAACGCCGCCCACTGGCAAGCCCCTCGAGATCGCCTACCGTCTGCCGACCTCGCAGGCGAGTGTCTCCGAGGGCGGCCAGCAGCTGGCAGCTGGCTTGGCCTCGGCGCTTAGGGACGCATCTGCCCGCGGCGCAAACCTCCTGATCCGCGCCGAACTCCGACCCGACGGATCGCTGGATCCTTTCGACGAAAGCGCCCTTCTGGAACTCGGACGGGCTGGGACGGCCTGACTGTCCTCCCGCTGGCCCGGTCAGGCGACGAGAGCCGCGGCGCTGTCCGCGCCGTAGAAGCCATACCAGGGCGTGGCTTGCTCGAGGCGCTGGTTGATCGCTCCGATATTCGCGACGCCCTGACCGGCGAGCCAGTCCTCGAGAGCCGCTACGCCTTGGTGGCAGTAGATCGGAATGGCTTCCTGCCAGGTAGCTCGGCCGCACAGCACTCCGGAGAATCGCACGCCGGCCTCGGCCGCCCATTCCAGCGACTCGGTGAAGACCTCGTTCGTCACACCCGCGCTGAGGTAAATGAAAGGCCGGCCCGCCGCCTCGGCAGCGGCGCGGAAATGCTCCAGGGCCTCCTTCTTGGAGTAGGCGCTCTGCCCCTCGCAGGCCTTCGAGCCTGCCGCAAACTTCATGTTCACCGGTACTTCGACCTTCAGCACGTCCACGCTGTAGCGGTCCTTGGAGAACTCCCGCATGCTCTCGGCGACGACTTCGGGCTTGCGTTTGGCGAACTCGAACCCTTTCTCGTTCCCTCCCTCGGGATCGTAGCCTACGAACTCAAGAAAGAACGGCAGGTCGTTCGCACAGCACTCGTCGCCGATCCTCTCGATGAAGGCGTGCTTGACCTCGTTGACGGCGGAATCCTCGAACGGCGTGTAATACAGCAGGATCTTCACGGCGTTGGCACCCAGCCTGCCGATCCGGCGAACGGAGAGGTCGCCGATGAGCTCGGCGAGGCGGCCCGGCTGGGTATTGTCGTAGCCGCTCTTCTCGTAGGACAGCAGCAGGCCCGCGTTCTCCGCGCGCGCCTCGGCTCCTGGCATGCCCCAGATGGGATCCAGAAGGATCGCGCTGGCATGCGGGGTGAGGACCCTCGACACGCTGAGCTTGAACTCGCTCATCATCTCGTCTGTGACGTCCCCCGGGTCGATGCTCTTGCCTTTTGCGATCGCCTTCTTGAGGGAGCCGCGCTGGTCCATCGCGGCCGCGCCGATGATCCCGGTATCGGTGGTCAGGGCCTGCATGTGCGCGCACTTTGCGGCTGTGATTCGACTGTTCATGGATCCTTTTCCTTATCCGCGGCCGGCTGGCCCGGGGTCGTAGGTTGGCTCTACGGAGGACGTCGCGGGCGGGTTACCCGACTCTTGGAAATAGCGCTCCGCGGCCTTGATATCAGCCAGAATCTGCTCCCGCAGCGACTCGGCTGACGGGAACCTGCGCTCGTCCCGGATCTTCCGTAGGAATTCCAATTCTATCGCGTTCGGGGTCGTGTCCTCCACGGTGCCAAGCAGGTACGTCTCGACCGTGCGACGGCGTCCGCCGAAGGTCGGCCGCAGACCGACGTTGGTCACGGACCCGCGGAAGTTCCCTTGGCCGTCGAGCCGGGTCTGGGTGATGTAGACGCCGTCCCCGGGGAGGACCTCGCTGTTCGGTGCCAGGTTGAGCGTTGGCACTGTCACGCGAGTTCCAACCCCTTCTCCCGGGACGATCGGCCCTTGCAGGCAGAATTCCCGCCCCAGCAACTCGCGCGCCCGCTCGACGCTACCCTGCCGCACCAGGTTCCGAACGCGCGTGCTGCTGACCGGCTCGCCCCCGACCAGCACGGTTCCGGCAAACGACGTACCGAACCCGAGCCGGAATCCCAGATCCCGCAGGGTCTCCGCATCCCCGGACTGGCCCCGCCCGAAGCGGAAGTTCCGGCCAACCACGACGTGTCTGGCCGCCAGCTTCCCCACCAGGACCCGCTCGCAGAACTCTAGGGGAGACAGGCGCGAAAGCTCCTTCGTGAACGGCAGGACCGCGACCTGAGCGATTCCCTCGCGCACCATCAGGTCTACCCGCCGTCCCACGCTGGTCAGGGACTCGGGGGCTCGGCCGGGTGCCACCACGGCAAGCGGGTGCGGGTCGAACGTCACCGCGACCGCCTTCAGCGAGTTTGCTCTGGCCGTCTCCGAGGCCAGGCGCAGGATGCGCCTGTGACCCAGGTGGACCCCGTCGAAGTTCCCGATCGTCACGGCCGTCGGTCCGACATCGCCCGGAATCGCTTCCAGGCCGATCCAGCATCGAGTCATCGCTCGCTCACTCCGTCACCTCTAGCTTGAGGCCGTCATAGGCGAGGGACACGCCGTCCGGCAGCTGGCTGTTCGTCTCCGCGTGGCTCAGGTCGTGGCAGATGTGCGTGAAGAAGGCACGCCGGGGCCGCAGCCTCTCTACCCACGCCAGCGCCTGCGCAACCGTGGAGTGCGTGGGATGGGGAATGTGTCGCAGCGCACCGAGGAAAAGCACGTCGAGGTCCTCCAGCCAGTGCAGCGACTCGTCCGGGAATCCCGTCTGGTCGGTCACGTAAGCCGCCCGGCCGAAGCGGAACCCCAGGATCCGCTTCGGGCCGTGGTGGACGGCGAACGATTGGAATCGCATCCCGGCTACGTCGATCGGACTGTAGTCCTCGACCGTGCGCCCGGCCAGGCGCGGTACGCCGCCCGGATGCTTTCCCTCCCCGGCGAATGCGTAGGGGAACACGCGGAGCAACGACTTCATCGTTTGCGCCGACGCATAGACCGGAATCCGGTCCCGCCGGCCGTAGTTGAATGGGCGGACATCGTCCAGCCCCATGATGTGGTCGGCGTGATCGTGCGTGTACAGGATCGCGTCCAGCCGCCGGAGCCGCGCTGCCAGTGCTTGCTGTCGAAAGTCGGGCGTCGTGTCCACGACGACCGTCCGCTCGGTGCCGCCAGCCATGTAGCGGACCGCGACGGAGGGACGTAGACGGCGGTCGTGCGGGTCGCCGGACTTGCAGACCCGGCAGCCGCAGCCGATCGTAGGCACTCCGACGCTGGTCCCAGAGCCGAGGACCTCAATACTGCATCCGGTCCCCATGGGTCCTGGTCGAGGCGCGATCCCGTCGCCTGCGCCCGTAGGCGCCTCCCCTCAATCTTACAGCGGGCTGGGAGTTTACCTTCGGCTGCCCACTGCCTCGCGCTCCTCATGTCAAAGAGCTCTGCGACTTCCGAGCCATTTTCCGGGAATCCGTCCTTTTCGCAGATCCAACAGACTCTCGTTTCGGTAAGCGATTCGGCGCGTTGGATGTCGGGGCATCGCCTGCTAAGTAATTCGATGCGTCAATGCGCCCTCCGCGCCACGAACACCTCTTCATTCCACATCGCAGCCACACCTTCGGCTCAAACTCACAGAGGTCCTTGCGTCGCAACGAGCCGCTGTGCCAACCGGAGTATTTCAAGCCGTTCGAGACACAGTCCGACAAGCATGGAGCACCCCCAATGGAATTGGCCGGATGTCACGGTCATGCCTTCGAGAGTTGCTGCCCCGAGGCAAACGAGCACGACGGGCAGAGTTCCCAGTGCGATTCCCAACGCCCTGACCGCCTTAGACAGTCTGCTAGGCCAACGTCGATGCACGGTGCTCCGGATTCCCCCTGAAGATCCGGCCTCCGGCTTGCCGGGGGGTAGCTAGGCGCATGGTCGCTCGGCCCTTGCGAGACGATGCGTCTTCACCACTGGATTCGGGGAGTAATGAGGCGATCGAAGCTGTTCGTATGGAGCCTTGGGTGGAGTGAGTTCGGCTTGAAAGGAGGCCCAAATGGTTCGACCGGGAGTCCAGTTTTCCAGTATTATGCTGGCGGTTCAAGCAAGCCGCTGTCGAACTGTACTGGCCGCCGAGCATTGTAGGCCGACTGATTCCCCCGCAGGTATTCGGACACGAATTCGTCCAGCATACGGGCCAGTACTCCGGTCACGAACGCGCCACTGCCGTTTTCCTGACCGTAGCGTTCTCTTTCCCAGGCTGGCCCCTCAGTCCCGGTGCCACTTGCCGGATTGTAGAGAGTTTTCACGTACCCCATCGGATTCCTGAATGCCCTTCCAGTACGTCCCCCTGCCAAGCGGATCGGGGCCAATGAATTGGACTCCGTTCTCGAGCCGCTCTGGCCTGAAACACTCTAAGGGGGCTTCGCAGGACTGCGGACAGAATCGCCCCCTCCCCACCGACCGTGACGGCCCGTGACGGACTCCCGTACTGTGCCTGAGCGGGGCTCAGGGGCGGGTGGCGCCGGCCCGAGTTGGCAGTAACTGCAGAATCTGGCTTGGTGGAGAGCCTCCGGGGAGACCTCGCCAATGAACGATGGCCTGCTCGGGCCCCGCTAGCCTAGTCCCAAGAGGTTGCGCCATGCAGCCTCGCGGCTCGGAGCCGGCCCCGGCGAGCGTCGTCACGCGGTCCCGTGGTTCAGACCCTGATACCGTCTTTGGGCGGCCTCCAACGGTCGAGGTGGCCAAACCAAGCCAATCGAATGGATCAGCAAACCCTGGGTGTACTCGGACACTGGCCTGCACCCGTTGAACAATTGGAAATCGTCGAATCCGTAGGGCACTTCTTCAATATCCGATGGCTGGTTGCCCGTCGGCAGCCGCTTTCGTTTCGCTGTTGAACTCGGCGAGACGGGGTTCGACATTCTTCTCTCCCGTCCCTGCATCGTACCAACGCGAAATCGTGGGCAACAGAGAACGCAGCGGCCAGCCCGGCCATCGTCCGGCGAACCGCGAGGGCAGCCCAGCAAGGTGGCGGGACGGACCACCGGCTCGCTTCCAAAGCCTGCGATACACGCCCGACTCTCCCAAAGTCCGAGCATAGTGCGCAGACTGCGCCTATGCTGTGAACTTCAGGGCGGCGAACAGCAAGCCGAGTCCGGCAAACAGCAGGGTACCGAGCCGGATTAGGAGACGTTGCTCCAATTCTCGGAGGTCCGCTTTCGTTACCACCTGCTCACTGATTGCGGCACGCATAGCGTCGACGATTGCTTCGGCGTGCTTGGCGTCGATACCGGCCTCCTGCATGCCACGTGCGACCGCCGGCGTGTCGAAGTTGAGCATTCCAAGCTCTAGCTTAGCTGAGGATTCCAACGATGGGAGCCTCCAGTATGTCGGGCACATTCTCTAGATTTCTTGTGCCGCCGTAAGGTGGACGTTTGAGTCAAGTTTACGCTGCG
>CAYWUV010000049.1:0-43100 GCA_964461235.1 uncultured Bryobacterales bacterium | reverse complement strand
AGTGAAGAGCGATCGCCTGAAAGAGGTGCTGGACATGTTGGCAACGGAGAGCGTGACTTGGGCAGACCGCATCCGCGACGAGGGCCGCGACGAAGGGCTAGTAGTGGGGGAGCGCAAGCTGCTTCTGCGGCTGGCGCGAATCCGTTTCGGCGAGTCGCTGGCGGGCAGCTTGGCCGCACTGCTAGAGGGGATCGCTGACGCGGATCGCCTGGAGCAGGTCGGCGAGTGGCTGTTAGTTTGCGACAGCGGGGACGCCCTGCTCGCCCGGCTCGGACAGCAACCGTAGCACCACCGAGTAGGCCCCATCACACGATCGCTCTGCCTTGCGCGGTCGGGCCACGGCAGGTTCAGCGGCTGACGACAAGGAATCTCGACCGATGGACGCTCTCGATCCATGCTCCGGTCGGTACCCACGTTCGCCTGTTGCCGATCAGGCTCGCTCATCAGACAGCGCGGCCCATGCACGAATCTCCGGCTACCTGCGGTCCATGCCCGCGCTCGGTCACAATCCTCTCGTCGCCATTCAAATCGCGCTCGTCGGCCACGCTGCCGACACGGTAGAAGAACCCTATGGCCCGACATCAACAGACGCCTGAGCAGTTACCTGGATCGTACGATCAACGGATTGAAGTGGTATTTGGATTCCTTGCAGCGGCACGGCGACGCCATACCTGTTGGTCCTGATTGCGTGACTGTAGGCGGCCGCCCAACGTTTCCGATTCCCGAGGTGCCGCCGAACGCCTTGCTTCGCCCCTTGGAGGTTCCATGGCTTCCGTCAGACGTTCAGCCTCAGATCAGTTAAACAACAAGACGGCTTCAGATTGGATCAATGCACTCAAGAAGGACTGCTGGATTGAAGAAGACCGATCCGGTACGACGCGTGGATTCGTGAAGCACGCCATCAGTGGAGCCGGTCCAAGACGATTCGTAATCCACTATTACCCCAAGAAGCAGTACGGGGCGGGCTTGCTCAAGATGCTTCTCAAAGACACCGGATGGAATGACGCTGACTTGCGGCGACTGAAGATGATCAAGTAACTCAGGCTTCGGCAATCTCGTATATGATCCCCACTCTGAACGCTGGCACTGCCCGATCGGTATTGACTTGGGCCCCGCATCCCTCGGAAGGAGCAGTCCGATTCGCGCAATCCTCTTGTGTAACACCCGGACAGCCATTTCCTTGCATTCCGGACGCCGCGACCGCTCGCATCCACCGATAGGCACGTCGCATCTCCGTTTACGCAAGGATGGCGGCAAGTCGGGCGAGCACCTCGTTCATGATCGGCTCCGGGACGGTTTCGAGGCGCTTCCCATTCCGGGCGGCCAGGTCAAGGACGCGCGGCTGGTCGCAAAGGATCACTCCCCCGGTTCGTGTGCCTGCGTCATCAAGCGATACGGCGAACCCGCGCCGTCGCGCGAAGCGTCCACCCGTGGTGACGGGCAGGACGAGGGGCGTCCCCGTGAGCTGATTGAAGCGGGCGGGGGAGACGATCACGACCGGCCGGGCCCCTTGTTGCTCATGGCCGGCGGTGGGGTCTAGGCTGACCAGCCAGATCTCGCCCCGCTGCACTACAGCAGTTCGTTGCCGACTGGCTCGGCCTCAAGCCAAGCACGATCCCTTTCGTCGGCCGGAGCGGTCTCGTCGCCCTGCGCCAAGAGTTCGTCGAGCGTGTAGCTAGGCCGAGTTCTCGGTGCCACGATCAGGCGCCCTCCCTCAATCCCGATATCCACTCTGGTGCCGGCCCGGGCGTTCAGGACATCGAGCAACGCCGGGGGCACTGCGAGCATGACGGAGCCGCCGACCTTCGTTAGACGGGTGGTATGCATGCGCCCTCCGAAATTATATTCGAATATAACATCACAAGCACTCTCCCCCTGTAGAAATACAAGCTCCCGCGCTCTCGTTGCCATCGCGAGACTGGGTCATGAGCACACCTTCGAGACTGCGGGTGGCGAATGGGACCGGAGATGTTCATTGCTGCGGCTTTCCGGAAGAGCGAGGTGGACTTAGTTGTGCGCCGTCTGGGACAGAGTGGTTCCTTCGGCAATAGTGCTGGTGGCCCCCGGTGCCGCTAACGGCATAGGGAAACTGCATGACCCACTGCTGAGCGTCCCTCCGCAGCCTGTTGCGTTGACCGCATGGGAAGTCCGTTCAGGGCCTCGCGCTAAACTCACAACCAAGAGGTAGCCGCGACCGCGACGCCAGCCAGACGGAGGCCCTTTGCCCCATTCTCGCCTGCAACTGCATCGAGTGCTCGCGTATTCGACACTGACAGGCCCGGACGAGCGCGTCTCCGGGTATCCGGCGTTCGGGACAGACCCCAGCCATCCGCGGTACCTAGGTCTGGAGCAGTTGCTTTCTCCTTGATTGCCGAGGTGTACACGTGCCGGATCCTCTCACCGATGCTCCCCCTGTCGTGGCGTCGGCGGACGCGAATTCCGATGCCGTCCTCAGCTATGACAGGCTCGAATTCCTGCTCCGCAATCACCCTGGGTGGCGTCTGCTCAGATCCGACAATGTGTCACTTACCGTCGGTTTCTTGTACGCAGCATTCATTGCTCCAAACAGTCGGGCCGTACCGGAAAGCGACTTGGCTGAAGCCTTGCAAGACTACTTGGTCAGAGCACGCGAACGGGCGGGCGAGAGCGCATTCCCGAAACGGGCACACGATTATCTTGAAGACTGGGCCCACCCGGATAGGGAATGGCTCCGAAAGTTCTACGTAGACGGTTCCGACGAGCCCCACTTCGATCTCACCCCCTCGACCGAAAAGGCGATTGCCTGGCTCGCCTCACTCTCGGATCGCGCCTTTATCGGCACCGAGTCACGCCTGCTGACTCTGTTCGAGTTGCTGCGACAAATGAGTGTCGGCACCGAGACGGATCCCGAGGTGCGCATCAGGGAGTTGGATCGCCGGAAACAGGAGATTGAAAGCGAGATCGAGCGCGTCCGACAGGGAGACCTGCCGATACTGGACGACACCGCCTTGAAGGACCGGTTTCAGCAGTTCATGCAGATCTCCCGTGACCTGCTTGGTGACTTTCGAGAACTCGAGCAGAACTTCCGTTCATTGGATCGCGAGATTCGGGAGCGCATGACCCTGACCGAAGGATCGAAGAGGGAACTGTTGGATGAGTTCCTCGGTAAGCGAGACCAGATCGCCGATTCGGACCAAGGACGGAGCTTCCGCGCCTTTTGGGACTTCCTGATGTCCGAGGACCACCGCGTAGAGTTCACTTCCCTCCTTGAGCGCGTCCTCGACTTGCAGCCCATCCGGGAGACGAAGCCTGATAACAGGACCAAGCGCGTTCACTACGATTGGTTGGACGCTGGCGGTCATGCCCAGAAGACCGTCAGGGACTTGTCCCAGCAACTGCGTCGGTTTCTCGACGACCGGGCTCAACTCGAGAATCGTCGGATCATGGATCTGCTGCGCGGCATCGAGAAGTCCGCGCTGGCCGTGAGGGACAGCCCTCCGATCGGGACGGTCAGTGAGATCGCGGCTACGGCCATCGATGTCAACCTGCCAATGGAGCGACCGCTCTTCAAGCCTCCGATCAAGCACGTTGTCAACGTTGCAAGACTGGAGAGTGGCGACGAGAACTTGGATACTTCATCCCTGTACAACCAGCCGGTTGTCGACAAGTCGCGGCTGCTTGACCACATTCGTAGCGTCTTGCAGCACCGGTCCCAGGCAACCTTGGCGGAGATCTGCGAGCTTAGGCCGTTGCAGCATGGTTTGGCCGAAGTGCTGGCCTACTTGCAGTTGGCGGCTGAATCTGTCAACGCAGCCGTTGATGACGGCGCGACCGAGATCGTGATCTGGAACGCTGCCACCGCGAGCGGGAGGCCGGTCGTGAAGGCGGCGCGCGTGCCGAGAGTGATTTTCAGGAGGTGACGGGACTGTGCAGCAAGTTGACGAATCGGCCGCCAAGGATCCCCTTCCCCGCTTGGTCATCCCTCTCTTGAAGGGGATCGTACACCGACGCGACGACGAAGCGAGGTGGCAGAGCCTCCTCGACATGCAAGCGCGGGTGCGGGACTACGTCGGCGTGCTGAACCTCCGACTGATCATCGACGAGAGCGAAGGCTACGCGTTTCTCCGCTCGCGTCCCTCGCAAGAGGGCTCCCCGGAGGAAACGCTCCCTCAACTCGTCACGCACCATCAGCTCTCCTATCGGGTCAGCTTGATTCTCGCCCTCTTGCGAAAGCGCCTCGTCGAGTTCGACGCGGCTGGAGGGGATACTCGGCTTGTCATGACACGGGACGAAATCCTGGAGATGGTGAGGGTCTTTCTTCCGGAGACGAGCAACGAAGTCAGGCTCAAGAAGAGCCTGAACGAGAATCTGAGTCGGATCGTCGGTCTCGGGTTCTTGCGGCGAATGGCAAGCGGAACCCTGGGCACTCAGCACCGATACGAGGTCCAGCGAATCATCAAGGAATTCGTGAACGGGGAGTGGCTTGCCGAATTCGGTGCCAGGCTTGCGGAGCACGTGCCGGTCACCGAGGGCCGGACGGAGGGCGAAGATGGCTGAATCTCAGCTCGGTCTCGATTATTTTGCCGAAGACGGTCTCGCCGGATTCCGCTTGGAGCGTCTGGAAGTCTTCAACTGGGGCACGTTCGACCAGGACGTCTGGACTTTGAGGCTCAACGGAAAGAACGCCCTGCTCACGGGGGAGATTGGGACTGGCAAATCTACCTTGGTGGATGCGGTGACGACGTTGCTCGTACCGGCGCACCGCGTGGCTTACAACAGAGCTGCTGGCGCCGCTACCCGCGAGCGGACCTTACGGTCCTACGTTCTCGGTCACTACAAGTCGGAGCGGAACGACCCCGCCCAATCGTCCGGCCGCCCCGTCGCCCTGCGGGACAAGAGCAGCTACAGCGTGATTCTCGGCGTCTTCAAGAACCAGGGATACTCGCACACAGTCACGCTAGCTCAGGTCTTCTGGATCGACGACCGATTCAACCAGCCCAAACGGCTCTATACCTCTGCCGAGCGAGACATGTCGATCGCGAGCGATTTCTCCCGGTTCGGGCCGGAGGTCACGAAACTGCGAGCGCGCCTCCGGCGGGGTGGCGTGAACGTCTGGGACAGCTTCCCCCCGTACGGAGCGTGGTTTCGGCGGCAATTCGGCATTCACAACGAACAGGCTCTCGAACTGTTCCATCAGACCGTTTCCATGAAGTCGGTGGGCAACCTTACGGAGTTCGTGAGGAATCACATGCTCGAGCCTTTCGATGCTTCCAATGGAATCGATGCGCTGATTTCTCACTTTGACGACCTGAACCGGGCTCATGAAGCGGTCCTCAAGGCCAAGCACCAAATCGGGTTGCTCGGTCCGCTGGTCGAAGAATGTGACCGGCACTCGGCCCTCTCCGGGACGATCGAACAGCTGGAATGGACGCAGGTTGCGCTGACTCCCTACTTCGCAACCCACAAGCTCCGCCTTGTGGAGGCGCGCATCGAGTCGATTCGTAACCGGCTTGCCCGTCAAGAAGAGGCGGTCCGCTCCTGCGAAGAGAGGAGGGCCAGTCTCGCCGCTACGATGGACAGCCTCAGCCGCGACATTGCGACTCACGGTGGCACCCGGCTCAATGCGATCGAGACCAGGGTCACGGAACTTGAGGCCGAACGCCGCCGCCGCGAACGGCGGTCCGATGAATACGGCCGCCTCCTGGAGGCTATCGCGGAACCAAGGCCAACCAGCGGCGACGCATACGAGACGCAGCGCCAAAGGATCGGGGAACTCGCCGAGCAGGCAAGGACGGACCGGAACCGCGTGCAGAACGACCTGATGGATCGTACTGTGTCTTTCCGACAGAAAAGAACCGAGCACGACAAGGTCGCCGGCGAACTCGCCAGCCTCCGGGCCCGCACGACGAATATCCCGAAGGAACAGATCGAGATGCGGCAAAGGCTCTGTCGCGCATTGCACGTCGAGGAAGCTTCACTGCCATTTGCGGGAGAGCTTCTGGGCGTCAGCGAGGGGGCATCCGACTGGGAGGGTGCCGCGGAGAGGGTCCTGCGGAATTTCGGCCTGTCGCTGTTGGTTTCCGACGGGCTCTACCCGCGTGTTGCGAGCTGGGTGGACAAGACCCACCTGAAAGGCCGCCTGGTCTATTACCGTGCCCGCGAGCAGCGTGGTGCAATGCCCGCCCTGCATCCTGACTCGCTCGTGCGAAAGCTGTCCGTCAAGCCGGATTCGGACTTCCACGACTGGCTGCTCCGGGAACTCTCGCGCCGGTTCGACCTGGCTTGCTGCGTGACACAGGAGGAGTTCAGACAGGAGCCGCGGGCCATCACCAAGTCCGGGCAGATCAAGATGCGGGGCGAGCGTCACGAAAAGGATGACCGTTTCCGCATTGATGACCGTGCGCGTTACGTGCTCGGGTGGGAGAACGCGGCCAAGATCAGGACTCTCGAGACACAGGCCCGGCTCATGGAATCGAACCTTGCCGACGCGGGCCGCGAGATAGCCAAGCTTCAGTCGGAGCAGAAGACCGTCAACTCGCGTGTCGACACCCTGTCGAGGCTCGAGTCCTTCTCCAGCCACCGCGAAATCGATTGGCAATCGGTGGCAGCCGAAATCGCCGACTTGCATTCCGAACGAAGGCAGATCGAGTCGGCCTCGGACAAGCTGAAGGAGCTCAGGGGCCAGCTTGAACGGACGAAGCGGTCATGCACTGCTGCGGACCACGAGTTGGCGGAGAAGAACAAGGCTCTGGGGAGCACAGCCGAGAGACTGCGTCGGCATGACCAGATCCATCAAGAGGTCCGGGCCCTGTTGGCGGAGTCCGATACGGATTCGGCGAAGCCCTACTTCGACAGGCTCGGGAAGTTGCTTTCGGAGGCCCTCGGTCCGGAAACCCTGAGTGTCGAGACCTGTGACCGGTACCAGAAGCGGATTGACCAGTCGTTGAAGAGGGAGACCGATTCCGCTGCCAAGGCGCGATCTGCCCTGCAAGACAGAATCATCAGTTCGATGACAAAGTTCAGCCGCGAGTACCCGTTAGAGACTGGAGATTTCGACGAGAGCATCGAATCCGCATCGGAATACCGCAAGCTGCTGGTCCAACTGCGAGACGACGATCTTCCCAGCTTCGAGGCGCGATTCAAGGAGTTGCTGAACGAGAACACGATTCGCGAAGTTGCCAACTTCCAGTCGCAACTCGACCGCGAGCGCGAGACCATCAAGGGGCGCATCGAGCAGATCAACGACTCCCTCGCCGAAATCGACTACAACCCCGGCCGCTACATCAAACTGCTGAGCCAAGCCACCGTGGATCAGGAGATCAAGGACTTCCGCCGGAGCCTGAAGGAGTGTACGGAGGGATCGTTGACCGGGTCCGACAGCGATCAGTACTCGGAACGGAAGTTCCTGAAGGTAAAGGCTGTCATTGAGCGCATCCGGGGCCGCGAAGGGCTTGCGGACCTGGACCGCCGCTGGGTTGCGAAGGTCACGGACGTGCGGAACTGGTTCGTTTTCGGGGCCAGCGAGCGCTGGAGGGAGGGGGATTCGGAATTCGAGCACTACTCGGATTCGGGAGGCAAGTCGGGAGGCCAGAAAGAAAAGCTGGCCTACACGGTGCTCGCCGCGAGCCTGTCGTACCAATTCGGCTTGGAGTCGGGGTCTGTCCGCTCACGGTCGTTTCGATTCGTAGTCATCGACGAAGCGTTCGGGCGCGGTTCCGACGAGTCCGCTCAGTATGCGCTGTCGTTGTTTTCCGCGCTCTGCCTGCAGTTGCTGATCGTCACTCCCCTTCAGAAGATCCACATCATCGAGCCGTTCGTTGAAAGTGTCGGGTTCGTCCAGATCGAGGATGACCGCAATTCGAGACTACGAAACCTCTCGATCAGCGAGTACCAGGAGGAAAAGCAACGGGCGGAAGGGGCTTCCGACGGCCGTGCGGTGATCGAGTCAGCTTTGGGACCAGCGGAATCCGCGGCCACGCCAGTCTGATTCCGAAGGCAACCCTTGGGGATAGGCTGAGACGGCATGGCCGACGCGGATGCAGACCGGAACTGGACGACCGCAGGCGAGCTCCGCCAACAGGTCAAGAAGCTCTGGGACCGGGGAACCATCTTGGCCGACGTGGCCGGCAGTGGCGGTTTGTTTCCCAGGCGCCTCGTCCTCAAGAAGCCGACTTCGGCCGAGCTTCGTGACAACTATTCCAAGGCCCGAGATTGGAGCACCGCGTTGCGAGCTGCACCGCACGTTCGCCTGACGGAACGGGATGTGCGGCATCGTGTGCTTGGGACCAACGCGGTGCCGCATGAAGCCTGGGTCGACACTGCCGAGGACGCAGCCGCGATGGTCGGCAAGCGAGGGGACTTGGACCGGTTTCGCGAACTGCTCGCGCTGGTAGGAGAGCGACGGCCGGAGTTGCTGCCGTGGATGGCGAGGAGGCCGATGCGCGCACTGGCGCTCGGGGCGAATTGGCGAGGCCTGCTGGATGTCGTCGATTGGCTGCACCAGCACGACCGCCCCGGTGTCTACGTGCGGCAGATGGACATCGTTGGCGTGGACACCAAGTTCGTCGACTCGAACCGCGGGGTGCTAGGCGAGCTGCTGGATCTTTCCCTCCCTTCCGAATCCGTTGACGCGTCCCAGAAAGGGGCCGCTCGATTCGAGCACCGTTACGGCTTCAAGAGCAAGCCCGAGAGAGTTCGAGTCCGCGTGCTGGATCCCGGCTGCCTCCGACTCCCGTGGCGCGACAGCGACGGTTGCAGCGACTTGACGCTCGCCGCGAGCGGATTCTCGGTGCTGCGGAACACCGCGTCCAGAGCGATCATCACTGAGAACGAGATCAACTTCCTCGCTCTTCCGCCGATGGAGGGGACGATCGCAATCTTTGGTGCGGGCTACGGGTTTGAAGCGATTGTCCAAGCTCGCTGGCTCGAGCGATGCAGCCTGCACTACTGGGGAGACATCGACACACACGGTTTCGCGATACTTGACGAACTCCGCAGCCACTTCGAAACGGTCAACTCGTTCCTGATGGATCGCGAGACTTTTCTGTCATTTCGGAACCTCTGGGTACCGGAGCCGTCGCCAACCTACCGAGACCTGAAGAGACTCACTCGAACCGAGAGTCTCCTGTATGACGACCTGCGGAACGATGTTTTCGGTCAGAGACTGAGACTCGAGCAGGAGCGGATCGCGTTCGGGTGGGTGAGGAAGGCATTGGCAACGCTCTAAGGCCCTTGCGCAGAGCAAAATGGCCACGAGCAGTTACCCAGACCCGGAGCGCGTGCATTTGACTTCGGAGTTAGTGGTCCGGCCCGCGTGACGGCGCCAAGGGCGCCGACGCAGTCACGCCCGCCCCAGAGCGGCACCCGGGGGTTGGGTGAACACCGGGAATGCTACCATCGCACGTAGCGAACGGCGGCATCCCTTACGCCCCAACCGGGGCATCGGTTGGGGCACGCTGATCCGCATCAAGTTACCGGTACCATGACCGCTCCGCAATTCGCACCGGTTGACACCAGTTCCGAATGGGGCCATCTGCCCCCGGACATCCGCGAGGAGATCGATGTCTACGAAACGGAATTGAGAAGGGTCCAGGCGGGCTTGGTCGATGAAAAGCTGTTCACCGAGTTTCGCTTGCGGCACGGCGTCTACGGGCAGCGTCAGGACCGCGTCCAGATGCAGCGCATCAAGATTCCGATGGGCAGGATGACCGCGGACCAGCTGGTGGCGCTGGCTGACATCGCGGAAGAGTATGCGGTCGGCGTGCTCCACGTGACGACACGCCAGGACTTCCAGTGCCATTTCATCGACATCAACGACACGCCGAATCTGATGCGACGGCTTGCGGCGGTCGGGATCACCACGCGTGAGGCTTGCGGCAACGTCATCCGGAACGTCACTTGCTGCCCGCAGGCAGGAGTCTGCTGCGACGAGACCTTCGACGTCACGCCGCACGCGCACGCCATGGCGTACTTCATGCTGCGTCATTCGGACGCGCAGAACTTCGGGCGGAAGTTCAAGATCTCCTACTCCGGCTGCGAAGGCCACTCCTGCGGCCTCGGCCGCATGCACGACATCGGAGCCGTCGCTCGCATCCGCGATGGTGTCGAGGGCTTCCAGGTGCTGGTCGGAGGAGGCCTGGGCTCCCTGCCGCACCAGGCCAAGGTCTACAGCGAGTTCGAACCGGCCGACCAGATGCTGCCGCTGGCCCAGGCCATCTCCAGGGTGTTCGCGAAACTCGGCGAAAAGAAGAACCGCGCCAAGGCCCGGATGAAGTTCCTGATCGCCAAGCAGGGCATCGACGAATTCCGGCGGCTGGTTGAGGAAGAGCGGGCGCGCCTGCCGAAGGACTCCCGATGGGAGACCGAGATTCAGACGGCGGTGCGCAACCTCCAGGATGTCCCCCTGAGGCCCCCGTCGGAGCTTGATTTGCCGGACGAGCCGGATCCCGGCTTGGCCGAGTGGCTCGATCGCAACGTTCGGCCGCAACGGCAGAGCGGCTATTCGATGGTCGACATCTTCCTGCCCTTGGGAGACATCACCTCGGAGCACGCCCGGCAACTTGCGGAGCTTTCCCGCAGGTTCATCAAGGACACGTTGCGGACGACCGTGGACCAGAACCTGCTGCTGCAGTGGGTCTCGAACGCGGACCTGCCCGACCTCTACCAGAATCTCAAGGAGATCGGTCTCGCCGAGGCTGGTGCGGGACGCCTCAAGGACGTCGTTGCCTGCCCGGGCACGGACTCGTGCAAGCTCGGGATCACCTCGTCCCGCGGGCTGGCCGCCCATTTGCACAAGAAATTCGCGAATGGCATGAGCGGGATCGCGAACCGCTCTGACCTCAAGATCAAGATCAGTGGCTGCTTCAACTCCTGCGGCCAGCACCATATCGCCGACATTGGGTTCTTCGGGTCCGTCCAGCGGAAGAAGAACGATACGGCCCCGGTCTTCCAGGTCACGCTTGGAGGCTCGACGCGCAACAACGCCGAATCGTACGGCTTGGCCATCGGCAAGATTCCCTCCCAGAACGTGGACAAGGCCATTACCAAGGTGAGCGACTTCTACAGCCGGGAGAAGCGCGGCGACGAGACCCTCAGCGATGTCGTTGCCCGCCTGGGCAAGACGCGCGTCAAAGAGGAGCTGAGCGAGTTCATGGTGCTGCCTACGTTCGAGGAGTCACCGGCGTACTACAAGGACATCCGTCAGCCCTGGCAGTACCAGCGTTCGATCGGTGTCGGCGAGTGCGCGGGCGAGGTGGTCGATCAGGCCGAGTTCATGCTCGAGGATGCGGACCGGATCCATTTCGAATCCACCCTAGACCTCGAGGCCAGCCGTTACAGCGACGCGTCCGCCAAGGCCTTCGACGCCTGCCGCAAGGCCGCTGACGCCCTGCTCTTCACGAAGGGACTGTGGCTGTCGGACAGGTACGATACCGTCGAGGAGTTCCGCAAGCATTTCTACGATTCCAGCGCCTTCTACAGGCCCTTCGCCGACAACTTCCTGCGCGCCGCGCAGGAAGGGCCAAGCAGCGACCCGGAACGCGCCCGCCTGCACGTTGAGGAGGCGACGCTGTTCATCGAGGCAGCACAGGGCACGTACTCTCAGGCCTCCGCGTTCTAGCCTCGGCGAATCCCCGGCATGTACGACAGCCTGCAGCGAATCGACGTCAAGCTGCTGCTTGACGCTCCGTCGGATCCCGACCTGGATCCCTTCCTCGTGATCTTCGACCGCTGGCGGCAGCAGTCGGATCACCCGTCGGACTGGGTCGATCTCGCCGACTATGCGCACATGCCGACCGGACCGGGGATCCTCATCGCCGGCAAGCGGGATACCTTTTCGGTGAACCTGAACCCACCAGGCCCTGGACTGCTCACGAGCGTCCGAACGGGTCTCGAGGGCACCTTGGCGGACCGTTTTCGGGAGGCATTCCGACGGGCTCGCGAACTGAATGCGGCTGTTCTTTCCGAGCCGGAATTCCCGGCTGTCCTCCGAATTCGCGAGGGCGCGTGGGAAGTGTTCGTGAACGATCGTCTCCGCTATCCGAACTCTGCGGAGTCCGACAGCGCCATCCGGCCAGCCTTGGCGAGCGCGCTGCGAGTCGGTCCCGAGTCCCTCTCACGGCACTCCGATTCCAATGCCCGCCTAGGCTACTCCATCCGTCTCGCCGGCTCTCGCTGAGCAGCGGACGGCGTTACTTTCGGCGGTGCTATTCTCAGAGTTCCGGCCTCCCCGCACGCGCGAACTGGCTTTCCCTTGCCCCATCCGGCAGGTTATCCGGGACTCTTTTCCACGCCCATGCTGACGTTCCAGGAAATCGTCATGCGGCTGAAGTCCTACTGGGCGCGCCAAGGCTGCATCATTCACGAGCCCTTCGATTGCGAGGTCGGCGCCGGGACGATGTGCCCGGAGACGTTCCTGCGGGTGCTGGGTCCCGATCCATACCGCGTTGCCTACGTGCAGCCGAGCCGGCGCCCCGCCGACGGACGCTATGGCGAGAATCCTAACCGGCTGTACAAGCACATGCAGCTGCAAGTCATTCTCAAGCCCGCACCCGAAGACGTCGTGGAACTCTATCTGCGGAGTCTCGAGGAAATCGGCATCGACCTTTCGCGGCATGACTGCAAGTTGGAGGAGGACAACTGGGAGTCCCCGACCCTCGGTGCTTGGGGTGTCGGCTGGCAGGTGATGCTCGATGGCCTCGAGATCACCCAGTTCACGTACTTCCAGCAGTGCGGCGGGCTGGATCTGGATGTGGTGCCGGCCGAGCTTACATACGGTCTGGAGAGGCTGGCCGCGTTCATCCAGAACGTGGAGAGCATCTACGACATCCGCTGGAACGACCGCTGGTCGTACGGCGACGTCAGGCTGGCAGACGAAGAGCAGTATTCCATGTACAACTTCGAGGAAGCCGACGTCGATTTCATTTGGAAGGAGTTTCGCCTGCATGAGGCGGAATGCCAGCGTCTGCTCGAGCGCTACGGCGAACGGCCCAACGGCCTGGAGAAGCGGCGGTTTCCCTTGCTCGCGGCCTTCGACCAGACTCTGAAGTGCTCCCACCTGTTCAACACCCTGCAGGCGCGCGGGGCAATCAGCGTCACCGAGCGTGCCCAGGTCATCCAGCGCGTACGGAACCTCGCGGTCGGAGTGGCCACGGCTTGGATCGACCAGCAGCGCGTCGCGACGGAGACGGCCTCGTGAGCGACCTTCTGCTGGAAGTCGGGACGGAGGAGATTCCCGCCCGCATGGTCGAGCGGGCCCGACGTGACCTGAAGGGCCGTTTCCTGGAAGCGCTGCGGTCGGCAGGGCTCGACGGTGGGGCCCGAGTCAAGGTTGACGCGACGCCTCGGCGTCTCGCGCTGTTCGCCGAAAACGTCCTTGCGAAGCAGCCCGACCGGACCGAAACGCTGACCGGTCCCGCTCGCAGCGTGGCGTTCGATGCTGACGGCAATCCCACCCGCGCAGGCCTCGGGTTCTCCCGGAAGGCCGGCGTGCCCGTACAGGATCTCGAATCCGGTCCGGACGGGAAGCTGAGGGTGCGCCGGACCATTGCGGGACGTCCCGCCATCGAGCTTCTGGGTGAGTGTCTTCCGGGAGTTGTGCTCGGCCTGCGCTTCCCGCGCGCCATGTATTGGGCGGGGAAGGGAAGCCCTCGGTTCATCCGGCCGATCCGGTGGCTCGTAGCGCTGCTGGACGGGAAGGTGGTGCCGTTCGAGATTGCCGGTGTCGCGTCCGGTCGCCGCACTTGGGGCCATCGCCGGCTCGGACCAGGACCCCACGAGGTGAGCGCGGCGGGGGACTATGTCCGGACGCTCCGCGACAACGCTGTCATCCTCTCCCCCGAGGACCGGAGCCGGAAGATCGTCGCAGAATCGGAGTCCCTGCTCCCGTCCGGCTGTCGGGTTCGTCGCAACGAGCGGCTCCTGGAGACCCTCGTCTACGAGACCGAGTTTCCGACTGCCTTGCTGGGCAGCTTCCATCCGGGCTACCTCTCGCTCCCGGACGAGGTTCTGGAGACGGTCATGCTCGTGCATCAGAAGTACTTCGCCGTTGAGGACGGGGCAGGGAAGCTGATCAACCAGTTCGTCGCTGTCGCGAATTCCGGCGGAGACACGAGCGGTACCATCCGGGCGGGCCATGAGCGGGTGCTTCGAGCCCGCTTCAACGACGCGCGCTTCTTCTGGGACTTCGACCAGCGCAGTTCCCTTCAGCAACGCGTCGACGACCTGAGGTCGGTCACCTTCCAAGCGTCGCTGGGCAGCTACTGGGACAAGACGCAGGCCAATCTCGCGGCCGCTTCCGGGATCGCCGATGCGCTCGGTCTCGATCCGGAGACGGCCTCGGCCGCAAGCCGGGCCGTCCAGCTCGCCAAGTGTGACCTGACCACGGAGATGGTCGGCGAGTTTCCCGAGCTGCAGGGCCGGATCGGCGGTCTCTACGCCGCAGAGCAGGGAGAGCCGCGAACCGTGGCCGACGCGATCTACGACCACTACCTTCCGGTCGGCGGCGCAGGTCCCCTCCCGCGTTCCTCGGCCGGATGCGTGGCCTCGCTGGCGGACAAGCTTGCCACCCTCGGGGGCATGTTCGGACTGGGCCTGATTCCGACTGGATCGAAGGATCCCTTGGCGCTCCGCCGGGCGGCGTTCAGCGCCATCCGGATCGTGATGGAATCCGAGATGGCACTGTCCCTGGATCGTCTGGTCGCGATCGCTGGGGGCGGCAGCCACGCAAGCGACTTGCGCAGCTTTCTGCTCGATCGCGTCCGGCACTGGCTGCAGGATTCCGGCGGCCTCGCTCCCAGCGTGGTGCAGGCTGTCCTGGAAGCGTCCGACGAGGTGCCGCTGGACGCGTTGGCTCGCGCCCGGGCACTGGACGCCGTCCGGGAAACGGACGACTTCGAATCACTGGCAGTCAGTTTCAAAAGGATCCGGAACATTCTCGAGCAGGCTGGTCGATCCGAGTCCTTCGCGCGCGACGGGGTCAATGTCGGCCTCTTGGAGCCCGGGGCGGAGACGGAACTGCACGGGTCGCTGCAGGATGTTGCCGGCCGGGTGGACAGACTCCAGGCCAGCGGGGACTATCTGTCGTCGCTACGGGAGATCGCCGTATTGAGGTCCACCCTCGACCGTTACTTCGACGAGGTTCTCGTGATGGCCGAGGACCGGTCCGTGCGGCAGAATCGCCTCTCGTTTCTGGCGGGCATGCTCGAGAGGCTGTCGACCATTGCTGACTTCTCGGTCATAGCCCCGGAACCAACGGCTGGCAAGGGGCGCTGACGAGCCGCCCCTACAGGCCGTCAGACTCCGGGATGTACTGCCGCAGGAACCGCGCGCTCTGCCGCAGGGAGAGCTTCCGGGATTCCAGGGAGTCCTCGTATGCCCGGTCCTCGACCTCGACGCAGACGGGGCCGTCGTAGCCGGTTGACGTCAGGACGGAGAAGAACCTTCCCCAGTCCACGTCGCCGAGCCCGGGCAGCTTCGGCGTGTGGAACTGAAGGGGATAGGCCAGGATGCCTACATCGTCGAGGGACCGGCGATCGACCCGCACGTCCTTGGCGTGAACATGGAAGATCCGCTCCCGGAAGTCCATGAGCGGGGTGATGGCGTCCATCTGCATCCACGTGGGATGGGACGGATCGTAGTTCAGCCCGAACGAATCGCTCGGAATGTCCTCGAACATCCGTCTCCAGATCGCCGGCGAGCAAGCCAGGTTCTTGCCTCCGGGCCATTCGTCGCGGGTGAAGATCATCGGGCAATTCTCGATCCCGATCCGGACCCCGTGGTCCTCCGCGAACGAAACCAGGGGGCGCCACGCATCCAGAAAGCGCGGCCAGTTCTCCTCGATCGATCGCGTCCAGTCCCTGCCAACGAACGTGTTGACTGTCCGCAGGCCGAGGGCCTGCGCGGCTTGAATGACGAGCCGGATATGGTCGAGGGCTACCCGCGCCTCCTCGGGATCCGGGGACAGTGGATTCGGGTAGTACCCGAGGGCGCTGATCGCGATTCCGTGGCGCGTAAGCGAGTCCCGGATGCCGTCGATCGCGGCCTCGTCCAGACCGCCGACATCTATGTGGGTCACGCCGGCATAGCGACGCTCCGCCTTGCCCGGCGGCCAGCACATGACCTCGACGCAGTCGTAGCCCTCCGCGGCCCCGATACGGCAGAGTTCTTCGAACGGCACCTCCGGGAGAATCGCACTCACGAATCCTAGTTGCATGCCTGTCCCAGCGTACTGCAAGATCCTCCCGCGGGTGTCGGCTCACCCTACTCTCCCTGCCCGGACAGGAATCCGCGGCGATCGCCGTCGCGACGACCCGTCCGCTCCCGCACTGCCCTGATCTCGGCGACGGGAGCCGGCGTGAGCGGCCTGGGACACACGCCAGTCGGGAATCGCGCCCCTCTATGGAGATCCAAGCGGCAGCACGAGGGATCCAGTCCGGCAGCTCAAGTCGGAAGCGCGACCGACTGATCGTCCCGGACCGCGATAGGAGGGCAAAGATTGCGGATCGGTCCGGCTTCGAGCGTTCAGCTGGTACCCGGTCTGTATGGTCATCTCACGCCCGCCGCGACATCCGCTATCCGGCGAACACGCAGGCCGGACCCTTCCCGGGTGTCGTGGCACCGGATTCGCCGGGGCTTTGACGGAACTGGATGTCGCTCGGATTGCCGCATTGCGGGTCCGATGGGGCGGGCAGGTCCCCGGCTGCCGTCAAGAGATCCCCGACAGCCGCTCTTGGACAAGCTCCTTGTCGAAGTGCTCGTGGTCGAACGCTTGTATGAACTCCTCGCCAAGCCATTCCTCGAAGTGGTCCCGGTCCGGATGGTCTCGGTCCTGTGCGGCCTCCATGAAGCGGTAGAACCCCCAGATCCCTCCGATGTCCTCGATCGCATCGCTGCGAGCCCCCGCCACTAAATGCGGATACTCAACCTCGGAGTCCGCGTCCAGCACTCGCTGGATGGTGACGATATGGTCCCAACTATCGCCGAAGTCATACATGTAATGGAACCGTTTGACGCCCCACTCAACGAGGGTCTTCAGTTGCAGGGTCTCCGTCTCCTCCTCGTCGGGGCCCCACCCGAAGTGGAAGTCCAGCCCAAGCCTAGCCTGGTCTTTCTTCCCAAGAGAGAACGCCCACAGATGATCCCCGTCCCAACCGAAGGCGGCTTGAATCACTCTATGCACCGACCATAGGTTGAACGCCAACGGCACGTCGATGCGACGGTAGATCTTTGGATCGGTGTAGCGGAGTTCAATCCTGACGCGGGCGACACGTTTTGTCATTCTTGCGGTCCTCCATGGGCATCTTCCTTCCAGTGCCTCAATACGGCGAGCCTCGAACTCATGAACTCATGAAAGCATGGTGGCTTACGACGAAACAATACCCGGTCGGTGACGGTTCTTCCCGACGAATGCGACCGCCTTCCGGGTGATCTCCGCGTTGAAGTCGTTGGGATCGAAGGACTTCATCACGTGCTTCCCAGGCCGTTCTTCGAAGCGCTCGCGGTCCGGATGGTCCGGGTCCCGTGCAGCTTCGAGGAAGTTGTAGAATTCCCGGACGCCTCCGATGTTGCCCGGCGGGGCGCGACGCGCTCCGGCAACCAGTGCCGGGTAATCGATCCGGGGATCCGCGTCCAGGATGCGCAGAACGGCGATCAGGTGCCGCCAGTCGTCGCCAAGGTCGTAAGTGTAGTCGAACTTTCGGACTCCCGCGTAGACAATTGCCTGCAGCCGGATCGTTCGGGCGTCTTCCGGTTCCCAACCGTCGTAGGAAAAACACTCTCCCCTGGTGGGACCGCTGAACAACCGCCCCGCGACGTTGAATTCGATCAGATGCCCACCCGTCCACCCGAACGCGGCTTGGATGACCTCGTGCAACGTCATCAGCGAGAACGAGAGCAGAACATCGACACGGCGCCAGATCTTCGGCTTGGTGCGCCTCAACTCGATTCGTAGTCGGGCCACTTGCTCTGGCATCGGTTTACGTGCCTCCGATTGCGGCATTGTACCGCCGGACGCGTCCACTGCTGGGCTGCTGGACGGGAAGAACGCCTGACACCACTAGCTTGTGCCGTCACCTGCACGTCGCTTCTCAGGGATCCGCGGCAAGCACGTCGGCCCGCGAGGCTGGCGGTCAGTCGGTCCGGCCGGGAGGCCCCTCACACGGTAGAATGGGAATTCGTTCCAGGACGCTCGCGCCTCGGTGGCGGCGCTATAACGCTTCCCATTCCGGAAAAACTCTCAGTCAGGCCGGCAACGGCTCCGTGCCTCCGCAAGGACGGGCGCGGATCTTCCTGCCAAGCGAGCCAGCGGCAATTCAACAAAGAGGATACGTATCAAGATGGCAAAGCATGTCTTCTCATTCGGCGGCAGCAAGACCGAAGGCGACAGAACCATGCGGGACACGCTCGGCGGCAAGGGCGCCAACCTGGCCGAGATGGCTCGTGCGGGAGTACCCGTGCCGCCCGGGTTCACGGTTTCCACGCAGGTCTGCAACATGTATCTGGCAGGTGGCAATCGCGTGCCTGATCACGTCGAGGAAGAGATGGCCAGCGCTTTGGCGCATCTCGAGTCCGAAATGGGCAAGAAGCTCGGGGATGCCTCGGACCCGCTGCTTCTGTCCGTCCGTTCCGGCGCGAAGTTCTCCATGCCCGGCATGATGGACACGATCCTGAACCTCGGCCTGAACGACCGGGCGACCGAGGGCCTGGTCGCTCTCAGCGGCAAGGAGACCTTCGCGCTCGATTGCTACCGACGGTTCATCATGATGTTCGCCGACGTCGTGATGGACGTCTCAAAGAGCCAGTTCGAGGAGATTCTCGAGGGCATCAAGGAGGAGGCCGGCGCAGAGAACGACATGGATCTCGACGCGTCGCAGCTCCGTAGCGTGGTCGAGGCGTTCAAGGCGCACTACAAGGCCTCGCTCGGCGAGGACTTCCCCCAGGACGCGCACCAGCAACTCAAGATGGCCCGGGACGCCGTGTTCCGCTCTTGGGACAACCCGCGCGCCAACCACTACCGCCGGATGAACGACATTCCGAATGACCTCGGCACGGCGGTGAACGTTCAGGCGATGGTCTTCGGGAACCTCGGCGAAACGTCCGCCACGGGCGTGGGCTTCACTCGCAATCCCGCCAACGGAGTGGACGAGTTCTACGGTGAATTCCTGACCAACGCGCAGGGCGAGGATGTCGTGGCGGGAATCCGCACGCCCCGTCCGATCGAAGAGCTCAAGTCCGTCCTGCCCGAAGCCTACGAGGAACTGCGGTCGATTACCGGCCAGTTGGAGAAGCACTACCGAGATGTCCAGGACTTCGAGTTCACGGTCCAGGAGCGCAAGCTGTACATGCTGCAGACGCGGAACGGCAAGCGGACCGGAGCGGCGGCGGTCAAGTTTGCCGTGGACATGGTGGCGGAGGGCTTGATCGATGACCGCGAGGCGGTGATGCGAGTGGAGCCCCAGCATTTGGACCAGCTGCTCCATCCCGTGATCGAGCAGGACTCCAAGGACCAGCTCACGACCCTGACCGTCGGACTGCCGGCATCGCCCGGGGCGGCTGTCGGGCAGATCGTCTTCAGCGCGGATACCGCGGTCGTCGAAGCGGAGAAGGGGCATCCGGTTGTTCTCGTCCGGGCCGAAACGACGCCCGAGGACATTCACGGCATGGAAGCCGCCAAGGGCATCCTCACCTCGCGCGGCGGAATGACTTCCCACGCGGCCGTCGTCGCCCGCGGGATGGGCTCGCCCTGTGTCGCCGGGGCAGGCGACGTGAATGTCGACGCTTCGGCGGGCCGGATCAGCTGCAATGGCACCGTGCTGTCCGCCGGGGACTGGATCTCGATCGACGGGTCGACCGGAGAGGTGTTCGCCGGGGAGGCGACGACCATCGACCCGGACCCCACCTCAGGCGACCTGGCCCAGTTCATGTCGTTCGTTGACAAGCACCGCAAGGCCAAGGTCCGGGCCAATGCCGAGACGCCCAGGGACGCTCGCATGGCGCGCGCCTTCGGGGCCGAAGGGATCGGGCTCTGCCGGACTGAGCACATGTTCTTCGAGCCGGAGCGCATTCAGCACGTCCGCCAGATGATCCTCGCCGACGATGACGCGACGAGGGCGGAGGCCCTTGCAGAGCTCCTGCCGATGCAGCGAAAGGACTTCGTAGATCTGTTCACAGTGATGGACGGCTACCCGGTGATCGTGCGAACGCTCGATCCCCCATTGCACGAATTCCTGCCCAAGCGCGAAGAACTCATGGTCGAGATGGAACGTCTCCGAGGCTCCACGGAGGACCACGCACGGCAGCAGGAGGTAGCCGCGCTGCTAGAGCGCGTGGAAGAGCTCCACGAGTTCAACCCGATGCTGGGTCATCGCGGATGCCGGCTCGGCATTACCTTCCCGGAGATTACCCAGATGCAGGCCCGGGCGATCTTCGAGGCGGCGGTCGAATGCGCCGAGAACGGCATCAATGCCATTCCGGAGGTCATGATTCCGCTCGTCGGGAACCACAAGGAACTCGAGCACCAGAAGAAGCTGGTCGTCGATACCGCCGAGCAGGTCTTCGCCGAGGCCGGCCGCAGGGTCCACTACAAGGTCGGAACCATGATCGAGGTGCCGCGCGGCGCGCTGACCGCCGACGAGATCGCACGTCACGCCGAGTTCTTCAGCTTCGGGACGAATGACCTCACGCAAACCACATTCGGCTTCAGCCGCGACGATTCCGGGAACTTCATCAAGCCGTACCTGGACGCAGGAATCATCGAAGACGATCCATTCCAGGTACTCGACGCCTCCGGCGTCGGCCAGCTCATCGAGATCGCCCTCCACAAGGGGCGCGCGACGAGGCCGGACCTGGAGGTCGGGATTTGCGGCGAGCACGGCGGCGACCCGAAGTCGGTCGCCTTCTGCGTGAAGGCCGGGCTGAATTACGTCAGCTGTTCTCCATACCGAGTGCCCATCGCCCGCTTGGCCGCGGCACAGACAGCCATCGCCGCCGGATAGTTCCGGGCACTACCAGCGCGGTATCACGCGAAGCCGGGTCAGCTCGTCATCGACGAGAGGAATTCGTCGTTGTTGCGGGTCTTCGCCATCCGGTCCAGCAGCAGTTCGGCGGCCTCGACCGTTTGAAGCCCGCTGAGCACTCGCCGAAGCACCCAGACCTTGTTGAGTGTCTCCTGCGGAAGCAGGAGCTCCTCCTTGCGCGTCCCGCTACGATTCGTGTCGATAGCGGGGAAGATTCGCTTGTCGACCAGCTTCCGGTCCAGGTGGGTCTCCATGTTGCCCGTGCCCTTGAACTCCTCGAAGATGACCTCGTCCATACGGCTGCCCGTCTCGACCAACGCGGTTGCGACGATGGTCAGCGAGCCGCCCTCTTCGATGTTGCGGGCCGCGCCGAAGAACCGCTTCGGCCGCTGCAGGGCGTTGGAGTCCACGCCGCCGGACAGGACCTTGCCGGACGGCGGGGCGATCGTGTTGTAGGCCCTCGCAAGGCGGGTGATGGAATCCAGCAGGATCACCACGTCGCGCCGGTGCTCGACCAGCCGCTTGGCCTTCTCGATCACCATTTCCGCGATGTGCACGTGCCGTGAAGCGGGCTCGTCGAAGGTCGAGCTGATCACCTCGCCCCGTACCGAGCGCTGCATGTCGGTCACTTCCTCGGGCCGCTCGTCGATCAGCAGTACGATCAGGAACACTTCCGGCTGGTTCGTCGTGATCGAGTTGGCAATGGCCTGCAGCAGCATGGTCTTGCCGGTGCGGGGCGGTGCCACGATCAGCCCTCTCTGACCCTTCCCGATCGGGACCAGCAGGTCCATGACGCGTCCGCTCAGGTTGTGCTTGTTCGTTTCGAGCCGGAAGCGTCCTTCCGGGTAGAGCGGCGTCAGGTTATCGAACAGGATCTTGGTCTTGGCCACTTCCGGTGGCTCGAAATTGACGGCGTGGACCTTGACCAGGGCGAAGTAGCGCTCGCCCTCGCGGGGGGGCCGCACGTGCCCGGTGACGGTGTCGCCGGTGCGCAGGCTGTGTCGCCTGATCTGGGCCGGTGACACATAGATGTCGTCCGGACCGGCCAGGTAGTTGTATTGCGGGGATCGGAGGAACCCGTACCCCTCCTGCATCAGTTCCACCACGCCTTCGGAGAGGATCAGGCCCGTGCCTTCGGACTGGGCCTGCAGGATCTGGAAGACCAGTTCCTGTTTGTGCAGGCCCGCAGTGGTGCTCAGGCCAAGTTCGTTGGCCTTCTCATGCAGTTGCGTGATATTGAGGTTCTTGAGGGATGCCAGGTCGAGGGGCTCGATCCCTTCATGGGCCATCGCCTCGAGGACTGCGCGGTACTCCGCCTCCTCGTCGACCTCCTCGGGCCTCTGGAAGTCCCTGGAGCGCCGCTTCGGCCGGTCCCTCCTCGACCGCTGCCGGCGCTGGCTCCGCCGGCCCTGCCGTTCCTCGTCCGCAGCTCCGTCCGGCGGGCCGGACTCCTGGTCTCTTGCAGGGCGGCGTTCGGCCGCTTCGGCCGAAGCCTCAGTTTCCCGGAATCGGCTGCGACGCCGGGGCCGGCCGCCCGTGTCCGCGTCTACCCCGTCCTCGCCAGCAGGCTTCGCTTCGGCTTCGCCGGCTCTCTTACGCTTTTCGCTCGGTGGGTCGCCGTCCTTGTCTTCCGGTTTCCGGCGGAACCGCCGCGAGCGCGCCGCCTCCTCCGCATCGGCCGTGGGCGGCTGCTTGTCGGGAACGGTGCTTTCGGTGGCGACCGGTACCGGGTCCTGGGATTCGGTGGATTCGAAAGGCATGACTTACCTCGCTTACGCCACGCGCCGTGCTGGCGTCGGGGACTATGCGGCGAGCGCCGAGTCGATTGCCCGCCAGAGTTGCTTCACGCCTTCCCCCGAAACTGCTGAGAACGGGATCGGCGCGGCGAAGCTCTCCTCGATCGAGCGTAAGGAGCGCAGTCGCGCTGCTTGCTTTAGCTTATCTGATTTGGATGCCGCGACACAGTGGCTTTGCGATTCGGCCTCGAGCCACTGCTTCATTTGCCGGTCCAAGGCGGTGGGTCCGTGCCGGATGTCGATGATGAGAACGACCAGCCTCAGCGGTTCCCGTCCCTCCAGGTAGGATTCTGCAAGACGCCGCCAGCGCTCCTGCTCGGATTGCGAGGCCTTGGCGTACCCGTAGCCCGGAAGGTCGACGAAGTGCATCCGGCGATCGACCTTGAAGAAATTGATCGCCCGCGTCCGCCCCGGCGTCTGGCTGGTCCGGGCCAGGCTCGCCCGACCCGGTGACTCTCCGCGTAGCGGCCTGCCGCCGGGCCGGAGCAGAAGCGCGTTGAGCAGACTCGACTTGCCGACGTTGCTTCGTCCGACGAACGCTACTTCCGGCAACCTGTCCCTGGGGAACTGGTCCGCCCCGTAGGCGCTGACCACGAACTCGACCGGCATCGCCTCCCTTCGGACGGTGAGGCCCTAGTGCGTCGGCCTCTCGGCCTGCCGGCCAACCTCCACGCCGCCCGCTGTGAACGGATGCTTGGCGAGACCGTCGATCGGTTCCTCCAGAGCCAGGGCGAGGACGTCGTCCATCGTGTCGACGAAGTGCAGCTCGAGGCTCTCGCGGACGTTCTCAGGAACGTCCGGCAAGTCCTTTTCGTTGTCCTTCGGCAGGATCGCTTCCCGGATTCCGTGCCGGCTGGCGGCCAGCAGCTTCTCCTTCAGCCCGCCAATCGGAAGCACCTTGCCGCGCAACGTGACCTCCCCGGTCATCGCGACATCGCCTCGGACCTTGACCTTGGTCAGGGCGCTGGCAAGGGCCGATGTCAGCGTGATGCCCGCCGAAGGGCCGTCCTTGGGGATCGCGCCTTCCGGCACGTGCACGTGCACATCCAAGTTCTGGTAGAAGTCCTTCGGCAGTCCGAAGGCACCGGAGCGGGACCGGATGTAGCTCATGGCCGCCTGAGCCGACTCCTGCATCACGTCGCCGAGCTTGCCCGTCAGCGTGAGCCTGCCCTTCCCGTCCATCAGCGTGGCCTCGATGCTCAGAACACTTCCGCCGAGCTCCGTCCAAGCCAGGCCGAAGGCGGTTCCGATCTCGCTCTTCAGGTCCGCGCCCGGAGTCTGGTACTTGGGCACCCTCAGGAAGTCGTGCACGTTCTCGGAGGTGACTGTCTTCCGCACCGTCGTCTTGTCGTCCTTGCCGCGAACGACCTCAAGGGCGACCTTCCGGCAAACATTGCCGATCTCGCGCTCGAGGTTCCGGACGCCCGCCTCGCGGGTGTAGTGCTCGATGATCTTTCGGATCGCATCGTCCTCGAACTTGATGGAGCCGTTCTTGTCGAGGCCGACCTTGGCGATCTGCTTGCCGATCAGGTAGCGCTTGGCAATCTCGGTCTTCTCCGCCTCGGTGTAGCCGCTGATGCGGATCACCTCCATGCGGTCGAGCAGGGGCGGCGGCAGCGTGTGCAGGACGTTCGCGGTCGCGATGAAGAAGACCTGGCTCAGGTCGAACTCCACGTCCAGGTAGTGGTCGTGGAAGGCCGAATTCTGCTCCGGGTCGAGCACTTCCATCAACGCCGCCGAAGGATCGCCGCGGAAGTCCGTGGACATCTTGTCGATCTCGTCCAGCATGAACACGGGGTTCCGGGTTCCGGCCTTCTTCATCATCTGGATGATCTGGCCCGGCAGCGCACCGATATACGTGCGACGGTGCCCCCGGATCTCGGCTTCGTCCCGCACGCCGCCTAGCGACAGCCGGACGAACTTGCGTCCTGTCGCCCTCGCAATGGACTTGCCCAGCGACGTCTTTCCCACGCCGGGAGGTCCGACGAAGCAGAGGATCGAGCCTTGCGGACGCGTGACCAATCGCCGGACCGCAAGGAACTCGAGGATGCGCTCCTTGACCCGCTCCAGTCCGTAGTGGTCGGTCTCGAGCACTTGCTCGGCAGTCGTCAGGTCGCGGATCTCGCGCGACTTGGCCTTCCAGGGGACCGACAGAAGCCAGTCGATGTAGTTGTTCGAGACCGTTGCTTCCGCCGACATCTGCGGCATGTTCTCCAGCTTCTGGACCTCGGCCAGCGCCTTCTTCCGGGCGTCCTTGGTCATCCCGGCTTCCTCGATCCGCTGGCGCAGCTTGTCGTACTCGCTCTTCTCGCCGCGCCCGAGCTCCTTCTGGATGGCCTTGATCTTCTCGTTGAGGTAGTACTCCTTCTGGGCCTTTTCCATCTGCTTCTTGACGCGGCCTTGGATCGTCCGGTCCACGCCGAGTTTCTCGATCTCGATGTCCAGCAGTTCCGCGATGCGCGTGAGCCGCTGTACCGGTTCGAAAATCTCCAGCAGGTCCTGCTTCTCGGGAACCGAGATCTGCAGGTTCTGGGCAATGGTGTCGGCTAGCTTGGCCACGGCATCGACCCGCACCGCGGCGATCATCGTTTCGTAATTGACGTTCTGGCTCTGCTTCACGTACTGCTCGAACAGGGACGTGACGCGGGTGGTCAGCTGCTCGATAGCCGGGTCGGACGGAGGATCGAAATGCACGGTCTCGACCGTGGCCTGCATGTACCCGTCCTCGATACGGACCTTCTTGAGCTTGGCTCGCTCCAGCCCCTCGACGAGCACCTTGACGTTCCGGTCCGGGAGCTTCAGCGCCTGGACGATGCTGACGATCGTGCCGACCTGGTAGACCTCCTCGGGTTTCGGGTCGTCGTTCGAGGCGTCGTGCTGCGTGGTCAGGAAGATCTTCTTGTCGTGAGCGAGAGCCGCGTCGAGCGCGCGCACGCTCGCGGCCCGGCCCACGACGAACGGGGACATCATGTGGGGGAAGATCACCACGTCCCGAATGGGCATCATCGGCAGCCGCGTGCTGGAACGGGCTCCGCTAGTGCTAGGCATGACTCTATTTTACGACGCGCTGGCTTTTGCGCGGGTCCTCGCGCTGCCCGGCGACGATGAAGGCGCTTGCCGGGCAGTAGTTTCGAGGCTGGCGGCTAGCCAGCCTTTTCCAGGAGCCGAGCCCGGAAGACCCGCTGGTCCTCGATCACCATCTGCTCGGTGACAACGAAGTCCTTGACGCGTTTCGGCTGCCCCGGTAGGTAGTACATCAGGTCGAGCATCAGCTCTTCCATGATCATCCGGAGCCCGCGCGCCCCTACATCACGCTCTAGTGCCAGTTTCGCGATCGCGTTCAGCGCGGCCGGCTCCAGTGACAGGGCAATATTCTCGTACTCAAACAGCTTTTGGTACTGCTTCAGGAGAGAGTTCTTCGGCTTGGTCAGGATCTCCACGAGGGCTCCCTCGTCGAGGCCGCCCAGCGTGGCAGTCACCGGGAGGCGGCCCACGAATTCCGGGATGAATCCGAAGCGGATCAGGTCCTGCGGTTGAACTTGGCCGAGCAACCCGAGATTCTCTTCGTTGGCGTCCGTCCGGGTCACCGCCTGCTCGGCGACTTCAACGCCGCGGAAGCCGACGACCCGCGCATCGACCCGTTTCGCAACCAGCTTCTCCAGACCGACGAACGCGCCCCCGCAGATGAACAGGATGTTCGTGGTATCGACCGGTGTGAACTCCTGGTGGGGATGCTTGCGTCCGCCTTGCGGCGGCACGTTGGCCACGCTTCCCTCGAGGATCTTCAGCAGCGCTTGCTGCACGCCTTCCCCCGAGACGTCCCGCGTGATCGACGGGTTTTCGTCCCGGCGGCTCACCTTGTCGATCTCGTCGATGTAGATGATCCCCTTCTGGGCTCGAGTGACGTCCCCGTTCGCCGCCTGCAGCAGCTTCAGGATGATGTTCTCGACGTCCTCGCCAACGTAGCCGGCCTCGGTCAGGGTCGTGGCGTCCGTGATGGCGAACGGCACGTCCAGGATCTTCGCCAGGGTCTGGGCCAGCAGCGTCTTGCCTGTGCCGGTCGGCCCGATCAGCAGAATGTTCGACTTCTGGACCTCCACATCGGAGTCGCCGCTCGTCGCCGACGGCCTCCGCTGCTGCATGAAGATCCGCTTGTAGTGGTTGTAGACCGCAACCGAGAGTCGCTTCTTGGCGTCGTGCTGGCCGATGACGTATTGGTCCAGCCGGTCCTTGATCTCGTGCGGCTTCAGGAGGCTGTATCCGTGGCCCTCCTCCTTGGCGGACTTCTCGTCCTGGAGGATTGCATTACAGATCAGGACGCACTCGTCGCAGATATAGGACTTCGGGTAGTCCCCCGAAGTGGCTATGAGCTTACTGACAATGTCTTGGCTCTTTCTGCAAAAAGAGCAGCGAAGCGATCCTTCCTGGGACGATCGCTTCACCAAGTCCTCCTATCGGAAAGATCAGGACGCACAATGGTGAGCCGGGAATTCCGTACCGATCTCATGGTACCAAACCGGCTCCGCAGTACCGTTACGCTCCGGTGGTGATTGCGTTTCCGGCTCTTGGAGCGGGCATTCTCGGTCTCTTCCTAACTCGTGCCGGGAACGTTCCCGACCGGTTCACGGCAGCTCGGTTCCGCCGATCAGAAGGAAGCTCGGTAGATCTCGGGCGAGAGCCTCACGCGATCCTCCAGCGGGGGCCTGAGACGGAAGGCGCGGACCTGGCGGCGGAAGTCGTAAAGCCGCACGACACGGAAGGAATCCCTGTGCGCGTCCGACACCCGCAGCTCGTTCTTCGTGATGAAGAACGGAGTGGTGATCGAGCCGGTTGTCGTCTTGACCTCGAGCCACCGCTCGGTTTCCGGGTCGTTGCCTACCCCCGAAAACGACTTGATGTCATACCCGAATCCGTCGCCATCGTCCTTCGCCACCCAGCGCACGCTCTCCGCCAGGTCGCTCCGGCCGAGGTCCAGCAATCGATGACGCTCCGACTCGAAAACGACTTTCTCGCCGGCCCTTCCTAGTCGGCGGTTGCGCGCGTCCCTGTCGGCCGGAGACTCGAATCGAAGGATGACCTGGCGAATCTCCGGAGATAGGTCCTGCCCCGACGGCGCGTGGGACGGCGGGTCCGGAGGCTGCGCGAATTCGAGGGCGAGCGGCGTGGCCGCGACGGTTTCCGGGCGGACTTGGTCGGCGCTCAGGTTCTCTCCGGCCAGGAAGGCATGCAGGTCCGGATGATCTTTGAGGTACCCTTCCACGGCTTCGACCAGCGCCCGCTGGTAATTCCTGCCCGGCTTGTACCCGTCGATGTACGGAAGCCCTAACAGGTCCAGAACGGCACTGATGTTCTGGTGCTTCCACTCAATCGCTCCCTCCGAACGAGAGATCGTGTCCATCAGCGCCCGCCGGTGATGGCTCTTGACGGGCTCGTCGCCGTTCTGCTCGGCTTCGAGCATCTGGAAGTAGTCCCGGACGATTGCGTCGACCTCGGTGTCTGACCAATATTGACGGCCCACGTCGGCTCCCTTGGAATATTGAAGAACGACACGTTTTTCTCACTGCTCACAGAAGAAACAGTCAGTTTGTACGAATGGATTTCGCGGTCGCCTTACCGTCACCAGCCTACCTCTCCGAAGATCGATCCTTAGGAACAGAAGCGGAGGAACTTCGGAACCTGTTGTACGGGGCGGTCGCACTTGCGACCCACGAACGGGCGATCGAGACACTTGCGCGCCTTCTACGGGGCTTACGGCACGCCGAGGACAGCCACGGTATTGCCGTGTCATTCATAGCCTTCGACAAGACGCTACGATTCTTGGCCGCCCTCCCCGCTGAACTGCCATTGCCGCTCGTTGTCGTCGAGTCCGAGGAAGAGATCGAGTTGGGTTGGGACGGAAGACCCCCAAAGAGTTGTAAGCCTTGCGATTGACAATTCTGACCAGATTGGCTTCGCAGCGCTACTGGCGCAGGAGCCGGTTTACGGGAGGGTCAATTTCACCCATGGGCTTCCTCAGACGCTTCATTACCTTCTTTCGCGGTTGTGTCCTCGGCCACGACTCAGTTAGCGGGACCTGCATTACCCAGTCGGCACTTGATCGCTACGAGGACGGACCGACCAGCGAAACCGAACGCCTGTCACGATTTATCTTCGACAGCAGTGCATGCACTGCCTCCACCGGACGAATTGAAATCGGGCAGTTTACGCCTCCAGGGAAGGGGAAACGAACGGAAGAGACTTCCGTCATGCGAACAGAGAGATTGGCCGAGGATGACGTGTGGGCCATCGGTCAGAAGACTGTCGCTCAGGTTTCTGGACGATCCGTCCGGGCTCGCGGTGACTTCACGGCTCCAGCTGCGATGGCCAGTCGAGCTGGGTCGTGGACGTTAGATGTCCAGCCAGATCCACCGCCCCCTAGGCATGCCCTTATCGTGGGTTGGCCTCCAGTAAGCGAGCGTGAAGTACGAAAGAGTCTCGCACTGCAGCTACGGCAGGGCGCTCGACTCGTGGTCCGCTAGTGGCTAGCCCTAGCAACCGTGAAGCTAGGGCACGACGAGAGCCCGTACCCCTCTTCACGTCGACTGGGATTCGAATCTTGTCGAAGGGTTGGCAATTCAATCAAGTTCGGATGCCGGCTGTCTGCATCTATTGGTGAAGTCTCGGAAGCATCATCGATCCTGGATGCCGACGGATGTCTTCGCGACCTGGCCCGCAGCTTTGCCTGCAAGGAGGCAGGAACCGCCGAAAGGCTTGCTGAAGTTTAAGATAGGCACGTCCTATTTCCACCACCCCCCGGAACGTGAGGCGGCACCATAAGCGCCCAAACCATGCCCAGCGGGGCATATCAACAAGTCCCGTTGGACTACGATCTGCCCGATCTTCTTGTATAGCTGATGGATCTCCGCCTCCCGCTCAATCTGCCCGGCCTTCCGGCCCCGCTCGAACAACGCGGCCAGCCCTTCGCTGGCCGTGCCCTTCCATTCGCTGACCTGGCTTGGGTGCAGGCCGTACTTCGCTGCGATCTGCTGCACTGTGCGGTCCTCGCGTAGGGCCTCCTTGGCGACTCGTGCCTTGAACGTGGCCGCGAAGGTTCGTCTCTTCCCCATCTCAGGTCCCTTCATCCCCGACGGAGTCCACCTTAACCGACTGTCCAATGATCCCGGAACGCTTCAAGCAGCCAGGAGGCTTTGCAATTCCGCACCTGCGCCTCCGAGGGCTCGAACGGCCCCGGCGAGCCTGTGGCCAAAGCCCGAAGGAGGCCGACCGTCAGGATCTTGCGGCGTTCAGTATGCGGGCCAGCCCTTCGGCGACTTCGCCGGTGTCCGCGACCCGGTACCGGGCGAGCGACGCTCGCGAAGCCGGTCCTACGAAGACCGTTACGGCTGGCGGCGGTAGGGCTCCGAAGGCGGTCTCATCCGTGGTGTCGTCGCCAAAGTAGACCGGGAGCCCCCCGGTCTCCTGCGCCAGGGCCAGCGCGGCAGTGCCCTTGTCGACGCCGTCCGCCGGGGTGATGTCGTACACCATCTTCCCCGGGGCCATTCGAAGCGACGGCACAGAAACGACAGCCTCTTGCACCGCTCGCGCGACACGCGCCCGGTCCTCGGGCCGTGTGTTCCGGTAGTGCGCGGCCGCGGACACGAACTTGTCCTCGACTTCAAATCCGTCCACGTCCGCCAGGGCCGCCGACAGCAACTCGCAAACCGCGCGGATCGCCTCGCGTCCCCTAGTGTCGGCTTGAACTGCGGTGCTATCCGCACGAATGCGCTCCCTCCCGTGACTTCCGAAATAGTGGATACCGTCCAGGCCGAGGAGGTGCTCGACGTCCCGGACCCCCCGTCCGCTGACGGCCGCCAGCTCGACCTTGGGACAGTCTCGCAGGGCACGCAGCGTGGCCATCGTTTCGTCCGGAACGCACGCGTCCTCCGGGCGCGGCACGATCGGCGCCAAGGTCCCGTCGAAGTCGAGCAGCAGGAGAATCCGAGAGGACTCTCGGAGCTGTCGGTCGACAGCATCCCAGTCTTCGAAGAGATGGGTCACGCGCCGTTCCGGGGATGCGGGGCTGCTTCGAGGATGCTGCCGATCCAGCCGTAGATGTTGTGCTCTCGAACGTGCTCCCGGAGCCGCCGGGTCCGTTCGATGGGCTCCCCGCGGACCCGGCGGCTCATCGCGAAGAGCCGTTCCGCTAAGTCCTCGACAGCGAAAGGGTTGAAGCAATCGGCACCGGGCAGTTCCCAGGCGGCCCCCGTGAACTCGCTCAGGAGCAGATGGCCCCCGTCGTCATTGCGTGCGGCCAGGAACTCCTTTGCCACCAGGTTCATGCCGTCGTCCAGGGAACTCACCACGCACACGTCGGCCAGACGGTACAGGGCCAGGACTTCGCTCTCTCGCAGGTGCTCCTTGATCGTGACGACTGGGCCGGTTCCGTCGGGACCGTATTCCGCATTGATGCGGGCGACCATCCGGTCCAACGCCTCGTTCAGCTCTCGATAGGCCGGAATGTCGGACCGGCTCGGTGCGCCAGCGTGCAGGTATACCAGCTTGTCGCGCATCTCCGGGTGGCGCGACAGCAGCGTCTCGACAGCCTGCAGACGCTCGAGGACTCCCTTGGTGTAGTCGATGCGGTCCAGTCCGAGCACGACGAACTTGCCCGTGATCCCGTAGCGGTCACGAAGCCTCTCTACTGCAGCGGCGCAGTCCGCACTTCCGGACTTGGCCGAGGTGCGGTCGAAGTCGATCGAGATCGGAAACGCGTCAACCCTGGTCTGAATCCCTTGCCGCTCGACCGAATAGCCGGCGGTCCGCTGCGTTCCTGGCAACTCCCCGGCGGCCGCAAGAAACCGCTCGGCGTACCGTGGCGTGTGGAATCCGAGGACATCGTTGCCAAGAATGCCTGCCAGCAGCTCCTCGCGCCAAGGGCAGACCCGGAGCATGTCCGGAACGGGCCAGGGAATATGCCAGAAATGCAGGCAAGCTGCCTGCGGACACCGTTGCCGGACCATGCCGGGTAGCAACGCGAAATGATAGTCCTGGATGAAGACGATGGCCTCGCGCTCCCCGATCACGTTCGCGACCTGCTCGGCAAACTTCTTGTTGGCGCTCCGGTACGCATTCCAGTGGGCGCGACGGAAGACCGGCTTCACATATGCGTTGTGACAGAGCGGCCACAGCGCCTGGTTGGCAAAGCCGTTGTAGTACCCCTGCTGCTCGGCCTGGCTGAGCCAGATCCGCTGTAAGTCGTACGCCGGCTGTTCGGGAGGCACCGCCACTCGCCCCCTGGAGTCTGCCGCCTCCTTGTCAGCGTTTCCGGTAGCCAGCGCAACCCACACTCCTCCGACCGCCTGCATGGCGGCGTTCAGCGCCACGGTCAGTCCTCCGACCGGGGCACGGACCCGGATCGATCCATCCGGTTCGCGGGAGTGGACGTAAGGCTCCCGGTTGGAGACGCTGACCAGAAGCCGGTCCCCGATGAGTTCCCGGGCCCGGTCCCGGAGTTCGGGCAGGGTACGGACTCGGGTCGTTCCGGGTGAGGCTTCGATCGCAGTCAAATCCATAGTCGGGAGCGTCCGCTCCTCAGGTTCGCCAAGGCAGCCTACCGGAGCAGCGACTCCAGTTCCACGCGAGCATCCGTTTTTTCGTCCCTGTACTTGACGATCACGGGAGCGTACAACGACAGTCCCATCTCCCGGCCCGGCCCGGACGTGATGGGGCGCGATCCCGGAACGACGACCGCGCCCTCCGGAATGACCAGGGGGTGGTCGCCGTCGGCGCGGTGCACGGTGTTTCGAACAATGTCGTAGACCGGCGTCGAACGGGTCAGGACGGTGCCCGCGCCCAGCACGGCGGACCGCTTCACGATCGTCCCTTCGTAGACGCCGGAATTGCCGCCGACGAGCACGTTGTCCTCGATGATGACGGGCAGAGCTCCGACCGGCTCGAGAACCCCTCCGATCTGGGCTGCGGCGCTGAGGTGGCAGTTCTTTCCGACCTGTGCGCAGCTGCCCACGAGCGCATGCGAGTCGACCATCGACCCGTCGTCGATGTACGCGCCGACGTTGATGTACATCGGCGGCATGCAGGTCACGCTGCGCCCCACGTAGCAGCCGTCCCGGATACTGGACCCTCCCGGCACGACACGGACGCTGTCTTCTACGGTCAGGTTCCGGGGCGGGTAGGTCGACTTGTCGATGAACCGGAACCGGCTGCCGGGGTCGGACATGTCGGCGCTCCTGCCCATGCGAAACCCGACCAGGATCCCGCGCTTGACCCAGGCGTTGACCCTCCAGCCGTGCGGCGGTACCGACGGGTCTGGCTGTGCGGCTCTTACGACGCCGCTGTTCAGGCCCGCCTTGAACTCGCGGAACGTTTCCAGGTCCTGGTGCGAGTACGATTCCGGAATTCGGTCGAAGAGCGCGTCGATTCGCGACTCCAGCATTCCTCCAATCCTACAAGGTTGCGGTCTCTCCGCTTCAAGGTGGCTGGATGGTGCGGCCGTGGCGCATCCTCGCGGGAGGGTGCTCTCACCGGCGATGACCGGACCTCCTTCAGCGCGTCAGCGGGTCTCGGCGTGAGTCTCCGATGTCCCGGGGCACGCGACCCCGATGGTACAGTGAGAGTGCTTCGGTGGCCTTGCAGTTCCGTCCAAACCACTATCCGGGCAAGCTGATCATCGTCGAAGGCATCGACGGTTCGGGCAAGTCGACCCAACTGGCACTGCTCCGGCAGTGGCTGTCTTCGCAGCGCTTTGTCGTGTCGTTCAGCGAGTGGAATTCTTCCCCCATGGTGCGCCAGAGCACGCGTCAGGGCAAGAAGAAGCAGATGTTCACGCCCACGACCTTCAGCTTGATCCACGCGACCGACTTCGCCGACCGGCTGGAGCGCAACATTATCCCGATGCTCAGCGCCGGTGCGGTGGTGTGCGCTGACCGCTATGCGTTTACAGCCTTCGCCCGGGATGTGGCCCGGGGGGTCAGGCCCGGCTGGGTGCGGAACCTGTACCGGATGGCCGTCAAGCCGGATATTGCCTTCTATTTCCGAGTCCCCCTCGATGTGGCCCTCGACCGCATCCTTGGCGGCCGTGCGTCCCTCAAGTACTACGAGGCGGGCATGGACCTCCAGCTCAGCTCGGATATCAAGAAGAGCTTCGCCCTGTTCCAGGAGCGCATCCTGAAGGAATACGACTCGATGGCCGAGGAGATGGGCTTCGCCGTCATCGACGCGACCGGTACCATCCAGGAACAGCAAAGACAGATCCGGGAAATCGTTACGGACCGCCTCGGCGAGTCGCTCGAACGTGACATTCTGCGACTCCCCTCGCTGGAGGAATCGGCAATCCGATGAACGCTAACGCGCTGGACTTCTTCTCCGACCCACTTCCGAGCGTCTCCACGGTGGGGCTGCTGGGCAAGCTGATTGCCATCGAAGGGCCGGATGCGGTGGGACGCAGCACGCAGGTGCATCTCTTGCGGGGATGGCTCGAGGAGCGCGGGCACGCCGTGGTCGACACGGGCATGGCCCGGTCGGCGCTGACGAAGGAGGGGATCCGGCAGGCCAAGAGCGGGCACACCCTGGGGCCGCTGACGATGGCCCTCTTCTATATGGCGGATTTCGCGGACCGGCTCGAGAACGTCGTCATACCCGCCCTGCGGGCCGGTTTCGTCGTGCTCACGGACCGGTACTTCTACTCGGTGGTGGCCAGGGCCGCTGCCCGGCATCAGGACTCGGAATGGCTGGAACGCGTCGCCGGGTTCGCGCTGGTCCCGCACGCCACCTTCTATCTCCGAGCTCCCGCAGAGGAGCTCTTGGCCCGGGTCGTCCGCAGCCAGCACTACTTCGATTACTGGGAAAGCGGCATGGACGTCCCCTACGGACGGGACCGATGCGAGAGCTTTGTCGGCTACCAGTCGAAGCTGGTCGATGTCCTGGACGGCATGAGCGAACGGTACGGATTCGTGACGGTCGACGCGACCCAGCCGCCGCGAGACATCTTCGCGCAGCTCAAGCCGAGGATCGAAGTCCTGCTGGACGAATAACGGGCGGACCGGCGGTGGTTTCCAGGTTCGGCCTGATCGTCCTCGATCTCGACGGCACCCTCGTCGATTCCTCGATGGATCTCGCGCTCGCCGTGAACGCGACGCGCGACCAAGCCGGCCTGCCGCCCTTGGCGATGGAGACGGTGGCCGGGTATGTGGGGAACGGTGCTGAGATGCTGGTCCGCCGGTCCCTTGGACCCGGCGCTTCGGATGAGGCGGTCCGTACCGGCTTGGCGTTCTTCCTGAACTACTACCGGGACCACATGCTGGTCCATACCAGCCCGTACTCGGGGGTCCAGGAGGCCCTGGAGAGATGGCGGCTCTCCGGTGCTGTCATGGCCGTGCTGACGAACAAGCCGGTCCGATTCAGCGAAGCGATGATCGCCGGCCTCGGAATGGCCCCTTACTTCGCGTGCGTGTACGGCGGCAACAGCTTCGAGACCAAGAAGCCCGACCCGTACGGCCTCCGGCAGATCATGCGCGAGACCGGGTTCGCCCCCGAGCGGACCTTGATGGTCGGCGACAGCTCGGTCGACGTGCTCACGGCCAGGAACGCCGGGGTGGCCTGCGCCGGCGTCACGTTCGGGCTTCGGCCGGAAGACTTCCAGGTGCACCAGCCGGATTTCCTCGTCGATGACCTGAGGGATCTGGTCGAGATCTCGCGCGGTGATCCCGTGCTGACACGTAGCTAGCGCACCGGCTGCGCCGGTCGGTTCGGCCTATGTGAACGCCTGAATTCCGGTCACGTGCGACCCGAGGACCAGGGTGTGGATGTTGTGAGTGCCTTCGTAGGTCTTCACGGTCTCGAGGTTGCACATGTGCCGGAAGATCGGATACTCGTCCGTAATGCCGTTCGCCCCGAGCAGGTCGCGGGCGCGCCGGGCTACTTCCAGCGCCATCTCGGCATTGCTCCTCTTGATCATCGAGACGTGCACGTGCTGCGACCGCCCGGCGTCCTTCAGACGCGTCGCGTGCAGGGTGATGAACTGAGCCTTGGTGATTTCGGTGATCATCCAGGCGAGTTCGCTTTGCACCAGCTGGTGGGAGGCGATCGGCCGGTCGTCGAACTGGGTCCGCAGGATCGCGTATTGCCGGGCGCAGTCGTAGCACGCCATCGCCGCTCCGATCGTGCCCCACGCGATGCCCAGCCGTGCGTTGGTCAGGCAGCCTAGCGCCGCCTTGAGCCCCTTGGCCCCGGGCAGGACGTTCTCCGCGGGTATCCGGACATTGCTCAGCCCCACGCTCGACGTCGTCGAGGCCCGCATCGACAGCTTGTTGTGCAGGTCGACCGCCGTGAAGCCCGGGCGATCCGTCTCGACCAGGAACCCCTGGATTCTATCGGTGCCACCGAGCTTGGCCCAGACGACCGCCACATCCGCTACGCTGCCGTTGGTGATCCACGTTTTCTCGCCGTTCAGCACGTAGCCGTCCCCGTCCGCTACCGCCCGGGTGAGCATCCCGCCGGGGTTCGAGCCGAAATTGGGCTCGGTCAGGGCAAAGCAGCCCATCAGCTCGCCTTGGTGCATGCTCGGCAGCCAGCGCTCTTTCTGCCGCTCCGAGCCGTAGGAGTGAATGGCGAACATCGAGAGGCTGCCTTGGACCGAGACGAAGCTGCGCAAGCCGGAGTCGCCCCGCTCGAGTTCCTGCATCACCACGCCGTATTCGACGTTGCTGAGTCCGGGGCAGCCGTAGCCGTCCAGATTCGCCCCGAAGAAGCCGAGTTCTGCGATGGGCTGCGTCAGTTCGCTCGGGAAGGTGCCCGCGCGGAAGTGCTCCTTGATCAAAGGCATAAAGCGGTCGTCCACGAACTGACGCGCCGTTTGCCGGACCAGAAGCTCCTCCTCGCTCAGCAGCGAGTCGAAATCCATGAAGTCAACGCCCCGGAACTCGAACATCCTCTTCCTCGCAAGGCCATCGTAACGCGATGCCTGCCCGGGCTTTGGGGCGGCGTGCTAGGATGCGCGAAATGAGCCTGCGAGCAGTGCGGGGATGGATCGCGCAGGCATCGCGAATCGTCGGGTTCACCGGAGCGGGCATTTCGACGGAGTCAGGCATACCCGATTTCCGCAGCCCCGGCGGTGTCTGGGCACGGAACCGCATTGTCGATTTCCAGGAGTTCCAGGCGAGCGAAGAGGGCCGAATCGAATACTGGAGGCAAAAGGTCGAGGCGTGGCCTGCCATGCGCGAGGCCCAGCCGAACGCAGGCCACCGTGCGTTCGTGGCGCTGCACGAACGCGGGAAGCTGGATGCGATGGTCACCCAGAACATCGACGGCCTGCACCAGAGATCCGGTCTGCCTCGGGACAAGGTTCTGGAACTGCACGGCACGACGACCGAAGTCGAATGTCTGTCGTGCCGGGACCGGATCACTTCCGACGAGGCCTGCGAACGCGTTCACGCCGGCGAGAAGGCTCCGCGTTGCCGCTCGTGCGGCGGCTACCTCAAGCCGGCCACGGTGTCGTTCGGCCAGTCCATGCCGATGGACGTCATGGCCCGCGCCGTCTTGGCGGCCGAGAAGTGCGACCTGCTTCTGGCAGTAGGGTCTTCGCTCGTGGTCGAGCCCGCCGCCTCGATTCCGCGTGTTGCCAAGCAAGCGGGTGCCCGTCTGGTGATCGTGAACCGCGAGGAGACGCCGCTGGACCCGTTCGCCGATTGGGTCGAGCACGGCGAGATTGGCTCTGTTCTGCCCGAGATCGTGAGCACGGCTGCCTGAAGCCGGAGACCTTGGATTCGATCGCCGATGCCAGAACTCCCGGAAGTCGAGACGATCCGGCGAAGCTTGGGACCCTCTGTCGAGGGCAGGACGATCGAGGCCGTCCTCTTCCATTGGCCCAGGACATGCGTCGGGGACCCGCTCGATACCGAAGCCGCTCTGCGGGGCCAGCGTATCGAGCGGCTGGACCGACACGGGAAGTATCTGCTGTTCCGGCTTCGCAAGGAGGGGCGCGACTCCTTCTTGGTCGTGCACTTGAGGATGACGGGCAACATCCTCCTAGACGGGTCGATCGGTCCCTACACGCGCGCCGAGATGTTCCTTGAAGGCGGCCACAGGCTGGTCTTCCACGATATCCGCAAGTTCGGGCGCTGGCAGTGGTCTCGGACCCTGCCGTCGCGCCTCGCCGAACTCGGTCCGGAGCCGCTCGAAATCGAACGGGACGATTTTGCCGAGCGCCTTGCCAGCCGCGGGTCGAGGCTGAAGGCCCTGTTGCTGGACCAGGGTTTCCTGCGGGGTCTCGGGAACATCTATGCGGATGAGGCGTTGTACCGCGCACGGCTTCATCCCCAGAGAGCGGCCTCCAGTGTCGGTCCGCGAAAGGCCGGGGACCTGCACCGTGCGATCCAGGAAGTCCTGAAGGACGCGATTAAGGCGGGAGGCACCAGTATCAACAACTACGTCGACAGCAACGGGACGCAGGGGTATTTTCAGCTCCAGACCCAGGTGTACGGCAAGACCGGGACCCCCTGCGCCCGGTGCGGCACGCCTGTCCGTCGGATCCTGGTGGCGCAGCGGAGCACGCACTTCTGCCCCCGCTGCCAGAGACGATAGGAGGATTCCGCTTTGCGGCTGGCGCGAGTCACGCTGCGCCAGATCCGTATGCGTCTGGTGCGGCCCTTCGAGACGAGCTTCGGCCGCACGGAAGAGCGCCGGATCCTGCTCGTGGAGGTCGAGGATTCCGACGGTGCGATCGGATGGGGAGAGGTCACCTGCGGCGAGCGGCCCTTCTATAACGAGGAATGGGTCGAGGCTGCCTGGCTGGTTCTCAGGGATTTCGCCGTCCCACGCGTCCTTGGCAGGGAAATCGGGTCTGCTGCCGAAGTCGGAGCCCTGACGGGTGCTGTCCGCGGCCACCGGATGGCTCGCGGGGGACTTGAGGCGGCGTGCTGGGAACTGGATGCCCGGCGGGCGGGCCGCCCGCTCTGGCAACACATCGGAGGCAAGCAGACCGAAATCGACTGCGGAGTCTCGATCGGCATTCAGGATTCGACGGGGGCGTTGCTGGACCTCATCGAAAGGGAGTTGGAGGCCGGTTACAAGCGGATCAAGATCAAGATCAAGCCGGGCAAGGACATCCATGTGATCGAGGCAGTCAGGAGCAAGTTCCCGGATATCCTGCTGATGGCCGATGCGAATTCGGCCTACACCCTGGACGACACCGAGCGGCTGAAGGAACTGGATGACTTCGGCCTGATGATGATCGAGCAGCCCCTCGGACATGACGACGTTATCGATCACGTCGCCCTGCAACGAAGTTTGCGCACGCCGGTCTGCCTCGACGAGTGCATTGTCAGTGCCCACCGCGCGGAACAGGCGATTCGCCTCGGGGCTTGCCGGATCATCAATATCAAGTTGGGCCGCGTCGGCGGATTCGCCGAGGCGAGGCGTGTCCACGATACGTGCCGCGAGACGGGAGTGCCTGTCTGGTGCGGGGGAATGCTCGAGGCCGGAATCGGGCGGGCGCACAACATAGCGCTCTCCACGTTGCCAAATTTCACGCTTCCCGGAGATGTCTCGGCATCAAAGCGCTACTGGACGCGTGACATCGTCGATCCGCCAATCGAGGTATCCCCGAGCGGAACGATCCGGGTCCCGGGCGGGCCCGGCCTCGGATTTGACCTGGACCTGGATCGGATCGAGGCGCTGACGGAGCGTCGCGAGAACCTCTCGTAGCCCACCCTGCCAAATCGCATCACGTCCGGAAATCCGGAAACGCCTTGGGGAGACGGGCCTGGATGGCGCCCAGAAGCGGGACGCGGACGCAGGAAAACGGTCGGCTTCGGGGAGGGGCAGCCTACGCCTGCCGGACCACAATGACAGTCACGTTGTCCGGAGCGCCCCGGTCGATCGCGGCGTCGATCAGTGCCTGTGCCTTGTCCTGGACCGCAGAGTCGCCCGCCAGGCGCTTGGCAATCTCGCCGATCGGCACCACTCCGTGCAACCCGTCGCTGCATAGTAGGAGGATTTCTCCGGGGGCAAAAGCAGCGTGGAATGTGTCGGCGGAGATTTTCTCTTCTGCGCCCACGGCCCGCGTGAGGACATGCCTGTAGGGATGGTCCTTGAGGCTCTCCGGGCTCACGTCGGTAGCAGCCGCGAGATCGTGAATCCAGGTGTGATCCTCGGTGAGGCACTCGAGCTTGCCGTCCGAGAGCCGGTATGCCCTGCTGTCGCCCACGTTCACGATCTCGACCGACTCGCTCCGCACGATCGCAGCCGTGACAGTGGTCGCCATTCCGTGAAGCGCCGGATCACATTCCGTCGCCAGCCGAATCCGGCCGTTGGCCAGCTTGACGGCTGCAACCACGTTCTCGGCCGTCAGCGATTCTCCGGCCTCGGCCGCTGCGGACGCGAGCACCTGTACCGCCAGCGCGCTAGCCCGCTCCCCCGCAGCTTCCCCTCCCAGGCCGTCGGCCACGACGAAGAAGCCAAGGTCCGGGCTGGTGTGAAGGGAATCCTCGTTACTGCGCCGGACGTGACCGACATGAGTTTTTCCGCAGCATTCCATCGTCAATCGCGTGCTGACACTAGGATAGGACGTCGCTTTCGACTGTATGATCACGCTCGGGATGCGTCCAGCACCCGCCCAAGGGACTGACCGACCCTTACTTGTGTTCCGGAGTCGCCGGCCTCCCTACGGACAATCGCGAATCCGCGCGTCGCGCCGTCGGGTGCTGCGCCCGGGGTGGGAGAGGTCATCGTGCCGACTCGCTTGCCGTCGTGGTAGACGGTCAGGTCCTCGGGCACGCTCGACGATTCCAGCTCGATACCGACGAGCAGGCGCCGTACCCGGCCTTGCGAGCGCACTCGCTCCACGATCTCCTGGCCCGTGTAGCAGCCCTTGGTGAAGGAGACCGCGTTTAACTGCTGCGTCTCGTGGGGGATGTTTCTCGGCCCGAAGTCCCTTCCGAACCGCGGAACCAAACGTGATACCCGGAGGATCTCGAGGTCCTCGTCGGTGGCTGCCACAGCCCCTCCGGATTCGAGTTCCGTGGTCAGCCGGCTGAGCTCTGCCCGTGGCGCTTCAATCCAGTAGCCGTCCGTTTCCCCGACCGGCACGCGGAACACGCGGACCGGGCCAGAATGGACGAAGGACAGTTCGCTAGCCGGAACCTTGCCGAACAGAGACGAAACGGTCTGCCGGGATGTCGGTCCCAGCACGGCCAGCAGGCAATTGGAGGCGGCGATGTCTTCCAGGAAAACGTCGTCCATGATGATGTAGCCTTCGATGTGGTCCTTCAGAGCGGCCCCGGCCTCTGATTCGCAATCGATCAGGATGTGGTCGCCATCTATGAAGATTCGGCTGTCGGACTGGATGTGCCCTTGTGCATCCAGGAAGAAGGCATAGGTGCCCTGGCCGGGCGACAGCCCCTCGACGATGTTGCTGGAGATGGCGTGGAGGAGGCGTGCGCGATCCTCGCCGGTAGCCCGAAGCCTGCCCCGGGTGGACAAGTCCCTCCACGCGGCACCCAGCCGCAACGCCCGGATTCCACTCACGGGAGAGTTGTTAGGATACCAGCCACATCATGGACTACGTTAGTTACAAGTAACCTGGGTGGCTTGGGAACGTTGGGGTGTTTCTTGGCCAACCACCGCAGGGGCGGTCGTTGCGATCCCCGCAGGCTTTTCCGGATTGATTTCCGGCAGGAGCAAGTGCTGCTGCTGAACTTTCAGGACGATTCGGGCGAGGCGCTCGCAAGGCGCGAGATTCCAAGGCGAGCAGTGGTCCTGGGTGGTCGCCACGCTGCCATGCCCGAGCAGTGTCGACACCTTGGATCAGGACTCTCGCGAGCAGTAGCTCGACATCGAATGTGCCCCTGTTGACGGACTAGTAATCCGGGAATTGAAATCATCCCTGAGCCGATGCGGGTGGAAGTCTTGGTCTCCCGCATCGATGGTGGCTGAATTCAGGCGCGTGCGCCAATGATTCGCGGCCATTCCTGGTTCGGAGCGTCCAGTCCAGAAAAAACCGGCGGGTCCGGCTGGGGCGGCTGCCCCGAGGGCCGCAACGGCCTTGTAAGGGATCGCGACCATTTCCAATTCGCCACTTCTCGCCGGTAGAAGGACCAGTTCCACTTCTTGCTTGAGAGCCTTGCCTGAAAGCGTCACCGCATCCATGATTGCGAGGCCCGAGTACCTCACCAGCAGCAGTGCGTATTGTCTCGGCTGATGCCGCGAGGTGGAGACGAGGGCCTGCGTTTCCTCAAGGGTTAGCGGCATGGTAGGTTCGGCATCCCGCTTCTGGGCCCGGATACCGAATGCCGGTGACTCCACCATCCAGCCCGCTGCCAATGTGTGCGAAAGAAAGGCTCGTAGTTGCCGGAGACGCTTCGCCCGCGTGCCATGAGCAAGGTCCATCGCTCTCGCCAAGGCCCGAATCGCTGCGACGTCGATCTCGTCAAGCGCCTCAAGAGCCGATTCAGCGTCATTCACTTGGAGTTGGTGAAGCATCGAACCGATAAGCCTTCACTGTTGGCATGGGGATGTCGCGCATCTCAAGCTCCCGCAGGTAGGCGTCGCGGGCTTCGTCGATCCTCACGCGGCCCGGCTCCTGTGCTGTGTGCCGCCACAGGCGTCCGGATCGTCCCCGGGAAACCACCGGTAGATTAGGTTACGTTGACACCGGAGCGGCAGGTAACCGCTGCCACCGTTACGCTGGGATCGGCCAGCAAGGCCTTAGCGAGTCGGACATTTCCCGGATCGTGGAACGGAGATGGACGGCCCCGGTGACGCCGGTGGCCTTGGCCGCTCGGTGAGCATCCATCGTTCGCTCGCGATTGAGGTCCGCTTCGAACTCTGCCATTTCCCCGAATACCGAAAGCACTAACTTGCCCCCAAGAGAGCGAGTATCGATGGCTTTGTTCAAGGGTAACTGCTCAGGCGCCTGTTGATGTCCGGCCATAGGGGTTGTTCGACCGTGTCGGCAGCGTGGCCGACGAGCGCGATTTGAATGGCGACGAGAGGATTGTGACCGAGCGCGGGCATGGACCGCAGGTAGCCGGAGATTCGTGCATGGGCCGCGCTGTCTGATGAGCGAGCCTGATCGGCAACAGGCGAACGTGGGTACCGACCGGAGCATGGATCGAGAGCGTCCATCGGTCGAGATTCCTTGTCGTCAGCCGCTGAACCTGCCGTGGCCCGACCGCGCAAGGCAGAGGGATCGTGTGATGGGACCTACTCGGTAGTGCTACGGTTGCTGTCCGAGCCGGGCGAGCAGGGCGTCCCCGCTGTCGCAAACTAGTGCCCGTGCCAAAAAGCAGGATTTCGGGATTGGAAGACCATCATCTGTCTA